>CACOPQ010000011.1 GCA_902629125.1 uncultured Alphaproteobacteria bacterium
TAAGATACGATCGCGCGGACGAGTTTATGGAGGTAGTCCTAGGTCATTGGGATTCGTGGGAAGACGACGCCATTGTTCAAGATAAGTCGATCGGCTATTTCGCAGACCCTGAGAAAGTTCATCGACTTGATCACCACGGCACTTTTTTTAAATCTAGGGGTCCTTTCACTGTACCCCGTTCACCGCAAGGGCATCCAATGATAATTCAGGCTGGTCAAAGTGGCAGAGGCAAAAGATTTGGTGCAAGATGGGGCGAGTTAATATTTCTCAATTATCCCAACATAGAAGTTGGCAAAAAAGAGTATGCAGAATTCAAAAGTGATGTTGCAAACATGGGCCGTGATCCCGAACACGTGAAAATAACACCCGCCATCTACACCGTCGCAGCAGCAACAAAATCGGAGGCAGAAGATAAGTACGCTCTTATAGATAAATTGCCAACAGAAGGAGATGCTTTGTCATTGCTATCTGAAGCATTGAACTTCGATTTTTCGGTCAAAGATTTAGACGAACCTTTCACCAAAGAAGAGCTTGATAGCATACAGGGTCTACAGGCTATTCGTGATAGGGTGATAGAATTAAGCAAGAGTCCAAATCCGACCGTCCGCGATTTTATCAAGTACAGTCAGAGGGGGCGTCCGCGCGATCCAATCGTTGGTGGGCCCAAAGAAGTTGCTGATAAACTCGAAGAGTGGTTCGTCGAACGAGCCTGTGACGGATTTGTGTTTGCAGCAAGCTACACGCCCGGTTCTTATGAGGATATCGTGGACCATGTAGTGCCAGAATTACAGAAGAGAGGCCTTTATCACAAAGACTATATCGGGAGCACTTTAAGAGAGAACGTCGGTGTCCCTGTGCCGCCAGTAAGAAACTGGGATGAACCGGTATAGAACTCTGCTTCAAATGAATCTATTTTTAAATATCTAAGAATTAAATGTTCAGTAGATATGACAAAATGACAAAAGAAGTCTAAATGTAAGATAAGTTAGTTATTAAGGGTGGGAAATCGGGGCTCGCCGCACCTCTAGTCTCAAAACTTGCTGATGCTGTAAAATACAGGGAAATGCTGTGCGTTATCAGTATTTTAGTGCAGGAAACGAGGTCCGCCTTTTTGAAGCTTACGCAGACAGTAATGGCTGGGAGCGCCATGTAGACCGTTTCTTGGAAAACTACGCTGATGAATTCCTGATTATTTTTGAAGCGAGTCAAATGTTCGCTTATGGACGTGTCTCCCAAAAACTCAAAGAAAAAATTAAAGGCTTTGGCCTCTCGTACTTGAATGAGCTGGGCGAAGTTTAAATTCACACAGCCGTCATGTACTTTTGTCTCAAGGTACTGACAAAAGTAGATACGCTGCTACATAAAACTAGACTTAAAACCGGCGTGTCGATGGTTCAAAACCGCCTCTGGGAACCATTTCCTTAAATTCATATGACAATCTAACGCTTTTTTTGCCTGCAAGCGTATGATTCAGCCTTATGAAGATAAGTGCTGCTTGGCGTTAAAATAGGGAAGGTTATCACGGCTTGAGCACCCCATAACAGCCAATCTTTCCGATATTCTGAGAGCCTTGAGATATTTTCTTTCTATCTCAATGTCAGAGTGATCGGATAAGATACTCCCACAAAGAGAAATTCCATAGTGAGATTGCAATGTACGTATCTGTTTTCCTGCCAACATGCCATTTGCTATTAGTGTTAATTGAAAGTCATCCTGTTTGACTATTTGAATTTTTCGATCCACAAGATATCCCCGGATCTTGGCTTCAGTAACAAGTGCTACATCCCAAAACTCCGATTCAGAGTTAGTCTGCTCGCCAGAAACTTCCGAAAACGCCATACAAAAAGCCAAGAAAACCATTTCCTTTGGTTCAGCGGTCTTCCACGCCGCATTTCCAAGCGTCTTCCAAACAGACAGGTCCATCTCTTGGTAAACCTTCTCTACGCGCTCGTAGAAAAGACGCCTCAATCCTATCTCATTTAATGTATTATCAATTTTTTGTTCTTTACAAATATCAATCGCTGTGATGGATCCACACGACGGGCATCCCTCATCCGAGTATTGGTTTTTTTTGTAAATATGCGAACAACGAAGACCATTGGGAAGTTTGTTTTCGCAGAGGAAGTAAATTTTTTCATCAACCCCTTGTTCTAATTGTTCACCGATCCAATTGAATCGATTTTTATATCTGACATAGGATCTACGATGATTCCAAAGGCTCCACTCTAGCTTTTCGACCGGGCCAAAAGTACTCCAATTTGAGCTCACGTCTATCACTATGCACCTGTCCTTACCCTCTGCAGATCGAAGACCTCTTCCCACGGTTTGCCCCCAAACGACCTTCGAAAGAGTGGGCCGTAAATGAACGATAAGGTTGCAATGCGGGTTGTCCCAACCTTCTGCCAAAACACCTACAGACACCATTGCTTCTATTGTACCTTTTTCATGCGCCTCCAAAAGTTGCATCCGCTCGGCAATCGGGGTGCTTGCGGTCACAATTTCTGCTTCTATGCCCTTGGCACGTATTTTCCCAAGAGTAGCTTCCGCGACTGTTACATCTGGACAAAACCAGGCCGAAATCGGTGCTGCAGGAACATTCTGTCTCTCCTCCATGTAAATAAAGGTGGCATAATCTATCATCGAAGATTTTACAATCGCTGGAGCCAATTTTGAAACTGGAAAGTCGCCCGAGCTTATATCGATACTTGATAAATCTAAGTCATGAATAAAATGCGGTCGATATATCGGTGGAACAAGGATACCTTCTTCTATTAACGTTTCTATGTTTGCACAATCTATTATGGCATCGAAAGCAAGACTCAGCTGGTCACGCTGGTCTCCTGTTCTGCGTTCAGGAGAGGCTGTGAGCCCCATAAACTGCGCCCCAATTTTGCCCTCTTTTTCAAAATCGTCGATGATTTTTTTATAACCCGTGCCATTCGGCGAAACACGATGTGCCTCATCTACTATAATCAAGTCAGCCATCTTTATGGCCTCTTCTAATACATCCTTTGCTCTCATATTAGTCGACAATAAGATGTCGTAACCATCGAAAGCCTTTCCATCTTCAGACACGGAAAGTTTGTGGACGCTATGCCTCGCACTAAGAGCTTTTTGCAATTGTTCTAACAGAACTAATCTATGGCAAAGCACTAAGATCTTCTTACCTTTATAAAACTGTTCCACTATTTCGCTAGCGAGTATGGTTTTGCCTGCGCCCGTAGGGGCTTTCAATATAAAGCGCCGATGTTGCTTAACTATCGCTGGAAAGTCGTCAATAATCTGTTTTTGCCAATTTCTTAAAACTACCACTGCGTATTCATCTCAATTTACGTAAAAATAGGGTTGTACATTTTGACCAGAGACCAGTTTATTTGCCAAACTTATAAATGTGCAGGAGTAACGAAGAGACGATCTCGATGGTAACACGCTACACCATTATTGTGATATAAAACCATTGAGATTTTTTCAAGCCCGCTTAAGTGGCGGTGGGGGTGGGATTCGAACCCACGGTACGTTTACACGCACAACGGTTTTCGAGACCGCCCCGTTCGACCGCTCCGGCACCCCACCTTGGCAACCTTTGGTAATCTATTTAGTCGCAAATTGCCAAAACACCAATACCCCGTCAACAATTTGCTTTGGAGTCATTTATGCAACCAATTTTATGTTTATAAAGGTTTTCGCGGTTGACACTTCTGTCACCGCCTGTATATTCCGCGCTTGATACACGTTCGCATCATATTTTTATTTTTATGTCAGTAAAAGAGCTTAGTTATGTATGCTGTTTTGAAAACAGGTGGAAAGCAATACAAAGTCTCAGAAAACGACGTGATAATTGTTGAGAGACTCACTGGGGAATCTGGAGCAAAGATTAATCTTAATGAGGTCTTGATGATTGGGGAAGGGGAAAATACGACTGTTGGAACCCCCATTATTGAAGGCGCTTTGGTTGCTGCTGAAGTTTTAGAGCACAAACGCGGAGACAAAATCACCGTCTTTAAAAAGAAAAGAAGGAAAAATTATCGACGAACAATGGGCCATCGCCAAGAACTAACAGTGCTGCGTATTACCGATATATTGGCAGCTGGCGAAAAAAAAACGGCAGCCAAAAAGACAAAGGCAAAAGTAGACACACCCAAGAAAACTAAAAGTAAGGTGAAAGCTCAACCAAAAGCCGATAAGTCTAAGAGCGATACGGCGAAAACAAAGCGTACTCCGTCGAGAAAGACAGCGGCTAAAAAGGATTAGTAATAGGGATATAAACCAATGGCACATAAGAAAGCGGGTGGCAGTTCACGAAACGGGCGCGACTCAGCGGGTCGCAGACTAGGTGTGAAAAAGTTTGGTGGAGAAGTTGTTATTGCTGGAAACATCATCGTAAGGCAGCGAGGGACTAAATTTCATCCGGGTACGAATGTGGGGATGGGTAAGGATCATACCCTTTACTCTAAAGTTAGCGGGAAAGTCCGTTTTAAGCAGAAGAAGAACAGCCGCACCTACGTTAACATAGACCCTAGTCTGCGGGCAGCAGAGTAGATAGAATGAATAGTTGCATATTTATGTAGTTAAATACAAAAGCGAGCAGCAAAAAAATTCTACGATATAAATCTACAAATGGTAAACGTGGGAGGTTGCTCACTTAGCCCTTTTCTAGTCGATCGTGGGAACTACCCAAATGAAATTTCTTGATCAGGCTAAAGTTTTTATAAAAAGCGGAGATGGTGGGGCAGGCTGCTGTAGCTTCCGGCGAGAAGCTTACGTAGAATATGGCGGACCTGATGGCGGAGACGGCGGACGCGGCGGGCATGTTATCGCTGAATGCGTTGACGGTTTAAACACACTAATTGACTATCGCTACAAACAACATTTCAAGGCAAAAACAGGTTACGCTGGTGCAGGTCGTCAAAAATCTGGAGCATCTGGCGCAGACATAATACTTAAACTTCCCAAGGGAACGCAGGTTTTTGAAGAAGACAACCGGACAATCATAGCTGATCTTGTGGAAGTCGGACAGAGGGTCGTGCTTGCATACGGCGGTGACGGTGGCTTTGGCAATCTCAGGTACAAAACATCGACTAATCGAGCGCCGCGTAAATCTTTGCCTGGATGGCCAGGCATAGAAAAATCTATCTGGCTCAGATTAAAGTTAATTGCTGATGTAGGGCTAGTTGGACTACCAAATGCTGGAAAATCAACGCTACTTTCGACCATAACTCGTGCGAAACCAAAAATAGCTGACTACCCATTCACAACGCTACATCCAAATCTCGGTGTTGTTGGCTTATTCGATAAAGAATTCGTAATCGCCGATATACCCGGGCTTATAGAAGGCGCTCATAAAGGATTAGGGTTAGGGGACCGTTTCCTCGGTCATATAGAGCGTTGCAATGTTTTACTTCATTTAATTGATGGTACCCAACCAGAGCCATTAGTTGCTTATAAAACCATTAGAAGAGAGCTAACTAAATATGGTGGAGGTCTGGAGAAGAAATTTGAAATTGTTGCAATAACAAAAGCTGATGCACTGACTGAAAAGCAAACTCAAGAAATTATGACGAATATTTCAAGTCTAATACCAAGCCCTACACATTTAATATCTGCCCCAACAAAGCATGGGGTGAAGGATTTGCTGTTAAAAATATTAGAAAAAGTTTATGCCCCTATGCTCAAATCGAATTCCAAAGTAACCCGAACTGGCAAAAGGAACAATGGGTGGGCTCCAATATGATTGTTTCTAACCAAGCCGACCTTGTTAAGGAATCACAAAGATTAATAATTAAAATTGGCTCTGCTCTTCTAGTCAATAGCGAAACTGGAGAAATACGCTTTAACTGGCTGGAGAAATTGGCCGATGACATAGCCAATTTGAGATCCAGAGAAAAGGAAGTAATTATTGTTTCTTCAGGGGCTGTAGCATTTGGGAGCCGGCATCTAGGCATTCATGCTAAAGCTCTAAAATTACAGGAAAAACAAGCAGCAGCAGCCACAGGGCAAATTAGACTGGCTTATTCTTACGAAAATGCCCTGAATAAACATGGGGTAACGATAGCACAAATTCTCTTATCACCTGATGACACAGAGCAGCGTCGCCGTCACCTGAATGCAAGAGCAACCATTTCGACGCTTTTATCGCTGAACGTTGTGCCCATAATTAATGAAAACGATACTGTTACAACTAAAGAGCTCAGGTTTGGTGATAATGACCGTTTAGGTGCGAGAGTGGCACAAATGGTAAGCGCTGATACTCTCATACTTTTATCAGATGTAGATGGCTTGTATAATGGAGATCCAAGACTTGATAAAACGGCGCACCATATACCAATAGTAAAGGAGATAACATCTGAAATTGAGGCTATGGCCGGGGTTGCGACAAGAAATTATTCTTCTGGGGGAATGATAACGAAGCTAACAGCTGCCCGCATTGCAAATAATGCAGGATGCCACATGATTATAGCCGACGGTACAATTTTAAATCCAATTAGAGCAATCGAGGACGGAGCACGAAGCACATGGTTTCAAGCAAGCTCAACTCCCCATGGGGCACGAAAAGCATGGATAGCAAGTGCCATAAATCCTAGTGGTACGATTTTCATTGACCAGGGTGCAGCTTCAGCCATCGTTAATGGTAGAAGCTTACTTCCAGCAGGGGTACTAGAGGTTTCCGGTGTTTTTGAAAGGGGTGACTTAGTGACAATTCTAAATCACGATAAAAATGAAATTGCACGTGGCCTTATGGCATATTCAGCAAAAGATACTCTTATGATAAAAGGTAGAAGATCATCAGAAATAGAGGATATACTCGGCTATCAAGGCAGAGACGAGTTAATCCATCGGGATGATCTTGTTCTTGTCTAGTCACTAGGCAAATCAAATTGGAGGATGATATTAAATCTGAAGACCAGAATATAAACCGTGAGAGCTATTCCGCATCGCTCATTAGTTTACTTAACGATGTAGGGGCACGCGCAGCTTCTGCTGCTCGGTTGCTAAAAAAAGCAAAGAGAGACTCCAAGGATAAAGCCCTGATGGTAGCGGCCGCTGAGATTCGATCAAATTTTAAGGCTATAACACAAGCAAATATTTCTGATCTAAACTTTGCAAAAAATAAGAATTTGACCAATGCACTTCTCGACAGATTAATGGTTGATGAAACACGATTAGAAACTATCGCCAAAGGTCTTGAGATGATCGCACAGCTTCCAGATCCAGTAGGAACAGTCCTGAGTAATTGGGAGCGACCTAATGGACTTAATATAAGTCGTGTAAGCGTTCCACTCGGGGTTATAGGTATAATTTATGAGTCTAGGCCAAATGTAACCGCAGATGCCGGCGGCCTTTGCCTTAAGTCAGGAAATGCTGTTATTCTTCGTGGTGGATCCGAATCTTTTCATACTTCGCTGGAACTTGTAAATTGCCTTCAAGTAGGACTTAGAGCCGCAGATTTACCAACCGACTCTATTCAACTAGTACCCACCCGAGATCGTGAAGCTGTGAGTCACCTCTTGAGGATGACTAAACATCTAGATATCATCGTACCACGCGGCGGCAAGTCACTTGTGGCTAAAGTACAAAACGAGAGTAAAATCCCAACGATCGCTCACTTAGAAGGCCTTTGCCATGTTTATCTAGATGAAGCGGCTGAGTTAGAAATGGCAAAAAATGTGACATTGAACGCAAAAATGCGGCGCACTGGTGTTTGTGGCGCTGCGGAGACCCTCTTAGTAGACTCCAGAGTAGCCCGTAAACTGCTTCCACCTGTCGCCAAAAATCTAATTGAACATGGGTGTATTTTGAGAGGTGATATCGGGTCTTGCGACTTAGTGCCAGAAATGGAGAGAGCCGAAAAAATTGATTGGTCGACAGAATATTTGGATTCCATACTATCTGTAAAACTAGTTGACGGTATAGATGGGGCTATCGAACACATTAGCCAATATGGATCAAACCACACAGACAGCATAGTTACAGATAACCTGGAAACTGCAGAACGATTTCTCAACGAAGTCGATAGCGCCATCGTTCTTCATAATGCTTCTACACAATACGCAGATGGAGGCGAATTCGGGATGGGTGCGGAAATTGGAATTTCAACCGGACGCTTGCACGCCAGAGGCCCTGTGGGAACAGAGCAACTTACCTGTTTCAAGTATATTGTTCGGGGGAATGGACAAGTACGTCCATGAGCTCGACAAAAGCCCAAAAAAGAGGAAAAAAAAATTTAGCTTGCTCGCTTTCGATAGGAGCTACAAGTAAACAGACTATCGGACTAATGGGTGGGTCATTTAACCCAGCACATTCTGGTCATCGATTAATTTCAGAGTTAGCAATAAAACGACTCGGGCTAAACAAAGTCTGGTGGCTTGTGTCACCCCAAAACCCGCTTAAATCCTCGGCCGGAATGGCAAGCATTAAAGAACGAGTTCAAAATGCAGTAAAAATTTCTAGAAACCCACGAATTAAGGTAATGACAGTAGAATCGTCTCTTAATACCCAATATACCGTTGATTTACTCAAGATCCTGTCGAAGCGTTTTTCGAGTGCACGGTTCATTTGGATTATGGGAGCGGATAATCTCCTCCAGTTTTCTGAATGGAAAAACTGGGAAGAGATAACATCTCTTGTGCGGATCGCTATTTTCGATAGGCCCAACTTCTCGCTAAAGTCTTTAGCGGCAGATATGCCTCGGCGCTTTTCAGGTAATAGACTTAGAGAACGAGAAGGTTTACTTCTGAAATATAAAAAACCTCCAGCCTGGATTTTTTTTCATAGTAATCTGAACCATATATCTGCAACAAAAATCAGATCTCAAATAAAAATTAATTGTATTGGAGATTAAAATCAAAAAACAAAACACCAAGAAATTAAATCTTTTAAACGTGGTAATTTCATCTCTTGAAGAATTTAAAGCACAAGACATAACAAAAATAGATCTAGTGGGGAAAACCAGCATGGCCGACTTCATGCTAATTGCCTCTGGCACTTCTTCGAGACAAATTCGCGCAATCGCCGAAAATACGGTGACTGCGATAAAGAAAAGTTCAAACGTGAACGTAAATATTGAGGGATTAAACCAAGGTGATTGGGTGCTGATTGACGGCGGCGATATTATTATCCACCTGTTTAGACCTGAAGTCAGGGAATTTTATAATCTGGAAAAAATGTGGCAGATTGATCCCACCGAAGATGCCAGTACAGAAACTATAGAACTATAATCCAATAAAATACTAGGTAAACGGAATGCGAGTAAGTATTTTGGCGATCGGTAAAAACCGCAAAGGTGTATTTAAAGACCTTTATGAATTCTACGCCACAAGAATTCAATGGGAGATCCAATTAGTTGAAGTAGAGATTCGAGAAACACTCGACTGGAAGAAACAACGCCTTAACGAAACGAAAAAGCTTTTATCCTATGTACCCGAGGGCTCACTGATAGTGATATTAGATGAATCGGGTAAACTTCTTACAAGCAGAGCATTATCGGGCTGGATTACTAAACAAGCCGATAATGGTGCCAAAGATATTTCGTTTTTGATTGGTGGATCACGCGGCCTCGATCTCTCTGCGATAAGTTCTCCGAGCCTAATGATTAGCTTAGGCCGAGTAACTTGGCCACATTTGATGATACGTGGTATGATTGCAGAGCAACTTTACAGAGCTCAGCAAATACTTAACAATCACCCGTATCATAGGGACTGATTACTTAGTTAAGTCATAGATTGTTAAAAATATGAAACCAACAATACTTTGTATAATGGATGGCTGGGGGATAGGGCCAAACACAAAATGTAACGCTGTCACCCAAGCAAATACCCCTGTTTTTGACCGCTTAATTAAACAGTGGCCTAACAGTTTAATGCAGGCTTCAGGCGAATATGTTGGGCTCCCCGAGGGCCAAATGGGCAACTCAGAGGTTGGTCATATGAACATAGGCGCTGGACGTATCGTTGTCCAAGACCTTCCGAAGATTAATCAAGTAATCCAATCGAACAAGCTATCTGGAAATAAAATATTGAAGAAGTTTATTTCCGTCACTAAAAAAGCGAGAGGAAAATGTCATTTAGTTGGATTACTTTCAACAGGTGGTGTACACAGTCACCAGACCCACATCGAAGCACTTGCAAAAATAATATCAAAGGCAGGTGTTCCCGTTTTACTGCATGGCATTCTAGATGGTCGCGACACCGCACCTTGCAGCGCTCTGACATTTCTTGAACGCTTTTTAGCTATAAAAGATAATAATATTTCCTTAGCTAGTCTAATTGGTCGTTTTTATGCAATGGATCGAGATAATCGTTGGGAAAGGGTTGAAAAAGCATATGGCGCATTAATTAATGCCAACGGAGAGAAACTCGACGATCTGACAATGGGGATTAAAAAACAATACGAATTGGGCATAACAGACGAGTTCATCGAGCCGCTCATAACAGACACGTTTAACGGGATAAATGATGGTGATTCGTTATTTTTCGCAAATTTCCGCGCTGATAGAGCCCGGGAATTACTTTCGGCTGTCGTTGATCCGGAATTTAAAAGTTTTGCAAGGACTTCCTTACCAAATTTTTCGGCGAAAGCTGGCCTTGTTTCGTATTCAGATCATCTAGATGGTTTCTTGGACACGTTATTTCCTAGACAAAACTTAAATCAAACGTTGGGGGAAACCGTAGCAAAACAGAACATTATGCAATTGAGAATAGCAGAAACGGAGAAATACCCACACGTTACTTTTTTTCTAAATGGTGGACAAGAGGTCCGATTTCCAGGTGAAGAAAGAATACTGGTACCATCACCAAAAGTGTTGACCTACGACACCCAACCCGAAATGTCTGCAACAACAGTCACCCAAGAGCTTACTAATGCAATCGCAAAGAGTGAATTTGGTTTTATAGTTGTAAACTATGCAAATCCTGACATGGTCGGACACACGGGAAACCTCAAAGCTACTATCAAAGCGGTAGAGACGGTAGACCAATGTGTTGGGAAAGTTGTTGAATCTGTATTAGATTATGATGGAACAATGTTACTTACGGCGGACCATGGGAATTGCGAAGTTATGTTCGATGAAAAAAGAGGTATCCCACACACCGCGCACACCACAAACGAAGTTCCAACAATTTTAATAAATGCTCCAAGCAATGTAACCCATTTAAAACCCGGAAAACTTGCCGATGTAGCTCCCACTATTTTGGACTTAATGTCTATCCCAAAACCCAAAATAATGACTGGTTCTTCACTTCTGTCACTTAACGGGGTTGTCTAAATTTATGACAGGAAGGCCCGCGTCTAATTGTTTTTTTTTGATAGGATTAATTACTTCATTCTTTGCTGTGGCTTTGCCTCACTCAGCCATCGGGTCAAAAAGAGATAATATTGAGAACTTTCTCTCACTCAAGCAAGAGTTAGCTAAAACCAAAAAGACTGAACAAGATTATAAAACTATTATTTTGCTCGCAAAGCGCAAAGTTACTATGCTGAACGAGCGGTTAGCGGAAATAGGCCTTAAACTAAAGTCCTCAAAGAAAAAAAAACGCCAGCTGTTGGCAGCACTGATCAGTCTTGCGCGCCATCCAAAACCATCCCCTATTTCTTCAACTTTGCTTCCTTTATCAATCACGAGAACTCAGACTCTGATCAAGTTAATTTCTCAGCAACTAAATGAGGAGATCCGTAACTTGAAATCAAATAATAATAAGTTTTCAGAATTGAGAACTTTTATTTCGATAGAAACACAGAAAATAGAGAGGGCTAATAAAAAACTCATTTTGCTGCATGCAGAAATCGATGAGTTAATTGACAAAAGCATAAGCCAGGTATCTTCAACAACCTTGAGCAACCCAAATACTTTCGAGAAAATCTACAGAACGCTTAAAGATCAAAACATCAAAAGAAAACGCTCTATAGATATTTTAAGTTTGATATTGGCGCAAAAAAAGGGAACACCTCTTAATCCTGAGCCACAAGGGCGTTTTTTTGAAAAAAAAGGAGACGTGTCAGAAATTGAAGTTCCTTCGAGGGACACTACTTTTCCAACCTATAGTTCTTTCGCTAAAAATAAGTTAAGATTAGAACTGCCTGTAGGAGGAAAAATAATCGAGGCTTTTGGTGAACTTGACAAAATAGGTTTAAAAAGTAAGGGCATCAATATTGTTACCCCATCTGGAGCTCAAGTGTTTTCATCATTTGACGGAAAAGTGCTATATGCTAATAATTTTCGAAATTTTGGGCCAGTCTTAATAATCGATCATGGAGATGGCTTTAGTACGCTGATGGTGGGACTGGAAAGAATCGACGTAAAAATGGGACAAAACCTTCTAAAAGGAGAACCTGTAGGTGTTATGAAAAAACTTAAAATCTCTAATAACCAGACTGGTCCTGCACTATATCTTGAACTTCGACGAAATGGGAAACCCGTAAACCCATTAGCCTGGCTATCACCAAAAAGAAACGCGACGTAACCAAATGCATAATTCTATTTGTTATAACAAACTAAGCCTTAAACGAGTTAATAGGGTGACAACCCGCTTAATTCTTTTCAGCGCCCTCATCTCACTTATACCACTCTCACTCCATGCAAGCGAAACATATCGGCAGCTAAATTTATTCGGGGATGTGTTTGAGCGGGTTAAGTCAGAGTACGTAGACAAGGTAGGTGATAAAAAGCTCATCGAAGCTGCTATCAACGGCATGCTTACCTCTCTTGATCCACATTCCAGCTTTTTGGATAAGAAAAGCTTTGGGGAAATGCAAGTTCAAACAAAAGGAGAATTTGGAGGTATTGGGATAGAGGTCACAATGGAAAATGGTTTAGTTAAAGTGGTTTCTCCAATAGATGATACACCAGGATCACGAGCTGGGCTTGAACCTGGGGATCTAATAACCCATTTGGATGGTGTTTCGATACTAGGACTTTCCCTAAGACAGGCTGTTGGAAAAATGCGTGGCCCTGTCGATGAAGAGATCATCCTGAGCATCCGGCGCAAGAATGTAGATCCGTTTAAGGTTAAAATAAGAAGGGCAGTAATTAAAATTAGATCAGTCCGTTTTGAAGCTATTGATAACATTGGTTACATTCGAATAACAACCTTCAACCAACAAACCACTCCCGGCCTAAAGAGGGCTATTTCAGAGTTAAAGGAACAAATTGGGACTTCACTTTCCGGATTTATACTGGATTTGAGAAATAATCCAGGTGGCCTTCTTAATCAAGCTATCTCTGTTAGTGATATATTTCTTAACCACGGAGAAATTGTGTCTACTCGAGGGCGCGACCCAGAGAATACGTCACGCGTTCATGCCAAAGAAGGGGACCTCACTGAAGGTTCGAAATTAATTGTATTAATTAACACCGGGTCCGCTTCCGCTTCAGAAATCGTTGCGGGCGCTCTTCAAGATCATAAAAGAGCTATTATTCTTGGGACACAATCTTTCGGAAAAGGTTCTGTGCAGACAATTGTGCCACTGTCGAAAGATATAGCGATGCGACTAACAACGGCGCGTTATTACACACCATCGGGAAAATCTATACAAAAAACAGGGATTTCGCCTGATATTGTTGTCAATGCTGCAAAAATTGAAAGAAACATTACCACCAATCAACGGCGGGAAGCTGATTTGCGTGGAGCCCTGGAAAACACCGATAGAGAAAAGCAAAACAGTGAAGTAGATAAGTCAAAGAATAGAAGGCCAACGGCAAAAGAGCTAGCAAATACAGACTACCAACTTGCTAGAGCTGTCGACCTTCTCCGCGGCTTGTCACTACTTGAAAAACGAATAGTAAATTGAAACTTAGCTCTTTCATAAAACGTCTTAAAAATATCTTAAGACTACGTCGTAATGATCAGGAAAAATCAACTGTACAAGTTGACGATGGCATCTTAAGCGAAGAAGTTATCGAACAAGGCCACACAGACGAAATACCTCAATCCAAATTAAATCGATTTGCTTGGTTTATTTACGGGACCTTTCTAGTGATATTTCTTGGCGGGGCCGGATTGATAGTTGGCTGGGTCTTGGTGAGCGCAGAACAAACGATAGAGAAACGAATAGCAATTACGCCAGCTGTAACAGTAGACGTATTAGCAGATGGGGAAACAGCACCAAAAAACTCCAGCCGGGATAAGGAATCACAAGGCGATCAATCAACCGAGAATAACCCTGAAACCGCCACTGCAAATCTATCAAACGAAACTAAAAATAGCTTGAACAATAGCGACGCTCTCGTTGGGATAATCTTTCCCCATATCACGGAAGAGACGGAAACTGGGCCATTACCTGTAATTGCAGCAGATGGACGGCAACCTTGGTTAGAATACTCACGAGGTTTTAAAAGAGCTGATAGAAAACCCCGGATTGCTCTAATTATAAGCAATCTTGGATTATCAGAGACTTACACAAAAGCAGCTTTAGAGCTATTACCAGAAGATATAACTCTATCTTTCTCCCATGTAGCACCGAGATTAAAAAACTGGGTAAGAGAAGCGCGACAGAAAGGCCACGAGATACTATTGGATATCCCAATGGAACCAATAGGCTTTCCTAAAAATGACCCTGGCAGGGCTACTCTACTAACTTCATCAAATGAAGTTGAGAACCTTAATCGGCTAGAACATATCATGAAGCAAGCTGGTGGATATGTTGGTTTACTAGGGACACTGGGAACAAAGTTTATGTTACATTCCGAGACCTTTCTACCGGTTTTAAAAAGCATCAAACAACGTGGGTTAATTTACGTAGATAGTAGATCAACTTCTAGGAGCCTTGGTCCAGAGTTGGCCTCATCTATTCAATTACCTAAGGCTTTCATTAACGTCTTCGTGGATAAAGAACCATCCCAAGAGAAAATTAAAAGTAAATTAGATGAACTCGAAAGAATAGCCCTTAAAAGAAGATTTGCAGTTGGTATTGCTCAACCATTTCCAATAACGATAGAGATTCTGAGTCGATGGACAAAGAGATTAAAAACAAAACAAATTGCGCTAGCGCCAATCACTGCAGTAGTAGATAAGCAAAGTCAAAGATGATTAATAAGAAATTGAACAACCTTCCTTACCGCCCCTGTGTTGGTATTGTACTTTTTAACAATAATAATCAGGTATTTATTGCAAGAAGAAATGATGTTGGTAGACAATCTTGGCAATTTCCTCAGGGCGGCATCAATAGTGGCGAGGAGCCAGAAGCGGCGGCACTTAGAGAATTAGAGGAAGAAACGAATATAAAAACTGTAAGAATTGTTGATAGAACGGCGGAATGGCTTTGTTATGACTACCCTCCTAATGTATCGGCGCGATCATTTGCTGGGAACTATCGTGGGCAAAAACAAATTTGGTTCGCTATGCGTTTCTTTGGAAACGAAGACGAAATCGATCTCGGAGGATGGAGTGCCGAATTTGATGACTGGAAATGGACCTCTTTAAGGTCCACGATAACAATGATCGTAGATTTTAAAAAAAATGTTTACGAGAAAGTGGTACGCCGATTTAGCCATCTGGAAAAAGAGATAGATCTTAATCTTCACAAATAATTTCCCACCAATCTTTTGCGAATTCCAATCTTACCGCTCCCCGCCTACTTTATGATAAGTCCGAAAACGGAAAAGTTTAATCAACGACAAAAATCATGGGACATTTACCATAAACTCGCCCCATATTTTCGCAGGAATGCTCCCGCCAGTAATCTTACGCATTGGCCGATTGTCATCTCGACCAACCCAGACACCTACTGTCAAACCTCCGGAATATCCAATAAACCATGCGTCTCTGTAATCTTGGCTGGTGCCAGTTTTACCGGCGGCTGTTCTACCAATATTTGCTTTTTTTCCTGTTCCCCCGGCAATAACACCTTCTAACATCCGATTCATGTCTTCTATTACCTTGGATGATGCTATCGGGGTGGCTGTTTGCTCCCGCCTTGTATAAATTAACTCTCCTTTTTCAGTTACTATACTGCTAATGCCATACGGTTCGACCGGAAAGCCGCCATTTGATATTGCTACGTATGCGGCGGTCATGTTGATCAAAGATACGCCACTACTACCCAGCGCTAAACTAGGTTTGTCGTCAAGTTTCGCATTAATCCCCAAACGATGAGCCATTTTAATTGTTAAATCACGTCCAATTTTTTCTGATAACCTTACGGTCGCTACATTATATGACATTTGCAATGCCTGTCGAAGGGATACTTGTGTTCTGTAAACACCATCAAAGTTTTTAGGTCGCCAACTTCCTATTTCCAAAGGTTGATCGGATATTACCGTTTCTGGGCTCAAGCCTGTTGATAGAGCCGCTAGAAAAACTACGGGCTTAAAAACTGAACCAGGCTGTCTCCTTGACTGCGTTGCTCTATTAAATTTGCTTTTAAAGTAGTTCCGTCCACCAACCATTGCTAAAACCTTACCTGTCGCGTCTAGGACCACTACTGCCCCTTCTAATTGTTTATTTGAATTGACCCGTTTTAGTTGATTGGCCAGAGCTGCCTCGGCTTTCTTCTGAAGGAGTGGGTCTAGAGTAGTAAATACTCTCTTATTTAAATAAACATTGTTCGCATATGCTTCTGCCCGTTCTCTGATCCAATCTGCAAAATACCATGTTCCCTTTTGTAAATTTAATTGAGATTTTATTTTAACCCTGTACTTTGCATGCTTTCTTAAAATGTTTTTTTTCAAGGATCCCGCATGCATCATATTATTGAGAACCTGCGTTGTCCGTTTTTTTGCTAAAGACAAATTAGTTCTCGGATTATATTTTGATGGAGCCTTTAAAGTTCCTATGAGCATTGCTGCTTCTTTTAATCGAAGGTCTGAAACAGATTTGCCAAAATAATACTCGGCAGCCGCACGTAAACCAAAAACACCCGAGCCAAAGTAAACCCTATTCAGGTACAGGGTCAGTATTTGTTCTTTCGTGAAAGACATTTCTAACCAGAGTGCAAGCAATAATTCCTGTACTTTCCGTTCAACGCTTCTGTCAAAAACTAGAAATAAATTTTTAGCTAGTTGCTGGGTCAGCGTACTTCCACCTTGTTTTATTTTTCCTTCCTTTAAATTTACTACAGCGGCGCGAACTAGCGAAAAGGGATCAATGCCCCAATGTTGAAAAAATCTTCGGTCTTCAGTTGCGACTAATGCTTCAATTAGAAAAGCCGGAATTTCATTAAATGTTACAGGTTCTAAATAAAAGTCTCCATAAGTCGCGAAGTTCTGCCCTTTTCTATCCACTAAACTAACAGCGATATCACGTTTTTTAAATTCTAAATCTGACAAATCCGGAAGTTGGGTTGCTTGATATATTCCTATGACCAGAAGGATAGCCAGACCCCAAATAGTGCAGAGAGCAGTGATTGAGATAAATGAGCCGAAGAAACCTCTTCTCGTCAAAATAGACCGTGATTTTCTTGTGGGCTTTCGCGATCTAGCAGTCGAGACGGTGTGCCTCTTTTTTCCCTTTTTCTCACTTTTCATTCACATACTCAAACGGCCTATTTGCAACCTAAAGTCGCAAGGTTTCTTGCTTGAAACCTCGCCACCTACAAAGTCTTTTAATGAACAGCATTGCACTTAAAATCAAGACTTCTTTGCCTCTTTCAGATAAATTTGGGTCCTTAAAGGTAATATATCGCGATACTTTGGACAAATTTCATCAATATTGTTGAATTTCCATCAATTTTCGGCATCATGCGAATTGAAAATGGGAGGATTTAAGTATGTTCAAAAAGTTTTTACTTCTCGCGTCCGCATGCCTAATGGCTATCGGACCCGCAGTAGCAGCTGAAAAAGTTAAAATTGGCTTTGTTACTACCATCACTACCCCCGCCGGAGTGATTGGTAAAGATATGGTCGACGCAGTGAACCTAGCCATGGAAGATATAGGCGGAAAAATGGCCGGGTTGGATGTTGAGTTAATCGTTGAAGATGACGGCTTCAAGCCAGCTATCGGCAAACAGAAAACAGATAAATTAGTCAAGCAAGATAAAGTGCAGTTCGTAACTGGTTTTATTTGGTCGCATGTTCTTCTTGCTTCCCAGAAATCCGCTTTAGGAGCAGGAAAATTTCTAATAAGTTCAAATGCTGGTCCCTCACAAATGGCGGGGAAATTATGCCATAAGAACTTTTTCTCAACATCTTGGCAAAATGATCAAACGCCTATGGCAATGGGGGAAGTACTTAATTTAAATAATGTCAAATCACTTTATGTGATGGCACCTAACTATGCAGCCGGGAAAAATATGGTGGCTGGTGTAACAAGAACATTTAAAGGAAAGATAGTTGGAAAAGACCTAACAAAGTGGGGTAAGGATGCACAGCTTGACTTCTCTGCTGAATTAGCAAAAGCAAAAGCATCTGGAGCAGAAGGTATATTTGTTTTTTATCCTGGTAAAGCAGGTGGCGCATTCATAAAGCAATATGCTCAGGCTGGCCTCCAAGGAAAGATTCCACTCTACTCTGTCTTCACTGTCGACTCGATTGCCTTGCCAAAACTTCAGAAAGCCAACATGAACGGCGTTATGGGGTCAGTGATGACACAATTTTGGGCACCAGATTTGGATACACCACAGAACAAAAAGTTCGTCTCTGGTTTTAAGAAAAAATATGGCCGTTACCCTTCTTTTTATGCAGCGCAATCTTATGATACGATATTCCTAATAAAGAGTGCTGTTGAAGCAGTAGAAGGTGACTTATCGAATAAGGATGGAATGAGAGCAGCAATGGAAAAGGCAAACTTCCCATCTGTCCGTGGTAAATTTTCATACGGTAATAATCATTTTCCAATACAAAACTTTTATTCAAGAGAAGTTGTGAAAGACTCAGATGGTGTCTGGACTACATCCGTGCGCGAAATCGTTCTGAAAAATCATCAGGACACGTATGCTAAAGACTGCTCAATGTAGTCCAATGTCATCTATAAAGTTTTAAGATACGGCGGGATATTTCTCCCGCCGTATCTATTAAAGGATCCACAGCCAAATGTTTGTCTTGGGTGCTTTGTTGAATGTGAATATTAGAGGATTTCGAGTATGGATTGGGTGCTAATAATCACTCAACTTTTAAATGGTCTTCAACTCGGTTTACTATTGTTTTTGCTAGCCTCAGGTCTGACACTAGTCTTTGGCATTATGGATTTTGTGAACCTAGCTCATGGCGCTCTTTATATGATTGGCGCCTACTTCTGTGCGACCCTGACAGAATTCACCGGCTCCTTTTTATTGGGCTTATTAATAGCTGTACCTGTGACCGCAGCAGCTGGCGCCCTTCTTGAAATTTCAATCATCCGACGCCTTTATTCAAAGGATCACTTAGATCACGTCTTAGCAACATTTGGACTAATCTTATGTTTCGATACGGCGGTGCATTTTCTATGGGGGCCGGAAGGTAAAGCTATTCCTCTGCCAGCTTTCCTAGATGGACGGGTTACCATTTTACCCGGAATTGAATTTCCCACATTCCGCCTTTCTATAATTTTAACTGGACTGATTTTGGCTTTCGTCCTCTATTTTATAATTACCCACACTAAAATGGGGATGTTAATTCGAGCTGGTGCATCAAACAGACAAATGGTGTCTGCCCACGGTATTGACATTAAATCACTTTTTACTGTCGTATTTGCCGTAGGAGCAGCTATGGCAGGCTTTGCTGGAATGATGATTTCACCAATCACCGAGGCAAGCATTGGGATGGGTAACGAAATAATAATTGTAGCGTTTGTAGTAATTATTATCGGAGGTATTGGTTCCATCAAGGGAGCATTTCTAGCCGCTATTTTAGTAGGACTCATTGATACCATGGGTAGATCATTTCTAGACACTTTATTAAAACTTATTTTATCCGCGGAAAACGCTGAGACCGCTGCACCAGCCCTATCTGCTATGGCAATATATATTTTAATGGCAGCTATTCTTGCCGTTCGACCACAGGGACTTTTCCCCCCAAAAGGGCGCTGATCATATGCGAGACCAAATAAAAAGAGGGCATTATAACTATGCCCTTATAATATCAGCAGCCGTTCTCGCAATGCTTCCTCTCTATGTCCATGTCTCTGGCGATGATTTCTATTTAGACCTCGCCAACAGATTAATGATTTTAGCTATCGCCGCGACTAGCCTAAACTTAATACTCGGACATGGAGGAATGATAAGCTTTGGTCATGCCGCTTACCTTGGCATTGGCGCTTATAGTGTTGGTATTCCTGCGTACTATGAAATCTACGATGGCCTTTTTCAATTATTGGTGGCTATAACTGTTTCTGGATTGTTTGCTCTGCTAACCGGTGCGGTTTGTCTCAGAACAAAAGGCGTTTACTTTATTATGATAACCATGGCGTTTACGCAAATGGCCTTCTTTGGCATCGTCAGTATTGAGGAATATGGCGGTGATGACGGTTTGGTTATCGATACAAGGAGCACCTTTGCAAATTTCTTTAATCTTGAAGATACTGTCACTTTGTATTATTTCGTTTTTGTTTCTCTTCTAACCTCCCTCTACATCGTTAAGCGGATTATGAAATCTCGTTTCGGAATGGTGATTGCTGGTTCCAAGAGTAACGAAAGAAGAATGCAGTCTATTGGTTACAATACTTACAGATATAAACTTGTTTGTTATGTGCTCTCCGGATGTCTATGCGGATATGCTGGTGCTCTTTTGGGAAATTTCACAAATTTTATAAGTCCCGAAATGATGGACTGGACTGCATCTGGTGAATTAATTTTTATGGTTCTTTTAGGTGGCACAGGAACACTTCTTGGACCTTTATGGGGGGCCGCAACTTTTGTTTTATTGGAAGAATGGCTTTCCGGGATTACCACTTATTGGCATTTTTTCTTTGGGGCTTTGCTAATAATTGTTGTTCTATTCGTTCGCGGTGGCATTGATGGTTTACTTAAGAGAATGAGGTTAACAAAATGAACCTGACCATCCTAAACGTCTCCAATTTATCAAAAACTTTTGGAGGCATTGTCGCTACAGATCACTTAAATTTAGAAATCAAGCACGGCGAATTACATGCGATCATAGGGCCCAATGGCGCGGGCAAAACAACGCTTCTAGCTCAGCTTTCCGGGGAAACCCTTCCTGATAGTGGGGATATTATTTTTCGAGAGGAAAATATCACAGCGCTTCCGCCATTTAAACGAAGCCGCTTAGGCATAGCCCGCTCATTTCAGATAACCAGCTTAATGTTGGAGATGGATGTTATAGACAACATTACTCTGGCTATCCTAGCGCGAGATAACCATTCTTATAAGTTTTGGAAGTCTGCCCGCCAAGACATTAATCTTCGAAACGCTGCACTGAACGCCCTAGAGGAAATTGGACTGGAGGAAAGAGCATTTGAAAAAGTGGGAAACCTCTCTCATGGCGAACACCGTCAATTAGAGATCGCTATGGCACTTGCGACACAACCGCACCTTTTACTTTTGGATGAACCAATGGCGGGCATGGGCACAGAAGAGGGAAGAAAAATATTAAAAATCCTTCAAAAACTTAAAAAAAGAAAAACTATACTTTTAATAGAGCATGACATGGATGTGGTTTTTGCGCTTGCAGATCGTATAACCGTTTTGGTTTATGGTCGGGTTATCGCTAGCGGTTCACCTAAAAGCATAAAAGAGGATGAAAAAGTTCGGGAAGCTTATCTCGGCTCTGATGGAGAAATTAATTGCTAACCTTACAGAATATTGAGACCCATTATGGCGCAAGCCAGGCTCTGTTCGGCATTTCTTTGAATGTTAGGAATGGCGAAGTGGTTACTTTAATAGGACGTAATGGCATGGGGAAGACAACCTCCATTAATTCAATTATGGGAATTACACCGATAACCCGAGGTAGTATTTTTTTTGAAGATGTGCAAATTGAACACCTTGAAAGCTTCAAGATCAATAGAAAGGGTATAGCTTTGGTTCCTGAAGGCAGGCAGGTTTTTCCTAATTTAACCGTCCGAGAGAACCTCGTAGCTATTTCAGCAAACAGAAACAACCATACCTCGCCTTGGAACCTAAGCAAAATACTCGATTTGTTTCCTCAGTTATCTGCACGTATCGATAGCATGGCAAATTTATTGTCAGGAGGAGAACAACAAATGTTAGCCATTGGCCGTTCGCTTATGACTAACCCAAAACTTCTTCTGCTCGATGAGGCGACAGAAGGATTGGCGCCCTTGGTTAGGAATGAAATCTGGAGATGTCTCAATCAACTGAAAAAGGAGGGAATTTCAATCCTAGTTGTAGATAAAAATATTAATGACTTAGCTCGTATAGCTGACATGCATTATGTGATCGAGAAGGGTCAGATAGTCTGGCAAGGTAACTCAACCGAGTTATTGAACCATAAAGACTATCTAGGAAATAAACTTGGCATCTAATTGCCCAAAAACTTGTCTCGGTTATTAATACTCATAATCTATTCAATAGTTTATTAGCACATATCGCCCTATGTCTTTTCCACTTCGTAAATCTTGGATAGCTATTGGCGCCTCACTAAGCTGTCTTTTAATTATAGGAACCGGTGTTACATGACCTTGTTTCACTAAGTCTAAAAGCTCTACAAGATCCTGCTGGGTTCCCACGTAGGATCCAACAATATTTACTACTTTAAGTGGAAGCATAGATAAGGACAAGTCCATACTGCCGCCGTAAAGTCCAACAACAACCAAAGTCCCTCCCTTTGCTAAAACTTGAAACCCGAACGAGCAAGTGGCTGGCGCACCAACAAAATCAACCACCCCATAAGGTCCGCCATCTGTCTGTTTTAAAAGTTCCTTTATTATCCCCGGCTCACCATTATCAACAACTTCATCTGCGCCGGCCTTAAGTGCTGCCTCTCTCTTTAATGGATCAACGTCCGCTACAATAATTCTGCTTTTCAATACGGCTTTGGCCATGCCAACGGCAGCTAATCCAACACCTCCAGCACCTATAATCAAAACTGTCTGATCAGATTTTAGATGCTTAAGTTTTTTAAGGGCACTGTAAGCGGTAATCCCTGAACAGGCCGCTGTAGCGGCCCATGCCTCATCAACACCATCATAAGATACCAAATATTTTGCATGAGGAGCTAAAAGATACTCTGCATAACCCCCATCTCGTCTTGTACCAACCGTGATTGGTTCGTTGCAAAGAAGTTCATCACCATTCTCACAGACTTTACAAACCCCACAACCGATCCAGGGATACACAATTCTCCGATCACCTATACCGACGCCTGTAGCCTCCGGACCGAGAGCAACGACTTCTCCTACAGGTTCGTGTCCCATTGTAAAAGGTAATTTCAGTCCTCGTTCTTGCAGTGTTATCCGCTTCCCGCTTCCTAGATCAAAATACCCATCCCAGATATGTATGTCTGAATGACAAATCCCACTTGCTCTTATTTTGATAAGGACCTCAGTTCCCGTAGGCTTAGGGATAGGAACTTCATTTTCCTTTAACATTTCACCCCATTGTGTGATTTGGTAAGCTTTCACTTTAAATTCCTTTTCATCCAATGATAAATGTAAGATAACTTGACGTTGCAAAATCCAAAGTTAACATTTCATAGAGATAACGGCCACCTTGATCGACAATAAAAAAACCAATATTGACTTTCTAGATAATGGGTATTCCATACCTTATCCAGAAGATCCTTTTGAAATGAATAGTGGGCCATTTTATGTGGGTGAGGGCAATAATGGAGAAACGATTGTTTCTTTAGAGGTTACTCGCACTCAATGTAATAGCGGACTTGTTGCTCATGGAGGTTTACTGATGACGCTGGCAGATCTGGCCGTTTGCCACGAAGCTATAAAAAATCTCGAAAATGTTAGGGCATTAACGGTTTCTCTGACTGCCAACTTCCTTAAACCCGCAGAAGAAGGAACTCTTTTAAAAGCATTCCCGCAAATCAATCACCGAACTAAACGGACGGCATTTATGGAAGCTTATATCTTAGCCGATGAAAAAAAAGTGTTTACCTGCACCTCAGTAATTCGTTTAATTTCCTCTGCCTAACGAAAATGTAATAATCGTATTAAAGAGATTTTGCTGCAGAATAAAATTGTGTTGGATCAAAAACGTTTGATAAAAAATGAATGAAATAAAGACGCGCGACCTTATAGTTCAAATGGCCAAATCTCTTTTCGATCGGGGCCTAACATTTGGAAGCTCTGGTAATATTAGCGTAAGGGTGGAGGACGGTTGGCTAATGACCCCTACGGGTTGTTCAATGGGTAATATTGAACCAGAAAAGATTTCAAAATTAGATATAAACGGAAACCTTATTTCAGGTGATCCCCCGACAAAAGAGAGTTTTTTACACCTAGCCATGTATGGAAAACGACCGCAAGACTCGGCGGTTGTTCACCTCCATTCAACACATTCGGTCGCAGTGAGTTGTCTTGACGAAATAAATCCAAAAAATGTTCTACCGCCGATTACAGCGTATTATGTCATGCGGATTGGAACCCTTCCCTTAATTCCTTACTTCCCTCCAGGAGATATAAAACTTGCTAAAGTCGTTAGAGAGATGGCATCGGAGCACCATGCTGTCTTACTCGCTAATCACGGTCCAGTAGTCTCAGGGAAGAGTCTACAAGATGCCGTTTATGCAACAGAGGAGCTAGAAGAAACTGCGAAATTATTTCTTTTATTACAAGGACACAAGACAAGGTTTTTAAATTCTTCCGAGGAGGCCGCACTTAGAAAGTAATACACTGTATTATCCATCTATTCGGTATCTTTGTAGTGATTTCAATCATTACTTGACTGAGTGAATGGAATACAGAAAAACGACTAATATCTTGAAAATTTATCATAGGAAATAAAATGAGTGCAGGGGAAAGACTACCTGGAACGCCTGTCCCAGGCCATATTTGGGACGGCTATGAAGGCATTAAGATTGCGGGAGATACGTGGGGTAATCCTAACAATCAGCTTGTTATACTACAGCATGGAGGAGGACAAACCCGGCATGCGTGGAAAGGTGCCGGCGAAACACTTGGTTTAGCAGGATATCACGCTGTAGCTTTTGATGCTAGAGGCCACGGCGATTCAGAATGGGCCGGGGAAGGCAACTACGGTGCCGATAAAATGGTTGAGGATCTTATCAGAGTTTCTCGTGCTTTGGGTTCAAAAAAGCCTGTTCTTGTTGGCGCCTCCATGGGAGGTGGAACAAGTTTAATATCTGTCGGAGAAAAACATCTAACCTCTAGGGCTTTGGTTATGGTGGATATGGCGCCTCGCATAGAGCCGGAAGGCCAGAAGAAGATCCAGGACTTTATGAACCAAAAACCGGAGGGCTTCGATAGTCTCGAAGAAGTTGCGCAAGCGATATCAAATTATCAACCACATAGAAAACGACCTCGAAAACTAGATGGTTTAGCTAAAAATGTTCGACTAGCATCAAATGGCAAATACGTCTGGCACTGGGATCCTGCGCGTCGCTTCAATAAACCAGGTGCACCAGATTATCGACAAAGACTGAGCGATGCCGCAAATAATCTTGATTTACCCGTTTTACTTGTCAGGGGTGGTTTGTCCGATGTGTTAAGCGAAGAGGGGGCACAAGACTTCTTGAGACAATGTCCTCACGCGGAATATGTTAACGTTTCAAATGCAGCTCATATGGTGGCGGGAGACCGAAATGATATTTTCGCTGAATCGGTTGTAGAATTCTTATTGCGAGTAGCGCCACCCAATAGCTAAGCGATGTCCATTTCTCATGAAATTTTCTACCCAGCGACTATTGGTGATGTATACTTTCACATTACCTTTATTTTTATTTAATAATTACCTCTAAGAAACTATCAAAACTGAGTTTAAGAGATATCTTGCTTATGACTCGGATATATCCATGGAAGAAATAATACTCAACTATATAGAACCGGGATTAAGCAGGATCGATATACTCTCCATTGCCAGCGGAATATTTTTAGCCGGGTTCATAAGAGGGTTCGTTGGCTTTGGAGCGTCAATTATCATTGTATTGGTCTTGAGCTTTATATTAGGTCCACACGAAGCAGTGCCCATTGCCGCATTGAGCGGCTTACCATCTATGGTACAGCTGTTACCAACCGCCATAAAACACTCGGAAAAAGTGTTCGTTTTACCCTTTGGTCTTGCAGCTTTTTTCGCGGCTCCATTGGGGACTTGGATTTTGGTTATAGTAAATCCAGAATTAATGAAAATCTATATTTCTGGGTTCGTATTATTGATGGTTTGCTTCCTCTATCGCGATGTGCGATTTCCTAAAGCGGATTACCCAGCTCTATTAATCAGCATAGGCGGAGCTGCGGGTTTAATACAAGGCGCCACAGGGATGGGCGGGCCTCCTGCTGTGGCCCTTGCGCTATCCCGTCGTACCGACACAGAAAAGCAACGCGCAAATGTCATTGGCGCGGTCACAACGCTAAATCTCTGTAGTTTAATACCCCTATGGTACTATGATTTCTTCTCTACGAGCGTGGTTGTAATGAGTATTATGTGCATCCCACTTTATATACTCGCCACTTGGTTAGGCACTCGTTTCTTTGCAAGGTTTGGTCACGATTATTTTCGTAACGGGGCCCTTCTAGTTCTTGCGTGTATAGGATTAACCGCCTTGATCAAAGCGGCATTCAACTATTCTAATCTTAGTTAGGTGTTAATTTACCCCACCTGAACTTTTAAGAAGTCTATCTATGTAACGTCCCTGATAAACGGTACTACCCAATGATTGGCCAAAGCGCACGGCTTCATCGGAATCGCACCTAGCAACAATCAACCGGGCTCTGCCGCAACGATCAACATGTTCTTTCAATTCAGCCAAACGAGTTCCTGAGTTGTCGTCCGCCATCTCAGGACTCCAAAATAGCTTCAAAAGATCAAACCCTAAATGTTCCCTGTCTATAAATTGAAGTATCTGATGATTTAACCCATCCAGCGCAATCCTGTATCCACGCTCGCGCATAAAATCTCTAGCGAACATATAAGCACCCATGTCGCTAAAAATATCAATTGGTTGTAATTCAACTACAACGGTTCCACGTGATGACGCCTTTAAACTATTATCAAAATTTATAAACTCCGGAGACAAGATTGTTTTCACATTAAGGTTTATGCTTATCGAACTATCAATTGTTGAGTCGTCATTGTGAATTAAAACTTGCAGCATACGAAGGTCCAACGTCTGCGTTAAGTGCCTAAACAGCCATAAACTTGACAACAAATCAAAATCTGGCACGACAGACTTTCTTAGCTCGTCTATTGATATGTAAAGCTCTTGAAATATCGGCTGCGGATTTGGATTGGCGGGAGTTATGGCGCAGACGGGTTGCCGACGCATTAAATTAGACAAATCCGCCCTAGCCAAAAATTCCTGGAGCTTTCCTAGTTGCTCAGGGTCGAGCTCCTTTAATCCATCCTGAACTTCGGAAGCCTTTTTAACTTTTCCTATTGCTAGTCTATTTTTACGCTCTCTCTCGCGGTGCATTTGTTTAATTAAGTCTAACATCTCTTCATGCTGAGTTTCCACGTTGTAGTACGTGCAGAACCGCGCCATATCTTCTTCTTCTTCACCGTGCGTTAGAGGATCTTCGTTGAACAGGTGACGGACCTTCAAAATAGCGGCATCTATGTCATCTATCGACGCATCCTTACAAACGAAAAAAAGATCGGATGAGCTGAGAATGAAGACCTGACCATCATAAGTCTGCGTCATCCCCTCAAAAGTCGTAGCTGCTATCCGGACATGGTGATCTTGCCTATTTTGTGGGCGGAGGCGAGAAAGATGGATATGAACCGCCATTCTACCCTCCAAACTTCGGTTGAGCCTTTGAAGGTAGTCTAACAGTAAGTACTCTTGACTCGGGCCTTGTTTTAGATTCTGAGTTGGGGCTAATGCCATGGATAAACCTTCTTTTAAGAACACCTATTTAGGAAACGATGCACAAAACATGCCATACTGTAGTTCTAAAATACTCATATAATAGACTATAATGAGAGAAATTATTTTCAATCATTTACCGTGAAAAACTGGTTGCCTTTTATTCATAAAAGCTTCTTGACCTTCCTGATAATCTTTACTGTTGAAGCAATCGCGGGTCAATTGATCCACCAGGTCCTCATCAAAACTAGAATCATCCTTCATTAATTCGTTTATGGTAAGTTTAGATGCCTTCATGGAGAGAGGCGCATTTTGTGAGATCCTATCGGTAATATCTGCTACTTCTGCTTCTAATTTATCTATTGGCACGCACGAATTCACCAAGCCCATCCTTTCTGCCTCTAGCGCAGAATACCGTTTTGCCGTAATCAATATCTCCTTTGCCTTTGATGGTCCAACTAAAGCCACTAGATTTCCCAAGTTTAAACGATCGTAAGCGATAGATAGTCGCGCGGCAGGTACACCGAATACAGAGTCTTCCGATGCTATTCTGATATCAGCTGCTAACGCTATACCTAAGCCACCCCCCATACAAAAACCTCGGATTTGAGCAATGAACGGTTTATCACATTCTAACATTTTTTTTCTACCAGCCATTGATATCTTTGCATATTCAGCGGCGGCGTTAGCATCCGACCTTCGTTCCTTAAATTGAGAAATATCTGCTCCAGATGCAAAGGCCTTATCTCCTGCTCCGGACATAACAATGCAGCGAATTTTTGGATTAACAGAGAACTCTTGGAACGCTTCAGCTATACCCTGCCACATATCTAACGAGATAGCATTTCGCCTCTCGGGATTATTCAATATTAGTCTGCCAATAGCCCCATCGTTTTTGGCTAAAATTTTGTCCGTAGAAAGTTTCATTAGATTTTTCCTGCTTTTTGTATTGTGAAAATATATTTACTGTCTATACGACACCATTTTTCCTTAAATTATCAAATTCCTCTCTTGCGATACCAATCTCATCTAAAATTTCTAACGTGTGCTGACCCAAGTCTGGCGTCGCACTGTGCATTCTTTGGGGGGTTCGTTCTAATTTTACAGCCTGCCCAACGATATTTAAGGTCCCCAATCTTGGATGATTGACGGAAGGACTCATATCAAGTGTTTTTACTTGTGGATCCTTAAAAACTTCCCCCATGTCTAAAATAGGCCCACAAGGAACCCCAGCTTCAGCAAAAGCCTCCACCCAGTGAGCCGTGCTTCGTTTTTTTGTATACTTGGATATCTCTGCATTGATTTGATCTCTAAATGCAGTCCTTTTTTCATTACTACTGTAGTCGGAATTCTCATAGATTTCGGGTGCTCCGAGCGTATCACACATTCTTTTAAATAGATGTTCCGCCGATGCCTGAATATTTATTAAACCATCGGAAGTTGGAAAAACTCCTGTTGGCGTGTTGGTCGGATGATTATTACCCTCTTGCTGTGGTATTTCTCCTGAAATGGTATAACGGGCAGCTTGAAGGTCCATCATCATTATCTGAGACTCTAGTAATGATGTTTTTACCCACTGCCCTTGTCCAGATACTTCTCTCTCCAGTAAAGCAACCAATATTCCGTAAGCTAAATTTATGCCCGCGGTTAGATCAGCTATCGGTATACCGACCCGTACAGGACCATCACCGGGCATACCAGTGACAGACATCAATCCTCCCAACCCCTGGGCTATTTGATCGAGACCAGCCCTTTTTGAATAAGGTCCCTCTTGTCCAAAGCCGGATATACTTCCATAAACAATCTTTTTATTTATTTTGTTTATAGTTTCATAATCAATGCCCAGACGATGTTTAACATCGGGCCTGTAATTCTCAATAAATACGTCCGTCCCCTTTGCCAGTTTAAAAAGAATTTTCCGACCTGACTCTTCTTTAAGATTGAGCGTCATAGATCGCTTATTTCGATGTAAATTCTGAAAGTCAAACCCATCCCTGGGGCCTCCAAGTGGAACTTCTGACAATTCCGCTGGCTGCTCTATTTTAATAGTTTGCATTCCCCAATCTGCCAGCATTCTTGCTGCTGTTGGCCCAGCCCTTGCTCTCGTTAGGTCTAGCACACGAAACCGAGATAGTGGACCACTTGATAGCGACATATTTTACTCCGTCTCTTCTAGATAAATACTTATCAACATTATAAGAATACCTTTAAAATCTTCAAAACCCTGCTGTCTTTTTTACTTTCCAACGTTTTCGACTTCTTCGTCTAAGAGTGACGTTCGAGTTTAGTGTTAGATAGTATTACAATTTCCTTTCAGATTTAACCAAACTGAAGGTTAAAAAATAAGACAAGCCCTTGTTGCCTAAAAAAATTTCAACCGATATAACGCTAGAATGCAACTGGATTAACAAGTTTTGATGAATTTCAAATTTTAAGATACTATCCTTTCAAATAGTTCCAATTTGTCGTTTAACGACTTTATTTTTCAAAACGTATACAGAAAACTACTCAAAGGAAAAAACATGCCGACGGGAAAAGTTAAATGGTTCAATAATGCAAAAGGCTTTGGATTTATACAACCTGATGAAGGAGGGAACGATGTATTCGTTCACATCACAGCTCTACAAGCCGCTGGAATAGCAACCTTGAACGAGGATGATAATGTTTCATATGACCTTGAAGAGGGACGTGACGGCAGGTCAGCAGCTGGAAACCTCAAATTGGTGTGAGACAGTTGAAAAACTGTTATTTAAGGTCTATTGATTTGCTAATTCCGGCAGAGGCAAACGTAGCCATACCAGTATGACAACTGACAGCTGCTTTCAAAATTCCAAGAGCTAATGTAGCTCCCGAACCCTCACCCAAGCGTAACCCAAGATCTAATAGGGGTTCCTTACGCATTAATTCAAGAAGCCTAGAATGCCCGGGCTCAACCGAGCGGTGGGCCACTAAACAATGATCCAAAGTTGTTGGATCGATAGCAAATAATACAGAAGCAGAAACGGTACAGGCAAACCCATCCAATATAACTGGCACACGAGCTAACCTCGCCGCAATAATAGCGCCTACTATTGCGGCAAGTTCGAGACCGCCCAAAGCAGCAAATAAATTTAATGGATCTTTTGTTTCAGCTAAATGGAGCTCCACTGCTTTTTGGACTAACTCTATTTTTCGTTCTAAAGTCTCAGAATTTATCCCTGTTCCACGGCCCACCCAATCTTTCGCAGTTCCCCCAAAGAGAGCCATTGAAATTGCTGCAGCCGACGTGGTGTTTCCAATTCCCATTTCGCCTAAGCAAATAATATCAAGCCCAGGCTCTATTGCCATCATCCCATAAGCCATAGCTCGAACACATTCTTCTTCAGTCATTGCGGGTTCTTTTGTAAAATCCAAGGTTGGATTTTCCAAACCAAGCTCATAGACACGCAAATCGGCATCAAATGTTTTACACAGCTGGTTAACGGCTGCACCACCTTCAACAAAGTTCTCTACCATTTTACTCGTTACCGAACTTGGAAAAGCCGAGACCTCATACTTTGCTATACCATGATTACCCGCAAAAACCGACGTGCGAGGATGGTTGAGCCTCGGAGGGTACTGTGCTTGCCATGAAGCCAGCCACTCTATAAGACCTTCTAGTTTTCCTAGTGATCCTAATGGTTTTGTTAATTGTGTATCATGCGCGACGGCTTTTTTCGCACTTTCTAAATCCTGTTCAGGTAATTCCTTGATAAGGTCACGCACCTCCTGTAGAGATGAAATAGCTGATTTATGTGTAGCGTCTCCCATACGGAAATTGCCTCTAGTATTCAGTGGTTTGTTAAAAACGTTGAGGCTCTATACCGCGTAATGGTCTTTTTGGAAAGTTCCGTTTACTCATGCTCGGTAAATTATTTCGCAAAATTCATTTTTCTAAATGTCTGGACGATATTCTTCTAACACTTACCTTTTTTACGAGAATCCCCATTCATTCCATCAACAAGTATGATCGTACTTTGATGCAAGCCTGCTGGTGTTTTCCACTGATCGGCGCCGGCATAGGATTAGTTGGGGGCACTTTCTTTTACCTCTTACTTGCCGTTCAGATTCCAGTCTCGATATCGGCAGTCATAACTATTAGTTTTTTAGTAATCCTCACTGGAGCTCTTCACGAGGACGGGCTCGCGGACACTGCAGATGGCCTTGGAGGTGGTGACAATAAGAAGTCAAAAATCGAGAAGATGAGAGATAGCAGGATAGGTTCCTACGGAGTATTAGCGATCTTATTAGTTACACTGATAAAGTTGAATGCGATAATCACTCTAGCTACTGGGAAACCCTTCGAAGTTGTAATTCTTTCTATCATTTGTGCCCATTCATTATCCCGATTTTCAATAATTATCATACCATATTTTTCTATACCAGCATCTAACGAAGGCCTTGCTCGATACGCAGGCAAACCTGAAACTCGGGGGCTTATGGGGGGCTTTTTACTTACATCTATCTTAATTTTTATACTGCTCCCCTTTGATAAAGCGATTCTATCTGCTGTTTTAGCGATATTGGTTGCTGGTGCCGTTGGCTTACTATCTAATCGCCAGATTAAGGGCTATACCGGCGATATTCTAGGTGCGGCTCAACAAGTTTCTGAAGCAACAGTACTTGTCTATCTCGCCAGTAGCAGTAGCTAAAGATCAAAGTAAGGAGAAGAAATGCTCGAAACACGGTGGCATCTGATACGACACGCGCCAGTAGATAACCCTGAAGGAAGGATATACGGCGCGTCTGACAAATCAGCGATTACGTCCAATGCAAATGCTTTTCAGATACTTGCTAAAAGATTGCCGAGAAAAGGTATTGCTATAACAAGCCATTTAAGAAGGACCCAGCAAACACTAGATGCACTGGTCAGCGGCGGACTTGAAGTATCCCAACAAATTATCGAGAATAGATTGGGAGAACAAGATTTTGGCGATTGGACCGGAAAGACATACGAGGAAGTTCGGTCTCTTTTTGGTGACGCCTACGACAAGTTTTGGATAACTCCAGCGAAAGAAAAACCTCCTAACGGCGAAAATTTTATCCAAGTAATTGACCGAGTGAAGGAGTGTCTATTGGACTGTACGCAGAAATTCAAAGGCAGAGATGTGATTTGTATTTCCCACGGCGGTGTTATTCGAGCTGCTTTGACGACCGCACTTAATATAGAAGCCGAGAGGGCCCTTTCCATTTCAGTCGACAATCTATCGACTACAATCATTGATTACCTGCATCCCTGTGAAAATTTTTCTGGGGCATGGCGCGTTAGGTGTACTAACGTTCCCGCTATTCACGAGATTTATTAGTTTTCAGTTTCAGAGAGGAAATGTTGTGACTGTTCGGTCCTTTAAGCTGCTAATTTTTTTACTCTGCCTAATGCTAGTTGTACTAATTGCTTCAGGAGCATGGTTGTCCGTTTGGCAAAATGATAAAAGTCAAAAAGGGTCAGGCCTCGTTGGAGGTTCTTTTGAATTAGTAGATCAGGACAGAAAAAGCATTACCAACAACTCATTTCCAAATAAGTTTAAAATTATTTACTTTGGCTTTACTTTTTGCCCTGATGTTTGTCCGATGGGTCTCACAACTATAAGTGAGGCGTTGGACTCACTTGGCACGAAAGCAAAACGTATACAGCCAATTTTTATAACACTTGATCCTTTAAGGGATACTGCCGACGTACTTAAAAATTACAAAGAAAATTTTCACGAAAACATCATTTTCTTAACAGGGTCAGTGGAACAGATTCGGTCTGTAGCAAAACTTTATAAGGTCTATTTTCAAAAGACTAACGACGATGATGACTATCTTATAGATCACTCAGCTATTACGTTTATAATGTCTCCTTCCGGACGTTACCTAAGGCATTTTGGGCCTAATGCTACCGCCGCAGAATTTTCAAATTTCTTTAATTCCATTTTAAAGTAGTATTGCCGTGAATTCACTCAAAAGAGCTTCTCTATCCTTTCAGAGGAAACTGACATATGAATGATGACACCAAAATTTTTGGCCGAGTTATGCGACTTCCCGGGTTTGACGGAATGATACCCGATAGAGGCCCTGTTCATTTAGTATCAGATGATGGGGAGGAATACCTCTTAATTGCTGCCTTGCCGGATACGCCTGGAGACGTGGAAACGATAGCTCTAGAATGCGAAGAAACATTTGCGCCATATATTGGTAAAGACCTGTATATGTCTGGAAAAGTTTTAGGGTCAATACTTTGGAATGCAAAACTTTTTAAATTTCAATGAGCCCTAGTCATCCACTAATGCCTTTAACTCATAAACTATATCAAGAGCATCTCTAGGAGATAAACTATCCGGGATAATTTCTGATAAATATTCCTCCAATTTACCACCGTTTTTCGTTACGCTATTACTTTCTGAGGGAATGTTACTAAACAGAGGTAGGTCCTCTGCTAAGGAGTTAATAGCGAGGGACTTTTCACCCTCTTCCAGTTCTTTCAGAACTACTTTTGCTCTCTGTATAACGTTGTCGGGCAGGCCAGCTAATTTAGCGACATGGGTACCATAAGAACGGTGAGCCACACCTTCTACAACCTCGTGAAGAAAAATAATATCATCATTCCACTCTTTTATTTTCATGGAATAACACTTCATTGCGTCAAGGGTTGAAGAAAGATTCGTTAGTTCGTGATAATGAGTTGCAAACAACGTTCTACATTGGACAACGTGATGTAAATGTTCCACCGTTGCCCATGCTATAGACAAACCATCGAAGGTTGCCGTGCCCCGACCGATTTCATCCAGAATAACAAATGATTTTTCTGTCGCCTGGTTTAATATGGAGGCTGTTTCAACCATTTCGACCATAAAAGTCGACAGTCCGCGCGCTAAGTCATCTGCTGCCCCAACTCTACTGAATAGACGATCTATGATACCTATTTTAGCGTACGACGCTGGCACATAGGATCCCATTTGCGCCATCAAAATAATCAAGGCATTTTGGCGCAGGAAAGTGCTCTTTCCCGCCATATTTGGACCTGTTAATAGCCAAAGCCTATTTTCTGTTTTTAATTGACACGAGTTTGGAATGAAATGCTCACCGTCCTTACAGAAAGCCTCTACAACAGGATGCCGGCCCTCGATAATTTCAAACTCCTTTCCAGTAGTAATGATAGGACGGACATATCCATGCTCTATTGCTAATTTAGCAAGGCTTAAAAATACATCAATTTCAGCTATAGCGAATGCTGATGCCAGAATTCTCTCATGATGAATTAAAATTTCACTTCTTAGTTTATTGAAACACTCTTCCTCTATACCCATAGATTTCTGCGCAGATTGGTTGATGTCTCGCTCTAATTCTGAGAGTTCAACTGTTGTGAACCGCGCAGAGTTAGCCATTGTTTGTCTGTGGATAAAGGTTGGGTGTGACATCAATTTCTCTGAATGCAGCGATGTTACCTCAACAAAAAAACCAAGTATGTTATTGTGCTTTATCTTTATAGAATTAATATCCATCTCTTCTGCATATCTCTGCTGAAGACCGACGATGAGAGCTCTGCTTTCGTCTTTAAGGTACCTCAACCTATCAAGCTCTTCATTGAAGCCCATGGCAATATACCCGCCATCACGAATTAGTATTGGCGGGTCATCAACAAGGGCCTCCTCCAATAGTTCAACCAGATCACGGTATCCATCTAAATCCTGAATATGCGTCTTGAACTCATCTTCAATACGAGATAGCCCTACATTCCCAATCAATAATTCTGCCTTAATTATATTTGTTTTAGAAAGTGCATTCCTAATGGCAATCAGATCTCTTGGCCCCGCCCGGTCTGCACTAAGCCTGGACAAAGCTCTCTCGACATCGGGGACTGTTCTAATAATATCCCTGAGAGAACCTAGCAAAACTTTATTTTCATAAAAACAAGAGATAGCATCTAAGCGTTTATTAATAATCGCCGGATTTGTGGGCGGTGCTGATATCCAATTCAATAATAGGCGAGACCCCGCACTTGTAAGCGTTCTATCTATTGTTGCCAGTAATGAACCCTTTTTCGAACCCCCTATTGTTCTGATTATTTCTAGATTATTTCGAGTAGCACCATCTATCTCAAGAACCTCATTAGCACTCCATTTTTGGGGAAGGGATAACTTTGGTATCTTTCCCTGTTGCGTTAGTTCAATATACTCTACCAGCGCACCCGCAGCCGATATCTCTGTTCTAGAAAAAGTGCCGAAGGAATCTAGAGAGGTTACTCCGTAGATCTTTTGCAAACGTCTACCACCATTCGTGCTATCAAAAAAAGAATATGCCAATGGTGTGAGAAGCTCCTTCCAGTCGACCAGCTCAGATTGAATGTATTTTTCTTCGTTCAATTTTTGCAAAATCAAATCTGAAATCAAAATTTCAGTCGGTTGAATCCTTGAAAGAACAGTTCCTAGCTGTTCAACACGACATTTTTGAGTTTGAAAACACCCCGTCGAAATATCTACCCACGCTAAGCCTACGGCATCTTGAATAAAACTCAAACTCGCCAGAAAATTATTTTGCGTCGCTTCAAGAAGACTATCCTCTGTGACAGTTCCAGGGGTAACAATCCTCACCACCTCTCGTTTCACGACGGACTTGCTACCTCTTTTGCGGGCCTCTTCTGGTTTTTCTACTTGTTCACAAACGGCTACTTTGAAGCCCTTGCGGATGAGCCGTGCTAAATACACATCCGCCGCATGGACAGGAACACCGCACATAGGGATATCTTTGTTATCCTTTTTTCCTCTCTTCGTTAGAGTAATATCAAGCACATCAGAGGCCAATATGGCATCTTCAAAAAATAATTCGTAGAAATCACCCATCCTATAGAAGAGCAAATAGTTATTATGGGCCTTTTTTATTTCAATGTACTGAGCCAACATTGGAGTTAAAGTCCCAACACTTTTTTCAGCAGCAGCAATCTCTTGTTTCTCTGTTGATTTTAACTCAATATTTTCACTCAATTTTCAGTCTCTTGAAATAAACACATCATTAATTATTTTTACATTTGTTTTGGTGTCACTGTACAATTTTTTCTAGTGTAATTTTAAATTACCTAGCGATGATTGATACTAAATTCCACCATTTACTTTCGCTTCTCACTTAAAGCCGCTAACATATTCAATTAACTAGTAGGAACGCATTGGCAATTGCTGGGGAAGGCCTCGTCTTATCATGGTAGAAGCTAGTAAAATAAGCGATCAAGATGCTCTTGATTTTCATGCCCAAGGAAAGCCTGGAAAGCTTGAAATGGCACCAACTAAGAATTTAACTACGCAAAGAGACTTATCTCTCGCGTATTCTCCGGGAGTCGCTGTTCCCTGTTTGGAAATTGAGAAGGATCCATCGACAGCCTACGACTATACCTCAAAAGGTAACATGGTAGCGGTAATTTCAAATGGAACAGCCGTATTAGGCCTAGGTAACATTGGCGCTTTAGCAGCCAAACCTGTTATGGAAGGGAAAGCAGTTCTTTTCAAAAAGTTTGCTGATATAGACGGGATAGACCTCGAGGTCGACACCGAAGACGTTGAGGAATTTTTCAATAGTGTGCGAGTTCTTGGAAAAACCTTTGGAGGAATTAACCTGGAGGATATTAAAGCCCCAGAATGTTTCATTATAGAACAAAAATTAAAGGAAAGCCTTGATATACCAGTGTTTCACGATGACCAACATGGGACAGCTATCATTTCTCTCGCTGGTTTATTAAATGCCCTTCACCTCACGGACCGTGACATACGGACAACTAGGGTTGTCGTCAATGGAGCAGGTGCAGCTGCCATTGCAGGCGTAGAATTGTTTAAAGCTCTAGGAATGCCTCATGAAAATGTTATCATGTGCGATTCCACTGGGGTCATTTACAAGGGAAGAAAGGAAGGTATGAATCAATGGAAATCGGCTCATGCGGTCGACACAGAATTTCGTACTTTGGAAGAGGCAGCAGAAAAATCCGATGTATTGATGGGGCTATCAATCAAGGGGGCCTTTTCCGAAAAAATAATTGAATCTATGGCAGAAGACCCAATAATTTTTGCGATGGCAAATCCAGATCCCGAGATAACACCCGAAGAGGTGAAAAAAATTCGGTCAGATGCGATTATGGCTACAGGTCGTTCCGACTATCCTAACCAGGTAAATAACGTGCTTGGTTTTCCATATATTTTTCGCGGTGCTTTAGACGTACGAGCTTCAGAAATTAATGATCAAATGAAGATTGCTGCAGCTCACGCAATTGCTCTTCTAGCAAGGGACGATGTTCCAGACGAAGTCAGCGCAGCTTATGGAAAGAGCCTGCAATATGGTCGGGACTACATTATACCAGCCCCTTTTGATCCGCGGCTTATCGTAAAAGTTTCCACTGCTGTGGCTAAGGCAGCAATAAATACCGGTGTAGCCAAAAAGCCCATAGTAGATTTTGACGCTTATGAGAGAGATCTTAGCGCAAGGCTTAATCCAACAGCAAATAGTCTTAGTGGGATCTATGCACGCATTCGACAAGCCCCGAAACGGGTAGTCTTTGCAGAGGGTGAAGAGGAACGCGTCATTCGTGCAGCTATATCCTTTCAGACCAATGGATATGGTCAACCTATATTAATTGGGAGAGAAGATATCGTTAAAGCTAGTATAGAGCGCTTAGGACTATCCGGTCTTGATAATCTAGAAATTCACAACGCCCGTCTCTCTAAACATAATGTTGAATATACTCAAACGCTTTACCAACGGCTTCAACGGAAAGGACATCTTTATCGAGATGTTCAACGAATGGTTAACCAAGACCGAAATGTATTCGGTGCCTCGATGGTTGCGCATGGGCATGCTGACGCCATGGTCACTGGGGTAACAAGAAACTTTGGAGTAAACCACGAATATATTACGCGGGTTCTAGATACTAAACCAGGACAACGACTAATGACTTGCAGTCTGGTTGTAACTCGGAACAACGCGCTATTTATAGCAGATACAAATATAACAGAAGTACCCGAACCTGAAGTTTTAGCAGATATAGCCGCGCAAACTGCAAACAAAGCAAGGGCGTTTGGGTACGAACCAAGAGTAGCACTTGTGTCCTTCTCAAACTTCGGCTATCCGCATCGCGAACATATGCAACGCATACAAGAAGCTACTAAAATATTGGACGCAAGAAAGGTTGACTTCGAGTATGATGGCGAGATGGGCGTTGATGTAGCGCTGGATATGTCACTTAGAAAAAATTATCCCTTTTGCAGATTATCTGGTCCTGCAAATATCTTGATAATGCCTGGGCTTCATGCGGCAAATATAAGCTACAAGCTACTACAGGCTGTGGGCGGCGGTACCATCATCGGACCTATGCTTCTTGGATTGGAGAAACCAGTACAGATTGTTCAAATGAATGCGACAGTCAACGATCTTGTACAAGCAGCAGCAATAGCAGCTCATGACACAATGTTTTCCGATTAGAATTTTTGTTTACCTAGTTTTTTCGGTCACCATAGGTGTAACTTGGCAAGAGTTTTAAACTACCTAAGCGTGACCTGCTTCTGTTGACAGAAGCGCAGCGCTTACTCCCACTTTTTCGAGAGCCTTATCCCACTTTATGTCAACAGATTCATTAAAAATTAAATCGAGGTCTGGATCTGCACTTAGCCAAGCGTTTTCTTGTATTTCGTTATCGAGTTGTCCGGCTCCCCATCCTGCATAGCCAAGGGCAACAAGACTATTGCTAGGTCCTGTTCCAGCCGCCAATTCCTTAATGATTTCTAGTGATGCTGTCATTGCAATTTCATTATCTACCACTAATGTATCCGCTGAGTTATACTCTGCGCTGTGCAAAATAAAGCCACGTGCTGTTTCCACAGGGCCACCGAAGTATACATCTTGTGTTTTATTTTGTGTGCTCGCCACATTTGTGATCTCAAGCTGCTCCAGAATCTCTGAAAAGGAAAGCGAATTCATTTTTTTGTTAATTATTAGCCCTAAGGCGCCATTGGCATTGTGTACACATACATAGATCAGCGATCGGAAAAATCGAGGGTCACCCATCGTCGGCATTGCTATCAGCAACTTACCCGTTAAAAAGTGGTTTGCAATGGCTATGATAACTATTCCTTTCTATGATTAAGTTACTATCTTAGTTTATAGCCTCTTCGTAAATTTTAAACATTATTTTCCCTAGTTACAGAGCGATAGTAAATAGTTTTTGCTAAACAGTAGTTGAGTTCATGTTCGAAACAAAAAAATATTTAAGCCCGGGACTTTCTGGAGCATTTATAGGAGCTGTAAAAATTATTTTGACAGCTTTACTTTTTCTCCATTCCTCAAATTTTGCACTTAGCTCACCAAACTCCGACTGGATAAAAACGGAATTCGCCAAATTCAGAATAATAAGTGGTGTCGAAGATATAGGTAAGGAAACCAAAATACCTTTGGGGCTTGAATTTTATCTTTTTGATGGATGGAAAATATACTGGCGAAATCCAGGGGACGCGGGCTTTCCTCCTAGTTTTATAGAAACTAAGTCCAACAATTTGGAGAAAATTGAATGGCGTTGGCCCGCTCCAATGCGCTTCACACTTGATGGGTTGCAAAGCTTTGGCTACGGCAGCCACGTTGTTATACCGCTCACAGCTCAAATAAAAAGCAATAAAGAGCCCTTAAATTTAAAAACGACTTTAAGCGCTCTCGCGTGTAGAGAAATCTGCATTCCTATCGAAGAAATTTTAAAACTCCAACTACCTATTGGAACTGGTGCACCAAGTAAATTTTCAAAAGTTTTAAAAAATTATGAAAACCTAGTACCTACAGCGAGTAGCTGGCCAGAGTTCACACTAGTAAGCTCTTACCTCGAAGGGACCACTATAATATTAAATATTAATTCATCCCAAAAGTTCATTGAACCAGATGTTTTCTTCGAGACAATGAGTGACATCCACTTTGGCAAACCGAAAGTCAAGTTATCTCGCGACCATAAAAGAGCAACGCTGAAAGTTTCAATTACGCCTCCAGAGGGGAGCGTCTCAGTCGAGTTTCCAACAACCCTCACCTTCGTCGATAAAGGACGCTTCATAGAATTAAATGAAATTATTCGTCCGAGCATAATATCCAAGAGTACAAATGCTCAGTTTTGGAAAAGCGACAGCATTTCAATGACTATTATTCTTATCTCCTTTCTTGGGGGGGTGATACTAAATTTTATGCCGTGCGTACTTCCAGTTCTTATGATTAAGTTATTGGATGTATCACGGGCTGTGGGTCAAGATCGCAAATTAGTACGGCTGGGTTTCCTCAGCTCCGCAGTTGGGATAATCGCATCATTTTTCGTACTCGGTGTAATTGCAGTTTTACTTAAAAAACTCGGTGTTTTTGTGACATGGGGAATGCAATTTCAGCAGCCGGTTTTTGTAACAATATCATGCATACTCATATTAGCTTTTTCTGTTAGCCTTTTGGGTTGGTTTAAATTTAAAGCGCCAGATAAGCTAATGGATAGTTTGTCACAACAAACACCTATCAGACATAATCAAGCAATTTGGCCAAAAATGTCTCGCCATTTTCTTACAGGCGTGTTCGCTACAGTACTTGCAACACCATGCTCCGCACCTTTAGTCGGAACAGCTTTAACCTTTGCTCTTGGAGGCGAGGCCAAAGAGATAATAATTATTTTTCTAATAATGGGTTTGGGCCTTGCTTTACCCTATTTATCCATATCGGCATTCCCTTCTGCATTGGCCATTATGCCGAAACCTGGCGCTTGGATGCGAAAATTAGAGATTTTCCTTGCCATTTTACTATGTATGACAGCTCTCTGGCTGCTAACTGTCCTATCACAACAGATTTCTCTAAATCTCCTACTACTCGTTATATGCTTTATAAGCCTAGCTGCACTGGCCATTTTGATGTCGCGAATACTTCGGTCCTACCTTCTAATAAGTATATCCGTGATACTAGCTTTTGGTGCTGTTATCACAAGTAACGCAGCAAGTTTCCTGCCAGAACAAAAACGTTCATTGGTCGCAGACGACCTCTCTACAAAGAAAGACGACAATCTAAACTGGAAAGTTTTTCATGAAGAACAAATTTCAAAATACGTTAATGCTGGTAATACCGTTATCGTCGATGTAAGCGCCGACTGGTGTATCACTTGTAAAGTAAACGAGAAGCTTTTCATTTCAAATGGGCTTATCGCAGACGCCTTAAAATCCGAAGAACTTATAGGAATGAAGGCAGATTGGACTAGCCCTAATGATAAAATCGCTAATTATTTAATGTCATTTAATAGGTACGGTATACCGTTCACGGTCATCTATGGCCCAAAAGCTGAAACTGGCATAGTCCTTCCGGAATTGCTAAGTGAAGACGCTATCAAGAATGCTATAAAAGCTGCCTCTTATGATAAATAGTCTCTGAAAAAAGAGATTTTAAATTTTGCTAAAACCATCCTATTATAGGAAAAGGATGCCCATGGTATCATGAATCACAGATTACGCGCTTCAGTATAAATTTCATATTTACACTAAAAAGGAAACAAAAATGAGCATCAAAGCAGGCGACAGAATCCCCACCGCAATACTGAAACACAAAACATCTGATGGCGTAACCGATATCAGCACGGAGGAGCTTTTCTCTGGAAAAAAAGTTGTTGTTTTTGCCGTTCCTGGTGCGTTCACACCCACTTGTTCCGCAAAGCACTTACCTGGATTTGTCGCGAAAGCAGCTGAAATTAAAGCAAAAGGTGTGGACACGATTGCTTGCGTGTCAGTGAACGATGCTTTTGTAATGTATGCTTGGGGTATAGATCAGAATGCTGAGGATAAAGTCATGATGCTTGCGGATGGTAGTTCTATCTTCACAAAGGCAATAGGACAAGAGCTCGACAGAACTGAAGCGGGCATGGGAATGAGGTCAGCCCGATATGCTATGATTGTCAATGATGGAGTTGTAATTGAGATGTTAGCCGAAGAGCCGGGTGCGTTTGAAGTATCAAGCGCAGAGTATGTATTGAGCAAACTATAGCGCGCTATTTCATCTGAGGTTATTGAAGGTAACGCCGATTAAGTTTCGTCGGACACTAAGTTTCAACACTATCTATTACTGTTTTCGAAATAGAATATGGGAAGCCTGCTTGGGCAAGCACCCTAAGGTCACGGTTTCTATTGGATTCCCTGTCTTCTTTTTCTCGGTAAGGGCCGAGCCGTTTGCGTCTGGCCATTAAGAGAGCAGCTTCCAACTCTTCGTGTTCTTCTGATATGTCATCCATAACCTTACTCACGATGTCATTTTCGAAACCCTTTGCCGCAAGCTTTGCTTTCATTATCTTAAATGAAGTTCCACGCCGCAAGAAAGAGGAACAGAGATTTTCTGCCACCAAAAGATCGTTTAATAATCCTGCTTTCGTGAATCTATCGACGATTTCGGCAATCCATTCGTCAACTTCTGCTGGCCGTTGTTCAAAATTGCTTTCCATTCGAATAACTTTACGTTTCAGAACTAACTTGAATGCGTTGGTCGAAGCAGCATAACGCTCCAAATAACGAAGGCCAGCTCTTCTTAAGGTTTCAAAACTTAAAACTTGCTTTGACACGTCATTTCCAATCCTATATGCACTCTTCCCATTTAAGGATATCAGTTTAGCGTTGCTTATCTGTAGATGCCTATGCAAACCGTTTTATAATCCGTTTTAGGAAATTTGTTGTTCGCTTTACTGTTCCAACATAATAATATCGGTTTAAGATTATTGTTATCCCGAATTATGTAGAAAAGCTATGCAAACACAATCAATGTTTCCAGAATTGGCTACGCCGTTAATCCGGTCCACGGGAATATTGGCCAGTCAAACATTAGTAGAAATGGCAACAGTAGGAAAGATATCATCCGATCTTCCGATAACAGAAGCGCAAATCCAACCAGCGAGTCTCGATCTCCGGTTAGGGGCTGTTGCTTATAGAGTTCAAGCAAGTTTTCTCCCCGGTCCAAGCTCGACGGTGCTGGGCAAACTCAAAACGCTTGAAATGCATCAATTCTCTCTAACTGATGGAGCCGTTTTAGAAAAAGGTTGCGTCTACATTGTACCGCTTCAAGAGACATTAAATCTGAATTCTAGTATCTCAGGAACCGCAAATCCAAAAAGTTCTACGGGTCGGATTGATGTATTTACTCGATTGCTAACGGACTTTACATCGGAGTTTGAGACAGTTCAGGCAGGTTACCAGGGGCCCCTATATGCCGAAATTAGTCCCCGAACCTTTAGTATTGTTGTACGAGAAGGTTCAACTCTAAACCAAGTTAGGTTTCGACGAGGCACACCGGCTGCAGCGGACGCTACTATGAGACGCCTTCAAGAAACAGAGGGGCTAGTAAATAAAAACGATGGGCCTATTGATATAAAAAATGGTGTAGCAATCAGTGTCGATTTATCTGGCAAAACAGAAGGTGACTTGGTCGGCTATAAGGCGAAACAGCATACTTCGTTAATCGATGTGGATAAAATTGGCCAATGTCAAATAAATGATTATTGGGATCCTGTGTACAAATCGTCTAGTGAAAATGGTGGGTTGATACTTAATCCCGATGAATTCTATATCCTAATGTCAAAAGAATATGTCACTGTCCCATTAGATTATGCTGCTGAAATGCGAGCATACGATACTAAAGTTGGAGAATTTCGAGTGCACTACGCGGGCTTTTTTGATCCTGGGTTTGGTCACGCCGAAAGTGGAGGTCAAGGGACACGGGCTGTTTTGGAGGTTAGATCACATGATGTACCATTTCTTATCGAAGATGGGCAGACCGTATGCCGATTGGTTTACGAACAGATGACACAAATACCGGAAAAGATTTACGGTGCGAGTGGGATTGGTTCTAACTATCAGGGTCAAGCATTAAAGCTTTCCAAACATTTTAAAGTCTAAACAGGTTTGCAATTTATTTGGATATCGTAACTTGGGAGTTTAATCTATTATCGGCATCTGGTCATAGAGGCTAAACTTCAACAATCATTGCAACTACTATTGATTAGAATGGTTTAACCCTTTAATTTCCTGGCCTTAGACAAAGTTAACTTTTTATACGTGAAACTATTTCATTAATTGGTGGAGTGCCGCATGGGAAAATCCCAAAAATATATCGATTGGGCGGGAGAAAATGATGCTCGAGCACTTGAGTTACTGAGTGGGTCAGGGGGCATCATAGTAAGCGCTACAAAAGTTGGCTATATAATAATGACAACAGATCTGAAAGGCCTGGAGAAGAAATTCGACATTAAAAATCGGAAAAGAAACAAACCTGGGGTCGTCTTGTGTGGATCTATGGCACAATTGGAAGAACTCGCCGAGTTAAACGAGGAAATTCGAGCTTTTTATCAGGAACATTGGGATAGAGATATCCTTTTGGGATGTATTTTACCCTGGAAGGAAGAAGGCAAGACATATATTCCAGCTGATGGATCTAAAGAACTTATGATGGACAAAAGAGCGACCAGCTGTTTTGTAATAAAATTCGGAGTTCCGTCAGAAATGCTTGCCCAAGCCTTATGGGAAGAACAAAGAAAATTAGTTTTTGCAAGCTCCGCAAATCCATCGGGCTCAGGTAATCGAGGTGTCGTTTCTGGTATTGGAGATAAGATAGAAAATGGTGCCGATTTAATAATCGGGGCAGACAGTTATGTAAACTCTATACAACCAGATAAGGATGAGAAAAGTCGATATGAGCAAGGTGTAATGATTTCTATGGTCGACGACGAGGGGAGATTAGTGCCCGTTCAAAACAAAGATAGAAATGTTTTACCGGCCCCTACGCTGATAAGGAAGGGTTTAAGCGTTGACTTAATTACAACAATACTTAGCGATCACTTTAATACCTGGGACTACCGTCAAGGCACCTATTATTAAGAGGATCGGACTACTTACAAGCGGCGAACATACTCAAATTATTTGCATTACCAGATATATTTTTAAAGCTGATTTTTAATTCTATGTTTTAATACAACAGCGCTTGCAATGTGCGAGTTGCAGATACGTTTAGTTTTGTATTAAACTATAAGGTTTTTGGAGTTTAAATCGTTAAACATTAGTAGAGATCACACTTCGCTTATTTTAAGGGGTTAATTATGGTCACAGCTGTAATGCCTACATATGGACGCATTGATATCGCCTTCGAATATGGAAAAGGCGCGTATCTTTACGACACCAATGGGGAAAAATACCTGGATTTTGCAACCGGAATAGCAACCAACTCGTTAGGGCATTCCCATCCGCATTTAGTTGCAGCTGTAAAAGAACAGGCCGATAAACTCTGGCACGTTTCGAATCTTTACAACATACCACAACAGCAGCGGTTTGCTGATAGATTAGTTGAAAACTCTTTTGCGGATACAGTTTTTTTCTGCAACTCAGGCGCGGAAGCCATGGAAGGCTGCTTAAAGGTCGCTCGCAAATACCATTTTGAAAATGGTGAACCTGAAAGAGAAGAAATAGTATGTGCAACCGGCGCTTTTCATGGTCGGACCTTAACGACGCTTTCTGCAGGAGATAGCGAGAAATATAGAGAAGGTTTTGGACCGCGACCTATGGGTTTTCATCATGTGGCTTTTGGTAATTTAAACGAAATGCGAGCTGCTATATCCAATAAAACAGCAGCCATATTAGTAGAGCCAATTCAAGGGGAGGGAGGTATAAATCCTGCATCAACAGCATATCTACAAGCACTTCGTGATATAGCCGATGAATTCAACACGTTACTTATTTTTGATGAGGTGCAGTGTGGAATGGGTCGCTCAGGGAAATTGTTTGCTTATGAGATAGCAAATGTGACACCCGATATAATGGGTTTAGCAAAAGGGATTGGCGGAGGCTTCCCTGTCGGTGCCGTCCTAGCAACCGAGAAAGCTGCATCTGGTATGGTACCTGGAACCCATGGTTCCACATATGGAGGTAATCCACTAGCTATGGCAGTAGCAAATGCTGTCTTAGACGTAATGCTTGAAAAAGGCTTCCTTGCCTCGGTTATAAAAAAAGGAACCAAGCTAAAGAACGAACTTGTATCATTAGTTGAAAAACATTCTTCAGTGTTAGACTCAGTTCGTGGGGCCGGACTTATGCTGGGTATAAAAAGTGTCGGCCCTAATCTTGAGTTAATGACGGCATTGCGGGAGAGTAAGCTGCTTACGGTAGTAGCTGGGGAAAATGTGGTGAGGGTTTTGCCCCCTCTTAATGTAAGCGAGGAAGAGATATTAGAGGGTATCCAGAAAATAGATCAGACATGCAGCCAAGTTGGCAGCTAAAAATATCTCTGCTGAAAACAATCTTTAAAAAAAGAGAAAATCAACATGACATTGGACTACGACCGCACAACAGCGGTTAATCAGAATCATTTTTTAGATTTAAAAGATCTTAGTGGTAACGTATTGCGCAAAATCCTTATGCAAGCAGTAGGTCTCAAAAGTAATCGAGAGAATAAGCATCAGCCTCTACGTGGGAAAACGCTAGCTATGATTTTTGAGAAGCCAAGCACACGAACCAGGGTTTCTTTTGAGGTAGGAATGAAGGAACTTGGTGGCGATGTTGTTGTTTTAAGTGGTGACGAGTTGCAGGTGTCGAGAGGAGAAAGCATCGCAGATACCGCAAGAGTACTATCCCGGTATGTAGATGGTATTATGATAAGGACGTTTGAGGAGGCTAAAATTCGTGAAATGGCTGAATATGCTTCTGTTCCTATAATCAATGGTCTTACAGATAACTCGCACCCATGCCAATTAATGGCAGATGTGATGACATTTGAGGAACATCGCGGGTCAATAAAAGGTAAAACCGTAGCGTGGAGTGGAGATGGAAATAATATGGTTTCATCTTGGATACATGCCGCAACAAAATTTGATTTTAAATTAAATATTGCATGCCCAAGAGAATCCAGGCCTGATGAAAAGTTATTAGATTGGGCTAATGAACAAAAAAATCATGTTAATCTTTTTCACGACCCCAGGGCCGCCGTAGAAAATGCTGACTGTGTAGTAACAGATACCTGGGTCTCTATGGGAACCGATGCTTCAAATCAGCATAATTTACTAACTCCTTTTCAGGTTAATAAAAAGTTAATGGAAAACGCATCTCCGGGAGCAGTTTTCTTGCATTGTTTACCTGCACACAGAGGTGAAGAGGTAACGTCCGAAGTACTTGACGGGCCACAATCTTTAGTTTGGGATGAGGCAGAAAATCGATTGCATGCGCAAAAAGCTATTTTATTGTGGTGCATGACCTGAATATGTCGAGAAAACAAATCGAAACTAAGGACTCCATATTACCATTTCAAATAGACCCCTATTATCTTCGCGGGCGTTTCGTGAGGCTAAATCATGTATCCAAAGCCATTTTGCGCCGTCATCAATATCCAGATTCCGTCGCCAAACTAATCACTGAAATGCTTATCCTTGCACCATGCCTATCCAGCTCACTAAAATACGAGGGGGTATTTACTCTGCAAGTCAGTGGAGAGAACCCAATTAAAACGCTTTTAGTTGATGTGACCAGCAATGGTGCATTGAGAGCATATGCTGCTTATGATTCAAAAAAAATTAACTGCAACTCAACAAATGAGCCTCTGCAGAAACTAACGGGAGGTGGGTACATAGCTTTCACTGTTGACCAGGGTAAAAACGAAGATCGATATCAAGGGATAGTTGAGCTAAATAAAAACAGTCTAGCTGATTGCGTTCATGACTATTTCCGTAACTCCGAACAAATAGAAACCATCGTCAATTTAAGCGTGGAAAAATCAGTTTCTGGAGCCTGGCATGGTGCCGCTATAATAATACAAAAAGAGGCTTTTCCGGGTGGCAAGCAACTCCCTTTTGGTGCCACGCCGGAAGATTACGAAGAGGCTTGGCGCAATGCAGCTATTATGCTCGCCAGTTGCACAAAAACCGAATTATTAGATACCGCGGAAAAGCCGAACGAACTTTTGTATAAATTATTCCATGAGACCGGGGTGCGTATTTATCCCAAGAAATTCCTAAAAGACGAATGCCGATGCTCAATTGAAAAGGTTGAAAATATGCTTTTAAGTCTTAACACTGATGAGAGACAGGATTTAAAAGTTGATGGAAAAATAACCGTGACATGCGAATTTTGCAAAGTCGAGCACACATATGACGAGCATAGACTTGAAAAACTTATATTAACAAGGGATGATTGTTAAAGATTAAAAAGTTGAATGGATACTGATGCCCAAGGCTAAAAAACTACGATTACAAGTTAAACACCTTTTTCTAGTGATTTTTTTATCCTGTACACTTCTATCCTGCAAAACAAGCAATATACACTCCACTACGCCTGAACTTACTTTCGGTCATCTGCGTAATATCCATCTCAATGTAGCGAATATTACTGTATTTAATAAATACAAAATGCCATTCAAACGACCAAACGTAGAACATGTGGCTCCAATATCGCCAGGGGCCAGTTTAGAGCGATGGGTTTCAGATATAATTGTTCCAGTTGGGAATAAGCTAGATGCCCAATTTATTATCAAATCTGGATCAATTATTGAAAGCGAATTGAAAACTCAAAAAGGTCTCAAAGGGATTTTTGCTATTGAACAGTCAAAGCGCTACACCGCAACCATAGACGTCCAGTTAGAAATTTTTGATAGATCCCATCGACTGGCTACCATCAATGCAACAGCAAAACGCTCACATACCCTGCGGGAAGATGCTACACCTAATTTAAAAACTAACTTATTGTTCAACCTTGTAGAAAATTTGATGGCTACGTTTGACAAGGAATTAAGACGCCAAGTTGACACGCATTTGCAAAAGTATATCCGAAAACATCTTTAAATTTTGAGCGCCCATGACTGTACTTTCAATCCAATCAAGCGTCTCCTTTGGATACGTTGGAAATAGTGTAGCTATACCGACATTGCAGAAACTGGGACATGATTGCTGGTATATTCATACAGTGTATTTCTCTAATCACCCGGGTCACGAACAATTTTCAGGTGAGTTCGCCACGCCCAAATCAATAAATGAAAAAATTCAAAGCATAAGTGAGATAAAAGGCTTTGATAATTGTAAAGCGGTATTGTCTGGTTATCTGGGGTTACCCTCTAATGCAGAAGTAGTGGCTTCTACCGTAGATCATGTCAAAAGACTTGATGATAGCAGCTTATATATCCTCGATCCGGTAATTGGTGATGATGGGGAAATCTTTGTAAAAAAAGGCATAAGATCTTCTATACGAGATATTCTTCTCCCGAGGGCTGATTTTATTATACCAAACATAAGTGAGCTGTCCTGGCTTTCCGGTCAAGACGTAAATGATTACTCAGCAATGATTGCAGCTGCCCATCAGCTCCTGGAAAATGGCCCAAAAGCGGTCTTTGTAACTGGCCGAGTCGAAGACCTACAGATTGCTAATTACGCTATCAGCGAGGAGGGTGTGTGGAGAGCAGCCGGGCCATTTATAAACCAAAAGTTCAATGGCACCGGGGATTTTTTTTCTGCTTTGGTAACTGGGTTACTTTTAAACGGCTACAAAATTGATGATTTGCTTTCAGTCGCAACTGCTGCGTGCGAACTTATCACTTCCGAGACCCAGAAAAAGCGAACAAAAGAGCTCGCAGTCATAACAACTCTTCAAAAAATGGCGGTTAATGAAATAAGCGCGCATGTCGAAAAAATGGCTTGAGATGAAAAGCTATCACCAACTAATTCAAGAGGTGACGCTTTGCAACAGTTTCCGCAATCTGAACCGCGTTAAGAGCCGCACCCTTTCTTAAATTATCCGAAACGCACCAAAAGACGAGGCCATTCTTCACCGTAGGATCTTTTCTTAATCTGCTAACGTAAACGGCATCTTCACCAGCACACTCTTGCTGCGTGACATATCCTCCACTTTCACGGTGATCTACAACCACGACACCGGGGAAATTATTCAGGGCTTCACGTGCATCACCTTCATCAATTTGCTTTGTAGTTTCTATGAATACGGCCTCAGCATGTCCAATAAATACTGGCACCCGGACACATTGGGCAACCACCTCTATATTTGGATCAAGAATTTTTTTGGTCTCAGCAACCATTTTCCACTCTTCTTTTGTAAAGCCATCATCCATGAAAATATCTATATGAGGAATACAGTTAAAAGCTATTTGTTTACTAAACTCCTTGTTTTCAACAGGATCGTTAACATAAACCGCTCTTGTCTGATTAAACAGTTCGTCCATCCCCGAGTTTCCCGCCCCAGAGACAGATTGATAAGTAGAAACGACAACTCGTTTTATTTTGTAAAGGTCATGGAGCGGCTTCAATGTCATTACCAATTGAGCAGTGGAACAGTTTGGATTTGCTATAATGTTTCTTTTTTTAAATGAAGCAATATCTGAGCTATTAACCTCAGGAACTATGAGCGGTACATCAGGTTCCATTCTCCACTTTGAGCTATTATCTATAACTACTGCCCCCGTAGAGGCAACCTTGGGACCAAATTCACTTGAGATGGATCCTCCCGCGGAAAACAAGGCAATGTCCACGCCCGAAAAATCGTAAGAGTCAAGTCCTTGCACCTTTAAGCTTCTATCATCGCCATAAGAGACCTCCTTACCGATAGATTTACTCGAGGCTAGTGCCACAACTTCATAAGAGGGGAAATTACGCTCTTCAAGCGTTTGTAGCATCTCCCTTCCTACAGCGCCTGTTGCACCCACAACTGCGACTTTAATACCCATTCTCGTCTCCAAACAACTTCCACGTAATCTTTATTTCAAATATTTTCTAGAAGCAATTGCCGGAATTGTTCCAACGATACGCTTATACCGAGCGATCTAATTTGCTAACAATATTGTCCATCATTACGCGTGTGGAGACCAACGTCATACCCTCTTGCATAATATCGGGAGTTCGTATGCCTTCGGCCAGAACCGCCTGGATCGACTTCTCAATCAAGTCTGCATCTTCAGGCATGTCGAAAGAATACCGAAGGGACATTGAAAAACTAAGAAGTTCGGCTATTGGATTTGCCATTTCCTTTCCTGCTATGTCGGGAGCGGAACCGTGAACTGGCTCGTACAATGCATATCTTCTTTGGGTTGTATCATCAACGGCTCCCAATGAAGCAGACGGCAACATACCAAGAGAACCCGTTAGCATAGCTGCACAATCTGATAGCATGTCGCCGAATAAGTTATCCGTTACGATAACATCGAATTGTTTGGGATTCCTCACCAACTGCATCCCACAGTTATCTGCATACATATGTTCTGTTTCAAGACCGTGGCCTTCATTTTCAAATAAACTGGTCATGACATCGCGCCAAAGCACTCCCGACATCATTACGTTTGCCTTCTCAACAGATGTAACTTTATTGCGCCTTTTACGCGCTAGATCCATTGCTACTCGGCCTATTCTCTCTATCTCCGGGGTAGTGTATAAGTTAGTGTCATATCCTTTCTTTGTTCCATCCGATAAATCTTCAATTCCCCTAGGCTCTGCAAAGTAAATTCCACCTGTCAATTCTCTAAGAATAAGAATATCTAGTCCTTCGATAACTTCCTTTTTTAATGTTGATGAGTCGACCATTGCATCAAAGACCATAGCCGGCCTTAAGTTAGCAAAGAGATCCATTTCTTTTCTCAGTCGAAGCAAACCACGCTCAGGCTTTAGCTCAAAGGGTAAATCATCATATTGAGGTCCCCCCACCGATCCAAAGAGTATCGCATCAGCTCCCAAAGCGTCTGAAAGCGTCTCGTCGGTTAATGGAGTACCATGTGCATCATAAGCAGCACCCCCTACCAACCCCTCCTGGAGATCAAACGACACAGACCTTTTTGCTGCCAACCAATCAACTACTCTTAGGACCTGGGAAACCACCTCCGGACCTATCCCGTCGCCGGGAAGAACTAATAACTTTCTATTTGATGCCAACTTTCAATCCCTTTTTACATTACTGACTGAGGTCATAGCCCTTTAAGGTTTATTTAGACCCATGGTTGTTCAGCAGCTCGTCTCTTTTCAAAATTATCTATATTTTTTTCTTTCTCCATTGTGAGGCCAATGTCATCAAGCCCATTTATTAAACAATGTTTCCGAAACTCGTCGATTTCAAAATAAACTTTTTCCCCGTCTGGGCGCGTTATTTCTTGAGATTCGAGATCTATGTCCAACACAGAATTAGCGCCCTTATCTGCATCTTCCATTAACTGATTCAACTGCCGCTTGTTAACGACAATTGGCAGAATACCGTTCTTAAAACAGTTATTGTAAAAAATGTCCGCGAAGCTTGTCGATATGACACATTTTATTCCATAATCCAACAGGGCCCATGGTGCATGTTCCCGGGACGAGCCGCATCCAAAATTATCGCCTGCTACAATTATATTTGCATCTCTATAGCTTGGTTTATTTAAAACAAACTCTGGGTTTTCTGACCCGTCGTCCATGTACCTAAGTTCCGTAAACAAGTGTTTTCCCAAACCAGATCGTTTTATGGTTTTCAAAAATTGTTTGGGAAGAATTTTATCCGTATCTATGTTTATCATATTAAAAGGAGCAGCTACGCCACGGAGCTTTGTAAATTTTTCCATAGTCTTACCTTTAAAATTCTCTTACGTCTACTAAATGCCCTCGTATAGCAGCAGCAGCGGCCATCGCAGGACTTACAAGGTGTGTTCTACTACCAGGACCCTGCCTTCCTTCAAAGTTTCTATTAGAGGTCGATGCACAGCGCTCACCTGGCTGTAATTTATCCGCATTCATTGCTAGACACATTGAGCATCCCGGTTCCTGCCTCCAGTCAAAGCCTGCTTCTTTAAAAATCTCTACAAGACCCTCTTCCTCTGCTTGAAGCTTAACCAATCCTGACCCCGGCACTATCATCGCATGAACCGATTCTGCCACTTTTTTACCTTTAGCAATTTTGGCTACTTCCCGCAGATCTTCTATCCTAGCATTAGTACAAGAACCAATGAAAACCTTATCGATCTCTAATTCCGATATTGGTGAGCCAGGCGTCAGCCCCATATATTCTATTGACCTCTCTGTTTTTGATCTTCTGGCTGGGTCCTCTATATCTTCAGGTCGTGGGATATTACCCGTAATAGAAACTACTTCTTCGGGATTTGTTCCCCAAGTAACCTGAGGACTTATCTCAGAAGCTGTCAGGGAACGGCGCGTATCATAAAATGCCCCCGGGTCAGACGGTAACGTTTTCCAAAATTGAAGCGCCTGTTCAAAGCCACCCGCCTTTGGAGCCATAGGCCTTCCTCTCAGATATTCGAAGGTCGTCTCATCGGGCGCTATCATACCAGCGCGAGCGCCGGCCTCTATCGCCATGTTACAAACTGTCATTCGCGCTTCCATTGAAAGACCGCGTATCGTACTGCCGCCAAATTCAATGACATGTCCCGTTCCACCTGCCGTGCCAATTTTTCCAATTATAGCTAAAATCAGATCCTTTGCAGTCACACCAAGAGGTAACTCACCGTCGACTTCAACCAACATGTTTTTTGCAGGTTTTTGAATAAGAGTTTGAGTTGCTAAAACATGCTCTACTTCCGACGTTCCTATACCAAACGCCAGTGCACCAAAAGCTCCGTGTGTTGCAGTATGACTGTCTCCGCAAACCATAGTCATGCCTGGTAACGTGAACCCTTGTTCCGGTCCTATAATGTGTACAATACCCCTTCGTGGGTCATCAAGACCAAAATATGGCACCTTAAAGGCCTTAACGTTTTCCTCAAATGTTTCAACTTGGATACGAGAGTCCTCCTCTTTTATTCCAGAAGAGAGGTCCGTCGTCGGTGTATTATGATCAGCCACACCCAGGGTCAAGTCGGTTCGACGGACCCCTCTTCCGGCTTGTCTCAAACCTTCAAAGGCTTGCGGTGTGGTAACCTCGTGAATTATATGCCTATCTATATAGATTAAGCAGGTTCCATCAGCTTGGACATCAACCAGATGAGCATTCCAAATTTTATCAAATAAAGTTCTTGGCTTGGCCATCTTACATTTTTCCCAAAATAAGACCAACTGAAGGTCTAAACTTTATAACAAGCTTGGACAAACAGTCTGCCCTTTCAAGTTTTTCCAGCACCGTAGCCCATTTTCAACCTATTACTAATGAACGACAAGCTACTCTTGGATGCCCTTCTTTTGGTTTTTTAAACTCAGTTCATTCAGAGCTTGCTTTCTTGCTTGACCTATCAATTTTCTCGGCAATCCTAGCAGACTTACCTCTACGATCCCTAAGATAATATAGTTTAGCTCGACGCACCTTGCCCCGTCGCACTACTTCTATTTTGTCTATCCTGGGCGAGTACAACGGGAATATCCGCTCAACTCCCTCGCCATAGGAAATTTTACGGACGGTAAAATTTGAGTTTACTGAATTTGCTTTTCTTGCAATACAAACACCTTCAAAAACCTGAACTCTCTCACGCGTTCCCTCCACGACCTTAACATGCACCTTCAACGTGTCACCTGGTGCAAATTCTGGAATGGGCCGCTCTTGAGAGATTCTCTCCATTTCTCCTTTATTTATTTCTTCAACTATATTCATCAGTTCTACTCCATATCTAACCTATTAATCTTTTATCACCACCTAAGTTTGAACTTTAACACCTTCATAAGCCTCCCAAAGATCTGGACGAAAATTACGTGTAGCCAGTTCCGATTGCTGTTTTTTCCATTCGGCTATCTTTTTGTGGTTTCCCGACAGAAGAACTTCTGGAACTGATCGTCCTTCCCAGATTTTCGGGTGCGTGTACTGCGGGTACTCTAAAAGGCCATCTTCAAAACTTTCTTCATTTAGTCCCTGCTCTGAACCTATTGCTCCGGGTAACAATCTTACTGTCGCATCCAGCAAAGCTTGGGCTGCTATTTCACCACCCGTAAGCACAAAATCTCCCAAACTGACCTCTTCCATTTCTCGGGCCTCTATAACGCGCTGATCAATACCTTCATAACGGCCGCAAACTAGCACAACTCCTGGCTCGTGCGCTAGTTCTTTGGCAAAAGCTTGATCAAACCGCCGCCCACGCGGTGAGAGGCAAATCCGCCGCCCCGAAACATCCGACACCGCCTCCAAAGCTCTATCTAATACGTCAGGCCTTAACACCATACCCGGACCTCCACCATACGGAGAGCTGTCTACTGTCTTGTGTCTGTCAACCGCAAAGTCCCTTATGTCCAGAGTTTTCAGTGCCCACATGCCACGGTCTAACGCTCTTCCACAAATCGACATTCCCAGCGCACCCGGAAAACTTTGTGGAAATAACGTGACTACTCCTGCAGTCCAAACTCGATGTGGCTTTTTCGAAAACATTATTTTTATCAATCTGCCTTTTTATCTAATCTAGCAAGCCTAATGGGATTTCAACGATCATTTCATTTTTAACAAAGTCGATATCCAGAACCGTGTTGTTATTGAACGGTATTAATACTGTTTTTTCCGTTTTATCTATCACCACCTCTACTATATCCCCGCCCCCAAAGTTATGCATAGCTTTGACTATTCCCATTTTTTTGCCATCACTTTTATGCACGTTAAGCCCTAAGAGGTCGGCATGGTAATATTCTCCATCATCAGTGCTAGGCAGCAATTTTCTCTTAATAAATAATTCTGTGCCTTTTAATAGTTCTGCTTGGGTCCTCGTAGTCATGCCTTTTATAGAGGCAATCAAAGCTCCTTTGGATTGCCCTTCTAATTGAAGATCGAAACTCTTCCCATTCTTGTCATGTAAGGTTCCATACTCTGCAATACTCTCCGGTTTTTCAGTAAAACTTTTTATCCGCACGGCTCCTTTTATTCCATGTGGCCCTATGATGACGCCTAAACAGAGTTCTTTAGACACAAAGACATCCACCTTCTCCTAGATTCTGTATTTATTTTTCCTCTTTTGCTGGAGCTTCTTCTTCTGGAGCTTCTTCTGCTTGAGCTGCTTCTGCTGGAGCTTCTTCTGCTGAAGCTGCTTCTGCTGGAGCTTCTTCTGGAGCTTCTTCTGCTTGAGCTTCTTCTGCTTGAGCTGCTTCTGCTGAAGCTTCTTCTGCTGCCTTTTGTTCTGCTTCTCGTTCTAAACGCTTTTTACCCGGCGCTGACTTTATCGGTTGTTCGTTGTACGCAAACGCTGGCATTAAATTAAGATTAGCTAAAAATTTATGTACTCTGTCCGTGGGTCGCGCGCCCACAGATAGCCAATACTTCACTCGATCCTCTTGGATAGTCAATCTATTAGGATGATCTTTACCTACCATCGGGTTGTAGGTGCCAATTTTTTCTATGAAACTGCCATCTCTAGGTGCGGTGTTCTCCGCTATAACAACTCTGTAAAAAGGTCTTTTTTTAGTTCCACCTCTAGCTAATCTAATCTTCAAAGCCATAGTAATTTGTTTCCTTCTTAATAATTGAATTTTAAAGTTAACGTTTTGTCGGGAATTTTGGTAGACTCGGGAGGCCGGGAAAATTTTGTCCTGGCTGGTTAATAAGTCCTTCAGGTATTTTTAGGTTTGATCCTTGCCCCAAATCAGGTTGCATCGGATCACCACCTCCGAATAAGCTGCCAAGACCCTTTGGTCCGCCCATTTTACCAACTTTTTTCATCATGCGAGCCATTTCCATCTGCTGTTTTAAAAGTCTGTTTATTTCTTGTGTCGTGGTGCCGGACCCTGACGCAACTCGCCTTTTCCTAGAAGCATTAAGTAATTTTGGTGACTTTCGCTCTTGTGCCGTCATCGATTGTATAATAGCGACTTGTCGAGCTATTGATTTATCATCCACACCCGCACTAGCCATCTGTTTTTGCAACTTGCCGACACCCGGAAGCATCGCTAATACGCCCCCTAGCCCGCCCATTTTGGACACTTGTTGTAATTGTTTTAGCATGTCATTGAAATCGAACTGCCCCTTTTGCATTTTTAAAGCAATTTTTTCGGCTTCTTCAACTTCAATTGTTTCGGCAGCTTTTTCTACTAAACTTACAATATCACCCATGCCGAGAATTCGGCCCGCAACACGCTCCGGGTGAAAATCTTCCAAGTTTTCTAATTTCTCGCCAGTACCAACAGCCTTAATCGGCACCCCTGTAACGGATCGCATCGATAGGGCAGCTCCACCCCGAGAATCACCATCCATCCGTGTCAAAACAATTCCTGTGACACCAACGCTTTGGTGAAAATTCTTGGCTGTAGTCACCGCATCCTGGCCCGTGAGTGCGTCCGCCACCAATATTTTTTCAGCCGGGTTAGTGATCTCACTAATTTGCTTGATTTCGTCCATCAAACCCTGATCGATCGTCACTCTTCCCGCCGTATCTAGAATGACCACATCGTATCCTTGCAGTTTAGAAGCGGTCATTGCTCTTTTAGCAATTGAAGTAGCGGTTTCTCCTTCAGCCATGGGGAGAGTTGAAACGTCAATTTGCTCACCTAGTACCCTAAGTTGCTCCCGAGCAGCGGGCCTCGTTACATCTAGGGATGCCATCATAACCTTTTTCTTATCCCGCCGTGTTAAGCGGGATGCAATTTTCGCCGCGGTAGTGGTCTTACCACTTCCTTGAAGACCAATCATTAGTATCGGCACTGGCGGAACAGCACTGAGCTCTATCCAAGCCGGTTCTTTCCCTAGCATCTCAATCAAATTATCGTTGACGATTTTGATGACCTGCTGCCCAGGTGTTACCGATTTTGTAACCTCCTGACCGACCGCTCGTTCCCTAACGCCGTCTATAAACAATTTTACAACGTCAACTGCGACATCCGCTTCAAGCAAAGCTATCCTCACCTCGCGCATAGCCGCGTTAACATCACCCTCACTTAGAGAACCTTTTCCCTTCAAGCGATCAAAAACGAGGCCTAATCTGTTGGATAACGATTCAAACAATTATATGCCCTCTTATCAGGTTAGACGACGGCAATTCCACCAAACACTTGCGCGCCCGTGCTCGAAACTCGAGGACGGGCGTTAGGCCATTCAGGCCCCCAGCGATTAAATTGCCGAGAATTAGCCGAAATTAGTGG
>CACOPQ010000012.1 GCA_902629125.1 uncultured Alphaproteobacteria bacterium
TCAGCGGCTTGGCACAGTTGAACTGATAAACAGGTATCCAGCACGTCTGACGATGTCATGCCTTGATGAACAAATCTTGCTTCTGGTCCAACATATTCTGCGAGGTTAGTCAAAAACGCTATTACGTCGTGTTTTACCTCTGCCTCAATCTCATCGATCCTCTCTACATCGAACTTCCCGCGCTCCCAAACACGCTTTGCTGCAGCTTCTGGGATTGTTCCAAGGTTAGCTTGCGCGTCACAGGCGTGAGCCTCTATTTCAAACCATATGCGAAATTTGTTTTCTGGTTCCCAAATTCTCGTCATTTCTGGCCGGGAGTAGCGCGGTATCATTTTTCAATATCCTTATAACCATCTGTTCAGGTTGGCTTTAAAATTTTGCAAGTAGCTTCTTTTATTTTCGTGTTTCACTATTCGTTTACAATAAGAGCAACCAGACTGGAAGTAGGCACGACCGTTTTAATGCTTAGTTTCCCAAAGTTCTTCCTAGAAATCTACTTGGCATTAACGCTTTTTTTTTAATTATAAAGTTGTATGCTACCAAAATCACAAAAAACTTGTTCCAGAAGTGATTTACATTTGGGAGTGCACCGTGGTTACAGTTTTAGCAAATGCAGACCTAGAACATTCATATGCAGAGGCAGAGGAAGATTTCAGGGCACGCAATCCTAAAAGTGCAACTTTGTATGAGAAAGCGTGCGATGTGATGCCAGGTGGCAATACACGGAGCGTTCTTCATTACGCGCCATATCCATTGACGTTTGCCAGGGGCGAGGGTGCATATCTTCATGATGCAGATGGCCATAAGCTAGTTGATTTTCTGGGAGAATATACTGCTGGAATCTATGGTCATAATAGTCCGATTATTCAGGGAGCTATAGAAACCGCTGTAAGAGACGGAATAGTTCTTGGAGGACCAAATTTAATGGAAGCTCGTCTGGCCAGAGAGTTGGTTGGACGGTTCCCAGCTTTAGAACTAATTCGCTTTACAAACTCTGGAACGGAAGCAAATCTTATGGCAATTGGTGCCGCAAGAGCGTTTACTGGTCGCTCAAAAGTCATTGCGATGCAGGGTGGGTATCACGGCGGGGTCCTCTATTTTGGGGCTCCTTCGCCCATAAATGCGCCATTTGACATTGTCTTGGTTCCGTATAATAACGTGGAAGCGGCTGCGGAAATTATTCGCCGCGAAGCATCGGATCTAGCATGTGTGATTGTGGAGCCAATGATGGGATCCAGTGGCTGCATCCCCGCGTCAAAAGAGTTTTTAGAATGTCTTAGACAGTGTACCAGTGACGTTGGAAGCCTTTTAATCTTCGATGAAGTTATGACATCCAGACTTGCACCCGGCGGACGGCATGGTGAACTAAATATCAAGCCGGACTTGATCACGTTAGGAAAATATTTGGGTGGTGGCGTATCATTTGGTGGATTTGGTGGACGTTCAGATGTAATGGAGGGTTTTAATCCAAGATCCAAGAATGCTTGGCGCCACGCTGGGACATTCAATAATAATATTATGACCATGACAGCCGGACTCGCTGGTTTAACTCAGCTTTTCACACCTGAAGCTTGTATTGAACTAAATAAAAAAGGGGATGATTTTAGAGCTCGTCTTAATAATACTATTCGGGAACGAAGTCTCCCTATACAAGTTACCGGGCTTGGGTCGATGAACAATGTTCATTTTACCGATGTCCCGATGGAGCGACCGCACACAGACCCTGTCTCTAGCAGAAAAGGCGACTTAATGCATTTAGACATGTTAAAATTGGGTGTCTATCATGCGAGAAGGGGAATGATGAATTTGTCTCTCCCTATAACTGACGCAGATATAGACTTTGCAGTTTCAGCCTTTGAAGAATTTCTAGATAGCAGACGGGCAATACTTAAATAAAAAATGTTAACGATAACGTATACGAGGTGTTTTTTTAGTTAAGGCATTATACAGCCGCGAGCTTTAAGCGTCTTGTCTACCCATGAGCGATCCCACTCACCGGCTTCAATCTTTTCCATATCCACCACCTCAGCAGCCTGCTTTTCATTAGTTTTTTTGAGAATGCTCTCTACATCTTCAAAAGGTATAGACAGAACGCCGTCCCAGTCACCTATAACTAAATCACCAGGTTCTATAACCATTCCGTCAATTGCCACGGAGACATTTATTTCTCCAGGACCGTCCTTATAAGGGCCGCGGTGGCTAACGCCAGCAGCGAAAACTGGCAAATTGACGTCCAAGAACGCCTCCACATCCCTAACGGCGCCATCGAGCACAAAACCGCCGACGCTTCGTTTCATTGCGTGTGCAAGCATGAGTTCGCCCATCAAAGAGTTTGTAAGGTCGCCTCCGGCATCGCAAACGATAATATCTCCAGGCTCTGCCATATCAATCGCCTTATGTAACATAAGATTATCACCGGGTCGCGACTTCACTGTTAACGCAGGACCTGCCATCTGACCTGATTTGTGCATGGGACGTAATCTCGATCCACCAGCGGTGAGACGCCACATGCTGTCACTTACATTTGCGACGGGGAGGGTAAGAAACTCTTTTGCTATGTCTGGAGCAACCTTTTTTTTTCGTTCTAAAATTCTAAACCCTATTGTCATAAGAAAACTCCATACTTTTATATCGAGAATTAACGTTTCTTTACTAATCACTCGGGTTAGAGATCTGTACTCATTTTTTTAACACTAACATAGAATACGCTCTTGCCAGCTTTTTATTTCCGAGTGTGTATTGCTACAGAATCAAAGGTATATTAGATTGCGATTGATTTCCGCAACTAATAGTTAGCTCGCATCTAAGTAGTTTGTTGGGGTTGATAGAACAACAAAATTAGTTGAGGAAAAAAAGTAGATGAATTCCTATCAGAAAGAGAGCATCGAGATCCCATACGGCTGGGTCGTCATCTTTTGCTCTCTTATTCTCAACACGATAGGCCTCGGGGCCCCAAACATACTTTTTGTATCGTTAAAACCAATTGCTGCTGATCTTGACACGGTTCGTTGGGTGCCTTCATTTGCATACTCTCTAATGATGTTGGGGGCTGGTGTTGGCGGTATCTTGATGGGTCTTTGGATGGATCGAAAAGGGATATGGCAACCAGCACTATTTGGTTCCCTGATGATCGCATTTGGTGCTTTTATGGTGAGTTTTACGGAAGGCCGTTGGACTTTATGGGTTGCTAATGGTCTCCTCATTGGTTTACTCGGCAAGTCGGCAATGATTGCTCCTCTTGTTGCAAATGGGATGAAGTGGTTTGATCGCCGTCGTGGATTGGCGGTAGCCATTATTGCTTCGGGGCAGGGCCTTGCAGGTGTTGTATGGCCCCCGCTATTTCAATATTCAAATGACTTATTTGGCTGGCGGCAAACATATCTATATTTTGCGATTTTTGCATTGTGCGTCATGTTGCCACTAGTTTGGCTTATAAGAAAACGCCCTCCAGTGCAAAAAAATCAAATTGAAACAAAGTCAACAAAGTTGATCGATGAGACATCACAGGGTATTTCTCCGTGGACATTGCAAATCTTGCTATGGTTTGCGGTGCTTTGCTGTTGTTCTGCAATGGCAATGCCCGTTGTACATTTGGTCAGTTACGGTACAGACCTCGGACATTCGGCTGCTCATGCAGCTCGGTTGATGTCTGTGCTTATGGGAGTTGCCTTTTTTAGCCGAATTGCTTTCGGCATGTTGTCAGATAGAATTGGGCCAGTGGTTACGTTGTTGATCGGTTCGGCCAGTCAAGCAACTATGTTGCTTGTATTCGCAGCAGTCGACACACTGTTAAGTTTATATATAGCTGCAGCTCTTTTTGGTTTAGGGTTTGCCGGCATTATGCCCTGCTATCCGCTAATAATACGACTGTGGTTCCCGGTTAGCCAAGTTGGATGGCGCGTCGCTGCGCAATATTCAGTGGCTGGCATTGGTATGGCGATTGGTGGGTCAATGGCGGGTCACATATTTGATGTGACCGGTACTTATAAATTTGCCTTTATTGGTGGTTTTGCATTCAATGTTATCCATCTTATAATTGTAAGTAGCCTCTTTATTAGGTTCCGAAAAAATAGAACCAATTTGCAAACAGCTTGAACCCTATCCTGTCTGAGGCGGTGTAGGGATAACAAATTGTAATTTATAGGAAAAAAATGGATCATCTGCCCAAACAAACAAAAGTTGTCATCATCGGAGGAGGGGTAATAGGATGCTCTGTTGCCTACCACCTTAGCAAGTTGGGGTGGCAGGATATTGTTCTGTTAGAGCGAAAACAGCTTACGAGCGGAACGACTTGGCACGCTGCTGGTCTAATCGGCCAACTTCGCGCTACCCTTAATATGACCAAGTTAGCAATGTATTCGACTGAGCTTTACAATAATTTGGAAAGTGAAACGGGAATTGCGACGGGTTATAAAAGAAATGGTTCCTTATCCCTAGCTTTGACAGAGGAGCGTTTTGAGGAACTTCGTCGCGGCGGATCGATGGCAAGAAACTTTGGGCTTGAAACCGAGATACTTTCCAAAAATGAGATGAAAAATCGCTACCCAATGTTATTTGTCGACGATGCTGTAGGTGGCATTTTTCTTCCAAGTGATGGGCAAGCCGATCCTTCAAATATCGCTTTGGCGTTGGCTAAAGGTGCCCGTTTGAATGGGGTATCTTTTTTTGAGAATACAAAGGTAACGAATATAAATATCAAGAATGGAAGGGTGACGGGTGTTGAAACACCTCAAGGAAAAATCAAATCAGAATATGTTGTAAATTGCGCTGGTATGTGGGGCCGCGAAGTGGGTCAAATGGCCGGGGTTGATATTCCGCTACACGCTAATGAGCATTTTTACGCAGTAACCGAGCCAATAGAAGGATTACAGAGCGATTTACCCGTTTTAAGAATTCCCGACGAGTGCACGTATTACAAAGAGGACGCAGGGAAACTCTTGATAGGCGCCTTTGAGCCAATTGCAAAGCCATGGGGTCATAATGGCATACCCGATGAATTCTGCTTCGATCAGTTGCCAGATGATCTTGAACACTTCGAACCAATTCTAAATAACGCGGTTAAACGCCTTCCCATATTAGAGACATCAGGGATACAGTTATTTTTCAACGGACCAGAAAGCTTCACTCCAGACAATAGATATTTACTTGGTGAGGCACCTTATCTTAAGAATTTCTTCTTAGCATGCGGATTTAACTCAATTGGTATTCAATCTGCAGGTGGAGCCGGCAAAGCTCTGTCCGAATGGATGGTAGCTGGCGAACCTCCCTTTGATCTTTGGGATGTAGATATCAGAAGGATGCATCCCTTCCAGAACAATAAAACTTACCTCTTTGAAAGAGCTAAAGAGACCCTAGGCTTACTCTATGCAGATCACTTCCCATTCCGTCAATATGCTTCAGCTCGTGGCATTCGAAGAAGTGCAATTCATCAAAACCTATTAGAAAGGGGAGCATGTTTCGGAGAAGTTGCGGGTTGGGAGCGGGCAAATTGGTTTCTCCCCGAAGAGCTTGTTGGCGAGGGTAACACCCCAGAGTATAAATATTCTTGGGGAAGGCAAAATTGGTTTGATTTTGCGGCTCAAGAGCACCTTGCCGTGCGACAAAAAGCAGGTTTTTTTGACATGAGCTCGTTTGCAAAATTTCGTTTGGAGGGGAAAGATGCTCAAGCGGTTTTGCAACGAATAATGGCGAACGATGTGGATGTAGAACCCGGCCGGGTCATTTATGGTCAGTGGCTAAATAATAGTGGTGGTATAGAGGCAGACCTGACGGTCACGCGACTTTCCGAAACGGTTTTTCTAATTGTAACATCTGCCGCCTCAGCCACTAGAGATTTAGTATGGTTAAAAAAGAACATACCGGAAGGTGCCCACTGTGTTGCCACAGATGTTACCGGCAGTGAAGCTGTGTTCTCCATCATGGGGCCTTTAGCTCGGGATATTATGCAAAAAATAAGTACTGCCGATTTCTCAAATACAAAGTTCCCTTTTGGCACAGCAAGGGAAATTGAGGTTGGCATGGCTTTGGCTAGAGCGCACAGAATTAGTTACGTAGGCGAACTAGGTTGGGAATTATATATCCCAACTGAAATGGCAGCTTATATATTCGAAAAAATTATAGGCCTGAATGTTTCTGTGAGGCCTAAACTGTGTGGTATGCATGTATTGGATTCTTGCCGTTTAGAAAAAGCTTTTAGGCACTTTGGCCACGATATTACAGACGAGGATCACGTTTTGGAGGCTGGATTGGGATTTGCCGTCAAAATAGATAAAGCTCAGAGCAAATTTGGAGAATTTTTGGGTAGATCGGCAGTTTTAAGGAAAAAAGAACAGGGGCTAAACCAAAAACTTGTTCAGTTTGTATTAAATGACCCAGAACCCTTAGTCTACCATAACGAGCCGTTATATAGAGATGGGAAACCTGTTGGTAGGGTTACATCTGGAAATTACGGTCATTTTTTGAAAAGTTCGGTTGCCCTTGGTTATATTCCTATTGAACCTGGTGAAACGGACGGGGAACTTCTTAGCTCGCGATATGAAGTCGAGATAGCGGGTGAGAAATACGTAGCGCAAGCTAGCCTAAAGCCAGCCTATGACCCATCCGGAAAGAATATGAGGCAATAACGTAGAATAAAACTTAATTAGCCTGTAATCCCAATATTCCAGGGAATAAACTCGTGTCTACCTAAATTGAGTTTTTCACTCTTAGTTTTCTCGCCAGAGGCGATTTTGAGAAAATAATCAAAAATTCGCTGTCCCATGCCTTCCATGTCGACATCGCCATCAAGAATTGCTCCACAGTTAATATCCATGTCTTCTTCGAGACGCTCAAACATTGCGGTATTGGTGGCTAATTTAATCGAAGGACTGGGTTTGGCTCCAAAACACGAACCGCGTCCGGTGGTGAACGCGATCATATTAGCTCCACCAGCTATCTGGCCAGTTGCAGAGACAGGATCAAAACCCGGTGTATCCATAAAAACAAAGCCATCGGCTTCAACACGCTCGGCGTATTTGTAAACTTCCATTAATGGTCCAGTTCCTCCTTTCATCGAAGCGCCAAGCGACTTCTCTAGGATGTTAGCAAGACCCCCATGCTGGTTACCTGGGCTGACTGTACCATTTATTTGCACATCGCGTCCCAATGCATACTCATCTTTCCACCAACGTATTCTCTCAATGAGCCGTCTGCCCACATCTATAGACGCGGCCCTGGCTGTAAGTGTGTGTTCTACACCATAGATTTCAGGTGTTTCTGATAGAATACCTGTTCCGCCATGTTTTGACAGGATATCGATAGCATTTCCAAGTGAAGGGTTAGCCGTTATTGACGAAAAACTATCTGATCCGCCACATTGCAGGCCAACCATTATGTGGCTTGCGGGTACCGTCTCCCTTTTGGATTGATTCGCTATTTCAAGGAGTTCTTCAATTATGGAAATTCCTCTTGATATAGTTTGTCGTGTCCCCCCTGCTTCTTGCATTACAAGCGTGCGTAAGGTTTGCTCAGGTTGCAATTTCTGGGTTTCAAATAGCCCGCCAACCTGACATCTTTCACAACCTAATCCAACAACTAAACTGGCGGCTACATTTGGGTGCTTAATATATCCAGCCAGGGTTCTGTGAAGGAGATTCATAGGTTCTCCCGTCAGTTCCATTCCACATCCCGTGTTATGACTAAATGCCGCTACGCCGTTTACATTAGGATATTGGGATAGTCGTTCTTCATTAAAATGATCTGCTATGGCGTGAACTACCGTGGCAGAACAGTTCACAGTTGACACTATTGAAATAAAATTTCTGGTTCCTGCGCGGCCATCAGCTCTCTTGTATCCTTGAAACGTTGCTCTGCTGTCTTCAGGGAATTTTTCAACTGGTTTATAATGCTTGGCGTAAGCGTAATCACGATCAAATTCTCTGAATTCAATGTTATGATTATGAAGCATAGTTCCGGCTAGTATATCGGACTTCGCAAAACCAACAGTAACGTCATACTTTTTTATGGGGTCACCTTGAGATATATCGCACATTGCTACTTTGTAGCCTGGCGGGACAATTTCTCGCGTTGTTATATTTGTGCCAAGTAGGTTTGTGCCTGCTTTTATCTCAACTAACGCTACAGCAACATTATCAGCGCTGTTTAGTTTTATTGCCGATCCAGTGATTTTTTTGTCATTTAAATCAAGCATATTTCCCCCCAGAATTACAGCTCTTCCGATTAGATCGTTTGCACACGTGCCCAAGTTGAAATTTAAACTATAATCACATCCCTCGCTTATAAGACTCAGGGGCAAAGCGTGCGAAAGCAATACCTATTGAAAATAAAATGAATGTAGCAAGGAATAAAGCGGTATTTACTCCATGTATATCTACTATGACGCCCATGAGAATGGGTCCAATAACATAACCTATATCACCCAGCATTCTAAATAGGCTCATAGCGGATGCGTTCATCCCTGGGGGAGCTGAGTCCGCGGCATACGCTGCCGGGGCAGACCCTCCAATACCAGATGCGATACCCCAAAGAGCATTCGCTGCTGCGAAAAAAAGAAACGTATCAGCAAAGGCAAAGAGTAAGAATGACGCGCCTGTTAAAAGTGTAAATGGAACGATAACTGCCTTTCGGCCCCAGCGATCGACTGCCATCCCTGCTGGATAGACAGCGCATAATCCCAACAAGCTGCCAATAGCCAACGCAACCCCAATCTCATCATAGGGCAGCTTTATTCGAAAGCTTCCAATAATCGGAATGATGTTGAAGAGACCACCTGTCCTTGTCAAAGCATGGGACAGAGAAACACCACTAACAAGGACAAAGCCAATATTTTTCCAAAGCATTTTCAACTGAACTGCGAATGGGGGCAGCTTTGTTCCCGTGACGACTTTTGATTGTGCAAGGTGTCTTGTCTCGGGTACAGCAAATAATGCGAGGAGCCCCGCTACTAAGCTAGCGAAACCGCAAAACCAAAAGGGTGCTAAAAGGCCGTAGTGGTGTGCTAGTAGACCACCCGGAAGAGGTCCTATTCCCACCGCAAATATGAATGTGCCCTGGTAGATCGCAATTACTCGACCCCTTCGTGCTGGAGTCGTAATGTCCGCAAGAATTACGGTTCCAGTTGTAACAACCATTCCGGCCCCGGCTCCTGAGAGAAATCGTGCGATCAAAAATTCAGGGTAGGATTCGGCGTAGATGCTTAAAAAATTCCCCAAGGCGGCCAGCAAGCCCCCTATAGCTAAAGCGGGTTTGCGTCCCCATTTATCTGACACCTGCCCAGAAGGTATCGCCAGAACAAATCGAGCTAGACCATAAATCGCAATTGCTCCACCTATCGCAGCACTGGATACACCAAAGGTCTCAGCATATAGAGGTAAAGATGGCACCATTACGCCGAAGCCTAATTGGTTTACAAATATTAAGATACACATCCAGATAAGTACCTGGCGCTCAAAAGTCATGCTCAATTACAATCTGAAAAAACTTAATCTGAGGTGATGCCGATGGCTTTGTAGATTTAACATTAATGAACAAAAATAGTGTAGATTTATCAGATCGATAACAAAACGTCGATTTATAGTTTGCATCTAAAGAGTTTCTTGAACTAAACCGTCAAGGTGTAAAGTTAGTGAGATACATCGTGTAGTTGATCAAAAATAGTAAAACTCACTTTATTTTAGTGTGGTAAGTGCTCATTGGTTCTAGGTTTATTTTTTTGCAATGAAAAACAGTTTCTTAAATGAGCAGCAATAAACAGTTAGATAATAGCCGTATGTACCGTTTCATGCTCTTGATAGTAATGGCTGGAACTACGATGCTGTATTCTCTGACTATGACATTGGTGAATATCATACTGCCACAATTACAGGGTGCAATGTCGGCCAGTCAGGACCAAATTTCCTGGATTATTACGCTTAATGTACTCGCTACTGCTATAGCGACGCCATTAACGGGCTCTCTGGTTTCCCTTTTTGGAAGACGATTTGTTTTGATTTTTTGCAGTGCTAGCTTCACTTTAGCTACTTTAGCTTGTGGTATGTGTGATTCCTTGGAAAGCTTGATATTTTTTCGCGTACTCCAAGGAGCGGTTGGGGCGCCACTCGTGCCCCTATCCCAAGCCACATTGCTTCAGAGTTACCCTAGAGACATGCACGCGAGAGTAAATGCTATCTACGGTATGTCAGTTGTTGTGGGACCGGCATTGGCACCCTCGCTGGGTGGTTATTTGTCTGAGATGTACGATTGGCGTTGGGTGTTTTTTATGATGGTTCCTCTTGGATTTTTGGCCACAATAGGGAACCTGAAATATGTAAAAGATGATGGTAAACAACTGGGGTCAAGATTTGATTATTTGGGTTTCACCCTGTTTTCGCTTGCAATAATTTGTTTGCAATTGGTGCTTGATAGGGGCGAGCGTGAAGATTGGTTAGACTCAATTTATATCACCTCTCTACTCACATTCATGGCGCTTTCGTTTTATATGTTTGTCGTTAATACCGGATTTAGCTCTCAGCCCTATATCGACCCAAAAATATTTTTGAACAGAAATTACGTCGTAGGTGTGCTCCTCGTTTTCGTCTACGGATCACTTAATTTTACACCGTTAGTCCTCTTGCCCTCGATGCTTCAAAGCCTGAAAGGCTATCCTGATTTACTAATTGGATGGATACTTGCAATGAGGGGGGTAGGTATGATTGTAGGCTTTGGTATGGCTGCGCGGATGGGCCGCCTGGATCCGCGTGTTGGTATGATATTAGGAATGGGCACTATTGGCTTTAGCGGATGGTTAATGAGCTTATACGATCTAAACGTGACCCTCACGGCGGTTTCCTGGGCAAGTGCTATTCAAGGTTTTGGTTGTGGGATTCTTTGGGTGCCCCTGGCAGTAATTACTTTTTCGACTATGCCAACCAACCTTTTCCCCGCAGCTTCAGCATTTTTTCATTTACTGAGAAACCTGGGCACAAGTGTTTTTGTAGCGCTGAGCGTGACTTTATTAATAAGAACCTCTAAAGTTACGTATGCAGAACTTACAGAGAAGTTAAATCCTTATGAAGAACGGTTGAGCATCTCAACGGTAGTGGGTGAAGGGCCGATTGATTGGATCAGCAGTTTGCCTCGACTTGCAGTTGAAGTAGCGCGGCAATCGTCAATGATCGGGTATGACAATGTATTCTTTTTTTATGCATTAACTTGTTTGTTCTCTCTGCCTGTGTTGTCTTTTGTGACCATTAAGAAGGTTGAGTCAAATTAGAAAATTTGTTCAAACCGGGGGGCTGAATTAATGGAGACGTTCAACGTCGGAAAAATCGAGGAATTCGAGGATAAATCGAAAAAGGTAGTAACTATTGGTGATGAAGAGGTAGGTGTTTTTCGTCTTGGTAAGGAATTTTTCGCGTGGCGAAATATTTGCCCACATCAAGGGGGCCCCATATGTCAAGGACGTATTTTTTCTTTAGTGCTGGAAAATATAGACGAAAAGATGGAGAGCCACGGCCGAATATATGATAATAATAAGGTCAACATAGTGTGTCCATGGCATGGCTTGGAATTTGATATAAGGACCGGAGAGCATCCTGGGAACCCAAGTATTTCATTGGACCCGGTGTCTGTTCAAGTTGACGGTGATGCGGTTTATCTGTTGATTGAGGGAAACACTTAGGCATGGCCGATGAGCTTAAAAGTGATGGTGAAAATGATCCGTATGCATTAATCGAGCGCGCGGCGGAAATATTATGGGAACGGTCTCAGCAAGCTGTAGATAACCAAGAAGCGGATAGGGTCTCTGACTTAGCAGTGGCCAAACTGATGACCGCGGCAGTTAAACTATACAGCGCTAAAACTGATGGAGAGGGACGAACTTTTAAGCCTATTCTTGGTAATTACGATGAAATTGTAACGCCAACGGAGGCGCTGACGGCTGTTACAGAAGTATTAAGAGCATTGCGGCTTGGGCCGATGGAGTTTGGATTATGGTCAAGACGGCGACCTGAAGAATATCATGATGAAGAATTCGATGAACCAAGCTATAGTGCTAACAAAACCTTGCTGAGGGAATAAATAAGGGGGGAAACATGGATGCATTAATTAGACCTGCGATAGAACATCCTGTTCAAGAAATTAATACGACTACCGATACGAGAGATTACCTTGCAAAGTCTAGACAAGATGCTGAAAGAAAAGGATACGCGGATTGGCTCATCGTTGACGTCGATGCGCATCATGTTGAGACTGTAAGCTGGCCTGAAGTTACATCTTTTATTGAGGATCCGGTCGTTCGTGATCAGGCTAAAATGTATCACTCCGAGAGAGTCGGTGCCCCTCCTTACGGACTTAATGGTGATCTTGGCCTTCGCTATCAGGATGTTGGCGGAAGGATTCCGCACCAGTCTAGCCAACGCGAAAAAGTTACGGAGACGGATGTGCATCGCGATGTCGTCTTGACGCGCAGAGCAATGCATGGGTTGGGTGTTGATTACATGGTTATTTTTCCAACACCAATGTTATTCTTGGGGATGCATCCGCAAACAGAGATGGAGGTGTTTCTCTCGCGAGCCTATAATCGATGGCTGACCGAAAAAGTCTTGCCAGGCGACCCTGGAATGGTGACGTTGGTGGTTTTACCGTTCAACACCCCTGTTGAAGCGCTTAAGATGGTTGAAGAATTTGCAGATACACCCGGGGTCATTGGTTATTGTGTGACCTCTACAAGATATAAACCGGTTCATGCTAATGAATATATGAATTTGTATAGGGCTATTGAAGAAACGGGCAAACCAATAGCTTTCCATGCGGGCTATCATTGGCAGGATCCGTCTTTGGCGACCTGTAATACATTTCTGGGCATGCATTCGCTGGGATTTGCCTGGTGTAATATCGTGCATATGACTAATTGGATATTAAATGGAATCCCGGAAAGATTTCCAAATTTGAAATCGTTATGGGTTGAAAGTGGATTGTCATGGGTTCCATTTTTAATGCAAAGATTGGATGACCAGTACCTTATGAGACAGTCGGAGGCTCCTCTTTTAAAGCGCATGCCGAGTGAGTATATGTCAGACAATTGCTTTTATACCTGTCAGCCGATGGAAAAAAGTAATATGAAGGCGTTGGAATGCACATTCGATATGATCAACGCTAAATCAAATTTACTTTATGCGTCAGACTGGCCCCATTTTGATTTTGATACGCCAAGCGTGATATATGATATCCCGTTTTTAGATGAACAAGCTAAGCGAAACATTCTGGGGCTTAATGCAGCGAATCTCTTCGGACTAAATAAAAATGGACCAAAGTAGGGTTTCACTGAACATTTAGGAATATCCTTATCTGGGCTTTATTTGCTAACCTCGACCAATAAATGGCATCTTAGTGGCCATGACAGTTACGAATTGGACATTAGCGTCCATTGGTAAACTTGCCATGTGTGCCACGGTTTTACCCACATTCGAAACGTCCATTACAGGTTCAACCTGGATGCTCCCATCAGCCTGTGGTACACCCTTAGTCATTCTCTCAGCCATTTCTGTCAAGGCATTTCCAATATCAATTTGTCCACATGCAATATTATATTTCCTGCCATCCAAGGAGGTAGATCGGGTCAATCCCGTGACGGCATGCTTTGTTGCGGTATAGGGAGCAGACCCTGGCCTCGGCACATGAGCAGAAATAGATCCATTATTTATGATCCGTCCTCCCATTGGTGTCTGGGCTTTCATAAGTCTAAAGGCCTCTTGAGTGCAGAGAAATACCCCTGTTAAGTTTACGTTTACAACGTTAGTCCACTGTTCGAAACTTAAATCTTCTAATGATACTCCTGGTGCATTCGTTCCCGCATTATTGAATAAAAGATCCAATCGGCCAAAGATGCGCTTCGTCTCTTGGAATAGCCCTTTTACGCTTTCACGATCAGATGTGTCCGTTACAATGGCAGATGCATTACCGCCTCGAGACTTAATTTCATTTGCCACGGTTTCAATAGGGTCTTTTCGGCGGCCAGCCAAAACAATAGTCCATCCCTCATCTGCCAACGCTAAAGAGGCAGCTTTGCCTACCCCGGTCCCGGCTCCAGTTACAATAGATATTTTTTGACCCTTCTCCATTATCTTTCTCCAGACAGCTTATGATCTAGGTAGGATTACTTTCAAAGATTAAGACAGTTTACAATAAATAAGTTAGCCAGAAATCGAAAAACCACCATCTACAGGTATCGCAGTCCCGGTAATATAATTTGACCCAGAGCTTGCAAGAAAAACGGCGATACCCGCGTGATCTTCAGGATTTCCCCAGCGGCCGTCAGGTATCCGCGCAAGTTGGCGCTCATAAAGGCCATCCACTTCTTTTCTCGCTTTTTGTGTCAACTCGGTATCAATCCAACCAGGAAGAACGGCATTTACCTGAATATTTTCTGGAGCCCAAGCTGTTGCCATTGATTTAGTCATCTGGACAATACCTGCCTTGCTTACCGAATATGCAGTCGATATTACACCGCCAAAAATAGAATACATTGAACCAATATTTATTATTTTTCCGGCTCCTACTCTTTTCATGGCGGGATAAACGGCTTGGCTACATAAGAATGCACTAGTTAAGTTTGTCTCAAGTACCCAACGGAATTCTTCTGGCTCGAGATCTTCGGGGCGTTTACGTATATTGCTACCGGCATTATTGATTAATATGTCAACCCTTCCAAATCTCTCTACAGAAGCTGAAGCGATCTCCGCCCCTGCGTTGGCTTCAGTGAGATCTTTTTCAATAGAGAAGACTTCTACCCCCAGCTTCTCTAATCGCGAGACAGCGGCAGCATTTTTTTCTGGGTTACGCCCTACAAGAACTATTTTAGCCCCTGCTTGTGCTAGCCCCTCCGCCATGCCTAAACCAATTCCTCCGTTGCCACCTGTCACAATTGCAACCCGTCCGTCTAAATTAAACATAGGTATCATGTGTATCCCCCAATTTATTGAGATAATCGAGATATAATAAATAAAAAATAAAAAGTAATAGACCTTGATTGGTTTTGACAAGGGTCTTAGCTTGTTATCAGAAATACAGACCTGTTGCCCGAAGGAGTAAAGTATGACTGAAGACTATAATACGATTAAAGTGAATCCACTTGGAGGTGCTTTGGGGGCCGAAATCTCTGGCATCGATTTAAACGAGGCAATCTCGGACGAGCAACTTACGGAAGTCCGACAAGTATTTGGGCAATACGCAGTAATTTTTTTTCGCAATCAAAATCTATCTCCTGAAAATGAAATTCGGTTCGCTCAACGTTGGGGTGAAATCAATACTAATCGCTTTTTTTCTTCGGTTGAGGGTTATCCACAAATTGCTTTAGTTGTTAAAGAACCTGATCAGAAAAATAACATTGGTGGTTCTTGGCACACTGATCATTCTTATGACATCGCGCCAGCTCTAGGGTCCATGTTATTTGCTCACGAGGTGCCTGTGAGTGGTGGAGATACCGTATTCGCCAGTATGTATAAGGCTTATGACACGTTATCTGGTGGTTTAAAAAGCACGTTGAGCAACTTACGTGCACGCCACTCCAGTGCGCACGTATTTGGAGCAGCTAGGGCGGCGAATGGTAATGATGACACCGTTGGGCGAATTAAAAATCCAGAAGCAGCAACACAGGAAGCTATACATCCAGTCGTTATTAGTCACCCAGAGACCGGTAGGAAGTCATTATATGTAAATCCTGGCTTTACCTTGGGGTTCGAAGGTTGGAGCGATGAAGAGTCTAAACCATTACTGGAGTATCTCTATGCACACGCTGCTCGTCCTGAATTCACATGCCGTTTTCAGTGGAAAGCAGGTTCTATCGCTTTCTGGGATAATCGGGCCACTTGGCATCTGGCGGTCAACGACTATCAAGGACATCGTCGTATGATGCACAGAATAACCATTGAAGGTATCCCGTTATCCTAAACTTAAAAAGTATCCTGTGGATTAGCTTATATTTAAAAAAGACATAGAATACCGTAGCATGAAGAGTTAAAAAATTTAGTCATTATAAGCCATCCGAGTAAATCGAGCCCAGCCGTTAAAGACAGAACGGGAAGAGCGACAAGAACCGTGAAATATAATAAAGAAAATAGCGTAAAACGCCGGCCTGGAACTGGTCTGCCTCGGAAAAGTATCGGTTTTTTGAACGGACTAAACATATGACACCGCACAATTTTTTTAGCTTTTTATGAATTTGTTAAATTTGCAAAGATAAAACAAGATAAAATTTTAGAATGTTGAACAACTCATCGTAATTGAGCTTCATTAAAGTATGGTCAAATCTAAGCGATATAAAGACAAGAGAAACTCCGTTCAAAGATCCGAAAATAGTGATGGGAAACTTACTATTGCTTGGGACGGAGTTAATGAACGTCAATGGGATGCATGGATGGAGAGAATCTCTCCTTTCCCAATCGAACAGACTTGGTCGTATGGTCAGGCGTTTGCAGGGGTGACGCCATATCAGCCAGTTCACGGGGTTATTTATGATAAAAAGTTGCCTGTGGCCATTGTTCAGGTCGTCGAGTGGCGAATTTTTAAATTTTTACGTATAGCAAAAATTGTTAGAGGGCCGCTTTTCTTTGAAAAAGTATCTGATGATCAAAGAACCAAGGTTCTAGAATTAATTTATCAACGCTACTCATTTTGGAATTTTGATCTCCTTTTTTGGACTCCTGAAAGTTCCCTTTGTGATCCAATTATCAAAACTTTCAACAAAATGCGGATGAGAAAAGTTGTAACAGGTTATAGTTCAGTTCTTTTAGATTTGGGTCAGACAGAGGAAGCGTTACTAAGTCAAATGGACAGCAAATGGCGGAACCAGCTAAAAAAGTCCGAGAAACAGGGATTAAAAATAAAGTTAGCCCATCAGGGTGATACTGTGGACTGGTTGCTTAAGAGACATGAAGAATCTAGAAAATCCAAAAGGCTTAGAATGCCAGCTTCTCCATTCATATCTGCAATTTCGCTGACAATTAGGAATAAACAAGGAACTCTTATTTTTACTGCAAATAAAGATCGTCAACCAGTGAGTGGGATATTAGTTTTCAAACATGGTGTAACCGCAACGTATTATGTAGGCTGGAATTCTGAGGAGGGCCGTCTTCTAAATGCGAACAATTTACTGCTTTGGTTTGCAATTAAAGAGTTAAAAGGAAGGGGTGTAAAGTGGTTTGACTTAGGTGGTGTGGATGGGTTCTCAATGGCTGGTGTGTCTAGGTATAAGATGGGGTTGGGCGGTAATCTCTATACATTAGCTGGGACTTATTTTTAGTTGTATCCTCGCAATTACAATGCTTTCAGCTGATTGACCATCGTCTGAAGTCTATTGAGGTATTTGTCCGGCATTCCATTTTGTGTAAGGTGGGTTGCTGTATTATTCAAATATTCGAGGCATGTTCCTAAAAAACCACTGCCTTGTGAAATATATTGTGCAGCCTTAGCGTCGTCTATACCGCTGACATAACGGTCGGTTTTTCTATTTACAACAAAGCCAATGGCTCTAACTTTTTTCCCACCAGTCGTCGCAAATAGCCATCTTGGAACATAAGAGGAGGTTACCATTTCTCTTTTCCATATAATTTCTAACTCTCGAAACGCTTCGTCAGGGGATAATCTATAACCCATTCCCCGGCAGCTTCCCCCTACATCAAGCCCTAACATTAGACCTGGTGCATCCTTCGATCCTCTTCCCATGTGAGTTTCAAGACAAAATTTTCTATGATATCCAGACACCACCATTGGACTACGTTCTGAATAATTTATGGCTGGGTTCCAAATCAGAGAACCGTAACCAAATAACCATACATCTCTTGTTATGTCCTGATAATTAAACATTTCCTTCAACGAGTTTTGACGTTCCTCGTCAGAGATGAAAGTTACTCCATAATCTCCATTTTTGATTATTTGATAGATTTTACCGTTTTCTATCGCTTCGCGCGTTAGAGCAATTTTATTTATTGGTGGCATAGGATTTTTGTTTTAAGACTCATTGAGGTTATTTATGTTTATAATACACTTACCGTTACAAATATATCTAATGTTTTGTTGCCTAAATTATAGCGGAGGAAAGAATGTCACAAATAGATCCCTTAGACCGCCGTGCCTTAGGCATACTCTCAAGTGCAATGAATAAACAACTAGGGGTTTCAAATTTAGTTTCTAGAGAGGTAGACAGGGCATATAGATCAGGAGAAATAAAAGATGTCACTCGAGCAGGACTACTCTTTGCTACTCTTCCTAGATGGCAGAAGGTAGATGTTCAGAGGGAGGCACACGATAAAGCATACTCATCGCTCAAGCGGACTGATCAAAATTCCGAGAGGGATTGGGAACGTATCTTATCAGACAATCAGAGGAAATATTTGGATAATGGTTTGCCGGGAAAGTTACCATCATTTTTGATGGATCGCGATGTTTGAAATTTCAATCAAGAAATTTTATTATCAAAGCTTGAATAATTGTAGCCATTAGTTATTTCACGATTGAAGTAGCTTATATTTTTGGAGGAGTTTAGATGCGCGGACGAGAACAGGTGAGCCAAACGTTCGATATAACGCAACACTTAGCTAAGGAATTTGCTAGATATGTGAACCGCGTACAAAATGATCAAGTCGATATTCTAGGGTCGTTTCTCATAGAGAGTGAATGGGAGAATTATATAAGTGATAGTAAGGAAGTTCTCCAATCTCTAGAACTAGCTGGATTTGTCATAATGCCTCGAGAACCCACTAATAAAATGATTGAAGCGGCTGACGCGTCGCTGAGCTCGGGTTTAATGGGACAAAGGGGAGCTCAAAATTATATCACCCACGTTTTTAATGCTATGGTAGATGAATATCTTGGTGGCTATGACACCAACTTAGTCCTTGATATTTTTTCTATGGCTATTGCAAGGGCATCAGACCCAAAAGCCAGAAACGATACGTCGGGAGAAAACACGTCATATCAGCGGTTTCGCAAACAAGCTCAAGACGTTGTAGCAGGCATACAAAAGAACGGATCTATCATAGCGCCTGATGAGGCGACGCCTGAGATGATTGCTAAGGGTGTATCGGAGACAGCTGAAAATAAAACGAGCGCAAGCGAACAAACTGGCGGTAACGCAGACTATATTGCTTCGATATATAACAATATGGTCTCAGCTCGAAATGAGAAATCGAGCAACTAAGTTTTTTTAAATGAAGCAGCAAGGGCCGCTATTGCTTGCTGGTGACGGATGCTGCTCCTAGGTGGCGGCGACTGGGGTTGCTTATTGCTAGACATCGTGAGTGTCTGCGGGGAAGCTATAGCTGAAAGAAGGGATGAGTGATCACTGCTAGCGTCTTGTCGTTCTTTGGAAGTGTCAGTGGTTGCTCGTTGTATAGCCAATGAACAAATGTTTAGTAAAAAGGGTTTGATAAGTGCTTTCTTGAGCTCATCGTCGTTCTCGGACCACACCCTTAGTAGTTGTGCGGCATCCTTACGGTCTTCGCTTGCAGCCTCGATTGCTTCGAGGGCTTTTTCTTTTACATATTCCTGTGACATTTGATTTGGCGCCCTTATTCCGTAACGGCAAGCATATCATAAAATTTAAGAATTAAACGCTATTTATTGATTTTCAACTTCTGATATATTGAAAAATTCCAAAAAATAGAAGCGCTAGAGAAAACATTGTGAAGAAACAAAAAAAAATAAACCTTGCACAATTTTTAGTGCATGGGCCCACTTACCATAGCCTCGGTATGTGGAGGCACCCGAAAACCATCGACAAAGGCTACAAATGGGATCGTCCAGAGCTATATCAACACATAGCTAAAGTCTGTGAAAAGGGGCTTTTCGATACAGTTTTTTTTGCTGATTTAAATTATATTGCAGACACCTTTACAGGATCAATGGCACCTTCACTCAGGTATGCAACACAAGCGCCTGAACATGATCCAATCCCGCTTTTGTCTTTTATGTCCGCTGTTACAAAAAAGATTGGATTGGCGGCTACTTTTTCTGTCAGCCACAGCCACCCCTTCTATGCTGCGAGGCTCTGGGCCACACTTGATCATCTCACTCGCGGGCGTGCTGGTTGGAATGTCGTTACGTCAATTAACAGTAACCAAGCCGCCAATTATGGTGAAGAGAGGCAGTCAACCGACAGAAGGTACGAAAGAGCGCACGAATTTATCGATGTCTGCCAAAAATTATGGAACTCATGGGATGAGGATGCGGTCGTGATGGACCACCATAAAGCAGTTTTTGCCGATCCAGAAAAAGTTCGACGCATAGAGTACTCTGGCGAATTTTTCAAGTCACGGGGCCCTTTGAACGTAACCAGATCGCCGCAGAACGGCCCAGCAATTTTGCAAGCGGGAACTTCTGCAAAGGGGCAGGATTTTGCTGCTAAATATGCCGACGCAATTTTTGCCATACAACCGCGTGCATCTGATGCTGCAAAATACTTCGATTCAATAAAAAGTAGGATGTCCGATCTGGGACGAGACCCAGATACTTGCAAGATTCTTTTTGGTATGCAGCCAATAATTGGTTCTTCTGAAGCTGAGGCGCTTGAGCGTCAAGAGGAGCATAATTCTCTAGTCCCATTAGACGGAGGCATGGCGATTTTATCGGCGCATTTAGATTTTGATCTATCCAGAATTCCCCCAGACGCTCTAATGACAGAACGAGAAGAACCTGAGCTTTACCGAATGAGAACCCGTTTCCGTAAGACAGACGGTACTCCCATGACTGTGTCCGAAGTGGCTGCGCGTCACGGGCAAAGTGTTGGACTTCCACAGTTTGTTGGAACGCCAACCAGTGTCGCAGACCAAATGCAGGCCTTTATTGATGAAGTAGGCGGGGATGGTTTTATGCTAACAGCAATTCACAGTCCAGGCGCAATAGAGGAGTTCGTGGAACTAGTTGTTCCAGAACTTCAACGCCGTGGTATGTTCAGGACTGAGTATAAGGGAACTACGCAAAGAGAGATACTTAATCAAAATGACTAGGGAGTTACGTAAATAAATTAATTAGATAAAAATTTCCTAATGACATTTCCTACCATAGTAGAGATGTTATTATCACAATTGTTATGTGGCAGGCTACCGCAGAATGTTATAGAACCGACAGAGAAAACTCCACCTCCCATAGCAGTTTCAAAGTAAACGATATCCGCCCGGATTAACTCTTTTATTGGTTTATGGGGCCAAGTGTCATGGTGGGTCAAAATATCTTCTGGAACCAAAACAAAACTCTCATCATGCCCCTCCGAACTTGCCAAAATAACAGCATTTAAAGGTGTGCCCAACATGGTGTCGGCTCTGTCCAGTTCGAATCCAGCCGCCCCGCCACCCGATAGACCAAAATCACCGATTATTTCTTCGGTAATTCCTTCAAACACCCACGCCCATTCATTGGAATATGATTCGGGCGTTCGTCTATAGGCTGCGCCATAATGATCCCCCTGCGACGTGAAGCCGACACCAGCTAATACTTGGGGCGCTCTGCCATTACGTCGCCACAACCCCCCATACTCTCCATCAAAAGCATTATAGTATTCGCCGGGCTCGGAGGCCCAAGCTCGTATACCCCCCTCTCCACGGCGTATTTCTACTGCGTCCGGCCATGCATCACTAACAGCGACCTTCCAATAAAACCCGTTGCCTCCAAGATACATTAGGTGGCCACCAGTATTTGTGTATTCCTGAAGGGCATTCAAGGATTTAGGAGTATGATATTCGGGATGGGAAGATGTCACAACGACGGTATATTTGTCTATTGCAGCCAGTCCGTATTTGTGTAATTCGTCGTCTGTGATAACGTCAAATTCGTAACCTTTAGTAGTTAGCCAGTACCAAAGATGGCTATCCGCCGGAAAATGACGACAGCCAGACCCTGGAACGCCTGGATACGATATAACGTTGGACCGCATTGTTAAGATAGGACGTCTGCGAGACGAGGAACTAATGCCGCTTCCGTCGGAATGATAGTTATAAGTCGACAGTCCAAATTGAGGAAAATTATCTGTTGTCCATGGGCTTGCGGACCACTCTTTTATGCGCTCCAGCATTTTTTTATTTGTGTTGCCGCGGGCGATATTTGCATACACGGTGTAGGTGAAGCTCGGTATTAAAACACAAATCCGGGACTGAGGCTTGCCGTGCTTTGCGGTCACAAAGAATGGGATCATCTCCTCATTGCCCTGTTCGTCAATTAGTTTGGCTGCGTAAATACCGCTTCTTAAGTTCTGTGGTACGGTGAAGCTAAAGTCTGTGTCCCAGGCACAGTCATACAAGTCATCATCGTGAAAATGAATTGCTGCGTAGTGCTCAGGTTTTTTTCGCCAATCAAATTCTGTGCCATCCCATTGGGAGCTCTTTACCGCTTGTGTTGGAAGATTTACAATTTTTCCTACTAAATTCGCCGGCCCCAAGTCATTGACTTCGTTATCTCCGATCCGTTGCGAAAAGTCCCAAGCTGCGATAACACCAGATTTGCTATTTCCTGTGGCAATATCCAAAATTACTTTTTGATTAGCCGAAAAATTAAGGATGAAAGGTCGTTCTATCTTCCCATTAAAATGATTGACTGCCTTATCTTCTTTGTGAGCAGCAATTAGTAAAGGACGTTTAGGATTAAATTGGGGGCTTTTAGTAAGAGTAATTTCGGCAAATTTGACGCCATCTAAATCAAAATCATTAAAAACAGGAATTTGGCCAATGCTCAATGAGCGCGATGTTTCATCAAAACTTACCCAAACGTGATACCATCGTCTCTCAGATAACGGGCTATTAAGTTCAAGCAGAAGCTCGTCTTTGCTTCCATCTCCAACTTGTGTTCTTAAGCCCTTGGGCCCAATTTCAATAGTAATGCCAGAATTTGAAGACTTATCGAAATTACTAATTATAGTTTGAGGATACTTGTTCGGTAAGGTTGGCCAGATTGTTGCTCCAAAAGTGAAGCTTTTTAGATCTTTCAAAGAAGACTTCGTATTAATCTCTATATGGGACCCTCTTTGTATATCTTTCTTTATTGAAGGGTGCAATCCATTGAAATCGGCCTCCAAGTCTTCTTCAACTAATCCTGGCCCTTCTGGATTTGGGTCACCCGAAATCACCTTTATGAGCCTAGCAGAGTACGGTTTTGTAGATTTACACGAGACTTTGAAGTTAATTGTCTCGTCCGGTTCTAGAGAAAATTTATCAGCATATCCTACTAATGGTATATCTTCCATTTTTTCCCAACATTAACGCGACTGAAACCCAGACGGATAATGATAAGGCTGTTAAACCAACTTTGAACACCAGTAGCGTGAGAATATCGCCTGTCTGATTACATACTATCTTTCGGTAATTAACGCGGCTTATCACCTTTAATCGTTACCCTGTACCCTCGCCGAGTTTCTGGATAATAATCCCACATTGCGTGATGTAAAGCACAGCGATTGTCCCAAAATGCAACGGAGTCTTTTTCCCATTTAAACCGGCATTGGAAATCAGGTTTGGCGATGTGTTGGAATAAAAAATCCAAAATGGCCCTACTCTCATCCTTAGGTATGTCAACAATATATTGTGTAAAAATTTTGTTAACAAATATAGCCTTGCGACCGGTTTCTGGATGCGTGCGAATAACTGGATGAGGATTAGCTGGAAATACCTTAGTAGGATCATAAATACCAGCTCGTTTCGCTCGGTCAATATAATTAGGGCCACCGTCATGCATAGCAGAAAGTTTTCCGAGGAGTTCCTTCATGGCTTCCGACAAGGCGTCATATGCGGCATACATACTTGAAAACAATGTATCGCCTCCATTGCTGGGAACTTCAAAAAGCCTTAAAATACTACCAAGGGGAGGTTCTTCATCACAAGACACGTCTGAGTGCCACTCATCCCCATTAACTCTTGATGTATGGGGCCCAGCGTTAAGGTACAAAATCTCAGGATGACCCTCAAGTCCGTTGCGATCTCTTGCAGGATGAATATGTAATTCGCCAAAACTTCTGCCAAAATCCTTTTGCTGCTCGACCGATATATCTTGGTTGCGGAAAAACAATACGGCATGTTTTAGAAAAGCTTCATGAATAGCGTTCTTTTGATGGTTTGTTAGGGGCTCGCTGAGATCAATTCCGATCACCTCGGCTCCAATTAAAGGGGTGACAGGGAGAATTTCCAAACTAGCTTTCATCTTCTATTATCCTGTGTTTAAACTCGTGATCTTAGCTTATTTGATTATAAAATATTTGTCAGTCTTTAGTTTTTGAGAAGAGTGGAGTAATGAAAAAATTATTTGGAGTTGACGATCGTGTGATTCTAATCACAGGAGCTTCGAGGGGAATAGGTTTTGCTGTGGCTAAAGCACTCGCAGAATATGGAGCGCATGTGATCCTAAGTGCTCGTGACGAAAATGCTCTTCGAGAAAGAGTACGAGCATTAAGAGAGCGGGATCTCAAAGCAACTTATCAGGTTTTTGATGTAAATGATTTTGAGGCCGGAAAAAATGCTATGCAACGGATAGTGGAAGAGTTCGGTCACCTGTACGGTTTAGTTAATAATGCGGGTATGCAATTCAGAAGCCCTATCTTAGATTTTTCAAATGAAGATTTTGAACTCGTTCTTAGAACTAACTTGACATCGTGCTTCAGTTTGAGCCGCGAGGCCATCCGGCTGATGAAAAATAATAGTGGTGGAAGAATAATAAATACTGTTTCAATGTTAGGGCCCCAAGCCCGCCCAACAGTACCTGCGTACATCGCTGCAAAAGAGGGCCTCAGAGCCCTTACTCGAGCATTGGCAGTAGAGGTTGGAGCGGACGGTATACTGGTTAATGCAATAGCGCCAGGTTATATTGCAACGGAACTAAACACGGCACTTCTTGAAGACAAGGAATTTTCCGAATGGGTAATTTCCAAAACGCCACTAGCACGATGGGGGCAACCACATGAACTTGGCGGAGGAGCAGTTTTTCTTATGTCGGAGGCAGGTAGCTTCGTTAATGGGCAGGTTTTATCCATAGATGGCGGCATGAGTATTCAAGTTTAAAAGTTAACTGAATTTAGGTGAAGTTATGAGTGAGGATTTATTTGGGTTTATTGGTTTGGGTAATATGGGGGCACCCATGGCACGAAATGCTTCAGATAGGGGATGTAAACTTATTGTCTATGATATTGCAGGGACAGCTGATAGGGCATCGGATGGTTCTATAATAGCGCAATCGAACGACGAAATTGCTAGACGAGCAAAGGTCATAGGTTTGTCTCTACCAACTATTGAAACTAATAGACAAGTAGTACTTGAGATTGCAAAGGCGGGATCCGAAGGAACAGTAGTTGTGGATACGTGTACTATTGGCATAGACGCAGCAAAACGCAACGCTCAAATTTTGAATGAAGCTGGAATTCAATATTTGGACAGTCCTGTTTCAGGTTTAAAGTTTAGAGCCGAAGAAGGTGCACTTGTGAGTATGGTATCAGGACCAGTTTCCGAATTAACAAAAGCACGCAAGCTACTAGAGGGTTACTCGCGAACCGTAGTTCACGTAGGCACCGAACCGGGTCAAGGACAGCGCATGAAGATTTTGAATAATGCTATTTGCATTGCGTCATATGTAATTTCGTCGGAAGCCTTAACTTATGGCGAGGTTGGGGGGCTTAAAGTTGGCGAAATGTTGGAAGTAATTAATGAAAGTTCGGGGCAAAATTTCGCAACAAAATTTCTTTTTCCGAAATACGTAGCAACCGAACAATATGATGCGTCGGGTGCGGAAGCGCATATTATAGAAAAAGATATAAGTTTGTTTGTTGAAGGTGCAAACGACGAGGGAACGCCAAATAAGGCGATCACGGCTGCCTATGATATCATAAAGGGGTTTAATAATTCCAATCCAACACAAGATCAAATGAATATTTATCCCTATGTTAGAGACCTTCAAAAGGATTGAATTTTAGAATATCAGTTGATCGTCGCCAGATCCGCCGCCGATAATAATCTCTCCCCTATCTGCTAGATCTTTGGCTGATTGAACGAGGGCTTGTTGGGCTTCCTCCACGTCTTTTAATCTGACGGCTCCGGCAGCTTCCATATCTTCCCTAAGCAGCTTTGCAGCACGCTCTGACATATTAGAAAAAAACAAGTCTTTTAGTTCCTCAGACGCACCTTTAAGAGCTAACGTCATTTTGTCCTTATCAGCAACACGCATCAGCGTTTGAATCCCCGCCGGATCTACATTCTTAAGATCTTCAAACGTAAACATCAAAGCTCGTATTCGTTCGGATGCATCTTTATTACGTTCTTCTAAAGCACTTAAGAAGCGTGTCTCTGTTGCTCTGTCAAGATTTGAAAAGATTTGCGCCATGGTTTCGTGGCTGTCTCGCCTATTAGTTCTCGCGAGGTTTGACATAAACTCGGTCCGTAAGACCCGTTCAACGTCCTTTTCTATGTCTTTATTAACTGCCTCAATGCGGAGCATTCGCATGACCACTTCCATCGCGAAGTTCTCAGGTAAAATTGCAAGCACTTTTGCAGCATGGCTCTGGGCAATCTTTCCTAGTATTACGGCTACGGTCTGCGGATATTCATTTTTTAAGTAATTTGTTAACACTTGCTCATTGACGTTTGCCAGCTTATCCCACATCGTTCGACCGGCTGGACCTCGAATTTCCTCCATTACGTCATTAACACGATCTTCTCCCAAAATTTTTGTGAGAAGCCGTTGTGTACTGTCCATCGATCCAACGAGGGATCCTGTGCTGGATAGCTGTTCAGCAAATTCAACAAATAGGCGCTCAACGATATTGGAGCTCACTGTGCCCAGGCCGGCCATTACTTGCGAAATTTCTTTTATTTCTTCATCGTCTAGTAGCGCAAACAGTTTCCCCGCTTGATCTTCGCCAAGTGACATCAAAAGTATGGCAGATTTTTCGGGACCAGTGATACTGCGATAATCTTCCCGGATGCGAAGGCCCATATCGGTCAACTCCAAAAGCACAAAAATTAAGCAGAATGATAGCCTAATACATTAACAATATAACATATCTAGCAGAAATTGTGCATGTTTTTGTATTTTTTTTGAATGTTTATACTGGCTTGTCCCCCTCAAGCGTAACGCGATGCATTTCTCTTCTAAAGCCATGATAATCATTAAGCGGGTTATGTTGTGTGCAGCGATTATCCCAAAATGTTAATGTACCTACTTCCCATTTCACTCGGCATGTAAATTCTGGTTTTACCTGATGTTCAAAAAGATAGTCCAATATCGGTGCACTCTCCTCAGCCGTCATACCTTTAAAATGGCTTGTGTGCGCTAGATTTACGTATAGTGATTTTCGGCCCGTCTCTGGATGCGTCCTGACAGCTGGATGTTCAGCTATGAAACTATCCTCGCTTGCTGACGTCGCAGCCTTGCCCCGCATGGGTGCCCTCGTATTTTGGACTCGACCTTTTCCCGATATGTTCACAGCGGTTAGATTTTCTAATAATGCTTTCATGCCGTCCGAAAGCGTTTCGTATGCGAGGTACATATTTGAAAATTCAGTATCTCCACCGTAGGGCGGTAGTTCGCGTGCGTAAAGCATGGTGCCGAGTGGTGGAGTCTGCTCGTAGGCGGTATCAGAATGCCACAGTCCACCAAAGTTTATTTTATGTTCTTTTTCTTTGATTACGGGGGTTATTTCTGGATATTCGTCAAGCCCTTTTACAAAGGGATAAATCATTGGCGTGCCAAAGTGCCTAGCAAAAGCTAGCTGACTTTTGGGTTGTAGCGTTTGATCACGGATACAAATCACGAGATGGTCGAGAAAAGCGGTTCTTATTTCAGAAAGTTCATCATCACTCAATGGTTTGGAAATATCAACATTTTCAATGTCAGCGCCAATGGCGCCAGCTATAGGTTTTACAGTTATATGTTTATAGTGCGGCATGGTTTTATTCTTTTTAAATTAAGTACTCAGTGACGATTGTTTATGTTAATTAAATTTAAAAATATTAAACTAGTTTTCCCTCTCTAATCATCTAACCAATCCTACCTGAGGACTACAATTTTTTGCAATACTTCAAAAATATAAAAGGTTTTGAACAATATAAACTGAGTGGCGTTTTTTCTGCAGTTATATGTTCTCTAGGGCTTGGTTTGGCTGTGGCATTGGGGCGACTTGCCTTCGATGGGGGAACAACACCACTTTCTGTCGCGTTTTTTCGGTCATTATTATCTGTTGTTGCCATGGGAATGATTTGTATTTGTATGGGGATTTCACTCAGACTTCCACGTAGCGCTTTTATTTCTATGCTTTTTCTAGGATGCCTGTTTTCTCATATGGCGTTTGGAAATGTAGGCTCTACAAAGTACATCTCAATAAGTTTGGCGGCGCTACTTTTTTTCATCTATCCTCCTTTAGTGGCTATCTTAAATCATGCGATCGCTAGAAAGTGGCCTTCTTTGATAAAGACAATTTCGATAACTGTAGCTTTTCTTGGGTTAGCTGTAATGTTGGGAGTTGATTTAAATAAATTAGACCTTCGGGGCGTTGTAATTGGTATTACAGCAGGTATCGCTTGTGCTGTGAACATTATATGGGTTGCGAGAAAAGTTCCCAATGTACACCCGTTTATAATAGTGTTTTATCAATCTGCAATAGCCTCATTACTAATTGGGGTTTTGGCTTGGTATCTTGATGAGCTGCGATTACCTGATGAAATCGGTGGTTGGTTAGGTTTTTTGCTTGTAGGAGTGCTCCAGACAGTATCGATACCCTTTTTTTATTTTGCTATCCAGCGTATAGGTTCTGAACCAACAGCGGTTATAAATAATAGCCAACCTGTGGCTAGTATTGTTGCAGCGATTTTAATTTTTAATGAAGCTTTAACATTGGAGCGATTTTTCGGTGCTATAATGGTTATTGGGGGTATATTGGTTACTCAGTGGGACGGTCTAAGGAATACCCGAAATAGGCCATCCTAATGTCTTTAAGTATAATTAATGACTAAGACATTTACTGCCGCTTGTATGAATTGTCAGCCTATTAAGGCAGTAAGAAACTTAATCGGGAGCGAGGGGGTTCCTAAGGAGTTTATCTTCGACCTCTAGCACCCAGATATCCTGATCAAAACTCACTTCTCTTGCGATTAGTTTGTCGGCTTCTGCCTCTTCAACCGGTTTATCACCTGTAAGCCTCGACCAATAAAGGCGATCTTCCTGAAAGTCATATGATTGGTAAAATATGACGCATCCGATGCTGCCGCCGAATACTTTAACAAGTATGATACCTGCGTCTGGGTCTCCACGTTTAACGACAGTTGTAGGTATTCCTTTTTTGGAACTTGCCAAAACTGCTGCTTGTATCTGTAATATCGACTTCAGTCGAGGTTCACTCATATTATTTAAAATATTCATGCCTCAACTGTTTTACAATGGACTACCGTAAAAATTATTGCATCACTGATTTGATTAGGTGGTTGAAAATCGAGAAGACACTGGATACAACTACCAGAAAATTCGTCAATATATGGCACAAACTTTGAATAGATAGGAGACAGTAAATTGAAATTGTGTTCGTGGTTAAAACACAGTTGTACCTTTTTCATGAAAGTCTTCTATTAAAATTATAATGGCTCATAAAGGTAAACAAAAATAAAAGGTAAGAATGATGCCTAACATTACCCTGCCGGATAATAGCGTTCGCAGTTTTGATGGGTCCGTAGATGGTTTTGAATTAGCTTCCGTTATTGGGCCTGGCTTAGCGAAGTCAGCAATAATGATGATAGTAGATGGCAATGAAAGGGATTTGTCTTTTCGGATTGAACAAGATTGTAATGTGGTGATTGTGACGAGAAAGGACGCAGCTGCTCTGGAGCTAATCAGGCATGACTGCGCACACGTCATGGCGGAAGCGGTGACAGAACTGTATCCCGAAACGCAGGTCACAATTGGTCCGGCGATAGAAAATGGTTTTTACTATGATTTTTATAGAGAAAAGCCTTTTACGGAGGGCGATCTCGAGACAATAGAAACCAAAATGCATGAAATCATAGATAGAGGAGATCCATTCGAGAGAGAAGTCTGGGCTCGTGATGACGCGATGGCGCACTACGAGAAGATCGAAGAACCCTTCAAAGTCGAGCTGATACAGGGTATTCCAGACGATGAACAAATTTCCTTCTATAGACAGGGCAACTTTTTGGACTTATGCCGAGGCCCGCATGCGCCATCAACAAAACATGTTGGCCACGCTTTCAAACTAATGAGCGTGGCGGGTGCTTATTGGCGCGGGGACTCATCAAAACCAATGTTGCAACGAATTTACGGTACAGCTTGGCCTGATGATAAAAAGTTAAAGGCTTACCTAAATATGTTAGAGGAAGCGGAAAAGCGCGATCATCGCCGGTTAGGTAGAGAGCTAGACCTTTTCCATATGCAAGAAGAAGCTGTGGGTTCGATATTTTGGCATCCAAAGGGTTGGTCATTATACAGGGAAATCGAAGCGCATGTGCGGCGAAGACTTGAGGATGGAGATTATAAGGAGGTGAAGACACCGCAGCTATTAGATAAATCTCTATGGGAAGCGTCGGGTCATTGGGATAAATTTAGAGAAAATATGTTCACGGCTGATAGTGAAGATGATCGAACTCTTGCGCTCAAGCCTATGAATTGCCCTGGCCATGTTCAAATTTATAAACAAGGACTTAAAAGTTACCGAGATCTACCTATTAGAATGGCGGAATTCGGCTCATGTCATCGAAACGAACCATCTGGTGCTCTGCATGGTATAATGAGGGTTCGAGCATTTACACAAGATGACGCGCATATTTTTTGCTCTGAGGATCAGATAACTTCCGAAAGTATTATTTTCTGTGATTTATTACGAAAAATATATAAAGACTTCGGTTTTGAAGATGTTCGTGTCAAATTTTCGGATAGGCCAGGCGTAAGAGCAGGGGATGATGAGACATGGGATAGGGCGGAAGAGGCACTCAAGAGTGCCTGCGAGGCTGCTGGGTTAGAGACCACCTTGAATCCTGGTGAGGGTGCTTTCTATGGACCGAAACTGGAGTTTGTTCTCAGGGACGCAATTGGGAGAGATTGGCAGTGTGGCACCCTTCAGGTAGATTTTGTATTGCCTGAGCGCCTCGATGCTAACTATATAGCTTCTGATGGGTCTAAAACACGACCGGTTATGTTGCACCGAGCAATACTAGGCTCTCTGGAACGCTGGATTGGTATACTTATCGAGCAGTATGCGGGCAGGTTCCCTATGTGGTTAGCCCCAGTGCAGCTAGTGATAACGACGATTACAAGTGATAACGACGATTATGCGTACAAAGTGTTAGAAGAATGTAAAAAAGCTGGCTTGAGGGCGGCCGTTGATACAAGAAATGAAAAAATAAATTATAAAATTCGTGAGCATAGTAATGCAAAAATCCCAGTTATACTGGTCGTGGGAACAAAAGAATACGAAAACGAAACAGTCGCAATGAGGCGCTTGGGTGGGAAATCGCAGGAAATACTTGCGCTTGACGATGCAGTTAATACACTATTGAAAGAATCGACCCCACCGAGTTAGTATAGGTTGGGATTAAGCAATAAAAAATAGGAGGCTCTAGATAACAAAACAACCATTAAACCAGCAACCGGTGAAGCACGGACCACGTGTAAACACGGATATACTCAACGATGAAGTGCGTTGTATCTCGCCGGAGGGCGAACAGTTGGGTGTCATGAAAACAGCTGATGCAATAGCAGAGGCAGATGCTCAAGGGTTAGATTTGGTCGAAGTTTCACCCAATACAGATCCGCCAGTTTGCAAAATTTTGGACTACGGAAAGTTCAAGTACGAAGCTCAGAAGAAAAAAAACGAGGCTAAAAAGAAACAGAAAATTATAGAAGTTAAAGAAATTAAGCTTAGGCCTAATATTGATGAGCACGACTATCAGGTAAAAATGCGTAACGTACAAAAATTTTTAGACGAAGGTGATAAAGTAAAAGTCACTATGCGCTTTAGAGGCCGGGAAATGGCACACCAGGAATTGGGTGTCAATGTGTTGAATAGAGTTCGTGACGATACCGAGGATGTGGCAAAAATCGAGGCTTTTCCAAAACTTGAAGGCAGGCAAATGATTATGGTGATTGCACCAAAATAAACAACACTGCAATTCCAGCACGCAGATTTAAGCAATTGAAGTTTTTGTTTATTATTTTCTCGGTGTTTAAGAAAGAATGACAGAAGATCTCATAACTTCATCTCATATCCCAGGTGATCATCCAAGTATTCCGAAAGAAAAAGTTGGCGCACTACTTTTGAACTTGGGAACTCCTGTTGGCACAGATTTTGAAGTATAAGGCGATATTTAAAGAAATTTCTATCTGACTGCGCTGAAACTTTGGAAGAAGTCGCGATAGCTTTGAAAGAGTTTTCTTGAAGCCGATAGGGAAAAAAATTTCTTGTATGCCTTGCTTAAAGTCAGCAGAAGACAGCATTGATCTTTTGTAAGAACTTGTTCTAAAGGAAGTACGTGGCTGGATTCCAGAATAAAATATTTTTGCACTTTGTTTTTTTAGTTACATTACTAGAAACAAACGGGGGATGACTGTAACTCTAATGTCCTTTTAGAAAAAGGAGGGAGCATAATGGAAGCAATAGACTTATTGAAAACACGGCGGTCAGTTCTTGTCAAAAATCTTACAAGCCCTGGACCTACTAAAGAAGATTTGCAGCAAATTCTTGAAGTGGGCTTGCGTGTCCCGGATCATGGTAAAATTGGACCTTGGCGAATTCAAGTAATAACACCAAAGGGTCAGGAAACTTTAGGAGATCTTGCTGCCAAAATTTTTGCAAATAAGCACGGTGAAAGAGCAACAGAGAAGCAAATAGAGGCCGAAAGGTTGCGACCTCAAAGGGCACCGATGCTGCTGGTTGTTACTTCAGATATACAATCACCGCATAGAATCCCAGAATTGGAACAGCGATTATCTGGCGGAGCGGTATGCATGAATTTATTAAACGCTGCCTACGCGCTCGGTTATTCAGCACAATGGGTTACAGAATGGTTATCTTATGATAGCGAAATCAAAGCAGCTCTCGGTCATGACGATCAAACTGATATTATTGGAATGATTTACATTGGTACTGCGTTAGAGCCACCTCAACCCCGCAGTCGGCCACCCTTAGACGAGATTGTAAGCGAATGGTCGGGCCTGTAACCCGTAATTCAATAAAAAGTAATTGGTACGTGCCAATGAGATGTTATGAGTTTGTTAATGCGCTTCCGCCCAATTACTTCCGATACCGACTTCAGCTACTAAGGGAACCGACATTTCTACGGCAGGGGCGGCCGCCCCTTCCATTGCTGTCGATATAATCTGAGAAGTTTTATCTAATTGTGCCGTCGGCACTTCAAATAAAAGTTCATCATGGACGGTGAGTAGCATCTTTGCGTTTAGCTTTTGTTCTTTTAAGAGACGTGGTATGCGAATCATGGCTCGCTTTATGATGTCGGCTGCAGTCCCTTGGATAGGTGCGTTTATAGCTGCTCTTTCATAAAAACCTCGCCGTGCTGGATTAGCTTCCTTGATACCAGATAAATGGACTTTTCTGCCAAAAAGCGTTTTAACAAAACCGTTTTCTCTTGCGCCAACTTTGGTTCGCTCCATATAAGTTTGAATTCCGGGATATTTCGCGAAATAAGCGTCAATATATGCTTTGGCTTCGGTTTGGGGGCAACGCAGTTGTCGTGCCAAGCCAAAGCTCGAAATGCCATAAATGATACCAAAATTAATTGCTTTTGCGTTTCTCCTGATCATAGGGTCCATATTTTCGACAGAGATATTAAACACCTCCGAAGCAGTTTGAGCGTGGATATCAACGCCATCTCTGAAAGCCTGTTTCAAGCTGTCGATATTTGCTATCTCAGCTAACAGTCGCAGTTCTATTTGTGAATAATCTATCGAAACTAAAGCATTATCTTGCTCTGCAATAAAAGCAGTTCTTATTTTCCTTCCTTCATCAGTTCTTATGGGAATGTTTTGAAGATTAGGATCGTTTGAACTCAGGCGTCCAGTACTCGCGCCCGTCATTGAGTATGAAGTGTGTATTCTGCCAGTTTTAGGATTAATTTCTTCAATTAATGCATCAGTATACGTTGACTTAAGTTTGGCAATTTGTCGCCAATCTAAAACTTTTGCTGCTATGCCACTACCATTTGCCGCTAAATCTTCAAGAATTTCTGCCCCCGTTGCATATGAACCTGTTTTTGTTTTTTTCCCGCCGGGCAAGGATAGTTTATCAAAAAGAATTTCACCTAATTGCTTGGGGGACGCGATATTAAATTCACCACCAGCCAATCTATAAATGTCACCTGCTTGACTTTGCAGCCGTTGTGAAAAATCCTCAGACATTTTTTTAAGAATTATGGGATCTACCTTTATGCCCGTATGTTCCATTTCAACCAATACTTCGATCAGCGGACGTTCGAGTGTCTCATATACAGAGACCATGCGTTTTTTTGGCAGGTCTTTCTTTTGCTGTTTGTACAAGCGAAATGTCATGTCCGCATCTTCGGCGGAGTACTCCATCGCTTTGTTTAACGGAACTTTTGCGAATGGCAGCTTTGTTTTCCCAGTTCCGCATATTTCGCTATATTTTATATTTGTGTGATCGAAGTGCAAAAGTGATAGTTCATCTAATCCGTGACCATGGAGACCCGCATTCATTACATAGGAAAGGCACATCGTATCATCGACCGAACTTAGGTTTATGCCTCCGTTATGGGGTTGTTTCATCACCAAGGCGTCGTATTTTATATTATGTCCAATTTTTAGAATACTCGGGTCCTCCAGAATAGGCCGGATGATTTTTATGGCAGCGGCAAACTCTATCTGTTTGGCCTCCAATTTTGATTTTTCGAGAAGTTCTGTCTGGTCACCCCCTGTTTCGTGCCGTAACGGTATGTAACATGCTCTTCCAACCGAAACTGCCAAAGACATTCCAATTAAATTAGCTTGTGAGGCATTTAACGAGTCGGTTTCGGTATCGAAAGCGACTAAACCATTTTTCTCGATCAGTCCCACCCATTCGTTCAAACTTTTTACATCATCAATTAATTCATATTTTTTTTCTGTTTTATTGGTAGGGATTGATAGGGATAACTTATCTCCAAACTCTTGCTGTGCCTCAGCCTCAAATCGGGCGATTAATCTTTTGAAACCTTGAGCCCGCAGAAACTCTAATACCTTTAATGGGTCTGATTTTTCTAATGCTAATTTGGAAAGAGGCTGCGAGACGTCTACATCTTGCTTCAAAGTCACGAGTATTTTACTTATGCGTGCCATTTCAGCGTGATCGATTAGATTGTCACGGCGTTTTGGCTGTTTGATCTCACTGGCCCGTTCCAATAGTGACTCTAGATCGCCGAATTCATTTATGAGTTGCGCGGCGGTTTTTATCCCTATCCCTGGAACGCCCGGAACATTGTCGCTTGTATCTCCAGCCAGTGCCTGAACGTCGATTACATGCTGCGGCCCGACCCCAAATTTTTCAATAACATCCTCTACACCAATATCCTTACTTTTCATTGGATCAAACATCTTTATGTTTGGTCCGACAAGTTGCATGAGGTCTTTGTCTGAAGATACGATTGTTACGTCTGCATCTTGTTCTCGTGCTAATCTAGTATAGGTTGCGATTAAATCATCCGCCTCGTAGCCTTCCATCTCAATACAGGCAATATCAAAGGCACGAACAGCCTCACGGATAAGTTCAAACTGGGGTATGAGTTCGTCTGGAGGCGGCGGACGGTTTGCTTTGTATTCTTTGTAAACATCGTTTCTGAAGGTTTTTCTTGCAGTATCGAATATTATAGCACAGTGATCAGCTTTAAGATCTTCGATAAGCTTAATTAGCATGTTGGTGAACCCAAAAACGGCGTTAGTCGGTGTTCCGTCGTCTCGGCTCATGGGGGGCAGTGCGTGAAATGCTCTGAATATAAATCCCGAACCGTCAACTAAGAAAACATGCTTTCGGTCGGTTGGTTCTTCGTTCATCTTAGCCTCTGTTATAGACGTTATCTACCTATCCAGTAGTAAACTGAATTGCGTTTCGCTCAGATTAAAATAAATCTTTATTGAATATCTAGTAGTCTAACTCCTTGATGTGGGTCGAAGCAATGATGCATAATATTAAAGAACTATGGGGTATGGATTTACCGGAGGTTGCTTTATGGTACCGACTAAAGTTAGATATATTAATACCGAATGGAAGCATAAAGATGTTGCTCCAAAAATTGGATCAAAGGAATCTAGGAGAGAACATACAGCTTATCAGAATGTGTTTATAGAGGACGCACGGCCCCATCTGGAAAATGGAAAAATTGGGCTTGAACAAACTGGCTTCACGTTAACAAATAACAGAACTCAGTGTAGTAATTTCAGAGATGAGGATCTAATTAGCAGCGTTTATCTACCTGAGATGCAAGACTTGATATGTCGCCTTACCGGTGCAAAGGCTGCATACCATTACGGCTTTTTGGTCAGAACAGAAAAGCCGATCGATTTTAACGACGGCTACGCACGCTTTGTCCACTGCGATTACAATGTAAAGCGTGTGGTAGGGATGTCTCATGACGTTCTTCGTGAAAATGGGGTTGATCCTAATGAAAGTGACACTTTTGCCTGGTTCAACACATGGCAACCATTTGATCATCCTGCAATAAATAACCCCTTAGCTTTCATCGATAATAGCAGTCTCGCGGATGACGACGTAATCGATTACTTTTACACGGGCAGAGGAAGAGATAGTTTGGTAGCGGCACCTGTCTACAACCCCTTACACAGATGGTTTTATTTTCCAGAAATGCAGCTTGAGGAAGTTATTGTTTTAAAACAAATGGATCAGAGACCGGACAGAGTAGTTTATTGTCCGCATACATCTTTTGATAATCCTAACGGAGGTGAAAACTACCCACCACGCAGAAGTATAGAAACACGAGTAGTGGCGGTTTTTTGACTGCCATCAACTATCTTGTGTCCAAGTGGTATAAAATCATTCTTAAGAAATTTTCTGGTGTAGCACAGAAACAACCAGTTATTTTCGCAAGAGAATCAGATAAACATCAGCCTGCTTGACCGAAATGCATTACAGATAACTGTGATTTAGGAAAATTTATGTCTGCTAAAACTAAAAAAGGTGTAGCTCTGATTGTTGGTGCTGGAGATGCGACTGGTGGAGCAATAGCAAAACGCTTTGCCAAAGAAGGTTTTCAAGTTGTTTTAACAAGACGAAAAATCGAAAGCCTTGACAACTTATCTAACGAAATAATGATGATGGATGGCATTGTTCATCCATTTGGAATTGATGCCCGGCGAGAGGATGACGTCGTGCCATTTATCGAGAAGATAGAGAGAGACATAGGGCCAATAGAGGTTGCTGTTTACAATGTTGGGGGTAATGTCCGTTTTGGAATACATGAGACGACATCGCGCGTTTTTTTTAAAGTTTGGGAAATGTGCTGTTTTGGTGGATTCCTTATGGGGAGGGAGGTTTCTCGCGCAATGTGTGAGAGAAAACGAGGCACTATTATTTTTACTGGAGCAACAGCAAGTGTGAGAGGGGGAAATGGTTTTTCTGCGTTCGCTTCGGGTAAACATGGATTACGAGCTCTAGCACAATCAATGGCTCGGGAGTTGGGGCCGAAAGGCATTCATGTTGGGCATGTAGTTATTGATGGCGCCATTGATACTGAGTGGATAAAAAAAATGTTTCCAGACAGATACGCGCAAAAAGAAAATGATGGGATTTTGGATCCAGCTGCTATCGCAGAGGCATATTGGAATATGCATTGCCAACCCCGAAATGCCTGGAGTTTCGAAATAGATTTAAGGCCTTGGGTGGAGCATTGGTAAATATTGTATTTTATGGGCCTGAATGATGTCTGCTCGCTCTTTAATGTTTCAAGGAACGGGATCAGATGTAGGCAAGTCCCTTCTGGTGGCGGGGTTATGTAGATGGGCAAGAAACCGTGGTATTAAGGTTCAGCCATTTAAGCCCCAGAATATGTCGAATAATGCTGCTGTAGCTGAAGGAAATGGCGAGGTTGGAAGAGCTCAGGCTCTTCAGGCGAAGGCATGCGGGATAAAACCTACCGTTGATATGAACCCTATTTTACTTAAGCCTGAGACGGATAGTGGTGCCCAGATTGTTGTTCAAGGAAAAATGTTTGACCGAGCTACGGCAAGAGAATATCAAAAACTAAAGCCTAAGTTGCTGCCCTATGTTTTGGAAAGTTTTGAAAGGATACGAAAACAGGCAGACTTACTTCTCGTTGAGGGAGCAGGAAGTACAGCCGAAATAAACTTGAGAGCCAACGATATTGCTAACATGGGCTTTGCTAAAGCAGTCAACACTCCCGTAATCTTAATTGGTGATATTGACAGAGGAGGAGTGATTGCCAATTTGGTAGGAACTAAAGCTGTTCTCCCCGTTGACGAAGCTCAGTTAATCGAAGGGTTTGTAATTAATAAGTTCCGAGGTGACGTATCGTTGTTTACCTCGGGGGTTCAAGAAATCGAGAGTCGAACAAACTGGCAAGGTTTTGGTGTCATCCCATGGTTTCAAAATGCGAGAAAACTACCTGCTGAAGACGCTATGAGCTTAAAAGGAGAGTTGGCCTCAATCAGCCAACAATTAAAAATATCCGTGCCAAGGCTATCGCGTATTGCTAACTTTGATGATTTGGATCCCTTAAAGAATGAACCAGGTGTCAATTTGAAAATAGTCGAGCCGGGTGAACCGATAAATACGGATGCGGATCTAATTTTAATTCCAGGAAGTAAATCGACCATTGGTGATCTCTCTTTTTTAATTGAGCAGGGTTGGGATATAGACATCCAGGCGCATATCAGACAAAGAAAACTTGTTTTAGGCATATGTGGTGGTTACCAAATGCTGGGTAAATTAGTTAATGATCCTCTGGGAATAGAAGGAAATGCAGGAACAGCGCCAGGACTAGGTTTATTAGACGTAGCGACAGAACTTACTTCAGAGAAGGCTGTCACAAGAGTAAGTGGTACCGATACCAAATTTGGTAAAAAAATTACTGGTTATGAAATACATATTGGATCAACTTATGGGCCAGACTGTGCACGCCCATTGATGACTATTAGCGCTGAGAACGGCGAAGAAAGATTAGACGGTGCATCGTCACCCGATGGCCTTGTCCTCGGGACGTACGTACACGGGTTGTTCATCGAAGACGATTTTCGCCATGCATTTCTTCAATATTGTGGGCTGGAAAAACTTAACATGTCGTCCTTTGATTTAGAGGTAGAAACTACGTTAGATGAATTTTCTGAGCATTTAGATAAAAATATTGATGTTCCAAGACTTTTGGACCTTGCACGCTAGGAACTTGTGAGTATTGTATTGGATCTCGTTTTAACGTTGATCCTTGGAGCCTAGGATGGGTCGTTTTCTTTTAATTATAGGAGCTTTGTTTTTTATTATGACAGCTGATAAAGCCGGAGCAAGTGACTCCGAGAATCAGATCTTTCTCGATCTAAAGGATGGACGCGTTGTAATTGACTTGCTTCCAGATGTTGCACCTAAGCATGTGGAAAGAATAAAAGAACTTACACGAGAAGGTTTTTATAACGGGATTGTATTCCATCGAGTAATAGACGGATTTATGGCGCAGACAGGAGACCCTACCGGTACTGGCACTGGCGGCTCTGGCAAAAAATTAGCAGCTGAATTTTCCGACGAACCCTTCACACGTGGCGCTGTCGGAATGGCGCGTGCTCAGGACCCTGACAGTGGTGACAGCCAGTTCTTCATTTGCTTTGACGACGCGCAATTTCTTAATAATCAATATACAGTTTGGGGCAGAGTAAGTGCCGGTATGGAATTTGTAGATAATATTACAAGAGGAGAACCGCCAGCAGACCCAGACAAGATCGAAAAAATGCAGGTTGCTGCTGACGTGAAGTAACAAAGGTCGCTCGTTCATATGACTTTCTTAGTGGTTGGGGGTGCAGGGTTTATCGGTCTAAATGTGATTGAGGAATTGCTTGCTTCCTCGGAACGGGTAATCTCTCTAGATAAGTCGCCGATCCCTCCGGCGGCTATGAGTGCTTTCTCAAAACTTCCAGGAAAATTTATAGATATTCAACTCGATATTACTAATGCAGAAGACCTCGATCGAGTTATTTCAGAAGGCGATGTGGGTGTGATTTTCTATGGTGCAGCAATCACTGCAGGTGTAAAGCGGGAAATCTCAAATCCTCTATCTATCTTTGACGTAAATGTAAGCGGACTTCTTAATGTTCTCGAAGCGGCCTGCAGAGTTCCATCAGTAAATAGAATTATTAATATCAGTTCTGGTTCAGCTTATGGAAATGGTGGTTTTGGTGATACTGGCTGGAAAGATAGTCTAGATGAATTCGGTACGCGTGAAGACCCCCGGACATTATATGCTATATCGAAATATACTGGGGAACGCCTAGCTCTTAGGATGGGTGAGCTGTTAAAAAAAAGAGTAATTAACGTCCGCTTGAGTGCAATTTTTGGACGCTGGGAATATGATACTGGTGTCAGAGATACTTTGAGCGCGCCTATGCAAGCGACGTTATTAGCGTTAAAAGGGAAGACCGCTTTTATAGAACGAAAAGAAGAAAGGGATTGGACCTATAGCCGCGATGTGGCTCGAGCTCTTTATAAACTAGCCAATCATGAAAATATTAACTCGTGTCTGTATAATATAAGCTCCGGTAAAAGCTGGAGTGTTTTCGATTGGTGCGCGTTTTTAAAAACGTCTTATCCTGATTTTAATTTTAGATTATGCGGGCCTGGTGAGGCTTCTAACATTGATCTTTTTGGTGCCAAAGACAGGATAAAAATGTCGCCAGACCGTTTTCTAAGTGACATAGGATACGCTCTTTCGACAAATTTAGATGAAATTTTTGAAGACTTTAAAATGTGGCTTGATGGGTCGAGTGGTTTTTGGAATCTCGAGCCCTGAAAGGGCTTGTTCCGTTAATAAAATATCGTGTTTACTTGTTTTGATAGAAGTCGAAATATAAGCTTCTGAGGAGGAAATCAGATGAAATTTGCAAGTTTTATAGATAACAACAAAGATACCTGGGGCATTGTGAAGGACGGCCAGCTTGTTGGTGTTGATGAGACCATATTAAAGGATATGCCCACGCTACGCTCCGCCATATCCCAAGGAAGATTAATTGAAGTAAGCCAAGAATTAGCGAGAAAGCCTGGAACAGTGGCCGTGGATCAAGCAATGTTTCTCCCTGTAATTACTGATCCAGAAAAAATTCTTTGCGTAGGACTTAACTATCATGAGCATAGATTGGAAGGTGGTCATGATGAGGTCGGAAATCCTACTATTTTTGTTAGATTTGCAAATGCCCAAATTGGTCACAATGTCCCTATGATCAAACCAAAAGAATCTGATACATTAGATTTTGAAGCGGAACTCGCAGTAATAATTGGGACAGGGGGACGTAGGATCTCCGAAGAAAATGCCTTTAGTCACATAGCTGGTTACTCTTGTTATAATGACGGAAGTGTAAGGGAGTTTCAAAGGCATACTTCACAGTTCACACCGGGAAAGAATTTCATAGGAACTGGTGGCTTTGGTCCCTGGATGGTTACTCCCGAGGAGATAAAAGACCTGCAAAATATTACGGTTGAATCTAGGCTGAATGGCGAGGTAATGCAACACGCCAAGGTTTCAGATATGATTTTCTCGATCCCAAGAATAATTAGCTATATTTCAACATTTACAGAATTAGTTCCTGGCGACGTTATTGCTACAGGGACACCAGGAGGCGTCGGATCCAGGCGGGATCCAAAGGTTTGGATGTTCCCAGGTGACATCTGTGAGATAGATATATCCCAAGTAGGTGTACTTTCAAATCCAATAATTGAAGGATAGGAGAGAGTTTTGGCTGCAGAAATCCCATTCAACAGAAATTTTGAGGTGAATTACGGAGCAATAGAAAGTGTTGCACCCGGAATTAGAAGGATAACTGCCAATAATCCTAGTCCGTTTACCTTCAGAGGTACAGGCACGTACATTTTAGGTGAAGGGAACGTTGCTGTCATCGATCCTGGTCCAGATCAACCCGAGCATGTCAAAGCTATTGTAGAGGGTTTAAAAAATGAGACTGTCTCACACATTCTAATTACTCATACACATAATGATCACTCACCAGCGGCTAAAGCCTTAAAAGAAATTACTGGCGCTCCAACTTATGGTTTTGGCCCGCATGGAAGCGGAAAGCCTGCTTTGAAACTGACAGCGCAAGCCGGCGGCGATATGGACTTTCGTCCAGATGAGAAAACCCAAGATGGCTCTGTAATCTATGGGAATGATTGGAGAATTAGTTGTCTGCATACTCCCGGTCACACCTCGAATCATATTTGCTTTTCTTGGGATGAGGAAAAAGTGCTTTTTCCAGGTGATCAGGTAATGGGATGGTCAACCAGTATAGTTTCTCCTCCGGATGGAGATATGGGAGATTATATGAGAAGTCTTGATGAGCTATTAGTGAGGGATGATAAAATTTACTACCCAACACATGGCCCTGAAATATTGCAACCTCAGAAGCTTATTTCGGCTTTTCAAGATCATCGCCGAGAGAGGGAAGAAAAGATCCTCGCATGTTTGAAATTAGGGAACGATACGATCGATCAGATGGTCCAGACTGTTTACGAAGATGTGTCAGAAAGTTTGCATGCAGCAGCAGCTCGTTCGCTATTTGCTACTGTTATCTACTTAGTAGAACAGAAAAAGGTAGAAGCAATAGAAGGACTAGATATCGATGGTCGGTACGTAATAAGGTGATATAAACCGAACACACTTTACTTATAACGTTGGTACTGTCGATCCTTGCGATATCCGAAAAAAGGATAAGTTGCGGGAATATTAAAGTCATTTTCTTTGCGGCGAATTATTTCTTCTAACATAAACTGGGTGACATCAACTAGTGGTAGTTCTAACGCTTTTTCAATATCTAAGAACGCCAGATCGGCGAGTTCGCCGCTCCCTCCAAGCTGTCCAGACATATCTGATGCCCAGGCATAGAAAAAACGTGCGTTAAATCTAAAAGCCTTGGAGGCTGGCGTAATTGCGTGCCCAACATATTCTAATTTAGCTAAAGCTGGAGCAAGTCCAAGAGCTCTCACTTGATTCCAGCTTTCATTATGTGTTTCTCCAATGTCCCCAGGTGCGCCAAGAAAAAGCCCAGTCTCTTCAAAGGTTTCCCGTACAGCAGCCATCGCAAAGCTAGTTGATTTTTCCGTGTCGGTTGAAATTCTCTCAGACAGATTTTGTCTCAATTTTGAGGCGGGATTTGTTAGCTTGTCGGAAGCTTCAAGTTTTCCTCCTGGAAATACATAGACATTACTGAAGACGGCTTTACGTCCCCGCCGACCCATCAGCACTTGCAGCTGGTTTCCTTTATTCCTGAGGACTATTAAGCTTGCTGAGTCTTTGGGTTTTACCGGGTATTTTATTTCTGGGTTCTTTTTTGGCAAATCCCCAACAATTTGATTTTGTTCGTCAGATTGTTCTTTATTTTCCAAGTTGTTTCCACTTTCTTGATTATGCTTCATCGTTTGCCAAGATTGGTGATAAAATTTGTCGGTATCTCACTAATGCTCAGAAGCATTTGTTTATAATGACTTCTCTATACTTGTTGCAAATTGTTATCGAGGTATTTAGATTTTTATCGATTTCTGCCGTCTCCTTTGAACCGACGAAGGGATCCGCATCGCGTCTCGGTATTTAGCTACGGTCCGACGAGCTACATCAACACCTTGCCCGACGAGTATCTCTACTATGCGATCATCAGATAAAATTTTATTGGGTTCTTCAGCGTCCACCAGCGCCTTAATTCTAGCCTTTACAGCTTCTGCAGAAAGTGCATCGCCTCCCGCAGCAGATGCGATTGAAGAGGAAAAAAAATACTTTAATTCTAACATTCCTCTCGGGGTAGAGATGTATTTATTATTGGTGACACGACTGACCGTACTTTCATGCATGTCTATTGCAGATGCAACGTCTCGAAGAACTAGTGGTTTTAGATATTGCACCCCAAACCTAAAAAAGTTGTCTTGCTGACTTACTATCTCGGAAGCCACCTTTATTATTGTTGTTGCTCTCTGATGCAGAGACTTTACAAGCCAGTTTGCTGATTGGATACATTCGTTTAAATACTCTTTTTCTGGTTTAAGCATCTGCTTTTTCGAAACTTTTGCATAGTAGCTATTGTTCACGAGTACTTTAGGTAAAGTTTCTGGGTTAAGTTCAACTAGCCAGGTGCCGTCGGGACTGGCTTTTAGGATAACGTCCGGTGCAATTTGTTGATCAATCGAAGGCTCAAATAATAATCCTGGCTTTGGGTTAAGAGATTTGATTTCGGATATCATTTCTACAATATCTTCATCATCTACATTGCATAACTTCTTCAAATTACCCAACTCATGTTTGGCTAGTTGATCGAGGTTTTCTATTAGCGTCTGCATTGCAGGATCTAGTCGGTCTTTATCGCGTAATTGCAGGGCAAGGCATTCCGATAAATTTCTGGCGAATACACCGGGTGGATCAAAGTGCTGTAGTTTGCATAAAACTGTACTTATTTGCTCTTCGGTGCAGTCAAGGTTTTCCATTAAATCAGACGGGTTAGTCAATAAATACCCTGTATCATCGATCATTTCGATCAAGTGGGCGCCTATTATTCGTTCTTGAATGCCGATAAAATCTACTCCAAGTTGTTCATATAAATGTTGCCGTAGAGTTTTGTCTGCGCTCGCTGTTTCGTCTATATTGTAATCGGGGTAGTCGAAGTTATTGGAGCCACTGGAGGTCTTATATGATCCATAGTCCTCGGCGATTGCGCCAGGCCGTAGCTCACTTGGGTCATTAATGCCCGCGCTTCCCCAGTTATTTTCATAGTCGGTGTCGTTTGGATCATCGTTTAATGATGGTAAATTTTCTGATGAAGTTTGAAGCAAAGTATCTTGGACATTTTCATCTGAGAAGCCTTCGTCACTTGCTGTTTGTTCCACCTCTGGATCATGGGCTTTTTCATAGGCCGTGAGATTATCTTCAGAAGCTTCTTCCGAAAATGGTCGCTCTCCTTCATCAGTTTCTAGTAATGGGTTTTTTTCTAACTCACTTTCGACAAATTCTGTTAACTCAGCATTCGAAAATTGCAATAATTTTATAGCTTGTTGCAATTGAGGGGTCATCACCAGTGATTGGGATTGTCTCAGGTCCAAACGCTGTGATAAAGCCATACTAGATCATCCTATAGCTTAAATCGATCACCTAAATAAAAACGGCGAACTTCTTGGTGGGAAACAATTTCTGATGGAGCCCCTTCCATCAAAACCGTCCCATCGTGTAGGATGTAGGCGCGATCAACAATATCTAATGTTTCTCTCACATTGTGATCAGTCAGTAGCACTCCAATACCCCTGTCTTTCAAGTGCGAAATAAGGTCCCGTATTTCGCCAAGTGCGATTGGGTCTATTCCAGCTAACGGTTCATCAAGTAATATAAAATTGGGCTGAGACGCAAGTGCCCTAGCAATTTCGAGCCTTCTCCGTTCTCCACCGGAAAGGGCTAGGGCCGGTGTTCTGCGTAAATGGCTTATAGAAAATTCTGCGAGTAGATCCTCAATGAGGGAGTCACACCTATCGTTATTTTGCTCCGTCATTTCTGCGACAGCGCGGATATTTTGTTCCACAGTAAGGCCTCGAAATATTGACGCCTCCTGTGGAAGATAGCCTATTCCTAATCTCGCACGTTTATGCATTGCGAGGTTAGAAATATCCATACCATCAAGATGAATCGATCCATAATTTGGGGTCATCAGTCCAATCATTACATAAAAACAAGTGGTTTTCCCTGCACCGTTGGGTCCTAACAAACCAACTGCTTCGCCTCTCTGAACAGAAAGGCTAACATTGCGCAGAACAGGACGCATTTTAAAACGTTTTCCTATATTGCTTGCCACTAGACCATCGTTCTTTTGAATGAGCCTAGGGCCTTTATCCTTAGTCAAAATTTTGGGTTGGTAATTTGTCATTCAACTTCTTTCATTCAGCCGATTTCTCTCTAGGAATAAAAAGTCCACGAACCTTTTTAGTGCCGCCCAAACTCTTGTCTGATATTAACCTACTGACGCCACTCTGCAAATTGACTTCTGCCAGAGAGCCATTTAATTGATTTTCCCCTCGCGTTATTTTTACATTACCCGATAGTGTCACCAACTCTTCAACTACATTATAAACTCCTTCATTGCCAACGATCACTTCCGATGCTGTGGTAATAAGCACGCCACCCTGCGCATCAATTTGTTTTGCGGTGAGATTACCATTTTTATCTTCTATAAATTGTACGGTTAACAAATTAGCCCGAATCGTCCTATCTTGCCGGGTAGCGGATGCATTGCCACGAGCAACGGCTAGCATCGATTTCTGCCAAAATTCTAGACCCTCTTCAGCTCTAACTATCTCTTTTCCTGTATCAAGTCGGAGATTTTTGCCACTTACCACAATTAGCGATCGATCGAGATCGTAAACACCATTTTCACCAAAAACATTTTGGACTAAGTTCCTTATTATGACTTGGCCAGTTGCCTCAATCCTATAAATCTCATTCTTTTTCGATTTTGTATTGCGGTAAAAAGCTTTCAAAATATCTGCTTGCATAGAGAAATCACCTTGCTTTGCGCTTGCATTTCCTCGTGCAAGATAGACTTTATCTTCGGAAAGCCATTCAATCCCCTGATCAGCGTCTATTTCTATAGGTTGGCTCGAATTGGACTGGCTGATTTTCGAGCTGGCCAAAATAATCCCCGAAAGAGGGGCTACCAATATTAGCAAGGCAAATAAGGTTGCTAAAAGAAGGTTCTTTTCATTACGTTTCACGAGCCGATGTTCCCTGATACTAGAAACTTGGCTTTGCTCTTCCCTAAAAATTTTACGTGTTTCCCTTTTTGGATTATTTGTAACCCCTCGGCATGTATTTCACTACCAGGACCGAAAGCATAAACCTTATCGCTACTTATAGCCGTTCCTTGCCTCAAATCTAATTTAATGGAATCAGTTTTCAGTTCAAAGCCCCGGTCATAGTAGATGTGAACATCGCCGAAGAGCTTCACTTCTTGCAGCGATTTATCATAGATCCCATTTGTAGAGTTGATAGCTGCCCAATTATCTGACAGCAAGAATATATCTGCTTTGGGATGTTCGAGGAAAATCAGCTTATCTGTTTGGTTCTTTTGGATTGCTTGTGAAGCGGAAATTTGGTACGCGTGATTTTGGCTGTCAATGCCATGGTATCTAGGATTTTCCATAACCACACCCTCGACACCGACATTCGCTATAGAGGCTTCACCAAGTCTGAACTTACCTTTTTCCGGCATTAATTGAGACCAAGCGAACGTTAAACCAATTATTGCGACAGCGATAGCCGGTAATAGTAATTTCAACATCCCGGTTAGGCGATTGGTCGTTGAACCGCGTTGATCCGAAACTCTTCCGGAAAGCAGTCGACTTCGTCTTGCAGCAATATCTTCCAAATGTTTCGACTTAGTTCCAGATGAAGTAGGCATTCCAATTTGACCAGCACGTTTTGATAAACACAGTTCTTGCAAAAACTCTTAGCTTAGAAGTGAAAGGTATATCACATGTGGCTGAAAATATCTTCATTTTCGAGCCCTAAAAGATCTAAACGGGCTCGTGTTCCAACAAAATTAAAACAGGCTTTGGCAATTTCTTCGCGCTTTTCTCGGGCTAAGCGGCTAGCTAATACCTCCTTTATTTTGTGAAGATAAAGAACATCAGATGCCGCATATTGCATTTGTTCGTCCGTAAGCGTTGAGTTTCCCCAATCGGACGATTGTTGTTGTTTTGAAAGTTCGATATTCAACAACTCCTTACATAGGTCTTTTAGCCCGTGTCGATCTGTATAAGTGCGAACTAGTTTGGAAGCAATCTTCGTACAGAAAATTGATTGCGTGATTGTATTTAAGTACATCTCCATAATTGCCACATCAAATCGAGCATAATGGAAGATTTTCAAAATCCCGGGGTTTTGCAATATTGAAATCAAGTTGGTTGCTCCATATTCCTCTTGATCAAACTGAACTATGTGCGCCTCTCCATTCCCCGAAGATAATTGGACAAGACATAGCCTGTCTCTATGGGGTTTTAATCCCATGGTCTCAGTATCGATGGCCACAGAGTTACCAAAATCTAATCCGACTGGTAAATCCCCCTTGTGAAGGATGATCTTTGCTTTCTCTCTTCTACTCAAAAAATAATCTCCTAATTTGCTGGTAACGGCAAATACAACCTTGTAATCGCGCAGGAAACCAATGTTTGGCTATTCTAAAAAGCTCTTGGTTTAGTGAGTTTGTTTATTGGTATAAAAAATTATTTTAGAGCGCCCCTTTTAGCACTATTCAATTAACTCCATTATTTCTTCCTCAGAATAGCCAATTTCTCTCAAAATTTCGGAACTATGTTCTCCAAAAAGCGGGGGTAGTCTTCGAATATTAGCAGGTGTTTCAGAAAGTTTTACAGGTGGTGATGTAAGTTTAATTGTTCCCTCTGTCTGATGCTCATGTGTTTGAAAAAACCCTACAGCTTCCAAGTGGTCGTCATTTTTCAAATCATAGAGCTGGGTCGCCTCACCGTGAGGTATATCACCTTCTTCCAGGGCATTCAACAAGTCCTCCGTATCCCATTCGGCTACCATATCAGATACGAGTTCATATAATTCCCCTATTTTTTCGCTTCGAACTTTTGGATCCAAAACGCGCGGATCATTGAGCATATCTTCACGTTGCATAATCGAAAAAAAAGATTGCCAATGTTTCGTAGTGTAAGGCAAAGCACAGACAAACCCATCTTTAGTAGCGTAAGGTTTTCGATACTTTACCATCGATCTTTCGTAGCCAGTTGACCCAAGTGGCGGATCAAAGGTCATACCAGATTGATGTTCGACCAGGTTAAATCCTACCATCGACTCAAACATAGGGACTTCAACCAACTGTCCAGCATCAGACTTTGTGCGGGCAAAAAGAGCAGCTAGGGTTGCATGCGCAGCAATTTGACTACAGATTTTATCACATACTGAGGCATTCACGAAGGTTGGATTACCCTCTCGTCCCCCTTGCATCGCGGCCATTCCAGATACGCCTTGAATTATATCGTCATAAGCCGGACGTTTCGCATATGGTCCTGATTGTCCAAACCCAACCAATGCAACATAGATAAGTGATGGATTTATTTGTTTGCAAGTTGTGAAGCCAATCCCCAGCCTTTCCATTGCTGCTGGTCTAATTGATGTCATAACAACGTCAGAGTTTTCAACAAGCTTAAAAAAAGCAGCTTTCCCTTTTTTGCTCTTTAAATCTAAAACTAAGCTCCTTTTATTGCGATTTGCATTTATAAAAAAGTGTCCCATACCTCTATTTCTGAAAGGTGCTATGCCACGCGTGATATCACCCTCTGGGGACTCGATTTTAATAACTTCTGCGCCATAATCGCCCAATATTTGGCAGGCATAGGGACCAAAACCTACTGATGTGAGATCTAAAATTTTTATGCCTTCAAGTGCCCCAGTCATTAGCGACATCCCTTTAAATTTTCTAGCGGTTCTTTGTTAGGGTGTTAATGTAATGCTGCTAGTATACTTGAAACCAGTTAAAACGTACAACCAAAGGCCATATTCATGGTTGAAATAAAAATAGCTCGTGTTCCTGGTCTTGCCGATTGGTGGGCTGACCCAAAACCATCAAATGACGGTTTCCCTTCATGGATAAAGGATTTACGAAAAGAGAAGTTAGTAGACAACAAACTGAATATGTCTGACTGCTTACCTGCAATCGAAGCAATGTTGCAGGGAATTATCATTGACTTCCCTGCAACCATGACTTTTGGGTATTTAGGAGATCATCCAAAGTTTGGAAAACTAATAACTTGTGATCACAAAGGTTATCCGATTATAGGGGGGCACGAGTCTTCGCAGTATAAAGGTGCTGATTTCCAAGACTTTCATGTTGTAAAAGTGGGTCTTCCCTGGGTTATAGAAGCTCCCAAGGGATACTCTTGCCTGTTTACGTCCCCGTTCAACCGATCTGGAGGTAATGAAGCTTTCTCCATATCTGGCTTTGTACGTTGTGATAGTTATTACAACATGGTGAGTATTCCATTTGCAGTTCCGTTGAAAAAAAAGGGAGACGTTGTGATAGTAGAGAAGGGCCGCCCATTTGTGCAAATCATTCCCATAAAGCGGGAGAGCGTTGAAATAATATCCTCCCAAATTAATATGAAGAACTTAGAAACGACCGTAAACCAAATCAATGAAAACCCTGAATACTACAAATCAGTGGCCAAAGAACAGAGCAACTGACAATTTAACTACAGTTTTCAATACTGTGAATTATAACACACCCAAAGTTTTATAACTGTGATAGCTTAAAAATTTATAACTATATTCGTCAAAAAACGACTTGACTCCCAGAAGGAAACTGAGATGCCTGCGAAAATTTATAACGAGCTCATAATTCAATATTCAAATGATGACGGTTTTCTGCATTACGCGAACGAAGCTGAGGGATCTACATTGGACCAAAGTCTATCACGCAAAGCTGCCTTTGAGGGCTTTGACAGCGGCGACATACAAATTCTTAGATTTCTAAATTCGAATACAAACGATCACGTTTTTACTTCGGATATAAATGAAATAGCTGCGCTGAGAAATGAAAATAATTTTGTCGAAGAAGGTGTTGTGTTCAATTTGCTAAGTGAGGAAGTAGCAGGCTCGCAGGCAATTCATAGATTTCTAAACACAGAGACTGGTTACCACCATTATACAGCGGATAGAGCCGAGGTTGAAACCCTTCAGTCTGATGGAAATTACAACTCAGAGGGGATTATAGGTTATGGCGGCGTTGTTGATGCTAGAGAGGCGGCTCAGGTTGCGAGTGCTATTTCAACGATTACGTTGAACCAGCCTTTCTTATCCACCAATTTTTCTGGTGATGGCGCAATTAATATAAATTTGGGCGACGATCATTTCTCATCGCCCGGTTTTGCACGAGTTTCAATGACAGCGATGTCATCTGATGGCACGGAACTTCCCGAATATCTTGGGTTCAATGAAACTACAGGTCAAATTTACGGTTACACGCTAAAAGAAGGGCTTACCCCCACCACGATTTCTGTCGTTGCGGACGACGGCACTAGTCAGGTAACCTCAAACTTTGTTGTAACAGCTAGTGATAGTAATTCTAAGTCTGAAGCTGGCATGTTCACAGAAAAGTCACTAGCCGCTCTTATGTCGATAGAAACATCATCAGTTGGCGGCATTGTGACAAATAGCCCAGTCTCACAGTCAACGGGATCGCTTCAGCCGCTAGCTACGGCATCCGATGCGACTAATTTGAGAAATTTTCAAGTAAATAATCCCCAGATTGACGGATCAGGTACAACTATAGCTGTTTTAGACACTGGCATCGACCTTGATCACCCATTTTTTGGGAGTGATGCAAATGGGGATGGAATTTCAGATAAAATTGTAGCCTCTCAGGATTTTCATGGTGACGGAAATGGAGCATCAGATCCTGATGGACACGGAACGCATGTCTCGGGAATAGCAATGTCCTCTGATACATCGTTCCCAGGGGTTGCTCCTGGCGCAAGCGTTGCCGCAATTCAAGTGTTGGGTGCAAATGGTGGCTTTACGTCAAGCGTGGAGGCGGGTTTGCAATGGGTTATAAGCAATGCTTCCGCTCTCAATATCACGTCGGTTAACTTATCTCTAGGTGACGGAAGTAACAGCAATATAGAATCAGCGGCAGGTTTAATCTCTGATGAACTTGCAGCCCTTCGCTCAATGGGAGTAATCACCTTTGCAGCAGCGGGTAATAGCTTTGCAACCTTTAATGCGCAAGGTTTAGGTGATCCTGCTATAGATCCAAATGCTCTTGCGATAAGTGCATTAGATAGTGCAAATGAGGGTGCGGCATCCTATTCTCAAAGAAGTGAGACACTTACTTCGGTATTTGCTCCAGGCACTTTCATCACTAATGCTGCGCCGGGGGCAGGTGGAGCGACTCAAACACTTAGCGGAACAAGCATGGCGTCGCCTTATGCAGCCGGTGTCTCTTCGTTGATGCGTCAGCTCAATCCCAACTTGTCGGTAGATGATTTTGAAACATTTTTAACGCAGTCGGCGTCAACTTTCTCAGACTCAGCAACGGGAGGCACGTATAGAGTAGTTGATGTCAATGCCCTTGCAAACCTTGTCTCAGGTTCCCCTTCTTCAGCCCCAACAACGCCTTCGCCTACACCCCCCGAAAGCTCGGATGATCATCCAGATTCAATTGGAGATAATGCCGCTGTTGTAGCTGGGACGGCCGCGACTGGAGAATTAGAAACCGGCGGCGATAAAGATGTATTTTCTTTGTCAGTAGAGGCTGGAGCAACTTATCAAATAGACCTTAGAGGATCCCCATCATCCTTAGGTACACTATCTGATCCTCTTGTTCGAGTTATAGATGCTAACGGGACAAGTCTTATGCAGGATGACGATAGTGGAACCGGTCTCGAGTCGAAGCTTGAATATACCGCAACTTCATCGGGAACAGTGTACATAGAGGCAGGAGCTTTTAGCTCACGTCAGACTGGCACTTATCAAATCGATGTTGCTAGCGTCTCAGGCGGGGACGATCAACCTAATGGTATTGGAGGTAACTCCAGCTTAATTATTGGTTCGGCGCAAACTGGAGATATAGAGGACGCTGGAGACATAGATGTTTTTTCTCTTTCTGTGACAGCGGGAACAACCTTCACAATTGACCAAAAGGGCTTTTTCTCATCGGTTGGTACCTTGCAAGATACATTACTGACTTTAAGAGATGTAAACGGAAATATCCTTGCTCAAAATGATGATGGCGGCTTTCGTTTGGAATCGCAGATTTTGTATACTCCAATAAGCACTGGAACTGTTTACGTCGAGGCTGGCGCGTTTGGAGTTAACACTGGTACTTATGAGATTTCCGTGGGCTCAAGCTCGATCGGGGGAGATGTGGCCGACGCACCTGGTTCTGGTTTGATAGCTATTTCTGCCGGGACACCTGTTGCAGGAGACCTTGAGATTGGTGGTGATAAGGATGTTTACTCTCTGAGCGTAATCGCGGGTGGTACCTATCAGATCGACTTACGAGGATCCGCATCTGGATTAGGAACATTAGCTGATCCATTGTTGCGTGTTCTCGATGCAGATAGCAGAGTGCTAGCACAAAATGATGATGGTGGAAATGGACTCGAAAGTTCACTATCTTTCACGACCTCCGGCTCCGGGGAACTTTTTTTAGAGGCAGGAGCTTTTAGTTCAAGTCAAACCGGCACTTATCAAATTGATGTGCAGCAATCAGGGGTCTCTACTAGTTCATTGGGTGACTTAATCGGACAGACTCAGGAACATGCGCCAATAACAGCGTTAGATACTATTTTTGGAGGCGCTATCGATTTTCAAAATGACCGAGATATGTATCAATTTATTTTGGAAGCGGGAACAACATACCAATTCGATGTGCGAGGTTCTAACAGTTCGCACGGTACACTGTGGGATCCCCAAGCTTTCTTATATAACTCAGACGGAGTACTGGTGGCTCAGGATGATGACAGTGGAACTGCTTTTGACGCGAGTATTGCATATACAGCTCCCACAAATGGCAGTTATTACTTGGACGTTATTTCAAATATGGGGCTCTTGGCACAGTCAGTTGGAACTTACTCCGTGGAAACGGATATTCTAGTTTGATCTTGCCTTAAATAGTTCCACGGTTAACACTTCATGGATTATTAGATATTAAAGCTTCTAATGTTAGTCCAACCTGACGAAAGGTTGGTCACTTAACTTGAACCAACAGTTTATCAAGCGTTTGAAATGGGACCCCCGTATGGAGTTAGAATTCTGGTTTTCAATTGGTAGCACATATACGTATCTCACTGTTATGCGCATGAATGAAATTGAAAGGAACCATAATATTAGCTTGAGGTTGATGCCGTTTAGTGTCCGTCAAATTATGCTCGACATGGATAATGCGCCGTTTCCTCCCAATAAAGCGAGTAAAGTAAAATATATGTGGAGAGATATCGAAAGGCGCGCCACAAAATATGGTTTTACTGCAAACGTACCCGCCCCTTATCCGCTCCAAGAATTTGATAGAGCAAACAAAATAGCTCTGGTGGGGTTCCAAGACGGTTGGATTAAAGATTATGTCCTTCAAAGCTATACAAACTGGTTCCAAAGTGGTTTGGAGGCAGGTGGTGATGAAAACCTTGCAAAAACCTGTAACGTTTTATCATTGAACATGGACGATATTATAGCTCGTAGCCAGTCTCAGGAAATTGACAAATTATATAAGGATCAGACTTCTGCTGCCGCTAAAAAAGGAATATTCGGAAGTCCCAGTTTTATGGTTGGTGACGAGGTTTTTTGGGGAGATGATCGGTTGGAAGACGCAATCGGGTGGCTTAAAAGCCATTAAACGTCGGGCTTTAAAAACGAATAGCACTGATGGCCTATTGACCTATGTCAATAGGCGCTTTTTCTAATTCATAAAAATCAGCCGTCCTTCTCGTACATTTCTTCTTGTAAAAAGTTTTGTGTGCCAACCTTTTCGATGCGCGATTGTTGTGTTTCAATCCAATCAATATGTTCTTCTGTGTCATTCAGAATTTGTTGAAAAATTTCCCTGGTCACGTAGTCATGTTTCTCTTCACAGTGTTTTATAGCAACTTTAAGGCCCGACATGTTCTAGCATGCCAACAGAGACTATCCTATCATATCGGTCTTTGAGCTCTCTATAGTCTCTAAGGTAAAAATTGATACGTCTTGCAGCTTTGCTTTTCATTGCATAGGTACAGCTATATCGATGTTGTTCTCTAGATAGTGTAACTCCATCAAGACTAATTTCTTCGATTTCGGCCAAAAACCGACCTAATCCTCCCCAACCTGATCCAATGTCTAAAACTTTTTGCCCTTTCTCAAGAAGAAGTTTAGCGGCTATGTGAAGTTTTTTTGCATATTGAGCCGTTTCGATATTATCTGATGGCTTG
>CACOPQ010000013.1 GCA_902629125.1 uncultured Alphaproteobacteria bacterium
TTCACAAAAATGATGGTAGTGGTTACGAGTTGATTTCTGATAATGTAATCAGTATCGATAAATTTAATCCCCAAGTGGCTGCTAGATTGGCGCTACCGTTAACACGTTGGCAAAAACATAACTGCGAACAAAGAAGGTTAATGATAAAAAGTCTGCATAAGATTAAAGCTACGAACGATCTTTCGAATGATGTTGATGAGATTATAAGCAAGGGATTAATTGGAGTGGAAACGAGATGAGTTCAGCAAAGCAAATTATTGTTATAAACCCAAATAGTAATGAGCATGTCACAGATTCAATGAACACAGCTCTAAATCCATTCCGATTAGCCAACGGCCCAATAATTAAGAGTGTGACCAACTTATATGGACCCCCAGGCATAGAAACGCAACAGGATGCAGACAATGCGGCTGTGCAGGTTGTAGATATCATTAAGCAAAATAATAGTGCTGATGCCTTTGTAATAGCATGTTTTTCAGACCCCGGTATTTTTGCTGCAAGGGAAGTGACTGATAGACCTGTATTTGGCATTGCTGAAAGCGGTATACTCACTGCGTTATCACTCGGTTCTTCATTTGGTATACTAGCAATCTTGGATACGTCTGTTCCCAGACATATACGATATATAAGGTCATTGGGATTGGAAAAACGACTTGCCGGAGATCTAGCCATAGGACTTGGAGTAGCTGAGTTGAGCGATGAAAAAAAGACCTTTCATAGGCTCCAGGAGGTTGGAAGAAAGTTAAGGGATAATTCCGGGGCATCGGTCCTAATATTGGGGTGTGCGGGTATGGCACGCTATAGGCTTGGTTTACAGCAGAGTCTTGGGATACCAGTTGTAGATCCTTCGCAAGCCGCCGTTTCAATGGCTGTCTCTGCTGTCCTTTTAAATTAGTAATTTATTTATCTAAACTAGCGGCGTAAAAGAAAGGCAGGGACATGATCGCCCATGCCAATTGTCGGTTCATTGGTGGGAACTGGCGGGGGAACCCGTTCGCCAAAACGATTGTTTTCCGGACTAGGGCTTTTTTCTGCAACATCACTTTTAGCGTTTCTTGTTTTAGCTCTACGCAATGATGTACGCCCTTTCTTGTCTATGATGGCTTGGGGAGTGTTCTGTTTATTATAGTCCTTAAGCGTTTCTATCGGTTTTTTAATTAAGGCTGTAATGGCTTCTATATATTTTTGATCTTCGGAGGTAACAAAAGTAAATGCATTGCCCTTTTTGCCGGCTCTTCCGGTCCTTCCAATTCTATGAACATAATCTTCAGCATTGCTTGGAACGTCAAAATTAACGACGTGGCTTAAATCTGCTATATCAAGGCCACGTGCGGCTACATCACTGGCGATGAGTAGTTGTATATCTCCTGATTTAAATTTATTTAGAGTAGATGTTCTAGAGCTTTGGGGTAGGTCCCCGTGGAGTTCTGCTGCGTTAAAACCATGTTTTAAAAGAGAACGATATAAAATTCCAATATCTCTTTTTCTGTTACAGAATATTACAGCGTTAGAGACTTCTTCGTTAGCAAGAAACTCACGCAGCATCTGGCGTTTATTCTTCTGTTCGGTATGAATTAATTTTTGTACAACAGTGTCAGCTACTGAGGAGGGCGGTGCCACGGAGATTTCTTTTGGATTGGCTAGAAAACGTTTAGCAATTTTTCGTATACTATTGTCTAGCGTAGCGGAAAAAAATAAAGTTTGGCGGTTTTTAGGTAAAAGTGAAACGATGCGATCAACATCAGGTATAAAGCCCATATCAAGCATCCTATCGGCTTCATCGATCACCAAAATTTTTACGTCATTGAGCAGAATCTTCCCGCGCTCAAAGTGATCCAGGAGCCGCCCTGGAGTAGCTATTAAGACATCTACGCCCTTATCTAAAGCTTGCAGTTGACTGGTCATCGTCACCCCACCAATGAGCAATGCCATAGACAGTGCGTTGTTCTTCCCGTAGGTCTCAAAATTATCTGAAACCTGAGCGGCTAACTCTCTCGTTGGACACAGGATTAAAGATCGTGGCATTCGAGCTTTTGCTCTTCCCGCACTTAAAATATCTATCATGGGTAGGGTAAAAGAAGCAGTTTTTCCGGTCCCTGTCTGAGCGCACCCTAGGATGTCTCCGCCCATGAACACAGCCGGTATGGCTTGCTGTTGTATGGGAGTTGGTTTGGAATATCCTGCGTCTGCAACCGAGGAGAGTAGTTGCTCACTTAAACCGAGTTCATCAAAGCCCAAAATGTTTAACGGCTCCCTTCGTAAAACGTCTTGGCGTTCAGATAAAGCTTTAGGCTTCTGAAGTCAATTGAGATCATCATCCATGTGTTCACAATTAAACAGGTGTGATAATTTTGCACCACATGATCGTTTTAATTAATTAAGTTAAGATGATATAATCAAATTATTCAGCGCTTTGCTAATGGGATATAATCGCGCTTAGTAGGGCCGGTGTATAGCTGCCGCGGTCTGCCAATTTTTTGTTTGGGGTCCTCGACCATTTCTTTCCATTGCGCGATCCAGCCAGTTGTTCGCGCAACTGCAAATAAAACTGTGAACATACTTGATGGGAAACCCATTGCTTTGAGGATTATTCCGGAATAGAAATCTACATTCGGATACAAATTACGCTCTACAAAATACTCATCCTCGCGGGCAATTTTTTCTAGTTCCATGGCAAGTTCTAAGAGCGGGTCATTGATTCCTAAATCGTCTAGTACCTCGTGACAACTTTGCATCATCACTGTTGCCCTTGGATCATAGTTTTTATAAACACGGTGGCCAAATCCCATTAAGCGAAAGGGATCATCTTTATCTTTTGCTTTTTTTACATATTCACCGACTCTCGATTTGTCCCCAATTTCGTTGAGCATATTTAAAACCGCTTCATTCGCCCCGCCATGGGCCGGACCCCATAATGAAGCTATTCCAGCGGCTATACAAGCAAATGGGTTGGCTCCGGACGAACCAGCCAGCCTAACAGTGGAGGTCGAAGCATTTTGCTCGTGGTCTGCATGCAATATCAGAAGACGATCCATTGCTCTAGCGAGCACTGGGTTTATCTCGTATTCTTCAGAAGGAACGCCAAATAACATTTGAAGAAAATTTTCAGCATAGGTCAGTTTGTTTTGAGGAAAATTAAATGGCTGTCCTAGAGAATATTTGAAGGCCATAGCTGCTATTGTCGGTACTTTCGCAATTAAGCGGTAAGACGCTACCATTCTAGCGTGAGAGTCAGCTATATCTGTTGAATCATGATAAAAAGAAGAGAGTGCACCTACAACACCGCACATAATGGCCATCGGGTGAGCATCGCGTCTAAATCCCCTGTAAAAATTCATCAATTGATCATGAAGCATTGTGTGGTAGGTGATATCGGTTACAAATTTTTCGGATTCCTGTTGATTGGGTAAATCTCCATATAAAAGAAGGTGAGCAACTTCTAAGAAATTACTATGCTCCGCCAATTGCTCGATCGGGTAACCACGGTGTAACAAAATACCGTTGTCGCCGTCTATATATGTCAGCGCGGACTCACATGATCCTGTTGAAGTATAGCCAGGATCGAAGGTGAAGTGATCTGTTTCTCCATAGAGGGTCCTCACGTCAATTACACTTGGCCCAGTGGTACCGTCAATAACTGGAAGTGTATATTTATCACCCGTTTTATCGTTTATAAGTGTGAACGTTCCCGAGTTTTTCTCGTTCATTCCTTTTTTCCTTCTTTTACTAACCGTTTACTCTGCTAAAACCCTCAGAAAAGGTAATCAGAACTATATTGTAACTTCGAAAGTCTATTTCAGCAAACTGCCTCAATTCTTTGCAAAACTTCTTCCTTCCCGAGAATTTCAATAACCTCAAAAATATCTGGTGATGATGTTGTGCCGGTAAGAGCTGCTCTTAGTGGCTGAGCAACAGAACCGAACTTGGTATCATTGTTAGTTGCAAAATTCTTAAGGGTTTCTTCGATTTTAGTTTTGTTCCAATTTGTCAGTTCATTAAATGGTTCTAAAAGACCCCTTATCAACTGTCGAGCATCTTTGCTCAAAATACTATCAGCTTTCTCATCCGTGTTTATTGGCGGGCTAACTATATATATCATTGCGTTGGCTGCTAATTCATTAATATTTTTAGCGCGCACTTTTAGTCCACTTAGACCCCTCTTCAGTCGTTCTAATCTGATTGGATCTAAAATCATATTTAGGTTTTTACAAAGATGAGTTTCAAGTAAATGGAATAACTGCGTCTCACTCATTTCTCTCATGTATGTCGCATTTATGTTGTCCAACTTTTTTATATCGAACCGAGAGGGCGATTTACCTACCGCGCTTATATCAAACAAGCCTATCGCTTTTTTTCTTATTATGATGTCTTCATTTTCGTGACCCCACCCAAGCCTTAAAAGGTAGTTGCACAAAGCTTCTGGCAAGTATCCTTGATCTCTATATGCGTCGATACCAAGAGCACCGTGCCTTTTTGATAGTTTTGTGCCGTCCTGCCCGTGTATCAGAGGGATGTGCGCAAACTTTGGAGATGGCCAATTCATGGCAACGTAAAGTTGGTATTGTCTGAATGCATTGTTAAGGTGATCGTCTCCACGGATAACATGTGAAATCTTCATGTCGTGGTCGTCGACAACTACTGAAAGCATATATGTGGGCGTACCGTCTGCACGTAAAATTACAAAATCATCCAATTGTTCATTCTTTACTTCTACACGACCTTGTACGAGATCATCTATCGTCGTCGAACCTTTTAATGGACTTTTCAGACGCACAACAGGGTCAATGTTACATGGCGCTGTAGAAGGGTCTTTTTCTCGCCACCTACGATCGTATAAAGCAGTTTTACCTTCACGTCGCGCTAAGGCGCGCATTTCCTCCAGTTCGTCTGCTGAGCAATAACACTTATATGCTTTTCCTTGTTCGAGGAGTGTATTCACAATTTGCTTATGTCGTTCTTGCCGTGAATATTGGAAAACTGGTTGCTCGTCACCTGAAAGCTCTAGCCAGTCAAGTCCATTTATTATCGCTTCAACCGCTTTTTCTGTAGATCGCTGACGATCTGTATCTTCGATACGAAGAACATATTTCCCATTGTGTCTTCGCGCAAAAAGATAGTTAAATAAAGCTGTTCTTGCTCCTCCAATATGCAGAAAACCGGTTGGCGATGGTGCAAAGCGGGTTATTACGGTCATTTTATCATCTCTTCTTTGCTATACTATGCACTAGCCAGTTGCCATTTCTATTGAAGTCTTGTTCAGTTGCTTTAGGACTTCATGAATTGAATATTATCTATACAAATCCGGAACCTTTTTGTGAATAGGCTTCCTTTATAAATAAAATTTCGGAGATGCTCCTGACTTTCCGACTTCAATCAATAACATTATTAATAAGTCCGATTATTTTGCAGTCGGGCGACTCTCTAGTTAAATATTTTACCTTTTACTAGTTATATTTTCTTATGATGCCAACTAGTTTGCCTTGTAGCTTAACTTGATCCAGGCCAAAAATTCTGGTCTCATATTGGGGATTTGCAGGTTCAAGTGCTATAGAATTGTTTCTTTTTCTTAACTTTTTCAGTGTCACTTCATCGTTTTCTACTAACGCCACAACTATTGTACCATTTTCCGCGCTTTCACATTTTTTGATAATAGCGGTGTCACCGTCAAATATACCCGCATCCACCATAGAGTCTCCCTCTACCTGTAGAGCGTAGTGTTCCCCTTGTCCTATCAGACTACTGGGGACCGTAATGTTCTGTGATGGGTCATTAATTGCTTCAATAGGATTACCTGCAGCAATTTTACCATAGAGGGGTAAAGCTATTATTTGATGATTTTCATTGTCTTCAGATCTGATTGCTCGAGGGAAGTTTCCGGGAATCACGTTGGGCGAGAATTGTCTTTGTGGCAAAGTTTCAGTAATACTTTTTATACTTGGTTCTATTGCTGTTGTTTTGACTATTTCTATTGCTCTTGCTCTGTTTGGTAGCCGTCTAATAAAACCTCTTTCCTCAAGAGCCGAAACTAGCCGATGTATTCCAGACTTAGACTTGAGGTTTAATGCATCTTTCATCTCGTCAAAAGAGGGCGGGACGTCGTTTTTTTTAAGATGATTCTTCAAAAACGTTAATAACTCTAGCTGTTTCTTAGTAAGCATGACTGATACCTCCGTACGAAGGAACAAAACATAAACAAAATTAACTTTGTTCTACTTTAGTTCTATGTGGTTGTCAATCAATCGGCGCTAACAACGATGCTGAGTAGCCTAATTTTGGTAACGTTAAATATCCAGATTGTAAAAGTTTTTTGCCGTATCATGAAATAGGAAACGTTTTTCAGTAGGTGAAGCATTCAATGCTATTCTTTTAAACGTATTCCAATAAACAGCATAAGAAGACGTTACCTTATCAACAGGGAAATTACTTTCGAACATACAACGTTTGGAACCAAAAGCATCTATGGTTGTCTCGAAAAATGGTTTCCATTCGTTTGCTAGAACATAAGAGCTTGGCGGAAATTGCTGATTTTCGAATTGATAGCCATTTAGAACCATCCCCAAGCCTCCCAACTTAACATAAACGTTCGGTCTTTTTGATAAATTCAAAATTGATTGTTCCCAAGACGCGAAAACTTCAGCTCTTTTATTTTTGTAAGGTCCAATACCTATTGGACCTCCAAAATGATTGAGCACAATATTTTGATTTGGAAAGGCGTCTGCAAGCATGCTTACGTCATTAATTTGAGTATGATAAAGCCACGCATCAAAAGAGAGACTAAAATCGGCTAGTTTTGCAAATCCTTGCCTAAACTTTTCATTGCTATACAATTCAGAAGGTGGATTGGTGTGGCTGTTATTTATAACTTCACTTTCATTGAACCCAGCACTGTATCTTACACCTTTAAATCGTCCTCCTCCTGCGTCGACCTGCGCTTCTAAAACCTCAGATACTGAAGCGCCTAATGTCAAATCAGCAAAACCAACAATTCCAGCACAAATTTTTGATTTTCCATATTTTCCACTTGCGCTCATTGCTGCAATGCCGTTTACAAACTCTGTCTCTCCGACTGATCGCATTTCGATTGGTCCACCTGACCGATACATAGCCGCGCATTCAAGAAATACGGTGGCAACTATGTTGTGACCCGAACCTATATCTTCTAATAATTCATCCAGTAAGTATCGATTTTCCTTCATGTCCCAAAGGTGATGATGTGGGTCGATTATTGGTATTTCTGGCTCTATTATTTCTTCTTTTATTTGAGACAACCATTTAGCTTTAGGTGAAGGAATTCGTTTTTCTAATAATTGCGATCCATCTTCCTGCATTCGAAAACCTCCAAATTATGCCAGTTTTATAAGACGATTATTCTGCGGATACCTATCCAAAGGCTTGTCTATTTTTTTACTAAGGCAGAAAGCCTCAAAAACACGTATCAAGTTTTATTATTTTTACTAAATCACCCTTTTTTTTCTTTTTATCAAATGGTTCTCTAACAATTAGACAATTAGCTTTCGCAAGTGTTGCCATCATGGAGCTATCTTGTTTGGCGAAGGGCTCAACAAATTGGTCGCCTGTCTTCGTCTTAAAAGCACAGGACCTGAGATAATCTTGTCTTTCATCATTTTCGGGTAAATTCTGAGCGAGCGTGGCAAATTCAACTTCCTGTTTTATATCTAAACCCAACATGGTTTCGATTGCAGGTTTTAGAAAAATTAAACCACAAATCATTGTTGAAACTGGGTTGCCAGGTAATCCAATAAAAGGTTTCTTTTGTAACTTTCCAAAAATCAGAGGTTTGCCCGGTCGCATGGCGATTTTCCAAAAATTTAATTTGAGGCCATTTTTGCCAAATTTTTGGGTGCTAAGCGCTTCCTGTATCAAGTCGTGTTTTCCTACAGAGGCCCCACCTGTAGTCACTAATAGATCGGATCCTTCCGCCTCTTTTGCTAATAACCCAATCGCATCGGTATCATCTTCTGCGACACCAAGAATTTGAACATCAGCACCTAAGGCCGTCAAAAAGGCGTGGAGTGTATAACTGTTGGAACTTACAATTTGGCTTTTTGAAGTTTGTTCCCCAGGTCGAACAATTTCATCACCAGTGGCGAGAATTGCTATACGAGGCCGACGTCTTACCAGTATCCATGGTACATTCATAGCTGCTGCCAAGCCAATATCTCGCGAAGTAAGTCTTTTGTTTTTTGGAATGCCAACGTCACCAGTTTTGAAATCTAGGCCCGCTTTTCGGATGTAAACTCCTCTTTTTGCACCTTTTATAGCGGTAATTTCTGATCCATTAGTTTCTGAGGTGACAACAACATTTTCCTGTATAACGATTGTGTCGGCGCCTTTAGGGACGGGCGCGCCAGTAAAAATCCTGACGGCTTCTCCGCTTTTGAGTTGTCCACGAAAATTGCTACCCGCGGGAACGCTGCCAATGCATAAAAGTTTGCTCGGAGACGTTTTAACATCTTTACTTTTTACAGCATATCCATCCATAGCCGATACCGCCACAGGAGGTTGGCATCGTCTCGCTCGAACCTCTACTGCGGTCACTCTGTTTATGGCGGACGTAAGCGAAGTCTCTTCTGTCGAGACAACAGAAATATCTCTAATTATCTTTTCCAATGCATCTTCAACGGATAATAAAGACTTATTTTCCACGCCACTGCCCCGATTTTCCACCTGTCTTTTTAAGAAGCCTTATATTGCTAATTATTATCCCTTTATCTACAGCCTTACACATATCATAGATCGTCAAAGCTGCTATACTGACGGCCGTAAGGGCCTCCATTTCTACCCCCGTTCTTGCATTAATTTTGCATGTGGAGGTTATCTTGATGATGCCGTGCTTTTCATCACATCTAAGATCTAACTTGGCTGATGTGAGAGCTAGAGGATGGCATAGAGGAATAAGTTCGGGGGTTTTTTTTGCACCTAAAATACCAGCTAGTCTTGCCACAGATAGGACATCACCTTTTTTTATGCTTCCTTCAAGAATTAACGCCATGGTTGCCGGGTTTACTTGCACATCACAAGAAGCGACAGCAATCCGCTCAGTTATTTCTTTGCTGGAAACATCAACCATTATGGCGTTTCCCTTACCATCAAAATGATTAAAATCAGACATTTCTTAAACGGTTTCTTGAATTGATTTCGTTAAAAGTAACTTAGTGGCCTTCTCTACATCTTTCTGTTTCATTATCGATTCCCCGATTAGAAAACATCGCGCTCCTGCGCTTGCCATTCTGTGTAAATCCGCCCGTGTTTGTAACCCACTTTCTGAAATTAAGATTTTTTCGGTCGGTGCAAGAGAAGCAAGTTTTTCTGTCATGCTTATGTCTGTTATCATTGTTTTTAAATTGCGATTATTTATGCCAAGAAGCTTCGTTTTGAGTTTAAGAGCGCGATAAAGTTCATCTTCATTATGGATTTCAACAAGAACATCCATTCCCAGCTCAATAGCACAATCTTCTAAATTTTTAGCTGCATCGTCCTCTAGTGCTGCCATTATGAGTAAAATGCAGTCTGCTCCTAGAGCTCGGGATTCAATTACTTGATATGTATCTAGCATGAAATCTTTCCTCAAGACCGGAAGCGAGGTAGCCCTTCTAGATTCAACAAGAAACTTATCGTTTCCTTTAAAGTATGGAATATCTGTAAGAACCGATAGGCAGGCGGCTCCCCCTTCTTCGTAAGCTTTTGCAAGGTGCACTACGTCGAAGTCTCTTCTTATGAGGCCTTTGCTGGGAGATGCTTTTTTTATTTCACCAATAAGCCCGTAACCATTTTTGCTTTTTCGTTCTAGGGCTTTTAAAAAACCTCTCTGCTTTGATGCGTGTTTAGCTTCGCTGAGTAATTGGTTTTCTGTTGTTTGTTGTTTGCATTTCTCTATGTGTATGAGTTTTTGCTGGCAGATTTCTAATAAGACGTTTTTCATATTTCTTAGCCGATATGCGCGGTAATTGATATTAATTGATCTAATTTCTGTTTCGCTTGGCCAGAATCTATCATTTCTGCGGCTAGTTCTGCTCCTTCCTTTAGATTCTCAACTCTTTTCGCGATGATGAAAGCAGCTGCCGAGTTAAACAAAACGATATTGCGATATGGACCCTTTTCACCCCTTAAAAGGTTTGCTAGAGCCATGGCATTTTGTCCAGGAAGACCGCCCTTGAGTTGTTCAGGCTTTGCTAACTCTAGGTTTGCATCTTCTGGATGGATAGTAAATGTCGAAACTGAGCCTTTATTAAGCGCAGCTACTTTTGTGACACCAGTAGTTGTTATCTCATCTAAACCGTCTGAGCCGTGAACTACCCATGCTGATTCAGAGCCTAAGCCTTTCAGTACGTGTGCTATTGGCTCAACCCAAGCCTCTGAAAACACACCAACTAGTTGCTTTTTAACCAACGCAGGATTGGCCAAAGGACCTAGAAGATTGAAAATTGTGCGAGTGCCAAGCTCACTTCTACTCGCTGCAACATGGCGCATCGCCATATGGTGTCGCGGCGCCATCAGAAAGCAAATGCCAATTTCGTCCATAGCTTTTTGAATTACCGACATGTCACAATCCAGATTTACTCCAAGTTCGCTCAGAACATCTGCTGCTCCTGTTTTAGAGGAAAGGGCTTTATTGCCATGCTTTGCGACAGGCACACCGGCAGCGCTAACCACAAAACTGCTTGCTGTACTGATGTTAAACGTGCCAGATGCATCACCGCCCGTACCAACTGTATCTATGGCATCCGAAGGAGCGTAAATTTTTGTCACTTTCTCCCGCATAGCCTGAGCCGCGCCGGTTATTTCCTCTGTTGTCTCACCTCTCACTCTCATAGCCATCAAAAAGCCGCCTATTTGTGATGGGGTAGCATTACCTGTCATTATGATGTCGAAAGCTTCTTTAGACTGATTTTCTGTTAATGAAGATCCTTCGGAAACAATTTGAATTAATGGCTTTAGGTCTAAATTTTTACCGTTCATTCCGCTGCTTTCCTAAGATCAAACTGAAGACTATTCAACTTTTCTTGCGAAGCTATTTTACATCCACTTATTACAAGGAAATTTGACAATAATGTATAACCATATTCAGAGGCTATACTTTCCGGATGGAATTGAACGCCGTGGATTGGCCGAGACGTATGGGATAACGCCATTATTATGCCATCATGTGTCTCCGCAGTAATTTTCAAAGTTGTTGGAAGACTTTCTTTATCTACAATCAGTGAATGATATCTTGTAGCAGAAAATGTTGTAGGTATCCCGTTAAAGATCTCTGAGTTTTTATGTTTAATCGTGCTTATCTTTCCATGAATAGGCGTTGTACTTCTAATTATTTTGCTACCAAAAGCCCGACCTATACATTGATGCCCCAAGCAAACCCCAAATATGGGGAGATTTGTAGGAGCAGTCTCAATGAGTTCTAAGCTAATTCCAGCCTTGTCTGGATCACAGGGGCCTGGTGATATTATGATACCCTCAGGTTCTAGTTCGAGCACTTCTTTAGCGGTAATTTTATCATTTCGAACGACTCGTACATCAGCACCTAACTGACCCAAAAAATGCCATAGGTTATAAGTAAAACTGTCATAATTATCGATTAACAAAAACATTTCTCGTTAAGCAATCTTCAGATGATCTGATTTAGTTTTTAAAAGTGATATAAGTATATCAATAGGAGAGCCAGGAAGATAGAGATAGGATAAAGCGACAATGAATAAGAAAAAAATGTGTCCTCTAATCTAAGTGAAGAAACTGATAATTGATCGATATGTTTTTGTTTCTAAAAATTTCAAAATCTCAAAGGGTAATAATTCTATTGCTCGGTGGCCTTCTCGTGTTTAGCTTTGGCATTGCGATAGGAGTTTACATTGGTTCCCCTGACTATTCAGGGAAAACAAGTTCTTCCGCAGAGGAACCAGGCCGACGTTTCGTTAAAAAAGAAGTAAAAGCAGATATACTCGCTAAAAATCAGAACTCAGTCGATCGACCTAAATTTCCGCCCAATTTAGACAAATTTAATAATAAAAAAGTTTCTGATTTTAAGCAAAAAGCAAGAATTCCCGGAACCAGTTGGATGTCGCACGCTGTACCCTTTGAAAATTCAGAAAATAGGCCGTTGGTTTCCATCGTTTTAGATGATATGGGGCTTAATCAACTTCATTCGGACTGGGCTGTTAGTTTAAAAGCTCCGCTAACATTGTCATATCTCCCTTATGCTAAAAACCTAGCCAACCAAACCCAATTAGCTCGAGCTGAGGGGCATGAACTACTCATTCATTTGCCTATGGAGCCGAGAGGTGCCTCAGACCCTGGTCCAGGTGCCTTGATGGTCAATATGGACCAAACAGAAATTAAAAAGCGATTGGCGAGAGCGTTGTATGTTTTCCCAGGAGCGGTCGGTGTGAACAACCACATGGGAAGTTTATTCACGGCCGATCAACGGGCAATGTCTATTGTACTAACGGAGATAAAGAGTTCTGGACAACTTTTTCTTGATTCTCTTACGACGTCAAACTCTCTTGTTGCTCGACTTGGAGATAAACTTAACGTGCCTGTCGTGTCCCGAGATGTATTTTTGGACGACATTGATAAAGAAGATGAAATAGTTCGTCGTCTGAGAGAAGTTGAGAGGGTAGCTCTTGATAAGGGGACAGCCATTGCAATAGGACACCCAAGAGTAACAACATTGCGTGTCTTGGAGAAATGGTTAGCCGATTTGGCAGAAAAAAAAATAATGCTAGCGCCACTTAGCGCGGTTGCAAAGACGCGTTTGAATCAAATGCAAAACGATGGGGGTTTAAATTGAATAATTCGAGGGATTTTCAATGGAAATGCTTAGGCTTTAGAGAATTGAACAGCCATCAGCTTCACCAGATCTTAAAAATGCGCCAACAGATTTTCATAATTGAACAAAAATGTATTTATGAAGATATCGATGAATTTGATAAAGTCTCACATCATATACAGGCAATAAATAATGGAAAATTGTTGGCATATTCTCGAGTACTTCCCGCTGGGTCTTTGTATGCCGAAGTGTCTATCGGACGCGTTATGGTTTCAAAAACCCATAGAAATCGTGGATTAGGAAGGAAGCTCATGCAAAAATCTCATGAGTGGTGTGAGTCGAAATATCGACACTGTCCTATCAGATTAAATGCACAGTATTACCTTGAAAGCTTCTACCATAGCTTTCACTATCAAACTGTTTCCAAGCCTTATGATGATGAAGGAGTGTTGCATATAGAAATGTATAGACCGGGAATTTTATAAAAGCAGGCTTTGGCTTATTTCGATGGAGAAGCGGTATGAGGTTTTGTGTGGTAGGCGCAGGAGCGATGGGGGGTGTTTACGGATTAAGTCTCATCGAAGCTGGTTACAAGGTGAATTTTTTAGATGTTAATCGAGATCATGTAGACGTAGTCAAAAAAAATGGGTTTCGTTTGTCGGGGATAGGAAAACAAAAAGTTCATAAAATAAACATTAGTGACAATGCGAACGATTTTAAAAATAGCGCCGATGTTGTCTTATTTCACGCACATACAGCAGGAACGAAATCTGCAGCTCGTTCTGCGGCCATCGTACTTAAACCTGATGGTTACGCTATAACCCTTCAAAATGGTATAGGCAACGTTGAGGCTTTGTTGCAAGTTCTCGGAGCAAAGAGGGTTGTGGGAGGCATTAGTTATCATAGTGCTGCACTAGAAGATCTTGGCCACGTGAGGCATACGAATGATGGATCAACATTTATTGGTGAACTAGATGGGACCATCTCACCAAGGTTAAAAAGTCTTGAAAACGTATTTCAAAACTCATTATTAAGTCCCAAAATAACAAACGATATACTTGGAGTTATATGGAGCAAGTTCATTGTTAATTGTGGTATCAATCCGTTGTGCGCCGTCACAGGACTTCGCTCTGGCGAAATATCCGAAAACACTGCCGCTGATGAAATGCAAACGAAGATACTTGAAGAGATTATGGCTGTCGTTAAAGCAAAAGGTATCCAAGTTCCGAATAAAGATATGATTAGTTACGTCAAAGATTTATCAAGCAGTCGATATAATAAACCCTCTATGTTGCAGCATATTGAGGCGGGCCGCTTAACGGAAATCGACTCATTAAACGGGGCGTTGGTATCTGAAGCAAAAGCGCTAAATGTAAGTGTTCCTTTCAATCAAGCTTTGGTTCAACTGGTTAAGGCGAGGGAATTTGCTATGCAACAGCTGTTAAAAGAACCAAAAGTTGATTACGAAAAATTAGAAAGGCTTGCCCTTCAGGAAAAATAAATTAAAAATTTAAATGTCGATGGTCGTTACAAATTTAGCGTTTTCCTGAAGGTATGCAAATCTAAGCTCAGGTTTTTTGCCCATCAGCGTATCAACAGTTCTATCAACTTCCAGGCGGGTCATTGGTTTGGACCCCATGGAATTAGTCTTAAAACTATCCGAATTTGGCACTGTTATTTTCAGAAGGTTTCTTTTTTCTGGACACATTGTTGTCTCTTTCAATTGAGAAGCGGGCATTTCCCCCAATCCCTTGAATCGACTTATTTCAATTTTTGTTTTTGATGATAATTGTTCATTGATTATTTCGTTCTTATGGGACTCGTCTTTGGCATAATACGTCTGGCCTCCTTGTGTTATTCTAAAAAGTGGCGGCATCGCTAAGAAAAGATGGCCATTCTCAATGAGCTTCGGTGTCTGTCTGTAAAAGAATGTCATAAGTAATGAGGCTATGTGTGCGCCATCTACGTCGGCGTCAGTCATGATTATCACTTTATCGTATCGTAATGAATGTTCGCTATAACTTTCACCAGTACCGCAACCGATTGCTTGCATCAAATCATTAAGTTCTTGATTGGCACGAAGCTTTTCGGCCGATGCGCTTGCGACATTAAGTATTTTCCCTCTGAGTGGGAGTATAGCTTGGGTCTTTCGATCGCGAGCTTGTTTAGCTGACCCGCCAGCAGAGTCACCTTCTACGATAAAAAGTTCGGTACCACTAGCATCCCCAAGACTACAATCCGTTAGTTTTCCTGGAAGACGTAGCTTGCGGGTTGCCGATTTCCGGGTTACCTCCTTTTGCTGACGTCTATGTAGTCTTTCTTCTGCCTTTACTATAAAATGCTCGATAAGCTGTTTGCCTAGTTCTGGAGAGCCCGACAACCAATGATCAAAGTGGTCTTTAATGGCTTGCTCTACCAATCTATTTGCATGTGCACTTGCTAATTTTTCTTTTGTTTGGCCCTGAAATTGTGGGTCACGTATAAAAGTCGACAAGGCGATGCAACAGCCTATTGTTATATCTTCCGTAGTTATTTGAGATATCCGCTTGGTCATACCAGAAAGGTCTGAATATGTTCTTATTCCTTTTAGAAGAGCAGCTTTCAGTCCAGCTTCGTGCGTTCCGCCCTGTGGCGTAGGAATAGTATTGCAATAGGAGTTTAAAAAGCCATCTTCATTGTCATCGGGCCAGGCAATAGCCCATTCAATTCTTTCATTTGTTTCAGTGTCTTTTTCGTTTGAAAATATGGCATTTCCAATAATTTTTCTGTCTTGTAACTCGCTTTTTAGATAATCGGTTAATCCATTTGGATAGTGAATTGTTTCAGCATCAGGAATTTTTGGATCACTCGCAGTTAATTCTGTATCACATGACCATCTTATTTCTACACCTTTGAATAAATATGCTTTGGATTTTGCCATTTGATACAAGGTAGAGGGTTTAAATTTCGGATTTTTGCCAAAGATTTCTGGGTCGGGATGAAAACAAATTTTAGTGCCTCTTCTATTTCTGACGGGGCCTTGATTTATAAGGCCACTACAAGCGACACCTTGTTTGAACTGTTGGGAGAATAATCTTTGATCCCTAGCGATCTCCACATTTAAGTTATCAGATAATGCATTAACCACAGATATTCCTACTCCATGCAACCCTCCCGAAGTACTGTAGACTTTATCTGAAAACTTACCCCCAGCGTGCAGCGTTGTTAAGATAACCTCCAGGGCAGATTTGTTTTTAAACTTTGGATGCGCATCAACAGGAATACCTCGTCCATTATCCGTGATTATTACTGATTGGTCCTTCGTTAAATGTAATTCAATTCTGTTTGCATGTCCGGCTACCGCCTCGTCCATCGAGTTGTCTAACACTTCAGCAACTAAATGATGCATTGCCTGCTGGTCTGTACCTCCAATATACATTCCTGGACGCCGCCTTACCGGTTCTAAGCCCTCTAAAACTTCGATATCTTTAGCGGAGTAATCCATCTCCTCTGTCTTAGATAAAGATTGAAATAAGTCATTCATAAGTTATCGGTCCAACATAATTTCTTTAGGGTGAGACACACCTAATAAAGTATATGTGTGGCTTGTAAAATACAACATATTGTTATTATATGTCAGTTGTGAGTTATTCTTTGGCTTTTTAGTTGGCCTCGTCGAACAGGGACTTTGGTAGTATGAAAAAAGCTTTCTTAGTGGATGAAAATAGTGGGAGAAAGTATGACTTAAGGGAGCCTCGCTGGTGCTCAGAAGAAAAATCGCCATTAAGTTTTTCTAAAGCCGAAGGAATAACCCCACAATCAATTAAAAACAGTGTCAGATCAATCTGGCGTTATGAGAAAGCGTTTCCTTGCAAAATACCGAATCCAGTAAGCTTAGGAGAGGGTTGTACACCATTAGTGCCATTTCGCTATAGAGGAACCAAAGCCTTATTTAAATTGGAGTGGTTCTCCCCAACGGGTTCCTTCAAGGATCGTGGAGCTTCGGTAATGATGTCATTTTTAAAGCAGCAAAATATCCAAGAAGTGGTGGAAGATAGTTCCGGGAATGGAGGGGCTGCAATAGCAGCCTACGGAGCAGCTGCAGGTATCTCTGTTAATATAGTAGCTCCATCAAATGCTTCCCCTCCGAAGATCGCACAAATAAAGTCTTACGGAGCAAAAATTCATTTAATTCCAGGCACTAGAGAGAAAACTGAAGAAGCTGCCTTAGAGATGGCAAAAAATATTTTCTATGCTAGTCACAATTGGCACCCTTTTTTTTTACAAGGGACAAAAACATTAGGTTATGAATTGTGGGAAGACCTTGGCTTCAAAGCCCCCGATAATATAATAATTCCGACAGGCGCCGGCAGCAACGTGTTGGGATGTTATATGGCATTTATCGAGTTGTTAGAAGCAAAACAAATTTTGAAGTTGCCTAAAATATTCGTTATCCAGCCAAAAAACTGCTGCCCAATAGTCGCTTGCTGGCAAGGCGGAATGACGGCCCTAGAAAGCTTGATCTTTTCAAAAACAATTGCTGAGGGAACTGCAATTAAGAGACCCATTAGACTAACAAAAATCTTGGATATTCTAAAAAAAACGAAGGGGGGCGGCTTAGCCGTTAAAGAAGAGGAGATTTCGGAAGCAACCCTTGAGTTATCAAGAAAGGGGTTTTTTGTTGAACCAACGTGCGCTAGCGCTGCTGTTGGATTAGAGAAGTTGCAAGAAAGAAATTTAATTGGTTCCGATGACACTACCGTTGTTATCCTCACTGGTAGTGGCCTAAAGTCCAGCGACTTCTTCATAGAAAATGTAAGGACGTAATATTCGAAGTAATTGATGTTAAGGGAGCCTAGCGCGATACAAGGACTCCCTGTTAACAAATGTTTTGTAGCATACTAAACTGAATAATACATTTGGAATTCTATTGGATGCGGAGTCTGTTCGAAAGCTAGTACTTCCTCCATTTTTAATTCGATGTAAGCGTCGATTTGATCGTCGTCAAAAACACCACCTTGCGTTAAAAAGGATCTATCCGCGTCAAGTGCAGCAAGAGCTTCCCTCAGTGAACCACAAACTGTCGGAATATCTTTCAACTCCTCTGGAGGTAGTTCATATAAGTCTTTATCCATCGGTTCACCAGGATGTATCTTATTTCTTATCCCGTCTAGTCCTGCCATAAGCATAGCCGAAAAGGCCAAATAGGGATTGCTAGCTGCGTCAGGAAAGCGGACTTCAACGCGTTTTCCCTTTGGATTGCTTACGAAGGGAATCCGGCAGGAAGCTGATCGGTTACGAGATGAGTAAGCTAAAAGAACGGGTGCCTCAAATCCGGGAACTAATCTCTTGTAGCTATTCGTTATCGAATTACTAAAAGCATTTATAGCTCTTGCATGTTTGATTATTCCTCCAATGTAATGCAGGCAAGTTTCTGACAAATCCGCATACTCGGATCCAGCAAACATCGGTTTGTTGTTTTTCCAAATTGACTGATGCACGTGCATGCCTGATCCATTATCGCCTGCCACAGGCTTTGGCATAAATGTAGCGGTTTTCCCATAGGAAGCAGCGACCTGATGTACCACGTACTTGTATGTCTGAAGGCTGTCAGCTGTTTCTATAAGAGTTCCAAATTTCATTCCTAACTCATGTTGTGATGGTGCCACCTCGTGATGATGCTTTTCCACTTCGACGCCCATCTCTTCCATTACCGCCAGCATTTCACTCCTTAGATCTTGTTCTGAGTCGACAGGAGGGACTGGGAAATAACCACCTTTTACTCCTGGTCGGTGGCCTGGATTACCTTCCTCATAATCTCTAGCTGTATTGTAAGGGCCTTCAGAGCTATCGACTTCATAGTATCCCCGATTCATTTGAACGTCGAATTTAACGTCGTCAAAGACAAAGAATTCAGCTTCTGGGCCAAAAAATGCTGTATCTCCAATACCTTGAATAGCCATATATTCAATAGCTGCTTTAGCTGTCGATCTTGGATCTCTATTGTAGGCGGCACCTGTGGTAGGTTCCAAAACATCGCAGACAAGAACCAAAGTGGCTTGCGCAAAAAACGGATCAATCGTGGCTGTGGAGAGGTCTGGTTTCAGACACATATCTGACTCATTAATTGCCTTCCATCCAGCTATGGATGATCCATCAAACATGAAACCTTCCACTAAGGATTCCTCGTCAATTGTTGAAACTGCTTGGGTTAAGTGTTGCCATTTACCTCGCGGATCAGTGAACCGAAGGTCTACAAACCGAATATCATTTTCTTTTATCATTTCCAGTACGGAGCTAACTTCTGACATAATTTACCTTTCCTATGTTGAATCATACGCTCTTACAGGGCCTCCGGGCCGTTCTCTCCAGTCCTAATTCGAATAGCTTGATCAATTGTCGAAACAAAAATCTTACCGTCACCAATTCGACCAGTGAAAGCAGAGGTCTGGATAGCCTCAACGGCCTGATCTACTTGTTCATCTTCCATCACAACTTCTATTTTAATTTTCGGAAGAAAATCAACAGCATACTCGGCACCTCGATAGAGCTCTGTGTGACCTTTTTGGCGGCCAAAGCCCTTTGCTTCTGTGACTGTGATGCCTTTAATGCCGACTCCGTGCAGCCTTTCTTTTACCTCATCAAGTTTGAAGGGCTTTATTATTGCCTCTACCTTTTTCATAACCCTGCCCACTCTGCAATAGAACGTATTGGTATTGCAGTAATTATGCCACAAAGCAGTTTCTAAAAAGTTGCTTGATAACAGTATGTTACGAAAGGTTTTTGAAGCGTTGCTAACGCTGCGAATGATTAAATATTAAGCAATTGATTAAAATGCGGGCAACAGGGTTCTAAAGACATCCTTTAATTGCATCTACCGCTTTTAAAATATTCTCAGTTGAATTTGCGTATGAAAACCTAAGGTAGCCTTCACCATACTTTCCAAAACTCGTTCCCGATATTACCGCGACCCCAGCGTCTTCAAGTATTTTCTTTTGTAGTTCGTCTGATCGCAAGCCTGTCTGCGTAATGTTAGGGAAAGCGTAGAAGGCTCCCCCTGGTTGAATGCAACTAAAACCGGGAATTTTATTTAATTCATTGACTATAACAGTACGTCGTTCATCGAAAGCGGAAACCATTGTTTTCACGGGAGATTGGTCACCCGTTAACGCTGCTATGCCAGCAAATTGCGCCGAGGAATTTACGCACGAATGAATATTCACGCACAATTTTTCCGCATGCGGCGCAACTTTTTCAGGCCATACGCTGTAGCCCAACCTCCAGCCAGTCATGGCGTAAGTTTTTGACCACCCATCTAAAAGAATAAGTTTATCAGTTATCTCAGGATATCGTATAAGACTTACATGTTCTCGATTGTCATACAGCATTTGACCATATATCTCATCGCTCATGATTGCAACGTCTGGCCATTCACATAGGCCCTCAATTAATGCGCTAAATTCACGGCGGGGAACTACACCACCCGTTGGATTTGCTGGGCTATTTAAGATTATTAACCGAGTTTTCCGATTAATTTTTGACAACACTTCCTCAGCAGAAAAGGCAAATCCATTTTGTTCGCGCAGTGGGATTGGTATTGGTTTTGCCCCCGAAAATCTGATTGTGGACTCATAAATAGGAAACCCCGGATTTGGATAGAGAATTTCGCAGCCCGGTTCGCCGTAAATCATCATCGCAAGGAACATTGTCACTTTGCCCCCAGGAACGGCTAATATCCTGTCGGGTTCTATCCTGACATCATGTCTTCTGTAAAGGTCATCCGAAATAGCTTGTCGAAGCGGAGGAATGCCACTTGCGGGGGTATAACCGTGGTGTCCATCTTTGAGTGCTTTAATTGCTGCCTCAACAATATGCTCAGGGGTTTGAAAGTCTGGTTGGCCGATGCCGAGGTTAATAATTTCCCTCCCCGCTGCCTCTAATGCATTAGCCCTAGCAAGAACTTCAAAAGCTGTTTCTGTTCCCAAATAGTTCATCCGTTTTGCTAGCATAAATTATCCCCTTGCTTGTTGTGCTCTAGCTTTGACAGCGTTGTATCATCATTTAATCGTTATATAGCCTGTTTCTCGCTGATAAATTTTATAATTGCAAAACATCTTTACATCTAGACTTATTATATAGAGATTTATTTGAATAATCTGGAAGATCTGTATGAATAAGCTTCTGGAAAGGTGTTAGATGTATACGACTAATTCAACTTTTAATTCATATGGTACAACCGTTTTTGAACTGATGTCGCGCCTTGCTATAGAGCACAATTCTATAAATCTTGGGCAGGGCTTTCCCGACGATAATGGCCCCAATGCGGTTCTGCAAAAAGCATCTGAATACCTTTTTGATGTGCCTAATCAATACCCGCCAATGCTGGGGGTTCCTGAATTGCGACAGGCTATTGCTGCTCATAACAAGCGTTTTTATGGACTCGATATTGATTGGAAAACCGAAACAATGGTCTCGTCTGGTGCAACTGAAGGATTAGCAGCTTGTTTCTTAGGGTTTTTGAACCAAGGTGATGAAGTGGTTGTAATTGAGCCGCTTTACGATTGTTATCTGCCAATGATTGAGCGCGCTGGAGGAATCGCTAAGCGAGTATCAATTGAGCCACCCGACTGGAAATTGAACGACTACGCTTTGCGTGCAGCTTTTTCAAATAAAACGAAACTTGTGCTCATTAATTCGCCCCAAAACCCATCTTCGAAAGTCTATCAAAGGGAAGAGTTGCTTCTAATTGCTGATTTGGTAAAAGAATATGATGCTATAGCAATATGCGATGAGGTTTATGAACACATGGTGTACGATCACCGAGACCATATTCCACTGATGACATTGCCTGGCATGCGTGATAGGTCGATACGAATAGGTTCAGCAGGAAAAACTTTTTCTTTAACAGGTTGGAAAGTTGGTTATTTGACAGGAAGCGAGAAGCTATTAAAGGCTGTTTCGAAAGCACATCAGTTTTTGGTATTTACCACTCCTCCAAATTTACAAAGAGCAGTAGCGGACGGCCTAAATGGTGACGGTACATATTTTAATCGTTTAAATATTGATATGAGATCTAAAAGAGATCGATTATCTGAGGGATTGTCAAAAGTTTCAGGATTTAATCCGATAGTTTGTGAAGGAACCTATTTTCTCTTCGTAGATGTTGAGAATGTGGGATTTTCTGGCACCGATATAAAATTTTGCGAATATTTGACAACGGAAGTTGGAGTTACAGGTGTGCCGGTGAGCGCATTTTACAATAGATCAATTGAAAAAAAATATATCAGGTTTTGTTTTGCAAAGAAAAACTCTGTACTGGATGAGGCCGTTGAAAAATTATCTGGGCATTTTAGTTGACTGAAATAGTAGCGTAGATTACTAAATCCTTTGTATAAAGTGGCGGGTGTAGCTCAGCTGGTTAGAGCGCCAGATTGTGATTCTGGAAGCCGTGGGTTCAAGTCCCATCACTCGCCCCATCTCATAAACTGATAAGAAATTGATGCTGTGTTAGTTGTGTCCTGCTTGGTTTTGAAAAAAAATTAGAACAACCAGAATAGATGACTTTGAGCTTTAAATTAAATTCAATTTGATAGGCAAAACCTAATGGCAAACTCAAGCAAAACAAATTTAATAGACAAGACGATAGCTAATCTATGGAGAGCTTGGGATGAGCTTTCTAGTTCAACAGCGCACTATATATCAGGCAAACCAAGGCCCGACCTCCCTCAAGATGATCTTATAAAAGTTATGGCCGAGGTAGCAGATTGTATCAAAGGGAAGAGTGATGAAGCCTCATTGCGAGCACGAGCAGCAGCCATAGGTAAAACTTATCTTGAGCTGAATGAAGATGGGCGAAGTAAATTCCTTAGGGCGCTGGCAGCTGATTTTGATGTGGATCGACAGTTAGTCGATGAAAAAATTGAGTTAGTCAAAAGTTCTCTCGATAATAAAATCTTTCGGTTGAGAGCAGAAGAAGAGCTGAAAATAGCGCTTCAGCCGACCTGGCGCGTTCTTTTAGGACGTTTTACTAGTCTACCAGATGGGGTTAAGTTTTTAGTTGATATGAGAACGGAAATGTTATCTCTGGTAAAAACCTATCCAGAAATAAAAATTCTTTCAAACGACTTACGCGCTATGTTATCGGCTTGGTTTGACATAGGTTTATTAGAGTTGGTTCAGATAAATTGGGGATCCCCTGCGAGTTTACTGGAAAAGCTGATCGCCTACGAGTCTGTCCATGCAATACGTTCATGGAGTGATTTAAAAAATCGTCTCGGTCCGGATCGAAGATGTTTTGGTTTCTTCCATCCCAATATGCCACATGAACCCCTAATTTTCGTTCAGGTTGCATTAGTTGAAGGAATTTCAAACAATATTGACGATCTGTTAGATGAATCGAAGTCAAATAATGATTCGATTAAAGCTGATACAGCGGTCTTTTATTCAATATCAAATGCTCAGAGAGGACTAGATGGGATAAGTTTTGGTAACTTTCTTATAAAAACTGTCGTGGAAAAATTGAGTGTTGAAACGCCTAATTTAAAGACTTTCGCAACACTTTCACCGATGCCTGGGTTTGCTGATTGGTTGAATGAGCAAATTGCATTCAGCCAGGACGATTTACTTCAACAGTCTGAGAAAAAAAGTTTGGCGGAATACACATCGCATAACACCAGTGCAGATATTTTGAAAGATTTGATTCCAAAGCTGAATCTGAAAGAAAAAGAGCAAAAAAAACAGCTTTTTAAGGAGCTAGAAGCTCCTCTGACACGGCTCGCCGCAGAATATATCTGTATTGCTAGGAATAAAAGGGGGAGGGCTATGGATCCAGTCGCGCACTTTCATTTATCAAATGGAGCCTCGGTTTACAGATTGAACTGGGAAGCCGATACTTCATTAAAGGGTATGGCACAATCTTTTGGTTTGATGGTTAATTACGAATACAAGTTAAAGGAAATACAAAATAATAGTTCTGCGTATGAGGCGGAACAAAAAGTGGCGGCTTCGGGGCTTATCAAAAATATTTTAAAGAAATAAACCATGTTTTTTGATAAGTATTATTGACGTGTAAGCTCGCATCCGGTAGCCATGCTGATGGAGAATGAGGATAGACCGTGTCTCTATGAGTTAAGTCGTTTTGAGCGGGTGTGGTGGAATTGGTAGACACGCCAGATTTAGGTTCTGGTGGCGAAAGCCGTGGGGGTTCAAGTCCCTTCACCCGCACCAAACGAAAAAACTTGAGCCGACATTTAAGGGGTAAATGCGGTGCTTGGTGTGAGTTTGAAATTATTATCTGACGCTGAGGTTTTGTTAGCTTGCTGGTAATTAAATTAGATCGGAAAAATTTTATGGAAGTTAAAGAAACGATTACGGAGGGTTTAAAAAGAGAATTTAAAGTTATTATCTCTGCCTCCGAAATAGATAATAGGGTTAACGAGCGTTTGAAGGAGATCGCTCCGACCCTCCAGCTTCCCGGCTTCAGACCAGGCAAGGTACCCCCGGCGCTGGTTAAAAAGAGGTTTGGTCAATCTCTTCTGGGGGAAGTTGTGGAAAAGTCGGTAAACGAGTCTTCGCAAAGGGCCCTCGACGAGCGGGAGCTGCGTCCCGCTACTCAGCCGAACATAGAGGTTGTCTCCTTTGATGAGGGGAAGGATTTAGAATTTAATCTTTCCGTAGAATTGATGCCGGAGATTAAACCGCTCGATTTTTCTGCTATTAAGCTAGAAAAGCTTGTTGCTGAGGCTAATAAGAAAGACATAGATGAGGCCTTGTTGAAGTTGGCTGAGCAGCATAAAGGTTCAGAACCAATAAAAACCAAGAGAGCATCGAAAAATGGGGATATTGTTGTAATTGACTTTGTTGGCTCAGTGGACGGTGAAAAGTTTGATGGTGGAAGTGCTGAGGGCCATCATCTTGAGTTGGGTTCTAATCAATTCATTCCAGGTTTTGAAGAGCAGTTGGTCGGTAAAAAAGTCGGTTCAAAATTAGAAGTAAAGGTGACTTTCCCCGATAACTATGGGCAGGCAAATTTATCTGGGAAGGCGGCTGTTTTTGAAACAGAGGTAAAAGAAATCCGGCAAGCAACGGATATTAAAATTGATGATGATTTTGCAAAACTATTTGGTATGGAAGAACTTTCGGCTCTGCGAGATGCTCTAAAAACTCAAATTGAGCAAGAGCTGGGACAGGCGACAAAAGCAAGACTGAAGAGAGAGTTGTTGGACAAACTGGAGGAACTGGAGCCGTTTGATGTTCCGCAAAGCATGTCTGATCAAGAGTATGAGTCAATTTGTCGGGCTATAAACGCTAATGAAGACAATCCAACCTCAACAAATTTAACTGAAAAAAATGACGATCGCGAAGGTGATAGACCTCAGGACGCTAATTCAGTGCCAATCGATGAGGGGCTCTCGGATAATGATAAAACGGAGTACAGACAGATAGCAGAGCGCAGAGTGCGACTAGCTTTGGTCCTTCAAGAAGTCGGAAGGCTGAACAATATAGAAGTTACTGATGAGGAGGTGCAGCGAGCTCTGTTTCAAGAGGTATCTCGCTATCCGGGACAAGAAAAGCAAATCATGGAACTTTATCAAAAGAATCCGCAGGCCATGGCCAGCATCCGCGCACCCTTGTATGAAGACAAAATTGTTGAATTTATTACAGAAATGGCTGAAGTTTCGGAAAAAAAGATAACTCGTGAGGAGCTTTTGGCAGAACCGTCCAGTGAAAAGCCAAGTAAACCAAAAGCATCTAAATCAAAAAAGGCACCTGCCAAAAAGACTGCTGCAAAAAAAACATCAGCGAAAGCAGCCCCAAAAAAGGAAAAAAATAGTTAATAAACCAATAAATCAAAGGCGTTGAAATCTGCTGATTTTGGGTGATCAAAAGAAGAGCGCAATACAATTTTAAGGGAGGTTTTAAATGAGTAGCTTAATTCCCATGGTGGTGGAACAAACCAGCAGAGGTGAAAGAGCTTTCGATATATATTCGCGCCTGCTCAAAGAACGCATAATTTTTGTTGTCGGTCCAATAGATGATGCTGTTGCAAGTGTTGTTTGTGCTCAGTTGCTCTTTCTTGAAGCCGATAATCCAACAAAAGATATTTCGATGTATATTAATTCGCCAGGGGGTATAGTTACTTCTGGACTGGCTATGTATGATACGATGGAATACATCCGACCTCAAATTTCTACCGTGTGTATCGGGCAAGCGGCCTCTATGGGGTCATTGTTACTTACGGCTGGGGCGAAGGGGAAGCGTTACAGTTTACCAAACTCAAAAATAATGATCCACCAGCCTTCCGGTGGTTTTCAAGGCCAAGCTACTGATATAGAAATTCATGCAAAAGAGATATTGTCGACACGCTCACGGCTCAACGAGATATATGTTAAACACACCGGGCAAAAATTGGACAAAATAGAAAAAGCGATGGAACGAGACAACTTTATGACCCCTGAGGAGGCGTTGTCATTTGGCTTGATTGACGAGGTTGTTGAAAAGAGACCGGCAGATCAAGAATAGTTACATATTTTTGAAATAGGGTGTTTGGCGCTTTTTATGAAAATTTGCCAGAAGTACTTATTTACCATTGTTAAACGCCCGTGGCTGGGACATAATTAGTCAAAGAGAATTATTTTTGGACGCGATGAAATGACCAAGGCAACAGGTGGCGGACCCAACGGGGCAGATTCCAAAAACACGCTTTATTGCTCTTTTTGTGGGAAAAGTCAGCATGAGGTTCGTAAACTGATTGCTGGACCAACCGTGTTCATTTGCGATGAATGCGTAGAGCTTTGCATGGACATTATCCGCGAGGAGAATAAGTCAACTTTTGTGAAGGACGGAGACGGGGTCCCCACACCTCAGGCCATTTGTGACGTTTTGAACGACTATGTGATAGGACAGTCTCAAGCAAAAAGAATTCTTTCAGTTGCAGTCCATAACCATTACAAGCGCCTGTCACACGATCAGACAAATGGTGAAGTAGAACTTGCAAAGTCGAACATTTTGCTAATTGGTCCAACCGGTTGTGGTAAAACGCTATTAGCACAGACCCTTGCAAGGATTATAGACGTACCTTTCACCATGGCTGACGCGACAACACTTACCGAAGCGGGATATGTTGGAGAGGATGTTGAAAACATTATACTAAAGCTTTTGCAAGCTGCTGACTATAATGTTGAGAGAGCTCAGCGCGGGATCGTTTACATAGACGAAGTAGACAAAATAAGCAGAAAAGCAGACAATCCATCAATTACACGAGATGTATCTGGTGAGGGCGTGCAACAAGCGCTTCTGAAAATTATGGAGGGAACCATAGCAAGCGTTCCGCCCCAGGGTGGAAGGAAGCACCCACAGCAGGAGTTTTTGCAGGTGGATACAACCAACATTTTGTTTATTTGCGGGGGTGCATTCTCGGGATTGGATCAAATAATCACGAATAGAAATAAAGGTTCGTCAATTGGCTTTAAGGCGGAGGTTAGTTCTCCCGATGACCGTCGAACAGGCGACGTATTGAGAGAGGTTGAGCCTGAGGACCTGTTGAAGTTCGGCCTAATTCCTGAGTTTGTGGGTCGATTGCCGGTGCTCGCAACGCTTGAAGATTTAGATGAGGAGGCTCTGATTGACATCCTGAGTAAACCTAAAAATGCACTCACCAAACAGTATCAAAGACTTTTCGAGATGGAGAAAGTTAGGTTGGAGTTTAGGGACGAGGCTCTAAGAAGTATAGCCGTTAAAGCTATTGAGAGGAAAACAGGAGCGAGGGGGTTGAGATCAATATTGGAAACAATCCTTCTCGATTCTATGTTTGAACTCCCAGAAATGAATGATGTGGAAGAAATAATCATCAACTCAGACGTTGTTGAAAATGGCACCAAACCAATCTCTGTCCATTCAGAACGTAGAGCGGACATAGAAACTAGCGCTTAACATTTTGTGTCTTAAAAGATTTTGCACTTAGCGTCTTGATTTTTTGCAAGTTCGACGCCAATTATTGGGCAGGGTTAGTTTAAACCCTTTACCAGAGCTATGTTACGCAGCAATAAGGTGCAAAGAATATGACAACTACAAATACGAAATACCCTGTACTCCCTCTGAGAGATATTGTGGTTTTCCCACATATGATAGTTCCATTGTTCGTTGGCCGGGAAAAGTCAATCAAAGCACTAGAAGACGTTATGAACGACGACAAACAGATCCTTCTGACAACGCAGAAGGATGCTGCGAACGATGATCCTGGGAAAGGAGACGTGTATCAGATCGGCACTATCGGTACTGTGCTGCAACTTCTCAAGCTACCCGATGGAACCGTTAAGGTTTTGGTAGAGGGCGCTTTCAGAGCCAAAATCTCTAATTTCACCGACAACGAATCATTCTTTGAGGCATATGCAGAAAAGCTCGAGGAAACTGACGGCGACCAACAGGAACAAACGGCGCTTGGTAGAGCGGTGGTGACACAGTTTGAGCAATACATCAAGCTCAATAAGAAAATCCCTCCGGAAGTTTTGACTTCTGTAAAACAGATAGAGGACACAGCTAAGCTAGCGGACACTATCGCCTCACATTTGGCGGTAAAGATATCTGAAAAACAAGAGCTGTTAGAGTTGGACAGTATACTTGAAAGGCTTGAAAAAGTTTACGCTCATATGGAAGGGGAAATCGGAGTTCTTCAGGTCGAGAAAAGGATCCGAAACCGCGTAAAGCGACAGATGGAGAAAACGCAGCGAGAGTATTATCTAAACGAGCAGATGAAAGCCATCCAAAAAGAGTTAGGTGAAAGCGAAGACGGTAGCGATGAGCTTACTGATATTGCTGAGCGGATTAAAAAAGTTCGGCTTACAAAAGAGGCCCGCGAAAAGGCGACGGCAGAGCTGAAAAAGCTAAAAAATATGAGCCAGATGTCGGCGGAAGCCACAGTTGTGAGAAATTATTTGGACTGGTTGTTGGGTATCCCCTGGAGAAAGAAATCAAAAGTTAAGAAAGACTTATCCTTAGCCCAAGAGGTTTTAGACAGAGACCACCATGGTTTGGAGAAAGTAAAAGAGCGAATAGTAGAGTATCTCGCAGTTCAACAGCGGACCGGAAAGGTAAAGGGGCCTATCCTATGCTTAGTTGGCCCACCCGGCGTGGGTAAAACCTCGTTAGGCAAGTCAATAGCTGAGGCAACTGGCCGAAACTTTGTTAGGATGTCTCTTGGAGGTGTAAGAGATGAAGCCGAAATTAGAGGCCATAGGCGCACCTACATAGGGTCCCTGCCTGGTAAAATCATACACAGTATGAAAAAAGCCAAGACGTCCAATCCCCTGTTTCTTTTAGACGAAATAGATAAATTAGGTAACGACTACAGGGGAGATCCCTCATCGGCTCTTTTAGAAGTGTTAGACCCTGAGCAAAATAACACATTTCAGGATCATTATTTAGAGGTGGACTATGATTTATCAGACGTAATGTTCGTTACAACTGCGAACACCCTAAGGATGCCGCAACCACTGTTAGACCGAATGGAAATAATCAGGTTATCTGGATACACCGAAGACGAGAAAGTTGAAATTGCAAATAAACATCTTATCAAGAAACAACAGGAACAGCATGGGCTGAAAAAAGGAGAATGGGAAGTTACTGAGTCTGGATTACGGGACCTTATTCGTTATTATACTAGGGAAGCAGGTGTAAGAAACTTAGAACGCGAAATCGCGAACCTTGCAAGAAAAGCAGTGAAAGAAATTCTTACTAAGGGCGTTGTAAAAATAGTTGTATCTGCTGAAAATTTAGAGGAATACTCTGGTGTTAGAAAATACAGGTTCGGTGAGGTTGAGGAAAGCGACTTAATCGGAGTGACCACGGGACTCGCTTGGACTGAGGTGGGTGGAGAAATTCTTTCGATCGAGTCGGTAACCGTTCCCGGCAAAGGAAAGGTAACGTCTACAGGCAAGTTAGGTGACGTTATGCGAGAGTCGGTACAGGCTGCCGAAAGTTTTGTTAAATCACGTGCATCGTCATTCGGTATCGAGCCAAAGGCTCTTGAAAGTAAGGACATTCATGTTCACGTGCCAGAAGGCGCGACCCCTAAAGATGGCCCTAGTGCTGGGGTTGCAATGGTTACTTCCATCGTCTCTGTGCTAACTGAGATTCCGGTGAAGAAAAGTGTAGCTATGACAGGTGAAATAACCCTAAGGGGCCGTGTCTTGCCAATTGGCGGTCTGAAGGAAAAACTTCTAGCCGCACTTCGCGCTGGGATCAAGACGGTATTAATACCGAAAGATAATGAGAAAGATTTGGCTGAGATACCCGATAATGTGAAAAGTGGGTTAGAAATAGTACCTGTGAGTGTGGTAGATGAAGTAATCTCAAACGCTCTAACTGCTGAGCCGCTGCCGGTAGAAATTGAGGAGGCCGAGCGGGAACAGTCCCTTGCGAAAAAGAAAGACGAGCCTCAGGGTGAGATAGTAAAGCATTAAAAACAGCATGGTTGGCTAAAACGTTAGCGCGCCATCTTTTTTTCTCTTTTTTTTAGTTTTTGGCCTAGAATCACGCCATTTCTTCTTAACTTTGATTGACGAGGATGGAGCGGGGAATTAAACTGGAAGCTCTTGTTTAGGAATCAGTATAACACTGTTATAACCTAAATATTATTTTTTTAACTGGGAAGGGGCGTAGCGTGAATAAAAATGATCTAATCTCAAAAGTTGCCGATACATCGGGGTTATCGAAGACGGACGCAAGCAACGCGGTTGATGCTGTAGTTGAATCCATTATTGGCGCTATGAAATCAGGCGACGATGTGCGTCTGGTGGGATTTGGAACCTTCAGTGTTGCGGACAGAAAAGCTAGCGAAGGACGAAACCCTCGCACCGGAGAGAAAATTAGTATACCAGCATCAAGGCAACCAAAGTTCAAAGCTGGTAAAGGTCTTAAAGACGCTTTAAATTAATGGTATCGGGCGCTTAGCTCAGCTGGGAGAGCATCTCGTTTACACCGAGAGGGTCGGCGGTTCGATCCCGTCAGCGCCCACCAGATTTATAGAGTTGTGTCTATTAGAGTTAGCTGTTAATCATTTAGCCAAGCAGCGCTTAGGATCGATATATTTTCTTGGGGGTGTAGCTCAGTTGGTTAGAGCGCCGGCCTGTCACGCCGGAGGCCGCGGGTTCGAGTCCCGTCACTCCCGCCAATTAACCATTTAACTTCGAAATTCTTTACGTTTGTATTATTAATCCAGGATCCGAATTCAGCTATATTTAGTTCACCACATTTTTTGCGCAAATTTGCTGAGAATACCGGCAGAAAGAAATCATGAATGGAAGCGATTTTGGAGCTCTGATTCCAGTTTTCTTACTCGTTGTTATGGTTTTAGCGGGCGAACGTTTCCGTTATGCTTGGCGGACGAGATCAAAAAACTGGATAGGTAAAGCTTGGATATATGGCCTTTTGGTTGTAATCACCTTCTTTTCTCTCGCATTTTATCCATTTACCAATAATTATTGATAAATAAAAGGAGGTCTGTTTACCACCACTGGAACTTTGTTTTAATTCATTTTAGCTATAACTTTTGACATCCGCGGAGTGATTTTAACGGACTATTAGGATCGAACTGTTTTCCACAAAAGGTGCATTTATCATCCCCGGAAATTGCATTCAGCCCACCGCAGCTACCTTTGATTGTTTTCCCCATTAGAATTGTCCCGAGAGACATTCCAAATAACACAAGCAAAAGTATTATAAATGTAAGTATAAAAACGTCCAATTTCCTATACCACTACCTAATTTAATATTCTTTTCTCAGTAACTTCATTGTTAAGAACTACATCATTGAAATGAGTACTTGAGACAGATTCAAAGATAGCACCTTTTCGTGATATAAAAAAGACTGCTAGTTTATTTTTTTCTGCTATTACCAGCCCTTTTTTAGCTCCCAATACCATCATAGCCGTTGCCCAAGCATCCGCGTTCATTGCATTGTCGGCTACCACCGTAACAGATGCTGTTTGATGCGAAACAGGCTGGCCGGTTTTCGGATTAATGATATGGGAATATCGACGACTGTCTTTTTCAAAAAAATTCCTATAGTCGCCAGAAGTTGCAACTGCCTTATTGGTAATGCGTATAATGATATTTACTTCTCCAAGCCTCTGGTCTGGTTTTTCTATTCCTATCACCCACGGGCTTTTTGGCCCTTTTTCACCAGAGGCATAAAGATCACCTCCTATTTCCACAAGAAAGTCACTAATTCCCCTTGCTTTAAGCGAATCAGAGATTTTATCTATAGCAAATCCTTTTGCTATACCAGAGAGGTCGATCGACGCATTATCAATTTTTTTTCGAAGGGTAAGGCGCTTTTGATCTAGAACTAAAAGATTTTTTTGTCCCACGGATTTAAGAGCAGTTTCTATCTCTTGTTCAGAAGGAACTTTCTTTTGGTTTTTTTTTCCAAAGCCCCAAATGTCTGTCAACGGCATCAGTGTTACATCAAAGGCTCCTTCACTTTGATCGTGAACCTTGTTGGCTTCCCTTAAAATTTTAGCTAACGAGGCAGTTATTGGGATGGGAACTGTTTTTTTTAAGTTATTGAACTTAGAAATCGACGAGGACTTATCCCAATTTGACATTTCCAAATTGACAGTGTCCAGAATGGTTTTTATTTCGTTGTGGATCGTTTGTCTGAGTCTCTCGGCATCGTGGTGTTTTATGGAAACATTATATGTCGTTCCCATCGTCGTGCCACGTATCGTCACAAGTGGTTTTTGATCTGGTTCTGAGCCACACCCATGCAAATATAGGGTCAGAAATAAGAATAGTGCTACACGCAGGGCTTTTGACAGTTTCCCGTGTAAAGAGAAAAAGTAAAAAGTTACCAACTTCAGCGACGAAATGTAGCGTTTACAAAAACACATTTGAAGCATATAAAAACCAATATTTTGAATGAAAGAGCAGTGTAAAAGCTGTTGCCATGTCGGTAAAAAATTATATGTTATACCATAATACATATAGTTTGTAAGAACCAATAGGCGGTTAGTTGTCCAGTGCCATAAAACGAAGGGTTGCTGACAGCTGTAGAGAACAGGGGATTGATTTAAATGGCTGACTTTAGGCTTAAAAAAGGGCTGGACTTGCCCGTAGCCGGGGCCCCTGAACAACATATTACAAATGGCGAATTCCCAGTTAGTGTTGGAGTTTTGGGTATCGACTACAACGGTCTGAAACCAAAAATGTTTGTTAGCGAGGGTGACGTAGTCCAAAGAGGTGATCCACTGTTTTGTAGCAAGGATCACCCAAGCATCATGTTTGTTTCACCCTGCAAAGGCCGAGTTCGTGGAGTGATGAGGGGTGCCAGGAGAGCTCTTTTGAGCGTTATAATAGATATTGATGATCCTCAGGATCCAGGTGTCAATTTGGCAAATGAAGTGGATCTCAGTTTAGACATAACGGCAACTATCGACGTGCTCTGCAGGACAGGATTTTGGACCTCCTTCATCTCTCGCCCATATTCCCGAATTCCTGCGCCTGACGAAAAACCAAATAGCATTTTTGTAACTGCTTTAGAGAGCGATCCCCTCGCACCAAATGCGGATCTAATAGTTTGTGAGGATTTGGATGCTTTCGACTACGGTTTGCGCGTGATATCAAAATTGACTGATGGTGCCGTTCACCTTTGCAAAGCATATGGAAGCAACATTGGTAGTTTCCGACACATTGATAAAGTCAAGTCACACACATTTCAAGGGCCACACCCAGCGGGGTTGGCGGGAACTCATATGCACTTCCTGTGTCCCCCTACAATAACGAATCCCGTTTGGTCCATAGGGTACCAGGATGTGCTGGCGATAGGTAAGCTATTTCGTGAAGGAAACATTAGTTCAGAACGAGTGGTTTCGATTGCCGGGCCTTTGGCTAAAGATCCAAGATTGATACGTACAATCGCGGGAGCTTCACTAAGCGACATAACAGATGGAGAGATCATAGGCCAAAATAAATACCGACTTATCTCTGGCTCAATTCTCTCGGGCCACATAGCTACCGATGAAGTGGCCTTCCTAGGCCGATATAATCGCCAAATAACCATTATAGAAGAGGATACAAAACAAACTCCTCTGGGTTGGATCCAACCTCAACCGAGTAAGTTCTCAGCGATGCCAGTTTTATTATCAGCTTTGTCTCGGGCTTTTTACGGGCCTAATGTAGACGGAAGCTATAACCTAACTTCAAATCTGAATGGTGGACGGAGAGCAATGGTACCGACTGGCCTTTTTGAGACGCTTATGCCACAAGACTTTTTGCCCACCCAGTTACTACGAGCACTTTTGGTAAAAGACACAGACATGGCTCAGTCTCTTGGCGCTCTGGAATTAGACGAGGAGGATCTTGCACTTTGTACATTCGCTTGTCCGGCAAAATACGAGTACGGACAAGCATTAAGGGAAAGTCTTCAAAAAATAGAGAAAGAAGGTTAAAGAATGGGGATTCGTAAATTCTTCGATAATATTGAACCGCTTTTCACATCTGGCGGACGTTACCAAAAATATTATCCGATTTATGAAATGGTAGAAACAATTTTCTATACTGGGAAAACCGTGACTAAAGTAGCGCCGCATGCGAGAAGCTACACCGATATGAAGCGTATAATGACATACGTGGTCATATCGACGATACCATGCATCCTGTGGGCTTTTTACAATACCGGCTTGCAAATCAATTCAAACTTGATGCAATTAGGCGAAAGTAGCCAGGTAGGTTGGAGGATATCAATCCTAGATTTCCTTGGTGTGAGTTTAAATCCACAAAGTATTTTTGCTAACATGGCTCACGGTTCGCTTTATTTTATTCCTATCTATCTCACGACACTCGTGGCGGGAGGTATTTGCGAGGTAGTTTTTGCGACGGTTCGTGGTCATGAGGTTAATGAAGGGTTTTTAGTCAGCTCAATGCTATTTGCTTTGACAATGCCGGCTTCAGCACCACTATGGCAGGTGGCCCTTGGTATTGCATTTGGTGTTGTGGTCGGTAAGGAGGTCTTTGGAGGCACTGGGAAAAATTTCTTAAATCCGGCGCTGACTGGTCGCGCCTTCCTCTACTTTGCTTATCCAGCAAATATGTCGGGCGATAGTATATGGACCCCTGTAGACGGCTTTTCAGGAGCTACAGCGTTGGGAATGGCGGCCGCCGAGGGCATTCAGTCCTTAGCCGCTATAGGGTTGAGTTGGGGTGATGCTTTTTGGGGGTACATGCAAGGATCGTTGGGTGAGACCTCTACGTTCGCGTGTTTTCTGGGGCTTGCATTTCTCTTGGTAACTAAAATTGCAAATATTAGATTGATAATCGGTTGTCTGGTAGGCATGATAGCGTTTTCCTACCTTTTAAATTGGATAGGTTCTGATACCAATCCAATGTTTGCCATGCCGTGGTATTGGCACTTGGTTCTTGGCAGTTATGCCTTTGGACTTTGTTTTATGGTAACGGAACCCGTTTCAGCCAGCCATACTAATTTGGGCCGTTATATCTATGGTGGATTGATTGGAGTTATGGTAGTGATGATACGAGTTCTTAATCCTGCGTTTCCTGAAGGTATGATGTTGGCCATTCTATTCGCTAATATTTTCGCTCCCCTTATAGATCACTTTGTCGTTCAGGCAAATATCAAACGGAGATTAAGCAGAAATGTCTGATTCCCGCGATCAGTCCGCCACAAATGGAATCTTAGCAAGATTTCTGTCGCTCCCGGTTGACAGTATACCTAGAACTGTCTTCATGGCTGTTTCACTCTGCTTGTTTTGTTCAATGATTGTTGCTTTGGCCGCAGTAAATCTGAAGCCGATGCAAAGTTATAATAAGCTTCTTGATAAAAAAATAAATATTCTTCAAGTGGCGGGTTTATACACAGACGGTGTGGATGTAGAAAAAGTTTTCAGCTCTTTTGAGCCAAAGATCGTTGAGATATCTACGGGCAAGTTTACAGATCAGTACGATCCCTCTTCGTTTGATGACAGGTCGGCAGCATCCGATCCGGAACTTAGTGTTGCCTTGGATGAAGATCCTGCTTTGATTGGAAGAAAACCAAAGTTTGCAACAGTTTATCTGTTGAAAGGAAGTGGTGGCGAATTAGACAAAATAATACTGCCAATTTATGGCTATGGATTATGGTCGACCCTCTATGGTTTCATAGCACTAGAGAAGAATGGGAACGATATATTCGGTCTCCAGTTTTATGAGCACGCCGAAACCCCGGGACTTGGAGCCGAAGTCGACAACCCAAGTTGGAGGCAGCAATGGCGAGGAAAAAGTCTGCGAGATGAGAACGGTAATTTAATGATCAGCGTAGCCAAAACTTCGAATAATAAAAAGTTCCACATCGACTCGCTCGCTGGTGCTACATTAACGTCCAGAGGCGTTGATAATCTTGTCAAGTTCTGGATGGGAGAAGCTGGATTCGGGCGTTTTTTAGAGAATTTGAAAGTCGGGGAAGCTTGATGTCTCAAACAAAAAAGGATTTGCTGGTTGACCCTCTAGTGGATAATAATCCAATTACACTCCAAGTTTTAGGTATATGTTCTGCACTTGCGGTAACCTCTTCACTAAAAGTTGCAGCCGTGATGGCGCTTGCGGTTATTGCGGTCACTGGCTTTTCCTCAATGTCAATATCGGTTCTGCGTAACCATATTCCGACATCCATTCGTATCATAGTACAAATGACTATCATTGCTTCGCTAGTTATTTTGGTCGACCAAATACTTAAGGCGTTTGCGTATGAAATATCCAAAACGCTATCTGTTTTCGTTGGCCTCATAATAACCAATTGTATTGTTATGGGCCGTGCAGAGGCGTTCGCTATGAAAAACCCTCCCGTTGCATCGTTTTTGGATGGCGTTGGAAATGGATTAGGCTACGGGCTTTTACTCCTTGTTGTTGGTGTAGTGCGGGAACTTTTTGGAGCTGGCTCATTATTTGGGATCACAATTTTTGAGACAATAAATAATGGCGGCTGGTATGTGCCTAATGGTCTACTCCTACTCCCCCCCTCCGCATTTTTTATAATAGGACTTTTGATTTGGTGCGTTAGGACTTGGAAGCCAACTCAGGTCGAGGAGCGAGAGCATCGTATTCAAACGATAGAAGAACACTGATGGCAGATTTAGTTTCATTGGCGGTGAAAGCTATCTTTGTTGAGAATTTGGCACTTTCGTTTTTTCTAGGAATGTGCACTTTCATTGCAGTTTCCAAAAAGATTGCAACTGCGATAGGGTTGGGTATATCGGTGATGGTAGTTCAGGTAATTACAGTGCCCACTAACAACGTAATTTTAAACTATTTACTTAAACCTGGCGCACTTAGTTGGGCGGGGTTCCCAGATGTCGATCTCACGTTTTTAGGCTTAATATCATATATCGGGGTCATAGCAGCGATGGTGCAAATTGTTGAGATGATTCTGGATAAATACTTCCCCCCCCTTTACAATGCCTTAGGTATTTTCCTACCCTTAATCACCGTAAACTGTGCCATTCTAGGCGGATCACTTTTTATGGTTGAGAGAGACTATAACTTCAGCGAAGCAACGGTTTACGGTATATCTTCAGGCTTCGGGTGGGCTCTAGCTATTACAGCGATGGCTGGAGTACGAGAGAAATTGAAGTATAGCGATGTTCCGGACGGGTTGCAGGGGCTAGGTATTACGTTCATCATTGCCGGATTGATGGCTATGGGTTTTATGTGTTTTTCTGGTGTTATGCTATAAGGAAATAAATTATGGAGACATTTGGACTTGGCGTAGTTTTTTTTACGCTCATAGTTTTGTCATTAGTGGCTATAATCTCTATTGCGCGATCAAAATTTGTCTCGTCGGGCGACGTTAATATTATTATAAACGATGAGAAAACAATCAGCGTACCTGCTGGTGGAAAATTGTTGCAAACTCTCGCCTCGGCCCAACTGTTTGTACCGTCTGCCTGTGGCGGTGGCGGAACATGTGCTCAGTGTAGGGTAAAAATTCACTCTGGAGGTGGTTCCATACTACCCACCGAAGAGGGCCATATAACGAAAAGAGAAGCTGCTTGCGGGGACAGGTTATCATGCCAGGTCGCGGTCAAACAAGATATGAAGATAGAAGTTCCTGAAGAAGTTTTCGGTGTCAAGAAGTGGCAGTGTAAAGTGAAGTCTAACCATAACGTTGCAACCTTTATAAAGGAGTTGGTGCTCGAGCTCCCGGAAGGCGAGGATGTGAACTTTAGAGCTGGTGGATATATTCAGATAGAAGCGCCGGCACACTCCTTGTCTTACAGAGACTTTGACGTAGAAGAAGAATACCACCCAGATTGGGATCAATTTAACATTTGGGATGTAACATCACAAGTGGATGAGCCAATCGAGCGTGCTTATTCCATGGCCAACTATCCCGAGGAAAAAGGTATTATAATGTTAAATGTAAGGGTGGCTAGTCCTCCGCCAGGTTCCGTTGGTATCCCTGCTGGGCAAATGTCATCTTATATTTTCAATTTGAAACCTGGGGACGAGGTCACTATCTCGGGTCCGTTTGGTGAGTTTTTTGCTAGAGAAACAGACAAGGAGATGGTTTTTATTGGTGGGGGTGCCGGTATGGCTCCCATGAGAAGCCACCTTTTAGATCAATTAGACAGAATTAAAACAAAACGAAAGATAACGTTTTGGTATGGTGCGAGATCTAAACGTGAAATGTTTTATGTTGATGATTTTGACAGACTTGAGAACGAAAATGAGAACTTTTCTTGGCACGTTGCTCTGTCAGACGCGCTTCCGGAGGACGATTGGAAGGGTTACACAGGGTTTATACATAACGTCTTATTTGAGGAGTACCTGAAGGAGCATCCTGCTCCAGAGGATTGCGAATTTTATATGTGTGGGCCGCCGATGATGAACACATCAGTAATAAATATGCTAATTGATCTAGGAGTGGATCCCGAAGACATAATGCTCGATGACTTTGGCGGATAAAGCAAAAAAAAATCTGTTATTAGGAACATTGATTGGTAGCGCCTCTTTAATAATTGGGTTTGCCTTTAAGAATTCAGCTGCTCCTTCCATATATATACGCCGGATGTATACGAGGGTGCTTTGTTGCCCATAACCGCTCTACTTTCTATTTTACCGAAAATTGCAGCACTCTGCTTATTTATACAAGTTATTATTGGTCCCTTTTCCGCAATTATTGAACAATGGTAACAAATAGTAATATTCGTTTCGATTGCCTCTATGATCCTTGGAGCTGTGGCTGCATTAATGCAGGCAAATAAAAAGCGGTTTCTTGCTTATAGTTCAATTGGACATATGGGTTACGCGTTAATTGGTTTAGCTTCAGCAAATGAGGCTAGCATTAGTGGGCTTCTCATTTGTTTAGCTATATATTTGTTTATGAACGTCGGAACGGTTAGTTGTATAATGTGTATGTGTAGAAATGGAAAGGCTGTTGAACAAATTAACGATCTCGAGAGTGCATCCAAAAGCCACCCAATGACGGCATTTGCTTTATTAGTTTTCATGTTTTCACCAGCGGGCATACCCCTTTTGGCAGTTTTTCTTTGGCAAACGGTTAATATTCCTCGCAGCCATGGAGGCACAATTATATGATTTAGCAATTATTGGTGTTAAAAATGGCGTTTTAGCAGCGTTTTATTATTTACGAATAATAAAAATTATGTATTTTTATGAACTAGTTCATCCTTTGGATAAGGGGCTAACAAGGAATCTGAGAACGATTATTTATGGGGCAATGCCCTTAGTTATAATTTTCTTTTTAGCTCCTAGTACCCTCGTATCGTCCGTTACTAACGCGGCAAAATCATTGATAGGGGTAAATGGCTAAAAGCTTAGTGACGAATGCCAGAAAAAGCGACCTTCCAAGGTCTTCTGATGACAAAAGGTTGCCGGACTTTATTAACATTATAAAAAAAGAGTCCACCGGCAGCACCAATGAGGACATAGCACTTTTAGCAAAACAAGGAATAGCTCCTTGGACGGTAGTTCAGGCACTAGTTCAAACTTCCGGACGCGGACGTCACGGAAAGTCATGGGATTCTCAAATAGGAAATTTGTTTATGTCGTTATTGCTACGGCCCTCTGTCGACCAGGTGCGCTGGGGAGAGCTGTCGCTGCTGTCAGCCATAGCGGTAGCCTCTACATTATCAGATTATGTGCATAATCAGATAATAGAAGTGAAATGGCCGAATGATGTATTGATTAACGGAAAGAAGATAGCGGGAATTTTACTAGAGGTTGCCAATTTTAGTGTCGAAGAACCATCGGTAATAGTTGGTATTGGAATCAACATTTCTAAGACGCCGAAAAAATTCGAATACCCTGTAACTTGTATAAATGATTATAAAACTGGTCACACGTCCGTGGATGCCGTCTTGATATCTTTATTGAATCATTTTTTGTACTGGTTTCATATATGGGAAGATGATGGTTTTGGCGCTATCAAGGATGAATGGATGCGACAAGCATTCAAGTTGGACGGAAGCGTTTTGGTTGAAAATAAAAATGGGCTAATAGCTAAGTACACGTTCAAAGGTATTGATATGGAAGGCGCCATATTGCTTGATGATGAAAATGGTAAACGCAGCAGAATCCTCTCGGGAACAGTGCGTTTTTTATAATTAGGGAAAGCCAATGCTTCTTGTTATAGACTGTGGAAATACAAATACCGGCTTTGCCGTTTATGAAGATATAAATTGTGTAGGTAGTTGGAGAACATCAACGAACATAAGCCGAACAGCTGACGAATATGCAGTATGGCTAACAGAGCTCTTAGCTCTCCGAGGTTTGGTGATAAAGGATATTAAAGGGATAATCATTGCTAACGTTGTCCCAGAAACGTCTTTCAACCTGATCAATTTATGTGAAAAATATTTTGAAATTAGGCCTATGGTTGTAGGAGAAACAGAAGTTGATTTAGGAATAACCATAGATATAGATGACCCAAAAGAAGTAGGAGCTGATCGTGTCGTAAATGCTGTGGGTGCATTGGATCGTTACACCGGCTCGCTTATTATAGTGGATTTTGGAACAGCAACTACATTCGATGTGGTAGACGCGGATGGTACTTATCGTGGTGGCGTGATAGCGCCTGGCATAAACCTTTCATTGGAGGCGTTATACAATGCGGCAGCACGTCTTCCGCAAATTACTATTTCAGAAACAAAAAATACTAAATCTTCAATAAAAACTTTAAATGTAATAGGCAAGTCAACGAAAGCGGCTATGCATTCAGGAATATTTTGGGGTTATATAGGCTTAATCGAAGGTATAGTTAACCGCATTAAAAAAGAATTTGCAAAGCCGATGACTGTTATTGGCACAGGAGGTCTCGCAAATATCTTTTATGATGCCACGGACTCCATCGACTACATAGATGAGGATATTACAAACGCTGGTTTAGTCTTGATATACAAAAGAAATCTTCCATGGAAATAGCAGGAATCAATATAAATGACAATGACCTGATTTTCGTGCCCTTAGGAGGGTCGAATGAAATCGGTATGAACATGAATTTATACCATTTTGCGGGAAAATGGATTATTGTTGATCTTGGGATTTCTTTTGGTGACGACACAATGCCTGGGGTTGATGTTTTGGTTCCCGACCCCAACTTTATTGAGAGCCAGCGCGAAAATCTACTTGGGATAGTGGCAACGCACGGGCACGAAGACCACATAGGTGCAATACCTCATCTTTGGGAAAGGCTTCGCTGTCCAGTATTTGCTACGCCCTTTACCGCATCATTAATTAGAAGAAAACTCATAGAAAAAGGAATAATAGAAAAGGTTAAGCTTGTAGAAATAGATTCTTCCAGTAAATTCGAAGTAGGCCCATTCAAATTAGAATTAATTTCACTAACCCATTCAATTCCAGAGCCCAACGGTTTGGTGGTCGAGTGCGGCGAACAGATAATTTGGCATACAGGAGATTGGAAGTTAGATCCAGACCCTCAAGTTGGTCAGCCAGGAGACATGAAAGCACTAAAGCGTCTTGCATCCCGCGGTGTTACTGCAATGGTGTCTGACTCGACAAACGCGCATATTTTAGGGACAACTGGATCGGAAGGTGATTTGTTAAATAGTTTAGAAACGTTGTTTTCAGAGTGCCCCAAAAAAATTGGCGTTGCTTGTTTTGCTTCCAACGTTGCAAGATTGAGAACTATCGCTGTAGCAGCTAAGAAAAATGACCGGCATGTTGCTCTTGTTGGAAGATCTCTCTGGCGTATGTATGAAGTTGCAAAAGAAAATGGTTATTTATTAGATATTCCGGATTTTATCTCAGAAAAAGATGTTGGATTTTTGCCAGACGATAAAGTTGTAATTATTTGTACAGGAAGCCAAGGCGAGCCTCGAGCGGCGCTGAGTAGAATAGCCGATGATAGTAACCCCGAAATAAGCCTGGCTGATGGGGATGTAGTTATTTTTTCAAGCCGGCAGATACCTGGAAATGAAAAGGCAATAAGTCGGCTTCAAAACAAGTTGCTAAATAGAGGTGTTAAAATAATTACCGATCAAGATCATTATGTTCATGTGTCAGGCCATCCCGCTCATGACGAAGTAGTTTTCATGTACCAAACTATAAAACCAGATATAGCGATACCTGTCCATGGCGAAAAAAAGCATTTGCGTGCTAATGCTTTGATAGCAGAATCATGTCAAATTCCCCAGATTCTAGTGCCTGATAACGGAAATGTTATACGTTTGTGCTCTGGAAAAGCAGAGGTGATAGCGGATGTTAAGACAGACGCGTTGGTTGTTGATGGTAAGCAATTGACACCACTGACGAGTCAAACGATTAAAGACCGTAATAAGCTCCTACATAACGGGTCAATATTTGCTTCCATCGTTCTAGCGAATGATGGCTTGTGCGACGGACCACCGGTCGTCACTTGTATTGGGGTGGGGGCAGGAATTCAGGTGGTTTTAGATCAACAGTTAGAGGCCCTATTATGCGATGAGATAGAGACTTTATCGCCCGCCGAACGCGTTATAGATGAAACCGTAATAAGGGCCTGTACAAAAGTCATTAAGAGTTTTTGCCGCGGACAATTAGGTAAGAGTCCTACCATATCCATCCACATTATTAGAACGGACTTTGAGGTATAAGATGATAGGATGTCTGAATCACGTTGCAATAGTGGTACCTGACCTTAAGAAAGCGGCATTAAAATATCAGCAGACATTGGGAGCCGAAGTTAGTGAGCAACAAGAACTTGTCGACCACGGTGTGAAATTAGTATTTGTTCAACTAGCAAATACAAAAATAGAATTATTGCATCCGCTTGGTGCTAATTCACCGATCAGCTCGTTCCTAGAGAAAAACCCAGCTGGTGGAATACATCATGTTTGTTATGAGGTGGATGATATTAATGAGGCTGCGAATATTTTAAAGGACAAAGGGGCTAAAATTTTAGGTGACGGGGAACCAAAAATTGGGGCGCACGGAAAACCAGTTCTATTTTTACATCCAAAAGAATTCTTTGGAACTCTTATAGAATTAGAGCAGAGGTAGAACTCAAAATGGAAATCGCATCCGGTATAGTTGTGTATGTGATGCTGTGGTGGTGGATATTCTTTATGGCGCTGCCTTTTGGTGTTAGTCGTCAAACTGACGGTGCCGCAGGGCATGATGCGGGAGCACCCAAAAGACCGCTATTAGCTAAGAAGGTAATAATAACATCCCTGTTGGCACTGATTCTTTGGGTGGTAGCTTATTTTATAATCGATTCTGGTATGATCTCTTTCCGAGAAATGTCTAGAACATTATAAATAAAAAGAATAATCAGGCGCCTGTAAACGCCTGAAGTCCAGTTTGTGATCTACCAAGTATAAGGGCATGAATGTCATGCGTACCCTCGTATGTATTCACTGCCTCTAAATTCATAACGTGCCGAATTACCCCATACTCATCTGACACCCCATTGCCCCCGTGCATGTCACGTGATGTCCTCGCTATTTCGAGTGCCTTACCACACGAGTTTCTTTTAGCTAAAGAAATTGCTTCTGGGGCGCCTTTCCCATCATCCAATAGTTGGCCTAATCTCAAGCACGCTTGAAAGCCTATCGATATTTCGGTCTGCATATCAGCTAATTTTTTTTGCACTAATTGATTAGAAGCTAGCGGCCTGCCGAACTGTTTTCTATTCATTGTGTAGTCGAGCGCTTGATGCCAGCAATACTCTGCTGCTCCTAATGCTCCCCACGCGATACCATATCTCGCTTTATTGAGGCACCCGAAAGGACCAGATAAACCGCTTACGTTCGGTAAAAGATTTTCTTCTGGAACTTCGACATCTTCCATAACAATTTCACCAGTAATGGATGCCCTTAACGAAAATTTACCCTCTATTTTTGGTGCGGATAACCCTGGCATTCCTTTTTCTAGTACAAAGCCACGTATCACATCATCTTCAGTTTTTGCCCAAATTACAAAAACGTCGGCTATTGGCGAATTACTTATCCACATTTTAGCACCATTTAAAACATAACCCCCTTGTACCTTCCTGGCTCGTGTTCTCAATCCACCGGCGTCAGAACCATGGTCTGGTTCCGTTAAACCGAAGCAGCCTACCCATTCGCCAGTTGCCAATTTTGGCAAATATTTTTGTCTCTGTGCTTCATTTCCATAGGACCAGATTGGATGCATCACCAAACTAGATTGAACACTCATAGCAGAACGGTAACCGCTATCAACCCGCTCTACTTCCCTTGCGACAAGACCATAACAGACGTGGTTTACCCCTGGACATCCATAACCATCGATAGTTGATCCAAGGAAACCTAATTCTCCCATTTCGTTCATTATTTCCCGGTCAAATCTCTCCTCCCTGAAGGCACTCTGCACCCGAGGCATTAGCTTTTCTTGACAATATGCTTTTGCTGCCTCGGAAACCAGTCTCTCATCTTCTGTCAATTGCTCGTTTAGGAGAAAAGGATCGCTCCAATTAAAGTCAACTCTTATCTGAGCTCCTGGCTTGCTAATTTTGATTTCATTTACGGAAGCGATGCTCATTTTTTTCTCCAATTGAAACTTTAAATTCTTTAAAACCATCTATTGTTTATGATCATATACTTCAAACTAAAAAGATCAACGTGCTATCTATTTACTGCTAGATCGAAGGTATCCTAAAAACAAAACTGTACATCAATTAATTGGTTTTTGCTCGCTATTCAAGGATCAAACGAAAAAAACTGTCAGGCCTTAAGTATTTAAAAGACTGGGGTTATATTATAAAATCTCGCATGGAGCGATAGCGATGGCCTCGCCGGATAAAAGAGTTATTATTGAGTTTGTAAAAGTTGGTGCTTATGTGAAAGTGAGTGCTATTGATCCTATAACGAGGGTTGAAGTTTCTATCGTCGGCGATCCATCAATGTCTCAATCGATCCTTGAGCGAACGGCTGTGCAAAAGCTCAATTATGTTTTGAATAAACGAAAAAAGACAGATTAGAAAAGAACAATTTGGCTATTTTAACTTTTGTGAAGGTGAGATCTGATTTGGAGCATTTTTCCCTAGGCCTATCTTTTTTGCGAATGCTGAGCGCTGAGCAGCATAACCCGGCGCAACCATAGGATAGTCAGAGGGAAGATTCCATTTAGCTCTATATTCCTCCGGGCTAAGATTATAGGCCGTTCTTAGGTGTCTTTTAAGCATTTTCAATTGTTTACCATCCTCTAAGCAAACTAGGTGTTTATCGGTTATAGACTTTCTAATAGAAACAGCCGGTTTTAGTTGTTGCGTTTCTTGAATTTTTTCGTTCGAACGTAGTTTAGTTAGTGAAGAATGTATCAAGTGCATAAAGCTGGGAACTTCTGATGCGGGTAAAGAATTTTTGTTCAAATAAGACACAGTCACATCGACGGTTAGACGAAGTATTTCATCTAAGTTGAGGTGAGTATTCTCGTTTTCCTTTGGCATCTCGAATTCCATCGCTAGAGGACAAAAATGAAATTAGAAACAGGGTTGTATCAATAAGTCAAACATATTCCTGAAACTAAAAAAGTTTTATTGCTTATATCAAATTCGTTTATTCAGTTTCATCTCAGAACTGTCTTTAAAGGTTGCCGCTTCCTGCTTGACTGATTGAGTTACATTGGGCTTGTGCGGAGATAGATTGCGCGATTGCATTCCTTTGAACAATAGGTGTTAAATCCGTAATCCTAATTAAATAAAAATCTAACGTTATCTTGATTTACATCGGCATAAAGATATATTGCGTCTCAATACTGTATGCGGCCCGTATAGCTGGATGCGAATGGCTCTGGGTAGAATAAATATTCGTCGCATAACACACGGTAGCTTTATCTTAATAAGAAGTGATCGAAACCAAATGAACCAAGAATCAAACTATAACTTTTTTTCTTCCTCTCTGTCTAAAATTGACCCACTAATTTCTAATGCTATTGAATTAGAGTTGCAAAGACAGAAAGATCAAATCGAACTAATTGCATCTGAAAATATTGTTTCCCAAGCCGTTCTAGAGGCGCAAGGGTCGGTGCTTACGAATAAATATGCAGAAGGATACCCAGAACGTCGTTATTATGGCGGTTGCGAATTTGTTGATAGAGCAGAAGAACTAGCAATAATGCGGGCGAAAGATCTATTCGATTGTAAATATGTCAATGTACAGCCACATTCTGGAGCACAAGCAAACCAAACAGTTTTTTTATCCCTTTTGGAACCAGGTGATACGATATTAGGGATGTCGTTAGCTGCCGGTGGTCACTTAACGCATGGAGCTAAACCTAACCAATCTGGCAAGTGGTTCAATGCAGTGCAATATGGTGTTAAAAAAGAGAACTCATTGATAGACTTTGATGAGGTTGAAGCCCTAGCAAAGTTACACAAACCAAAATTAGTGATTGCGGGTGGGTCAGCATACGCACGAGTAATTGATTTCAAGCGCTTTCGTGAAATTGCAGATAAGGTCGGAGCATATTTCTTGGTGGACATGGCTCATTTTTCCGGTTTGGTTGCAGGAGGAGTTTATCCAAATCCATTACATTATGCAGATGTCGTTACCTCCACAACTCACAAAACCTTGAGAGGGCCGAGAGGTGGAATTGTGTTAACGAATGATGAAAATTTATCAAAAAAAATTAACTCAGCACTTTTCCCTGGGCTCCAAGGTGGACCTTTGATGCACGTAATAGCTGCAAAAGCGGTAGCATTTGGTGAAGCGCAAGATCCATCCTTTAAAAATTATGTGTCAAGGGTGATTGCCAACGCCGGCGCGCTCTCAAATGGTTTACAATCAAGAGGCATTAATATCGTTTCGGGCGGTACAGATACCCATTTGGTACTTTTAGATTTGCGTAACCTTCGTATTACAGGATTAACAGCTGAATCGGTTTTGGAGTCCGTTGGTATAACTTGCAACAAAAACGGCGTTCCATTTGATCCTGAGAAGCCGGCGATTACTTCCGGAATTAGGTTAGGCACGCCAGCCGCCACAACACGTGGTTTTGGCGTGCTGGAATTTGACAGAGTAGCTAATTTGATCGCAGATGTTTTGCACGAACATAGTGAACAAACTACGCTGAGCGGAAAGCTAAAGCAAAGGGTATGCAATGAAGTAAAATCCTTGTGCCAGCAATTTCCCATCTATTAAAATGACAGAGCGAATTTTTTCTTTATTATAAGGTAAAATAGAAAGGAGAAGAGATGAGGTGCCCATTTTGCGGACATATTGATTCTCAAGTAAAAGATTCGCGGCCTACTGAAGATGGTGCGGCCATAAGACGTCGACGCTTTTGTCCGTCATGTGGCGGAAGGTTCACTACGTTTGAGCGCGTTCAACTACGCGAGCTAACGGTATTAAAAAAGAACGGAAAAAGGGCTCCTTTTGAAAGAGATAAATTATATCGTTCAATCCAAATTTCTTTGCGCAAAAGACCGGTTGATCAAGAGCGGGTAGACAGAATGATTACGGGTATAGTCAGACGGCTCGAAAGCATGGGTGAGTCTGAAGTTCCATCGACAGTCATTGGCGAGATGGTGATGGACTCTCTTGGTAATTTGGACCCAGTTGCTTATGTGAGGTTTGCATCTGTTTATAGAAATTTTAGAGAAGCGAAGGACTTTGAGGAGTTTGTTGAAGACTTAAGTCGCTTTGAAGAAGACTAACTTAGTTTTGCATCGTTTGCTCTATTGATGTCTTTAAAAGATCAAAACTGGATGCAAAAAGCACTTAGGCTGGCGATAAGAGGTATAGGTAGAGTAAGTCCCAACCCCCCAGTAGGGTGTATTATTGTAAAAGAAGATAAAGTTATTGGCCGAGGTTGGACCCAACCTGGCGGACGACCTCATGCGGAAGTAATGGCGTTGCAGCAAGCAGGGCAGCAGGCAGAAGGTGCTACGGCGTATTGCACGCTAGAACCATGCTCTCACTTTGGAAAAACGCCTCCGTGTTGTGATGCATTAATTAAAGCGGGAATTTCAAAAGTTGTTGTCGCTATCAAGGATCCAGACTCAAGAGTTGATGGCCTAGGAATACAACGGCTGAGGGCCGCAGGGGTGCGCGTTGTAGAAAACATTTGCAAAGAAGAGGCGTTAAACATAATGCAAGGTTTCTTCAATGTTTGTGGGCTTTCTAGACCATATGTCACACTAAAGTTTGGAATGAGTATAGACTCCCGAATAGCGACATTTAATGGGAAGAGTAAATGGATAACAGGTGACGATGCTCGTCGATCAGTGCACTTATTAAGAGCAAAGAATGATGCTGTTCTCACAGGTATCGGAACTCTGCTACATGACGACCCTAAATTAGATTGTAGATTGCCCGGACTTGAGCATCATTCCCCTTCTCGGATGTTGGTAGATTCAAAACTCCGAATACCAGTAACGAGCCATTTTGCGTTAACAGCTAAAAACCATCATAGTTATGTATTTACAACTGAGGAATCTAACGCAGCAAAAAAAGATATTTTAACCGACATGGGTATAAAAATTTTGCAAGTACCTTGTTCATCAGATGGCCATGTCTCGATGCCAAGATGTTTTGAATTAATGGCTGAAGAAGGTATAACAACGGTCCTTATAGAGGCTGGAGGGTATCTGGCAAGTGGTCTTTTAAAAAGTGATCTGGTGGACAAGTTAGTGATATATCGTGCGCCGATGATAATCGGAGGTGATGGTATTGCCGCGTGGGACCCGTTAGGTGTAGAACAATTATATATGTCGAAAAAGTTTGCGATTCAAAATATAGAACGAATAGGATCTGATATAAAAGAGACGTATATTCGTTGCATGGAAGCTTTGTAATGTTTACTGGAATAATTACTGATATTGGTCAAATAGAAGACATCGAGCATCGGGGAGACCTTCGGGTGAGGGTAAGCTGTTCTTATGTAGTGGATGAGATTCCAATCGGTGCATCAATTTGTTGCTCTGGAGCTTGTTTAACTGTGGTCTCGAAAGGCAACAACTGGTTTTGTGTAGACGTATCGAAAGCAACCCTCGATGCTACTGTTTTGGGAGATTGGAAGAAGGGTGTTTCGATTAATTTAGAGCAGTCATTAAAATTAGGCGAAGAACTTGGTGGGCACCTAGTTACAGGCCATGTTGATGGCGTGGCAGAGCTGGTTGAAGTTGAAAAAATTGGGGATAGTAGGCAACTGAAATTCAAAGCGCCTGACGCTTTAAAAGATTTCATTGCGGAGAAGGGATCGATAACGCTGAATGGTGTTTCCCTGACCGTTAACGAAGTAGCAGATAACGTTTTTACGATTAATATCATACCGCATACTTGGGATTTTACGACGTTCAAAAATCTAAGTGTCGGAAGTAAAGTTAATATCGAGATTGATATAATAGCTCGCTACGTCGCTCGTTTGATGAAAAAAGAGGTAAGTGAATATGAATAGTTCAAAGAGTTCAAACGAGCATTCTAGCGTTGCTTTGTCCTCAATAGAAGAAGTTATAGAAGAAGCGAAAGCTGGTAGAATATTTATTTTAGTGGATGACGAAAATAGAGAGAATGAGGGTGACTTATGTATACCCGCTGAAAATGCCACACCTGAAGCCATCAACTTTATGGCAAAGTACGCTAGAGGCCTTATTTGCCTTGCTATGCAGCGCTCGCGTGTAGAACAACTCGGCTTGCAGCTTATGTCACGAAATAATGCAACGCGTTTAGAAACAGCTTTTACTGTTTCGATCGAGGCACGTGAAGGTGTAACAACTGGTATCTCCGCGCACGATAGGGCCAAAACAATTTCTGTTGCTATTGATCCAGAGAAAAATAGAGATGATATCGTTTCACCAGGGCACGTCTTTCCTCTCGTCGCTAGAGATGGAGGTACTTTAGTTCGTGCCGGACACACTGAAGCGGTAGTTGATATTGCAAGGTTGGCCGGGATGAATCCGGCTGGGGTCATATGTGAAATAATGAATGATGACGGCACAATGGCGCGTATGCCGGATCTGGTTGCTTTTGCTGAACATCACTCTCTTAAAATTGCCACAATTGCCGATCTAATAAACTATCGTAGGTCGAAAGAATCGATAATTGAACGTTCGGTGGAAACAGTACTAAATAGTAAATATGGAGGCCAATGGCGTTTGATAGTGTATTTGAACAAGGTTTCATACGCTGAGCACGTCGCTTTAATAAAAGGAGATATCACCACAGAAACGCCTGTACCGGTGCGCATGCACTCGCTTGACGTAATGGAAGACGTTTTGGGAGATAAATCTGGTTCTCGAGGTGGTGGCGAATTACAAAACGCAATGTTGCACATAGCCGAGGAAGGTCGTGGTATAGTTGTATTGATGCGAGAACCAACACCATCAACTTTGTCTGAAAAATTGCAGCGTAAAATGAAAACGAGGGATCAGGATGCTTTAGGTGCAAGTGAATTACGGGACTATGGCGTTGGTGCACAAATCCTTTTGGATTTAGGCATTAAAGATATGGTACTCTTAACTGACTCAGAAAAAACCGTGGTAGGCTTAGAAGGTTATGGACTAAGCATAATTGCAAGGAAGCCAAGCAGCAGTGAATAGGTGAGGTTGATGGAGAACAAAATATTATTAGTTGACGCAGACTTTTATAAAGATATCGCTGATGAATTGGTTAGGGGCGCAATTAGACAATTACAGGAAAAAAATTTAAAATATGATCGGGTTTCAGTTCCTGGCGCTCTCGAAATACCACCGGCAATCGCCACTATATCGCAAGAAAAATCGATTAGCCGGTATGTTGGTTATGTAGCGTTAGGTTGTGTGATCCGTGGCGAAACATCTCATTATGACATCGTTAGCAGTGAGAGTGCGCGCGGTCTAATGAATCTAAGTATTGAGAAGGGGCTCGCTATTGGAAATGGCATTTTAACCGTTGATAATGCTGACCAAGCCTGGACTCGTGCATCTATAAGTAAAAAAAACAAAGGTAGGGACGCGGTTTTGGCTTGCTTATCAATTGTGAGGCTAAAAAAAAGTAACTACGTTGACCCTAGATAAATACTCTAAAAAACAAGAGTGGTCTGCTCGGCCTAGGACAGCTGCAAGATTAGCGGCGGTCCAGGCTTTGTACCAAATGAAAATGACAGGGGCCACACCTACTGATATAATAGAAGAGTTTGTTCACTTTAGACTTCATGTGGCCGAAGAGAACCCAGGGTTTGGAGTACCAGACACTCAACTATTTAGAGATTTAGCCAGCGGAACTGCAAGTCACTTAAATCATATTGACCCTCTAATTTCATCAGCTTTGTCTAAAGAAGGAAGTCTTGACAAACTAGAGACTACACTTCAGGCAATCCTTCAAGTGGGTGTTTTTGAGCTTATAAGTTCTCTTGAGACACCAACTGAAGTTGTTATAAATGAGTACATCGATTTAACTCACGCATTTTATGAAAAACAAACAGTTGGTCTAGTAAATGGAGTGCTAGATAAAATCGCATTATTGAGGAAGCAAAAGAACTTGGGTTGACAAATGGAAATCAAGGAGTTTTCGAGAATTAAAAAGTTCTTTCGGCCACTAACTTCAAAACGAATGGGGGCAATGGAACTTTTGGACGATGCTGCATTGGTGCCAATAAAAAAAATGGACTCAATTGTGGTATCCA
>CACOPQ010000014.1 GCA_902629125.1 uncultured Alphaproteobacteria bacterium
GTCGTGACAACTTTGAAGTTTCTGGTGGTGGGTTTCTCGCAACTGGACCAGACAATGAATCTGTTGCAAAAGCAGCCGAGATCGTCCGCTATCGCGTTGGGTTTTATGGCTCAACGCCAGCATATTGGCCTGTGCTCGAAACGCATGGGCATGGTGATCTTGGGCGAAAATTGAACTACATGACAAAAAATGGTGAGTGGGACAAGCTCGCGGCTGAAATAAACGATGATGTTTTGAACTTATTTTGCGTTACGGGACGATATGATGAGTTAACACGTTTGGTAAAAAGTAGATTTTCTCAGATGTGCGACGTAATATCGACTGGACTTAATGAGGATTTCCCACCAGATTTGATCCAGGACCTTAAAAAGATAGAAACGCCATTCAAGAAGTTTGAAACCTAAATAACCTGCGTGTCCATAATTCGTAGTATTGCTTGCAAGGAAGGATAATTAGAATGAAATTCAGCTTTTCTGAGGAACAAGAGGAATTCAGATCGTTTCTCAGACGTTTTTTGGAGGAAAAATCGCCAACGACCGAGGTCCGTCGTCTGATGGCTACGGACGCAGGTTGGGAGAAAGAGCAATGGCAAAAGGTCAATACTGAATTAGGTTTAACTGCTATTGCAATACCGGAGGAATACGGCGGCCAAGGCTTTGGTTTATCGGAACAGTGCATTGTTTTAGAAGAAATGGGGCGATTCTTGCTTTGTGCGCCATATTTTTCATCGGCGGTCTTGACCGCGAACGCGATACTATACGGAGCATCTGAAGAATATAAGAAAAAATACCTTCCTGAAATCGCATCGGGTGACCTCACCGCTTCGCTGGCGTTTACTGAGGAGACTGGAGCCTGGGACATATCGTCGATGAGTATGTGTGCTACGAAAAATAAAAATACATACCGCCTCACAGGCATAAAAAGCTTCGTGCTAGACGGCCATATGTCGGACTTAATTATAGTATTGGCAAAAGTAGATGATAATTCAGGGTCCCAAAGGCTCGCACTCTTTTCAGTTGATAGTACGGCTGTTGGGTTAACAAAAAACCTTCTCAATTCTACAGATCAAACAAGAAAACTTGCAAAATTAACATTTACCGACGTTGAAGCGACTTGTATTTCGAGCGACGACGTTACTGAGGCTATGCACAAAACATTTTTAAAATCTTGTATCGGCCTTTCCAATGAGATGGTAGGGGGAGCTGAACGACTTCGTGAAGACACGCTAGAATATGTCAAAATGCGAATGCAATTCGGACGATCCATAGCTTCATTCCAAGTTACTAAACACAAAGCCACTGATATGCTAGCTGATGTAGAACTTGCTAAGTCAGCGGCTTACTACGCTGCTGCCGCGTTTGATGATGGTGAAAGCGATATAGCCGCAACCGCATCTATAGCCAAAGCCTCTGCGTCCGAAGCTTATATGCAAACAGCAATTAACGCTGTTCAAATGCATGGGGGTATTGGTTTCACCTGGGATAACGACACCCATCTTTGGTTTAAAAGAGCAAAAAGTTCAGAAGTATTTCTAGGGACAGCAGATTTCCATCGCGAGTTGATGATGCAGTCTTGGGATCAATAAGGAGAGTTATTTATGTCAATCAATGAAGAACAAGTCCGCAACGAAGTGCGTGAATGGTTAAAGGAAAATTGGAGCCCTAATCTCGATTTAGTGGAATGGCGTTTAAAGCTTGCCGACTCTGGATGGGGTATGGCTAATTGGCCGGCTGAATGGTATGGCCGCGATCTACCGGTTAGTTTGGTCCCAGCTATAGAAGAGGAATTTAGTAAGATTGGTGCTTTAACAATTCCTAAATCCGGAATTCGAATGTTAGCAGCTGCGACTATTCTTAACCATGGCTCCGACATGCATAAAGAAAAGTTTTTAAAACGAATAATAACTGGGGAAGACGTATGGTGCCAATTATTTAGTGAACCTGGAAGCGGCTCAGATCTCGCCGGAGCAACCACAAAAGCAGTTATGGTAGGCAATAAATGGGTGGTCAATGGTCAGAAAGTTTGGACTACAAGCGCGCATAAAGCTCATTGGGGCTTATTACTAGCTCGAACTGATATGGATGAAACAAAACACAGAGGACTATCCTATTTTATCATTGATATGAACCAGCCAGGCGTTGAAACGCAACCATTAATGCAAATGAATGGCCATGCCTCGTTTAATCAAGTTTTTCTGACAGACGCGGAAGTAATGCCCGATTTTCAAGTTGCGGAACTTGGCGATGGTTGGCAGGTGGCCACCACGACACTGATGCACGAAAGACGCGCCGCGGACTCACTTCGCTCTTGGGGACAAGCCTCAAAGGGAGATGGACCGATTTATGACCAAGAGCGAGTTGAGACTGAAACCACAATGCAGCCTTATAAATGGTACCCCCAGCGCGCTGGTAGGGTTGACCTGATTATGGACCGGGCAAAAGAGACCGACGCTATTAAGGATCCAGCAATTCGCCAGGAAATTGCGAAGCTTATGACTTTACATAAATCGGCCGAGTGGACAGCACGGCGCGCTAGAGCGGCACAAGAGCAAGGGAAACCACAAGGGCCAGAAGGCTCCCTTGGCAAGCTAGCTGCCAGTAATGTGGCTAGAGCTGCTGCGAAAGTACACACACTCATAAGTGGTGCCGATGCAATGCTAACTGGCGAAGACAGTCCAATGGATGGTATAATTGCTGAAATCCTTGTTTCATTTCCGGCATCCTCAATAGCTGGCGGCACTGATGAAATACAAAAAAATATTATATCAGAACGGGTATTAAATATGCCTAAGGAAACCCGTTTTGATGCGGATAAACCGTTTAAGGATATACCAAGAAATACAGTTTCATAATAAGTGGAAAATATTGGTTGAGAGGTACTGGAGCAAAAATTCCAGTACCCGATTTCCCTATTTTTCAAGCTATCTTACTTCTTATCGGAACTCTTCGTTTTATATCGCCACGCACAAGTCAAAGTCATTAAGGATACTATCGGCAGAGACGCTGCCACTAAAATGACTAGATCATAGTCGGATGCTTCCCATAATAATGAAGCAATCGTAGGCGAAACAGCCGACCCCAGCATAAACCCAATGGCTAGAAAACCAGCTATAATTCCAAAATTCTGACGACCTAGTAACTGAGCAATTATAGTTGGCCGTATAATGCTGAAAACGCCGTAGCCTGCCCCTTGTCCTATAACAAATACGGCAATAGCAAGAGGGATCGTATTACTATAATATAGGGCTAGACCAGCTATAAATATAGAAACAAACGATACAAGGCATATCGCTAAGACAGATACATGACGCTCAAATAATGTCATGATCACACGACCAGCCACTTGCATTGGACCAATCATCGAGGCCCCAAGAACGGCCATCTCTGCAGTAAACCCTCTACCAATTAATATTGGAAGCATATGGGTTGTTATCATTCCATGCGCGCAAGCTGCAAGAGTGAAAGTCACTGCAATAAACCAGAAAGTCCAAGTTTTAGCCACCATCATCGCCTTGCGCGCGGTGGGACTTGGTGACTGCGGCTTTGCTCTCGCGTAATGAGCAGCCTGCTTCGATCCATAGATTATTAAAGGGACTGCTACTGAGATTATAATTACGCCAAAGACAATTAAAGCTATACGCCAATCGAAAAACTTTATCAAAATATGCGCACTTGGAAATGAGATAGTCGATGCAAATCCTGCTATAAGCGTAACGTAGGTAATCGCTTTCCGCGCCTCTACGCCCATTGTATAAGTTATGATGGCAAAGCATGCTTCGTATAATGAACTTGACATCGCCAAGCCAATCCCAAACCAAATAAGGTAGAACTGCCAAACTTCGGTGACTTGGGACAATAAAAGTAAGAGCACACCTGCCACCAAAGCGCCACCGGCAAATAGACTTTTTCCGTGACCAAAATCTATCATCCGGCCCACCAATGGGGCAGCAAATGCTGCCACAATAAGCGCCATGGTAAAGGCCCCAGTTAGCACGGGCTTAGAGAATTCTAATTCTGTTTCCCATGTCGGAAAGAATGCAGCAAAAGAATAATAGTAGGCGGCCCATACCAATGTTTCGGCAACCGCAAAAGAGCCCACTATTTTAAAAAACGTCTTCTGATCGTAGGTTTTTTTTTGCTCATCCGTTGTATCTGAACTATCCATACCTAAACCAAGACGAACTTACCGTACTTTTTCATTTGATATTCGCATGGGAACCCCAAATTCCCTTTGACAAATTTTAGCCAGCTTGTTCACCCCCACCTTTATGGTTTTTTCATCAGGGTGCCCAAAACATAAACGTAGCTTGGAGCTTGCAGGGGCCGTATCAGTGGACCATTCAGGGCCAGGGTTTATAGCTACACCCTCTGAAAGAGCAATACTTGCTAACCTCATGGTATCTACACTATCAGGTAAGGTAACCCATAAAAATATGCCACCTTCGGGAACTTCAAACTCTGCTGACGTTCCAAAATTAGCTTCTATCGCTTCAGTCAAAACCCTAAGTTTTTTTTCGAGTGTTTCACAAAGCGATTTTAAATGTTTATCAAAATTTTCTTTACAGTATTCTGCGAGCATCATTTGTTCCAATGCTCCAGTTCCACCATCACTCTTGATTGCTAGAAGTTGGGATAGGACATTCCAGTCGCCAATCAGATAGCCAATTCGTAATGCTGGTGCAATTGTCTTAGAAAAAGACCCACAATGAATTACCCTATTGCCCTCATCCAGCGCCGCTAACGCTGGAGGCCTATTGCTGTCCCATATTAAGTCCGCATAACATTCATCTTCTACAATTGGGATTTGATATTTTTTCGAAATCTCCAGCAATTTAAGCCTATTTTTCTCTGGCATTATACTGCCAGCTGGATTTTGAACTGTCGGGATTACATAGATAAATTTTGGTTTTATCGACTTGGCTTGAAGATCCTCCAATCTCTCTACTAGCAATTCTAAGCGGATGCCTTCATCACTAAGCGGTATACCAACAGGTCTCACTCCGATCCTTTTTAATCTGTTGATTGCGCTGCCATAACTGAATTGTTCGACAATTACTGTATCGCCAGGATTACAAAAGGCCGCATTGATTAGATCTAATGCTTGTCCTGATCCAGATGTGATTAGAATATCATCACTTGAAACGCGCAGACCACTTCGTTTGTTTACCTTCTTAGAAATAAATTCCCTGAGAGGTTTATATCCTTGAGGCCCATGCTGTAATCCATATGTTGCTAATGTCCTGCCCTCCCGTTTTAACACTTCCGAAATTGATTTTATCATGTCCTCAACGGGGATGCTCTCAGCATCATTATGACCACCAATAAAATTATATTTTGGAAAGCCGCTCCATCGCTGGATCGGCGCAGGTAAATCATTTTTAAAAAACGTCGAATACTCTATGTCCATTGCCATTCATTTTCTCCCAAACAAAAAGCTAGAAAGATATCGAGGTGATGATGTAAGGACTTGTCACTTTATTCAAAATAGCGCAACAAGGAGATAACTACTATTAGTAATGATAGCTATTTTTCCGATAGAGAAATGTAAATGTCAAATCCCCATCATCCTTTAACAGGTATACGTGTTTTAGATTTAACCCAAATTTATAACGGCCCTTATGCCACCTTCCTAATGGCAATGGCAGGTGCTGACGTTATAAAAGTAGAACCCCCTGGCGGGGAGCATTTAAGACGAAGGAATGCGAGAGGGGGCGCCTTGTATCCTTTTAAAATGCTTAACCCAAATAAGCGCAGCATTTTATTAGACTTAAAAAATAAAGAAGACCGCGATATTTTTTTAGAATTAGCCTCAACGGCAGACATTATAATAGAAAATTTTGCGCCCGGCGTTGTTGATCGCCTAGGTGTGGGCTATGAAACCATTAAAAAAATTAAACCAGAAATCATTTATGCTTCCGGTAGTGGCTACGGCCAAGACGGTCCATATAAAGGTTACCAGGCTATGGATATCGCCGTTCAGGCCATGAGTGGCGTTATGAGCGCAACTGGGTTCCCCGATAATCCACCCGTCAAAGCTGGGGTAGCATTATGCGACTTTTTTGCTGGAATACATCTATTTGGCGGAGTTATGACAGCACTCGTTAAAAAAGAGCGAACTGGCAAAGGATCTTATGTTGACGTTTCAATGCAAGAAGCTGTTTTTCCCTCCTTTGCTTCAAACCTTGGACTAATATTTGATACCGACGTAAAGAAAATCCCAGAAAGAGTTGGGAATTTTCACGGAGGACTATCAATTGCTCCCTATGGAGTTTATCCCTGCAAAGACGGTTACGTCTCCATAATATGTAATAATGACACTCACTGGCATAGGTTATTGGACGCAATGGATATGCCTGACGCTAAAGAGGATCCCAAATTTCTTTCAATGGCCGATCGTGTAAAAAACCTAGATGATGTAACTAATCTTATCACTCTCTGGTCATCCAACTTTGCCCGTTCAGAAATTATGGCTTCATTAAATGAAGCACGCGTACCCTGTGGAATAGTTAAAGATCTTGGCGAGGTAATTGAAGACGAAAATTTGCATGCTAGAGGGATGATACGCTGGATAAACGACGAAGAGGGACAAAAGTCACTCGCAGCAGCAAGTCCATTACATATTGATGGTGTTAATCGCGTTGATTATCAAGCTGCGCCTGAAATCGACGCCGATAGAGACGAAATATTGAAAGAGCTTAGAGCTAATAATCAGTAATCTCAAAGTACATAAAAGCATCCTTTGGAATTTGTCACATGCATAAAGATCTAGAAAACAAGGTAGCTATCATTACTGGAGCCAGTAGAGGCTTAGGACAAGAGTACGCTATAAAATTAGCAGGAGCAGGGGCAAAAGTTATCGCAGCTGATATAACGGATTGCAATAAAACCACTCAAACTATTAAGGACTCCGGGGGAATCGGTATGAGCGTCCAACTTGATGTAAGAAATCAGTCAAGTTGCGATGCGATGGCACAGATGACATTAGATAAATTTGGCAGCATCGACATTTTGGTAAATAACGCGGCCCTCTATGGTTCTCTCAAGGGGGGACGTTTCGATACACTTGCAGAGCAAGATTGGAATGATTGCTTGGATGTAAACATCAGCGGGATTTGGCGTTGCTGCAAAGCAGTTATTGGTTCTATGAAGGCTCAGCAGAGCGGGTCTATAATAAACATTTCATCTTTGGCAGCTTTGGCTGGTTTACCCTATGCCCTGCACTATTCGACGTCAAAAGCAGCAGTTATTGGTTTAACCCGCGCTCTAGCACGTGAGCTGGGACGCGATTGGATCCGAGTAAATTCGATTGGACCTACAGCGGTTGCTACGGAAGGAACAGAGGAATTTTTTGGAAATAAACTTGAGCAAGCGACTAAAGCAATAGCCGAGGGCCAGGCACTCAAAAGGACACTATCACCAGATGACCTGACCGGAACAATTCTGTATTTGGCCAGTGACGCTTCAAAGTTTGTTACGGGTCAAACGATAATGGTGGATGGTGGAACAGTATTTCTTTAATAATTACTTAATCAACATTTTGATTTAACGAAAAGGTAGAATGAAAATGTCCATAACTTACGATTATAAAGGCCGATCCGTTGTCATAACAGGCGGAGCAAAAGGTATTGGGCTGGCTGCAGCCAAACGTTTTCATGCAAGTGGTGCGAACGTTTCCTTGTGGGATATGGACGAAGGCCGCCTCAATGAGGTTAAAGATAACTTTCCTGGCAAAATAGATATTCAAGTCGTGGATGTGACGAAATGGGGTTCTGTTAACGCTGCAGCTGAAAATAGTTTCAAAAATATCGGAGGCGCAGATATTCTGGTGAATAGTGCAGGGATAGCGGGTCCAAATTTCAAAACCTGGGAATTCCCAATTGAAGAATGGATGAAAGTTGTAGACATCGATCTGAATGGCACCTTTCTTTGCTGTAGAGCTCTGGTGCCGTTTATGAGAGAAAATAAGTACGGACGAATTGTCAATATAGCCTCAATAGCGGGAAAGGAAGGTAACCCGAATGCGGCGCCATACAGTGCAGCAAAAGCGGGGGTCATTGGTCTAACAAAATCACTTGGAAAAGAACTAGCGGATATGAATATAACCGTAAATTGCATTACGCCCGCGGCAGTTCGCACGGAAATTTTTGATCAAATTAGTCAAGAGCATATAGACTTTATGCTATCCAAAATTCCAATTGGACGTTTTGGAACCGTAGATGAAATAGCAAATCTAATCACTTGGTTAAGTTCTGAAGAATGCTCGTTTAGCACCGGAGGTGTTTTCGACATCTCAGGTGGAAGAGCTACCTACTAAATCTTGTTATCAGTACTTAAAAGACTTTCATACCTTAAGTTATAGTTTAACCTGTTGCTGAGGCCTTAACTGGGATGGTTAACGAAATGACAGATGCTGTGGTAATATTATCTGCAAACCAAGCGTTTTACCATGCGTTCTCTACTGCGAGTTTTGACCTAATGAAAAAGGTGTGGTCCTTAAGTGAGGAAATCGTTTGCATACACCCAGGTTGGGCACCACTTTATGGACAAAAGGCTGTCATGCAAAGTTGGAGTAATATTTTGATGGGAGGGCATTCTCCAAAAATTAGTTGCCACAACGCTATAGCCCATTTTCTTAAATTTGATCTGTGTTTCGTAACCTGTTTTGAGAGCCTCGAAGGGGGGACGATGGCGGCCACGAACATCTTTCTAAATGAAGAAAATTCATGGAAAATGATCCATCATCACGCAGCGCCTACTGCCCAACATATTCCGCATACCAGTAACGATAATTCACGATTACAATAAATAGACTTTACCGATATTCATTGGGACTTATTGAAACATGACAACGTCTGCAACAAACTTAGTTAATATGACCGCCAACGAAATTGTTGGTTTGTTAAAGAAAAGAGAAGTAACCGCAGCTGAACTCCTAGATGCATTGAGGGAAAGAATCAGTGAGGTTGATAATAAAGTAAATGCTCTACCCACTTTATGTTGGGAAAGGGCCTACGAAGATGCCGATAAAATGTCAAATTTAAGTTTAGACGAACGCGGCATACTGGCAGGCTTGCCTGTAGCCATAAAGGATCTCAACCCCGTTAGCGGCGTGCGCTCCACCTGGGGGTCGCCAATCTACCGAGATTTTGTGCCTACGCGATCTGATTGCCTGGTTGAAAATCTGGAAAAGGAAGGTGGGATAGTTTACGCAAAAACAAACACGCCAGAATTTGGCGCTGGGGCAAACACTTTTAATGAAGTCTTTGGCGCCACTTTAAATCCTTGGGACACCACCAAAAGTTGTGCCGGGTCTTCTGGTGGATCCGCCGTAGCCTTGGCAACTGGCCAAGCTTGGCTGGCGAGCGGATCAGATCTTGGCGGTTCACTGAGAAACCCGGCAAGCTTTTGTTCTGTGGTAGGTTTTAGACCAAGCCCTGGTCGGGTAGCCTATGGAGCTGCGGGTGCTGGAGCGTATCCAAGCGGTTTGTACAGCATTCCAGGACAGCCATTCAGCGTTGCCGGGCCTATGGCTCGCACAGTTGCCGACGTTGCTCTATTCTTAGATGCTTTGGTGGGGACTCATCCGGCTGATCCTATTTCACTACCCAAAACTGAGAAAAGTTATCTCGAGGCCGTAAATAATCCAAGGAAACCCCGCAAAGTTGCCTTTTCACCTGATCTAGGAGTGACACCTGTCGATAGAGAAGTTGCGGATATTTGTAGAAAGGCAGCTGAGGTATTCGAAGACTTGGGATGCATAGTAGAGGAGGCGCATCCTGATTTCTCCGATGTGCAAGATATATTTCAGACTTGGCGCGCTATATCCTTTTACGTCAGTAAAAAAGAACTGCTTGATAATCAAAAAGATCTGCTGAAACCAGAGGTCATCTGGAATATTGAAAGAGCATCAGAAATAACAGTTGATGACTTTGCGCGGATCGAACTTGCTCGAGGACGTTACCTTGCACGAGCCAATGAATTTTTTCAGGATTATGACTTATTACTTTGTCCTGCTACTGTTGTGCCGCCGTATCCAGTAGAGCAGCGGTTCGTCGAGAGCCTAGGTGATCATAAGTTCTCTAATTATGTAGAATGGCTGACTATAGCGTATGCCATTACCCTCACTGGCCATCCCGCATTGAGTATACCCGCTGGGTTTACAGGATCTGGTTTACCTGTTGGCCTTCAAATGGTTGGAGGACCGAGAGGGGAAGCAAATTTGCTCATGGCAGCCGAGCTTTATGAAAAAGCATCATCTATTAAGTTCGGGGTTCCCATAGATCCTATTACCTCTTAAGGTTATTCAGTGTATCAAATAAAAAACAGGATAAGATTCTATCATGCCAGAGTTATTAAATTCTGCCCAACGACAAGACGCTCTTGAAAATTTAACTGGCTGGAGCGAAGCAACCGACGGAAAAGCAATAAGAAAAGTGTTTGAATTCAGAGATTTTAAGCAAGCTTTTGGTTTCATGTCACAGGCTGCTCTAAAGGCGGAACAAATGGACCACCACCCGGAATGGAGCAATGTTTACAATAGAGTCGACGTGACGTTATCTACGCATGATGCCGGGGGTGTAACAGAATTAGATATTCAATTAGCCGCTTTTATGGATAACGCCGTCAGTTAGTATTTGATGTGACATCAAGAGAATAGCCGGCCCCCCGGACCGTGCGTACCAACTCCGTTCCATCCCAAGCATTTAGTGCCTTTCTTAAGCGCCTTATATGAACATCTACAGTTCTTGCTTCAACATTTAAATGATCCAACCATAAAAACTTTTATTGCACATTATTATTTGTATGCAAAAACATCAACGATGACATAATGTAGAGAAATGTTGATACCTCAATTTGATATAACCTTAAAGAAGGGGAGCGTTTGGCTTGCTGGAGCCGGGCCGGGTGACCCTGGATTACTAACGTTGCATACGCTAAGCGGTCTGAATCAGGCAGATATCATTGTCTATGATGCTTTAGTTAGTAAGGAAATTTTAAAGTTGGCAAATCCATTAGCCTCTCTTGAGTTCGCAGGGAAAAGAGGCGGAAAGCCCTCACCAAAGCAAGTTGATATTTCTCTTAGGCTAATCCACCTCGCCAGAAAAAATAAGCGCGTTCTCAGACTGAAAGGAGGAGATCCTTTTGTTTTTGGACGAGGAGGTGAAGAAGCCACAGCGCTGTATGAAGCAGGCATTCCTTTTAGAATTATTCCGGGGATAACTTCGGGTATTGGAGGACTAGCATATGCTGGAATACCACTTACTCATCGCGACACAAACCATGCCGTCACCCTTGTCACAGGACATGACGCGATAGGCGGAATTTCGACCATTGACTGGGCTTCGATAAGTAAAAGTGCGCCCGTTATCGTCATTTATATGGCAATAAAACATTTAGACTCCATCGTGAATTCTCTGTTATCGGCAGGTAGACCGCATGACGAACCAATGGCTATAGTTTCGAATGCATCCTTGCCTAACCAGTTTGTTCTGGAGACGTCTTTGGGATCTTGTATGCGGGATTCGCAAGATTCCAGAGTCAAAGCACCATCTATCGTTGTGATCGGCCCGGTAGTGAATTTCAGAAATATGCTTAACTGGCTAAGTGAAATTCCTAAACCCATTAGTAAAGTTGAAACGTTAGCTGATTTTAAAACTAAGCAAGCTGGATAGGACAATCTTGGCTACTCCCGGCATAATTATAAGTGCGCCGACGAGTGGTGCTGGCAAAACAACCATAACGCTTGGTATTTTGCGCGCTCTTAGAGATAAAGGATTAAACGTTTCTGCTGCAAAAATTGGGCCCGACTATATCGATTCTAAATTCCACGAGCTAGCCGGCAGTGGCAGATGCGTAAACCTAGATACTTGGGGAATGAACAAGCTGCAATTACAATATTTGGCCAGTGAAACATCCAAAGATTCCGATATATTTGTTGTAGAAGGAGTCATGGGGCTGTTTGATGGCGCACTTCAATCAGGTGAAAGTGGTAATGGCTCGACTGCTAGCGCGGCACTCGAACTCGGGATGCCAATAATTCTTGTTATAGATGCCAGTTCCCAGGCGCAATCTGTTGCCGCGCTTGCTTCCGGTTTTTTGAACCACGATAAACAGCTAAATTTTGCGGGTGTAATTCTTAATAGAGTAAGCAGCGAACGCCATGGAAAACTATTGGAAAGCGCTTTGTCCGACTCGGGCATTAAAGTGCTTGGTACCATACCTAGCGATAATGACCTGAATTTACCATCTAGGCATCTTGGTTTGGTGCAAGCGGAGGAAAACGACGCATTAGAACGATTCATACATAAAGCTTCTAAATCAATATCGTCAAATGTAGACCTTAGTGCGATTAAAGAGGCGTCCAAAAGTAGTATCTCAAGCTCTACTGAGGCAAATTTCTTAAAGCCTTTAGGTCAACACATCGCGGTAGCGCGAGATTTAGCCTTTAATTTCGCTTACACTCATATTCTAGAAAATTGGATGCGCCTAGGAGCAAAACTCTCATATTTTTCACCGCTCGATAATGAAGCACCAGATAACTCTTGTGACGCTATATATCTGTCAGGCGGTTATCCCGAACTTTTTGCAGAAAGGCTTTCAAAGAATACAACGTTCCTAGATAGTTTAAGAATAGCGGGTGCATCTGGAAAAGTTATCTATGGTGAGTGTGGGGGGTTCATGGTACTAGGCCAGACTCTCACCGATGCGTCAGGAACTAGTTTTGCCATGTCTGGACTTTTAGATTTAAAAACAACCTTTGAAAACCCAAAGCTCTCGTTAGGATATCGATTGGGAGAGCTTATAACTGACTGCCCACTTGGTGAAAAGGGTCAACTTTTTCGTTCGCACGAATTCCACTATTCCCGCATCATACATGAAAGTGGCGAAAATCTTTTCTCCGTTCACGATGCTTCTGGAGAATCTAAGGGGGGTCTCGGCATTATAAAAGGCTCCGTAATTGGATCCTTCTTACATATAATTTGATTAGTGCAACGTTTAGAACTAGTTTTTCGAAATTGGACTACCGAACAATTCTAAATGATGGTCTACAAGCTCATAGCCTAACTCATTGGCTATTTTTACTTTCAGGTTTTCAAGTTCCTCATTGTAAAACTCGATAACTTCGCCAGTTCGAACATCTATTAGATGATGATGATGGTCTTCGTCACCTTGAATTTCTTCATAACGCGCGCGCCCGTCTCCAAAGTCTCTTTTGGAAACAATATTTGTATCCTCAAAAAGCTTCATAGTTCTATATACGGTAGCAATAGATATCGAAGGGTCTAAGTCTCTGACCCGCCTGTGCAACGCTTCAACATCGGGGTGGTCTGTAGCATCGGAAAGAACTCGGGCAATCACTTTCCGGGGCTCCGTCATTTTAAGGCCCTTTTCGACGCACATTTTTGCGATCCTTGAATCCTGCATAATACTTACAGCCTAAAATCAATCCTATTATATTATTTAACAGTATATCCCAGTCTGGTAAATCGTAAAGCCTGACTTTTAATTTTTAAAAGACTGCGAGCTCTCTGAGATAACATTCCTTGTTTCTCAATATAACTATATTGAAAAAATTGATATTAACCTTTAAGAAGATTTTAGTGCTGCTTTAGCTCAGTTGGTAGAGCATCTCATTCGTAATGAGAGGGTCAGGTGTTCAAGTCACCTAAGCAGCACCACCTCCTTGATAGACCTAGAAAAATAAGGGAAACAGCATATGCCAAATAATTTATATTATGCCGAAGATTTCAGGGAAGGAGACACATTTAACCTTGGGACTTATAATGTAACTAAAGAAGAAATTGTTGATTTTTCAAACAAATATGATCCGTTTCCCTTTCACGTAGATGAGACAAAAGCCAAAGAAACTATTTTTGAGGGCATTATCTCAAGTGGATGGCTTACGGCCCTGATTTGGCTGAGGATGATGCATGAAAAATTTTTATCCTATGAAGTTACTTTAGGCTCACCCGGACATGAAGAGATGCTTTGGCCCCAACCTGTTAGACCAGGGGACACCCTAAATGGAAGCATAGCGATAAAAGGCGTAAAAATATCAAAAAGCAAGCCCGATTTGGGCTTCATTCGATATGAGGCTTTACTTAAAAATCAGAACCAAAAGTGCGTATTTTCAACTACGAGCACGCTAATAATTAAAACACGGCAAAGTGCTGGCTAAGTTGAATTTACATCAATTTACTAAGAAATGCACTCAATGTGTCAAAGCCATAGAGAATTCCGAGGCCCCCTACCAATATGAGAACCAGCCAGAAGATAGCTTTCCCGGCTACCATGAAGTCACTGCTTTTTTTAGGCTGTGGTCTTTTTCTCGAAGAAATACGCCCTTCCCGCGGCGGCACTACTCCAGCGCTATCCTCGCTCTTTGGTTTTACGGTGACTTTTTTTGTGGTATCGAAGATGGTCTGTTCTTTCGACGTTCCCGATTGATCGTCATAGATTTCTCCTATGACTTTAACGCCCTCTAGATGTCCCTGACCATATAAATTTCTGGCCTCTTCTATCGCCTCATCTCTATCAGAATAGTGAGTGTCTGTTTGCCACTCGCCATTTTTAAGGGTTAATACCTCAAAATTCGTTTGCTTCGCCATTAGTTATCCTAACTAGCTGACTTATGATGTATACAACTATATTACTGCAACCTTGTTTACAACCTAATAGCCACTGGTCGCAAATAAAAAAGCGCTCGTTAACGAGCGCTTTCTTAAATTCCTGTTTTATATAACTTAGTTGCTACTCCCTGTTTCCAAAGAGACTAAGAAGCATTATGAAAAGATTTATAAAGTCGAGATACAAGCGAAGCGCGCCATGTATTGACTTCTTAGCTTGTGTTTCCCCGTCATCACTCTCCCGATAGTCGTTCTTTATGGATTGCGTGTCATAAGCCGTTAAGCCAGCAAAAACGAGAACGCCAATCACTGAGATCGCGAACTGAAGAGCCGAGGAGGCAAGGAAGATATTAACGACAGATGCTATCAAAATTCCTATCAAACCCATGAAAAGGAATGAACCCATCCCAGTGAGATCTTTTTTGGTTGTATAACCATAGAGGCTAGTACCTGCGAACATTCCAGCTGCAATAAAGAACACTCGCGTTATACTTTCTCCCGTATACACAAGGAAAATGCTAGACAGCGAGAGCCCCATCAATGAAGCGTAAATCCAAAAGACGACTTGGGCTGTAGAGGATGCCATTGAATGCAACTTTGCCGCAAAAAAGAATACCATACCTATAGGAGCCAACATAATTACCCATTTTAGCGGGGACATGTAGATAGCATAGCCGAAACCGGTTAGTTGGCCGCCCTGTATTGCAGCAAACGAGGCACCTAGAGCTACTAAGCCCGTTATAGCCAGACCAATTGTCATATGATTATAAACACCCAACATATATTGGCGAAGACCAACATCTACGTGCGCATCTTGAGCTTGCGATTTTGACATCAACCTTGGATCAAAAGCCATTTAGGAAACCTTTCAAAATTAAATACTATGCAAACAATATAAGCGATTTAATTTAAAATTCAATGCTGCTTATTAAGTAGATCACGAAGGAAAAAGTACCTATCCAGACGACCGCGCTTCCTGCAGCCGTTCATGATATCTACTCTTTTTATTCCGCTCCTTTACGCTTGCTGATTTTAGCTGTCCGCAAGCCGCCAAAATATCTTCTCCTCTTGGCGTTCTCACTGGAGAGGGGTAACCGGCTTTGAGAACTATCTTCGCAAAGTCTTCTATTTGTTTTTTGTCAGAGCATTCATAAGGTGATCCAGGCCATGGATTAAAAGGAATGAGATTAATCTTCGCTGGTATACCCTTCATAAGACTGATCAAAGCTCTCGCGTCAGAGGTACTGTCATTCACTCCCTTAAGCATGACATACTCGAAGGTGATCCTTCTTGAATTACTTACTCCCGGATATTCACGGCATGCATTAAGAAGTTCTTTCATGGGGTATTTTTTATTTATTGGCACAAGGATATCTCTAACGTCATCCGTGACTGCATGTAACGAGATCGCTAAATTTACATCCGTTTCTAACCCACATCTATGAAACTCAGGAACAATGCCAGATGTAGAGAGCGTTATCCTTCTCTTAGAAATAGATATTCCCTCATTATCCATGATTATTTTGAGCGCCTTAATCACATTATCTAAATTGTAAAGGGGTTCACCCATTCCCATGAGCACAATATTCGTTACCGGCCTACCTACTTGAGCAGATGGCCAGGCAGACAATTCATCAAAAGCGATCAATATCTGCCCCACCAACTCTGATGATGAGAGATTTCGGACAAGCCTCTGCGTACCCGTATGGCAGAATGAGCAATTAAGTGTGCACCCGACCTGGGAAGATATGCATAGCGTGCCTCTATCCTCCTCCGGAATAAATACCGTTTCTGCTTTTGCTCCATCCTCAAACTGAAGAAGCCACTTTATAGTCCCATCTGCACTAGTTTGCTTTTCGCTGACCTTTGGCCGTTTTATTGCGAATGTCTGGCCGAGTTGCGACCTTACTTTTTTAGACAAGGTGGTCATTTCTTCAAACGATGTTGCGCCCTTATGATATAGCCAGTGCCACACCTGTCCACTACGAAACTTTTGCAAACCGAGGTTCAGAAAACGATCGCAAATTTCTTCACGAGATAAACCTATTATATTTTCTTGGTTTTTATTTTCGACCAATTCGAGCACACTAACTATTTACACTCCTTATCAATTCTTTTCTTCATCGCCGTAAAACCAGATAGGGAATAGGTGTCTGTTGTTTTGGTTCCTCTACTTGATCTTCCTACAACAATCATTCTGTTACCCTTTTTCATTGAGTTAACCAGTTTGAAATCAGACGATTGATCACGCGACCACGCTCCATCGTCTTCCGTAAAAAGCTCGAAGGTAGTTTTTCCAATTGAGACTTTTACGCTGCTCCCTTTTTTAAAGGTATATCCTGCAATAAAATTAACCTCGCCCTTAATTTTTTTTGACGGACGGTTTGTGACTAAAGCGTAGGGCTGCCCACGCACTTTATATTTGCCTTTTTGTTTGATCGGAGCGCTGGCCATATAGCAAACGATACCTCCGTCTCCCTTAAATGTGTACGCCGTCCACGCCCTCTTTTCGGCAATTTTTTTTGGAGTTTGAGCTTCAGTGACACTTGCGAAGATGCTTAAAACGAAAATGCTCAACACGATTTTTACTATAGCTAAGTTCATTAAACTAATTTTCTGAGCTGTTAAGATGTGATCCCAAACTAGTCTTAGATTTTTCATCTCAAGTCAATAGAAACCCTTTGGTAGCCATGTTTTTTTTAACGCTTTAAGTGGACGAGCGGCAATCAAGAGCTTAGATCATATTTTTCCAGGTGTTTTACTAACTGAGCCCCAATAGAATTTCGATTAGGTTTCCATAGCTCACGTTGTTGAGCTTCAATCAGCCGTTTAATTATATCATTAAAAGCATCAATATTTTCTTTTTTAAGAAAATTTTGTACTTCTTCGTTTTCTACGTACGCTTCATAAACGGCATCAAAATGGTGGTCGGCAACGCAACCTGAAGTTGCGGCGAATGCAAATAGGTAATCGACAGTAGCTGCTATTTCAAAGGCTCCCTTGTAACCGTGCCGCATAACCCCAGCGATCCATTTTGGATTTACAGCCCGCCCTCGAACCACTCTAGCAAGTTCCTCCTCTAATTTGCGTATTTTTGGGGCAAACGGTCTAGAGTGATCACCGTGGTATACCGTAGGCTGAACACCAGAAAATTGGTGAACAGCTGCCACAGCTCCTCCATGAAATTGATAATAATCGTCCGAATCAAGAATGTCATGCTCTCGATTATCCTGATTGTGCAGTACGACTTGAACTTTTGACAATCGAGAGCGAAATAGTTCTTCCTCTGTTACCCCCTCCAAATTTGACCCATAGACAAAACTGCCCCACTTAAGATAAGCCGTTGCAAAATCTTCCTGTGTTTCCCAGATCCCCTCATCAATCAGAGTCTGCAAACCAGCCCCGTAGGCACCTGGTTTGCTGCCAAATATTCGCGCGGTAGATCGGCGAAAAGCAATTTCTGGACCGGCGCCACTGGTTGATAAATTCATCTTTTCTGCTGTTGCTAAAGCTGCCAGCGGATTAAATTTCTCCGGTTCGTCAAGGCCAGCTACACGTTGGATAGCCCTATCTATCAAATCTACTTGGTAAGGAAATGCGTCCCGGAAAAAACCAGAAATCCGTAAAGTAACATCCACCCTTGGCCGTCCTAAGACTGTGTAGGGAATGATCTTGAAGCCGGTCACTCTTCCAGACATCGGTTCCCATTCTGGGCACACCCCTAAAAGAGCTAAAACCTGCGCTATGTCATCTCCGCCTGTCCTCATATTAGCGGTTCCCCAAGCAGATAAGAGAAGATTTCTGGGCCACTCACCATTTTCTTGGCGAAACCTATCTATTACTAGACCCGCCGCTTTCCAACCTAATTTCCAGGCTGTTGGAGTAGGGATTGTTCTGGTATCGACAGAATAAAAGTTTCTACCTGTGGGTAAAACATCTGGCCGTCCTCGCGAAGGCGCTCCTGAGGGGCCTGGAGAAACAAATTTTCCTTCTAAAGCGTCTAACACGCCTGATATCTCTGCTTCTCCACTGCTAATCAATTTCTGTTTTATATTATTTTTTAGTTCCTCAAGCACCTTGCTAGTTTCCGGAAAGTTTTCTTTTGGGTCATAGCGACCAGAAACAAGCTCAAGCGCTAAGAATTCAAGACGCTCAAGAGTGTCATCACATGTTCGCCAAATTTTATTTTCAAAAAGATTTGATAGAATTTTCGGCCTAGCCCCTGTCCACTCGTCCGCAGGCTCCATGTCTAGCGGGTCAAAGTCGCCTAACTTTAAATCACTTACCAACGTCCTTAAAATTGAATTTTGTGAAACTTCATTCTCCCCTCTTGGAATTCTAACAAGAGCCAAAAGTAAATTATCTAGCAATTTTCCCTTTGGAGTTTTGCCGAAAACATGAAGCCCATCACGAATCTGCAGATCCTTTAAATCACAGATATAAGAATCAAGCCGTTTGAGTCTTTCACCAGGTATCTCATCATCTTCTAAACCGGAATCCTTGAGAAGATTACATTGCTCCGCTATTTCTAAAATCTCCTTCTCAAGAATTGGCATTCTACTAGGGTCAACTTGAAAAGCCTGATAATACTCATCTATCAAGCTTTCCAATTGGATCATCGGACCATATGACTCGGCTCGGGTTAAAGGAGGAACTAAGTGGTCAATGATAACAGCTTCAGACCGTCTCTTAGCCTGTGTTCCCTCGCCTGGATCATTTACTATGAACGGATAAATATTTGGCAACCCCCCAAGAATTGCCTCAGGATAACACGTCTCGCTAAGAGCTATTGATTTACCAGGTAACCATTCCAAATTCCCGTGCTTTCCGAGATGTATTATGGCTTCACATTTAAATGACTTCTTGAGCCACATATAAAATGCCAAATAACCGTGGGGTGGAACTAACGCGGGGTCGTGGTATGTTTCTTTTGGATTAATGTTATATCCGCGGGCGGGTTGTATACCCAAAACAACATTGCCGAGAACGTATATTGGCAGAACAAAATGTTCGCCCTTAACGAACGGATCTTTGATCGGTGCGCCCCACTTTTCATTAATTTCCAACTGAACTTTTTTGGGCAACATTTTAAAAAAGATTTCATAATCTTTTAGGCTAAAAGTAGCGTCACTTTCTTTTTGGTCACTTTCGTAAATATTATTTGTTGGCCCTTTTTTTACCATTTTCATTAGTGATCCACCGGTTTGTGGAAGCTCTTGGATTAAGTAACCTCTTTTTTTCAATGCTTTAAGTATCGAAACGGCACTCGCCGGGGTATCAAGCCCTACACCATTACCAATTCGGCTATCCTTATTAGGGTAGTTGCTGAGGATTATAGCGACATGTTTCTTGTCGGTTGGTATATCTCTTAATTTTATCCAGCTTTTAATTAAATTCACTACAAATGAAATTCGATCTGAAACAGGTTCATACGTCACTACAGAACATTGTGTTTTGCGATCGTATTCAGCACTTGATTTAAATGAAACTGCGCGAGAAATGAGTCGGCCGTCAACTTCTGGCAATGCTACGTTCATAGCTATATCCCTTGGGCTCAGACCAGTCGGTGATGCCAGCCAGGTATTTTTCTCACTGCTTGACAAGATAAGCTGAAAAACAGGGCAATCCGTGTTTCTGAACGGCCCGGCCTTTGCGGGGTTTTCTGCAGAAGAGACTGCGAAAGCCGTGGTATTCAGCACTACAGAGACATCAAGCCTTTCAGTTAATTGTTTAATAAATTCATCGGAGTGTTGATCTTTTAAGCTTGAGACATAAACTGGAAGGGGGTTAATGCCTTGTTCCAATAATCTTTTTATTAAGAAATCGATGGGCTTTAAATTACCTGACGTAACCAAAGCACGATAAAAAGTTATCAGTGCTATTTTATTGCTGCCAACCCAATACTCTTTTAGCTCTTCCAAGCGAGGGTATTGTAGTAAGGGCCAATATAATCCTGCTTGAAGGAGTGGGGCAGGCTCCTTCCATGAAGCCTCGCATCCTAACAAATAGCTGGCGTATTTTATTAAATTAAATGCATTATCAACTCCACCGTTAATAAAATAGGCCCAAATACGGTCTACAGCATCTATGGAAATATTCGAATAGGACATAAGTTGCGTATCAATTTTGTCGTCGCCAGGGACCACGGCAAGCCTAGCGCCAACCTGAGTTACTTTATTCCTTATTTGCTCGAGACCATACTCCCAGTAACTTACACCACCTATCACTCTAATTATGACCAGCTTTGCTGAGCATATCATCTGTTCGCAATAAATATCGACCGAGAGATTATGACTTAATTTAGTTAAATTAGCCAAGCGAAGGCTTGGTGATGTTGGATCAGTCTTTAAATTTGCTCTCACCAAACAGTTCAGATCGCTATCTGCGGCTGATAATATAACTATATCACCTGCAGTCTGTTTTAAATCAACCGCCTCGGCAATATCACTCATTGTATCGGTGGGACCAGATAGTATGTGCATGACTTTGTTCTTTTAGAATGACAGTATTTTGCCTATCTCATTTTTGTCCATGTCCGCAAATCCAATTATGACAAGCCGAGAGTATCGCTTGTCATCTACTTTCCAAGCCTTATCAAAATATCTTTCGACCCTATTTCCGACAACCTGAACCGCTAAACGCATTGATTTATCTTTGAGTGCAACAAAGCCCTTTATGCGAAGAACGTTGTGATTTTGAGTAACTAGTCGTAGTTGATCATCAAAATTTTCAGTACTTTCCAGTTCGCCAAACTCGAGGACAAAGCTATCAAAGTCGTCGTGGTCATGTTCGTGTTCTCCATCATGGTGCGAACGCCTATTCCCAACATCCAGCTCGGCTTCCGCTCCTAATCCCAAAAGAATTGCAGAGTCGACCTTTCCGTAACTAGTCTTAATACTCTTAATATTTGTACGTTGGCATTCTAAAACTTTTGCTTCTATACCTTTCCAGGCGTCTTCATTAACTAATTCCGACTTGTTTAGCACAATTATATCAGCACACTGGACCTGTTCTTCAAAAAGCTCTTCGAGCGGCGTTTCATGATCAAGCGACTCATCGGCTTCTCTTTGTGCTTGCACAGCGACTGGATTATTCGCAAAAATACCATCAGCCACAGCCGCTGAGTCCACTACCGCGACTACGCCATCAACAGTTGCCCTTGTGTTAACTTCCGGCCACGAAAATGCTTGCAAAAGTGGTTTGGGCAATGCCAACCCCGAAGTTTCAATTATAATATGATCCGGCGGGTCACTTCGATCTAACAAAGACTTCATTGTTGGCAAAAAATCATCTGCAACTGTGCAACATATGCAACCATTGGCCAATTCAACAATATCTCCACCAGAACAACCTTCAATTTTGCAACCCAGTATCAATTCCTTATCAACACCCAAGTCACCAAATTCGTTGATAATTAAGGCAATTTTTTTACCGTTAGCTGTAGCTAAAAGATTTTGTATTAAACTAGTTTTCCCAGCGCCTAAAAACCCTGTCACAACAGTTGCTGGAATTTTGTTTAATTTTTGATTATTTGTATTTTGCAGCATGGCATACTCCCGTTTATTAGACAGAATAACTCGTCACCAAACGGGACTACCGCAATCCAATTTCACCCCGAATTGGATCTAGCAACGAAGTCTCAGGCAGGTCTCCTGGCTTGTGGGTCAACGCGAATGGCTCTACCTTCCCGGCTATTTATCAAAAAGGTCGCCAGTGGTTATAAAGAGCCCGAACTCGCCACACACAGTTGCGGGGGCAGCCGCGGTTTACTAGAAATAAAACTTATAAGGTTACCGCGTTCCCTTTTAATCTAATTAAAGAACCTTAGACAGTTTAAATAGAATGTTAAGTTACCGAAGAGTCAAGTATTTGGATATTTCAATATTCTTCGTAAATGCAACTAAGTTGCAATTTTATGATATGGCTTGCTATATTCAGTTGAATATTTAAACCGGCAGTCTATGCACAATAGGCGAATAACTAAGGCGATAACAATCTATCGCCAAAATGCGATTGGCCAACCTGCGACTTTTTTCAGCTAATCACTTTTAGAAAGAACATGACAGAAACTCTAGTATTTAGGCCAACAAAACAAAAAAACACCTCACTTGCACGGATATTTAGAACTGAGCAAACATGGCCTAAAACGTCAGTATTACTTAGCCTATTTGTATTGTTGCCGGTGGCTGGCCTACTTTGGGCAGCTTTTGGCGCGGATGAAAATATCTGGCAGCATTTGTTAGACTCTGTTCTGCCAAGTTATATTGTGAATTCACTGATACTTATGACTGGCGTTTGCCTGGGAGTAACTCTCGTTGGTACTTGCACAGCGTGGTTAATCGCAAACTGTCGCTTCCCAGGACATAAAGTTTTTGGCTGGATGCTCATTTTACCATTAGCCATGCCAGCGTACGTAATGGCCTATGTGTATACAGACTTTTTAGAATATTCTGGTCCACTGCAAACTGCGCTTCGCCTAATATTTTCTTGGGAAAATAGCAGCGACTATTGGTTCCCAGAAATTCGAAGTCATGGAGGAGCAATAGTTCTATTAAGCTTGGTTCTATATCCGTATGTTTATGCATTGGCAAGAGCTGCCTTTTCCCAGCAGCCCGTTTCCCTGTCAGAGGCAGGACGCATGCTGGGGCACAGTCCAATGAAAGTGTTTTTTTCGGTATCACTCCCACTTGCTCGCCCCGCAATTGTTGTCGGAATAACCCTTGCCTTGATGGAAACTCTCAGTGATTTTGGGACCGTTGATTATTTTGCCGTAAGAACTCTGACAACTGGAATTTTCGATGTTTGGTTTGGAATGGAAAATCAGAGTGGAGCAGCACAAATTGCTCTGGTGCTTTTAACTTTTATCATTTTTCTCGTTTGGCTTGAAAGAACATCTCGCAAAAAACAAAAAGTTCATAATACTACTCGAAAAAGTGGCGTGTTAAGGTTTCAACTTAATGGTTGGAAATCCGCGGTAGCTATCACTTGTTGCAGCATACCCATACTGTTCGGTTTCGTACTTCCAGCGATTATACTAGCCACATACTCCTCATACAGTTTCAATCTATTCATAAATACACACTATTTGGCATATACTGGTAACACATTATTCCTTGCCGCCGGCAGCGCATTATTATGCATGATACTTGGAATTTTTATCGGTTACAGCCAGAGATTAAGTTCACATTGGAGCGTGAAACTTGCAACACGAGTTTCTACAATTGGTTACGCCATACCAGGAGCAGCACTTGCTATTGGTTTAATAATTTCTTTTGGCGTAATGAACGAAATTATAATTCCAATATCCGACCACTTCCCTTTCTCTGCTCAATTTTTCTTCTTGGGTGGTGGGATCGTTGCTCTATTCTTTGCTTACACTATTCGTTTTTTGGCTATTAGTGTTGGATCCGTTGAGAGTGGCCTCGAAAAAATAACACCCAATATGGATATGGCCTCTAGAACCCTTGGGAGTGGTCCTTTTTCAACTTTATGTCGAATCCACTTTCCTCTTCTAAGACCCGCTTTAATAGCGGGCTCTATTTTAGTTTTTGTTGACACTATGAAGGAGTTACCCGCGACACTTTTACTCCGTCCATTTAATTTTGAAACGTTAGCAACATTTGTATACCAGTACGCGTCCGACGAGCTTTTAGTAGAATGTGCTCCAGCTGCCTTAACTATAGTTCTCGCTGGTATACTACCGGTCGTCCTATTGAACGCTGCGATTGATAAAAAAAGCTAATATTCCATTTTAATACTAACGACGCCCTTGTTGACTAGCCTGAGTTCTGCTCATTGATCGTGATCTTTTATTACTTCCATCATCTTCGTCAAATAAATCAGCAAGTTGATCCATCATAGTGCCGCCTAGCTGTTCCACATCCACGATAGTGACGGCCCTCCGGTAGTATCTTGTAACATCATGACCTATGCCAATAGCAACTAGTTCAACAGGCGATCGGCTTTCTATATATTGGATTGTGTCTCTAAGATGCTTTTCTAGATAATTTCCTGAATTGACTGATAAAGTAGAATCATCAACAGGAGCGCCATCTGAAATAACCATCAGTATACGCCTTTCTTCGGGCCGCGCTAAGAGCCTCTGATGCGCCCAAATTAATGCCTCCCCATCAATATTTTCTTTAAGTATACCTTCCCTCAACATTAAACCAAGTGATTTCCTGGCATGTCGCCATGGAGAATCTGCCGACTTGTAAACAATATGCCTCAAGTCATTAAGTCGGCCTGGGTTTTGTGGCTTGCCATTTTGTATCCATTTCTCCCTGGCAGTCCCACCTTTCCATTGTTTAGTTGTGAAACCGAGTATCTCTACTTTCACCCCGCACCGTTCCAAAGTTCTGGCTAAAATATCTGCACTCATTGCAGCGATCGTAATTGGACGTCCTCGCATCGACCCTGAGTTATCTATCAATAAGGAAACAACCGTGTCCCTGAACTCCGTATCTTTCTCTATTTTATACGAAAGAGGGTATAAAGGTGCCGTCACCACTCTTGAAAGCCGACCAGCATCTAAGATCCCTTCTTCCAAGTCAAACAACCAGGAACGATTCTGCTGTGCCAGCAATTTTCGCTGCAGCCTATTAGCTAATTTACCTATGAGGCCTTGTAAGTGGTTCAGCTGCTGATCCAGCAACGCTCTCAATCTAGTTAACTCTTCTGCGTCACAAAGTTCCGCTGCTGGAATAATTTCGTCATTGTCTGTGGTGTAAGCTTTGTAGATAGATGTATCGATATTTTCAGAGTTATGGAACATTGGCGGATTACCAGGGTTTGCTGGCTCTTCGTCGCCTCCACCGGGCTCCATGTCCATATCTTCCCCATCTTCACCATCAGCAGACTCATCACCAGCCTCCATTTCCGATGGTATCATCTCCGAGTCTTCTCCATCCTCACTAGCACCGCTGGTGCCAGTGTCGTTCATTTCATCGGACTCTCCGCCCTCGCTTTCATCCTGGCTTTCACTTGAGTCGTCATCTGGCAAACCCTCTTCGCCAATTTCAAGATCTAAGTCAGAGATTAGTTGGTGGGCGTGTTCAGCATAAGCGCGCTGGTCGCCAACAAAAGACTCCAACTCTTTAAGGGTCGAACCAATCTTTGAACTAACCCAGGGGCGCCAAAGATCCACAACGCGGCGCGTTGATGGAGGCGGAGCCTGGCCTGTTAAAACTTCGCGGGCTAATAAGTGTATAACATCTGTCAGAGCCGCATCGTCTTTATTGCTTATTCGCTCAAAACCCCGCCGGCGATATCTATCATCTAATGCTTCTTCCAGGTTTTGGGCCACACCGGCCATACGCCTAGCTCCAATTGCTTCAACTCGAGCTTGTTCTACAGCATCGAAAATTTCCCGTGCCGCTTGATTGGATGGCATCCTAGAAGCGTGAATCGTCGAGTCATGGTAACGCTTTTTTAAGGATATGCTATCAGCTTCACCTCTTACTTTAGCTATTTCCTTCGGATCGAGGTCTCTTGGAGGCAATGGTAACCTGACCCGTTCACCGGCTACGCTGGGCGTCTCCGCACCATAGCTTACCTCAACCTCTCGTTCTCCCGACATCGCTCGAACGCATGCTGCGGTGGATCGCTTGAAGACCTCTACAGGATGGTCATCGTCATTTGGTGAACCTACCATCAAAAACTCCAGCCTCGGTTATTTCGCTGTGACCTCTGACATACTACTATCTGGTAGTTCTTCGCCAAAGCATCTTTGATAATATTCACTTACCGTCGGACGTTCTACCTCATCACATTTATTGAGAAAACTAAGCCTAAAAGCAAAGGCTATATCACCATTAAATATGCGTGCGTTTTCGGCCCAGGTAATCACTGTTCTGGGAGACATCACCGTCGATATATCCCCTGCCATAAATCCCTGCCTTGTTAAGTCAGCCAAGGCCACCATCGAGTCTATCTGACTTTTACCATCGGTCGAGTCGTAGTCAGGCGATTTCGAGAGGATTATTCCGCATTCTGCTTCGTGACTTAAATAGTTCAGCGTTGTTACAATATTCCACCTATCCATTTGGCCTTGGTTGATCTGTTGTGTTCCATGATACAGACCTGTTGTATCACCAAGCCCAACTGTATTAGCGGTCGCGAATAACCGGAAATTTGGGTTGGGGGTTATTACTTTATTTGTATCGAGCAGTGTCATTCGTCCATCTTGTTCCAGCACCCGCTGAATAACAAACATAACGTCTGCTCGCCCTGCATCATACTCGTCAAAGACTAAAGCTGTTGGATTTTGGAGTGACCAGGGAAGTATACCTTCCCTAAACTCTGTTACTTGTTTGCTATCCCTCAGAACAATCGCGTCTTTACCTATCAAATCGATCCGACTTATATGGCTGTCCAAATTGACCCTAATACAGGGCCAGTTCAATTTAGCGGCTACCTGCTCGATATGTGTCGATTTTCCCGTTCCATGATAACCTTGTATCATCACCCTTCTATTATGCGAAAAGCCCGCTAATATCGCCAAGGTAGTATCCTTATCGAAGAGATAGGTTTCATCCACTGCCGGAACGTACTCGCTAGCCTCGCTAAAAGCAGGAACTTTGAGATCAATGTCTATCCCAAATGTCTCGCGGACAGAGAGTTCTATATCTGGTGCCTCAATATGATGGGCGTTTTTTCGTTCGTTGTTATCTTTTTCCGACATTTATTTAATCCGACTTAGTTACGTTAATGTGTGAGCTTGTCTGCGCCAAATAGCAACACTAGAGATTTTTCAAATATTGTTGTAGTGTCGTATACGCCTCGTTAATTATTTTCAACCTTTCTTCTGATTCTTTGTCTCCCCCATTGCGGTCTGGGTGGTTGAGTTTAACTAAATCCTTGTATTTAGATTTCAGTTTTTCTAATTCAATTGGAAGCTCTAATTCCATTACAGATAACGCATTCAACTGTTGGGAATCCAGCTTGGTATAAACAGAATGAGATCCTCTGCTTTCATAACTTTTCTTATATTTTATGTCGTCATCTCGAAATAAACCAAATACATCTCTGATTTCGTTATTCAATGGAGAAGAGAAGCTAGCTTTCCTTGCACCGAAAGGCCAGCTTGGGCGATCCCAGGTAGTCGAGCGGCGTATCATCTGCTCCAATTCTTCTTCATTAAGACCCTCATTAAAGTTCCATGATCGGTTATACTCTCTAACGTGCTGCAAACAAAAAAAATAATAATCTCTAAGTTGTTTTGGACCTTTTGGTGCCTTATACAAGCCGTCGAGGCGGCAGTTAGGAAAATCACATTCATTTTCCCTGCTTTGTTTATCTGGCGTCTCTACCCGCAACGCTTCTTCATAACGCCGTGTTTTATTGGAATTAATCACGTTATCCCGTCTTAATGATTGATTACGCGTGTTGTATTAGTATTTGAGTGCTCATTTTATTATGATGTCACCTAAACTATAATATAGGGAATAATAGGCGATAGGAAAACCTTAATGAAAGTAGCTAAAAAGATTGAAAACAAAATCCTGCAAGAATTAAGTCCAACGCGATTTGAGCTTATTGACGAATCACATTTACATGCAGGACATGTCGGTGCTAGGCCAGAAGGAGAGACACATTTCCGCTTATGTATTTCTTCTCCAAAACTTTCAGGGAAAAGTCGATTAGAAAAACAGCGTCGAATCCATAAAATTCTAAAAGAAGAGTTGGACGGCCCCGTTCATGCGTTAAGTATTGAAGTTGACTAACTAGTTCAGTGTTTAGCTTGTTCTGTCGTCACCTCGTCATACGAACCAGCCGTCTGTTTTGGCCGAGGCCAGACCCGCAATTGCGTTATTTGGTTCCTATGTTTGCGCAAAATTCTAAATCTAAAACCGTAAAATATAAACTCTTGGCCCACATTCGGTATTATGCGCGCTTCGTGAAGTATTAGCCCTGCGATTGTCGATGCCTCTTCATCTGGCAGGTTCCACTCATAATCTCTGTTCAGGTCACGTAAAGTAACAGATCCATTTATTAAGAATGAACCATCTGGTTGAGGACGAACACCGGAAACAGACACATCATTTTCGTCATCTATATTACCAACTATCTCTTCCAAAATATCTTCCAAGGTGACGACACCTTGCAAGGTTCCATACTCGTCGACCACGACAGCAAAGTGTTCCTTCCTTGCACGAAATGCCTGCAATTGATCCAAAAGGTTCGACGACTCTGGTATGAACCACGGTTCATTAGCTACTTCAACAATATCCAGATCGGCCATATTCTCGCCAGGGAAACCTCTTATAGCACGCAAAAGAGCCTTTCCGTGGAGAATTCCAATGATTTCGTCCGGGTCACCCCTATAAAGGGGTAATCGTGTAAACGGGCTCTCCAATAGCTCATCCAGTATTTCTTCCAGAGGGAGATCCGCATTAATCATAGAAACACTACTTCTATGCGTCATAATTTCCTCAACGGTCACCTCTCCAAGATCTAAAATGCTCCTTAGCATTGCCCTTTCTTCACTTACATCTGGTCCAGGCCCTGTATGCAGTTCTATCAACCCACGCAGCTCTTCTTCACGCTCCTGTTGTTCCAATGAAGAAAGGCCTTTGACCCCAAAAATCCTCAATAAAAGATTGACTACAAACCTTGTCGCTATACTCAAAGGCTGGAACAACCATACGAAAACCCTAATAGCAGGGCCCACAGCTAGTGATGATCTATCTGCATTGTTTATTGCAAACGTTTTTGGCAAAACCTCGGCGAAAATAGTTACTAATATTGTCATACCGACCATCGCATAAGCGACACCTGCATCATCGAACAGACTAATTAAAACACTTGTTGCAAGAGCGGATGCGGCTATGTTGGCTATATTATTTCCAATTAAGATTGTTCCGATCAGCGTATCGTTTTTCCGGCGAAGTCTTAAAACTGTACTAGCCCTGCGATTTCCACGAAGTGACAACTGATGAAGTCTTGCCTGCGATGCTGCTGTTAGCGCTGTTTCCGATCCAGAAAAAAAGGCGGATAGAAAAAGAAGAGCTATTATGGCAGTAATTGGAGCTATTAATGATTGCGCAATATGGAAAATATCAAACATTTTTGATGACGACCTTCTAAAGATTCGCTTTAGGACTGTGGTTTGTTAAAGATCCCCTGACAGAGACTTTTCGATTACACTATAGACTTCATTTTTTTCTACATCCGCGGTTAGGTAAGCTTCGCCTATACTTCTTATAAGCACAAATCTCAGCTGTCCATTGGACACTTTTTTGTCGTGTTGCATATGTTGAATTAGCCCATCAGGATGCCATGAAGTGGATCCCTTAATACTATTTATGTTGGTGGGCAGGCCGATGTTCCTAATATACTCAACAGCGCGCCCTGCATCCTGTCCTGACAAGTGGCCCAAATTTCTTGACAATTCAATAGCCATGACCATGCCAATCGACACTGCCTCACCATGAAGCAAATTTCCGTTATATCCGGCTTCCGCCTCGAGTGCATGCCCGAAAGTGTGACCAAAATTTAAAATGGCCCGCAGATCTCTCTCCTTTTCATCTGCTTCAACTATTTCTGCCTTTATCCGACAACTGGTAAAAATAGCAAATTGTTGTGCCACTTTATCTCCCTCTAAAACCTTTTTTCCATTCAACTCCAACCAATCAAAAAATGAGCGATCCCTTATAAGCCCGTATTTCACCACTTCGGCATAACCAGCAAAAAGTTGACGCGGCGGCAAAGTTTGGAGCACCTGGGTATCAATTGCAACCAAGCTTGGTTGGTAGAAACTTCCAACAAGATTTTTACCTTGCCGAACATTGATACCTGTTTTTCCGCCAACCGAACTATCCACCTGAGAAAGTAGCGTTGTCGGTACTTGAATAACTTTTATACCTCTCAAAGTGACGGCCCCCGCAAAACCTGCTAAATCACCGATAACCCCACCTCCCAAAGCCACTAATAAAGAGTCCCTGTCAACTTTGGATTCAAGCAGCTGGTCAATTATTTTTTCTAAATTAATAAAACTTTTTGTACTCTCTCCCACCGGTACTTCTAATACTTTTGGAGATATGCCCTGTTCTGATAGGGATTCTACCGTTTGTTTTAACCAGTGGACTGAAATGTTGTTATCGGTAACGATGAACGTTTGTGGTTTTACACAATTCTTAGATATTAAAGCACCTAAGTTCGAGAGCAAGCCATGCTCAATAATAATGTCGTAGGAGTTTTCTCTAAGATTAATTCTCAGTTTATTGTGTTCGTTCACGACTACACCGACTGCTTCGCGTTATAATAATCGCCCAAACATTCAGCCACTTTTGAAACTGTAATGTCGACCGCATCATCTTTTGCATCCACTATAAGATCCGCATCATTATATATAGGATAACGCTTGTTTATAAGTGCTCTTAAAGTTTGTTGCGGATCAACTGTTTGCAAAAGTGGCCTGCCAGACCGCTTTTCTAGGCGCTTTGCTAATACTTCGAAACTTACACGTAGCCATACTGATGTAGCCGTTTTTTTGATCAACAGCCTAGTGGCTTGAGACATAAAAGCCCCTCCACCAGTAGCTAAAACACAAGGCTGCCCGGATAATATTCTTGAAATAACTCTTTCTTCACCTTTTCTGAACTCCGCCTCACCATATTTCTCGAAGATATCCGTTATTGTACATCCTGCTGCACGCTCAATTTCTTGATCGGCGTCGACGAACTGTATTCCAATTCGATCTGCTAAAATTTTTCCTACAGTAGTTTTACCCGCTCCCATTATACCCACCAAAACGATTGTCTTTTTTTTCACATAATCAAATTTGTGACTAAATTTTTCTATCTTCATTAAAACCACTTTTGCATTTTTAGTTGATTCCGACTAAATCAATTTCCAATCGTTCGCCATACAACGGTCATAATTCGCTGTTCAACTCTCTTTTATCAGCTTTTTTTAGTTGGCAACAAGATATAGATTTAGAATGAAACATATTACTCTAAGTGCTATAGGAAAGAGCTGATAGGAACCAACTGCTTTATCAATCCTGGATATGTATCATGAAAGTAGCCCTAGTAACCCTCGTTGTAGTAATTGTAATAATTGGTAGCGCCATTACTTTGCTCTCAACATGGGACATACCAGCACCCTCAAGTTTTGTAGAAAGAGACATATCAAATGAAAAGCCTCTTCGCTAATATCAAATCATTTTTATTCATTTGCATAGTCGTTCAAGTCACAACAGATGTTGCGGCACAACAAAACCCCGTCTCTCTTTTACCTAAAGCACAAAAAACATTCGAACTCGATAGAAAATTGCCCCAAGAAAGATCAGAAATTAAAACTTCTACAGAGAGTTCAAAGTCGGAAGGCGACATAGTTCAAACTAACAGGTTGGAAGCCTTAAATCTAGAAACCACCGGAATTTTGGGCATCGAAACTGGTGGATTTGATAAAAATATGTGGAACGGAACAACTCGTCCACAAGCGATTTCATTATTGGAAAATTTGCCCTCTAAAATATATTCTAGAGGTTTACAAAATCTACAAAAGCGGCTTTTACTTACCCGAGCCCGCACTCCTATATATGAAAAAGATGAAAATAAGAACGTCATTTTAAAGCTTCGGCAGCAAAATCTTTTCAAATCGGGAAAGTTAGATTACTTTGCACAAATACAGCAAAATATTCCGCGGTCGCATGATGATGAAGAGCTAGCACAACTCGCGGTTAACGTTTTTTTTCTAAACAATAATTTGGACAAAGCGTGCGAGCTTACAAAGTATTGGTTTGATAAATCTCAGAAAAGGTTTTGGCAGAAAAATCTCATTTTTTGTGACGCAATTAATGACCTTCGGGATAATGTTGATTTTGGAATTCAGCTACTCTCTGAAACCAAGAACGGAGAGGATGATAAGTTCATTTCACTTATAAATGTTATTATCGGCAACGAAGACATGCCATCAGCTAAACACATAGCAGAAATGACCCCAAGAGATGTTGCAATGCTTAGGTTTGGCCAGCAAACGCTGCCTAAGCTAAACATGGATATCCTGCCACCCTGGTTACACGGAATCTATATCAATGATCCATCAATTCAACAGAGGGATAGATTGAAGCTTGCTCATCACTCTTTTCTGTTAGGATTGATAGAGGCAGAAGCGTTAGCAAAACTCTATGAGACAGCAGACCTACCCCAAAATGATATTGCGACGGCAATAACATTGACACGTGAAGGCGCTACTCAGATCCCCGACGCACTTTTGTATCGATTGGTACTTTCTCAGGAAACTGATTTTGGCAAAGCTCAAGCAATCTATAAAGCAATAGATTTTGCTATACAAGAGGGGACCGTTGCTGAGATGGTCGAACTTTATCAAGACCAACTAAAACAAATTGTACCGGCATCTGAGTTAGATTGGTTTGCGTGCACGGCTGCCATGATAAGCATGATTAATCGAGATTTTACAACTGCAGAACTCTGGTTGGAGGTAGCTCAAAAAGAAGACCCAACAAGTGACCAAAGCCCAATTACTTGGTCGAAAGTATGGCCAGTTTTATGGCTATTGAATGAAGATGGGTCAGTCAAATTAGATGAACAAGAATTAAAAGGTTGGGCACAAAAGTTATTGACTAAAAAGCCGTTGGAAGGAAGAAGTTTAATAAACCTTACATACCATGTCCTAGAGGTTTTTGGAGCTAAAATTCCACATGAAAGATGGACTGAATTAGCTGGCAAGGAGGTGCTTGTCGAGCACGGGTATAGCTTATTCACCAACAAACAGTCGGTAGAACAAGCTTTGGAAAAAAAGCTCACTGCTTCCGCTGCAGCGACTTTATTGCTATCCGTTGGCAGTCTGAAAGCATCTGAATTTCAAGACGAGAGCTTGTTATTTATTATTTCAGCTCTAAGTGATCTAGGTCTCAAACAACAGGCTAAAAGCATAGCTTTCCAAGTTTTGATTCAAAAAAATCACCCCATTTGGTAAGCAATTTGGATTCCTAACTGTATGACAGATTATAGAGGAAACACCGTCGAACAATTTTTAGAAATGCTGATCGCTGAACGAGGAGCATCTAGTAATACATGCACATCTTACCTCAATGATATTAACAATTTCGGTAAGTTTCTAAGTGATGCCGAGACAAGCCTTGAAGATGCGACAACCGACAATGTAAGGAGTTATCTCCGACACCGTAGTGAGGTTGGAGCAAATAACCTGACGATCTCTAGAAACCTGTCAGTACTGCGACAGTTTTTTAAATTCTTGCAAAGTGAAAACGTTCGCTTGGATAATCCAGCTCTTAATGTTGATGGTCCAAAAGTGTCCCGCCCCCTACCAAAAGTGATATCTGAAGATGATGTCGAGGCTCTACTAAAAGCTGCCTATAAGTTACAAACAGCGGAGGGGATACGACTAACCTGCCTACTTGAAATTGCTTATGCCTCCGGCCTTCGAGTAACAGAGTTAGTAAGTCTTCCAGTTGATTCGCTAAGTTATACGTCAGAAACATTATTGATTTTAGGAAAGGGTGGTAAAGAGCGTTTAGTACCTTTAACCTCTTCTGCAATGAATGCCATCCTTGCCTATGAGAAGGTCAGAGGAGATTTTTTAAAGGGAAATAAAACATCCAAATTTTTGTTTCCGTCACGATCTAAACAAGGATATTTAACACGACGAAGACTCGGTCAACTTCTCAAGGATCTTGCCATTCAAGCTGGTTTAGATCCAACCATAATCTCCCCTCACATTTTACGGCACGCTTTTGCGTCGCATCTTTTAAACCGTGGCGCAGACTTAAGGAGCCTGCAAAAAATGCTAGGCCACTCCGATATTTCCACCACACAAATTTATACACACGTTCAAAAAGAACGATTACATACGGTAGTTTCCTCTTTTCATCCTATGTCTAAAAAAGACTTTTAAGATTTTTTTTTGGGGTCTTTTAGCGTATAAAGTAGATCCATCCTGGTAACAAAATCATCTTCATCCGAGGATCAAATAGAGTTGTTTTTAGAATTTGAAAAGCAAATTGCCGAATTAGAAGGTAAGATCGAAGAGTTACGACATTTGTCGGATGACGGTGATATAAACATAGCCGCCGAAGTAACCCGTCTTCAGAAAAAAGCAAACCAACAATTGAAGGCTACCTATAAAAAACTGTCTCCATGGCAAAAAGTTCAGGTTGCACGACATCCAAACAGACCGCACTTCAAACATGTAAGCAACAGTTTATTTTCTGACTTTATTCCTCTATCAGGGGATCGTTATTTTGGTGAAGATAAAGCTGTCGTGGCCGGCATTGGGAAATTCAAGGGTCAATCGGTAGTTATAATAGGTACAGAGAAAGGCGAAAGCACTGAAGAACGGCTGGAATCAAACTTCGGGATGGCGAAGCCAGAAGGCTACAGAAAAGCGCAACGCCTAATGGATATTGCCAATCGATTCAACCTACCGGTTCTAACTTTTATTGATACAGCTGGTGCTTACCCGGGCATTGGGGCCGAAGAACGAGGCCAGGCAGAAGCAATTGCAAGAACAATAGAAAAAAGTTTAACAATAAGCGTACCTTTGATTGCCGTCATACTTGGCGAGGGGGGTTCAGGTGGTGCAGTAGCGCTAGCAACTGCTAACCAGGTACTTATGCTAGAGCATGCGATTTATTCGGTTATTTCACCTGAAGGATGTGCCTCAATACTTTGGCGAAGCAGCAACCATGCTGTAGAGGCTGCAAATGCCTTGAGGTTAACAGCACAAGATCTTCACGCCCTTCGCATTATCGATAATATCATTGAGGAACCGCTAGGAGCAGCACATCGTGATCATTCTGTCACTATAGATAATATCGAAAAAGCAATAGAGACTAGCCTGGCAAATCTATGCCGCCAAAGCAGAGATCAGCTCGTAGATAGTAGAAGGAAAAAGTTTTTGGATGTGTATGCTGGGAAGTTAATTTAGAAGGCTGGAAACGACTTACTGTAATCTCTATCATGACTTAACGATGGAATTTTATTTCTAGCCTCGTTAACTAACTTCAGATCTAAATCCGCTATGATAATACCAACATCTTTATTAGCATCTGCCAGAACATTGCCCCACGGATCAATAATTATTGAGTGTCCAAATGTTTTTCGTTTTTGCTCATGAATTCCTGTTTGAGCTGCGGATACTATAAAGCAACCATTTTCGATGGCCCTAGCCCGTTGCAAAACATGCCAGTGGGCTTCTCCAGTAACTTCTGTAAACGCTGATGGAATGAAAATTATTCTAGCACCAGCCTTTGCAAGGTCTCGATAAAGTGCGGGGAAGCGAATATCGTAACAAATCGTTAGTCCTACCAAACCCCATGGTGTTTTAGCGAGACAGGCTGAAGTGCCTGGCTGATAGGTTGCAGACTCCCGGTATATACTGCCGTCATTAACTTCAACATCGAACATATGGATTTTTGTATATCGCGCAATTACCTGGCCACCTGGATTAATTAAAAAACTTCTATTAGCAAGTTTGCTATCAGAGAGTTTGATTGAGATCGATCCAATAAGTAGCCAAATAGATAAGTCCTTCGATAAATTTCGAAATTCTCTTAAAACGATGTGATCATTTTCGGCTTGTGCTTTATCTAAGGCTTTTTCTCTATTGGGTTCCAACATGCCGACGACCTCAGGCGTCGTTATCAACTCGGCACCATCAGACTTTGCTTCACAAATAAGGGAACTAACTTCCTCTATATTTATATTGGGGTCTGGTTTTGAATTTGTCTGAATACATGCAACCCTCAAATTTGACATTGCACTCACCGTCGTCAATCGTCTAAACCAAGAAGGGCATCCAATTTCCCATTTTGATCTAGGGCTACTAACTCATCGGATCCACCAATCCCTTTACCATCAATAAAAATCTGCGGCACGGTATATCTACCATCAGATCGGCTAAGCATTTCACTTTTTAGGTTTGGATTGTCGCTGACTTCTATTTCTTTATAGTCAACTCCCTTGTGTTCCAATAATCGTTTTGCCCGGTAACAGAACGGACACCACAATGAGCTGTAAATCTCTACTATCGCCACTGTATACTCCACCAGAAACGTGTACGTTATTTAGTATAAATAGCTTTTTACGACAAATGAACAATCTCTTCGCTCATTTTAGCCAATCTGATAATACTTCTTGGTTATGTTCACCAAGTAATGGCGCTCCCTTCCTTATACTGGCTGGGGTCTTTGAGAGCTTTACCGGTACCCCGATAGTTTTTGTTGTTCCAAGTTTAGAATGCTGAGTTTCTACTACCATTTCTCTGTGCAATGTTTGAGGATCATTAAAAACTTCGACGTGGTTCATCACTGGACCGGCCGGTATTCCTTCGGCTTCAAAAGCTTCACACAATTCCTCGGTTGTGCTTAAAATAAAAAATTTCTCTAATTCCTCTACCAATTGCTTATTATTTTCAACGCGATCCGCTTTAGACGTAAATCTTTCATCACTGAGGAGATGTTCACAACCTAATATTTTGCAGGTACCCCTCCAAAAACTGTCCTGGGCTCCGCCAATCGTCATATAACCATTTGAAGTTGTGAACAATTGGTACGGTGCACTTCCACGGTGGGCTTGGCCAAGCCTCTCAGGCACTTGCCCTGTAGCAAATACATTGGCTGCTTCATACACACCTAGGGAAATACCTGCTTCAAACAGACTAGTATCGACATGCTGTCCCAAGCCCGTTTGGTCTCTCGCTACGAGAGCCATCAAAATTCCAATAGCACCATTCATACCACCACAAACATCGGAGACAGGCATCGGAATTCTATAGGGAGGACCGTCTGAAGGACCATTAATGGACATGAGCCCAGACATTCCACAAGCAATTAAGTCAAAGCCACCACGTGGGGAGTAAGGACCAGTTTGGCCAAAACCTGATATCGAGCAATAAATCAATTTTGAGTTGATAGCAGATATTGTTTCGTAATCAATGCCTAATCGTTTAGCGGTTCCTGGCTTAAAGTTTTCAATGAGGACGTCTGCTACCTCTATCATTTTAAGAACTGTTTTATGATCTTCGGCGTTCTTTAGATCCATAACCATGGATCTTTTATTTCTATTCCAGAGCATGAAAGGTGCACTCTCTCCATCTTGGAAAGGGGGTGTTTTCCGCAGCTGGTCTCCACCATTTGGGCTTTCAATCTTAACAACATCTGCACCGTGATCAGCCAATATCATTGCACAATACGGCCCAGACAAATGACTGGTTAAATCAAGTACTTTTATATGCGATAATGACGTCATTTTTTTACCTGAATAATTTTCTACTTGGACTGTGGCTTAATTACTTTGATTATGCTAGAAGTATCTAAATCTCCAAAACCACTGTCAATAAGTTGTTGAAACGCTGCAGTAGCTGCAGCCCCCAGCGGCGTAGACGTTTTTGCATCTTGAGCCGCAGCTTGTGATAATCGCAAATCTTTCAACATTAGTTTCGCCATAAAGCCGGGTTTAAAATTATTATTAGCCGGCGAAGTACTGCATACATCAGGCATGGGATTAGAAGTATCAAAAACGTATGATCTACCAGTTGATGTGGAAATAACTTCATACAAAATGTCCGGGGACACACCCAAACGTTCCCCCATTGTCATAGCTTCTGCAGCTGCGAGTGCATTAATTCCAGCTAGCATATTATTACAGATTTTGGTTGCTTGCCCAAGCCCTCCAGAACCACAATGTACAATGTTTTTCCCCATACCTTGCAATATTGGCTTGGCCTTTTCAAAGCTATCTTTGTCTCCCCCGCACATAAAGGTGAGCGTGCCAGCATCTGCGCCAATGACACCACCCGAAACTGGTGCATCTATCATATTAAAGCCCGCTAATTTTGCAGCCTCGTGAACCGCTTGCGCTGATCCAACATCTATTGTTGAGGAATCTATCATCACGGTGCCAGGAGCTGCTGCTGCTAAGATACCATCGTCGAGAAAAACCTCTCTGACATTTGAGCCCACTGGAACCATTGTCACTACAAAATCAACTTCACTGGAAGCCTCTTTGACAGATTTTGTTGCCGCAGCTCCTGCTTGCACTGCAAAATTCACAGCTTCTTCTGAAAGGTCATACACTTTTAGGGAGTGGCCAGCCTTAATAAGATTACGCACCATTGGCCCACCCATATTCCCCAGACCAATAAAACCAACTTTCGCCATAATGTTCTCCTAATTAAAATCTAACACATGTTCAACACGTTATCCCATCGCAGATCACTTTAATTCTAAAAACCATAAAGACACAATTATACCGTCAAAGTGTTCTTGCAACAGGTTATATCCGAAGCACACTGATGGTTAAAGCATCTATATTTTTCCCTAAGCCTATATGCGTCAGAAGCTTGTGGCAAAGCGACGAAGCCTCGTAGGGGATATCCACTTATTCTTACACTTTGCTCTGCCAACCAAACAAAGTTATAACCTGCACCGCATCCAACTTTAAGAAATTTCAATCTTCTGCAGTTATCTTCAGTAAATCCTTTAGCTCTGATATTATAAGAAACGGACCCTTCAATAGCCATAGACGGAGTTGTATTGTATGCCCTCGCTTTATCGGGTTAACAAAATATATATCCTACACTCGCTCCATTGAGCTTCTTCTTAAATTGTCTGCATTATCAACAACTATTTTTTACGCATGATTTGTAGAGATGGTACCGTCATCTAACCACATAATTATCGTCATTTTCTGCTGATCTAAATAATTTTGGTAACTTACCATTTTATTTTGATCCACTATGTGGATAAATTTTTTACCGGCACTATCAACTAGACAGCATCTATAGCCAAATTTCTTTAAACGACTATTCAAAGATGGGGTAGCATAGTATCCCCAGTCTTTTCTACATATATCAACCTCTTTACCTCCTTCTGCAACCAAAGTGACCTGCTCGTCTGCTTCAAGCATCAAATTCATTACATGCGATAGTTCGAAAGTTTGCCCTGCATTATTTACTTCAAATTTTCTAATTGGTTTTATTGTTTTAAAGTTCATTCAATACTACTCCAGAGTAAGGATTTTTCGGCAGCCATCTCGAAATTTATGAGGCATCCAAGTTCCTTAAAAAGCCAATTAATGCGTTCTAGGTCCTCTTTGGTATCCACTGCCAGCCTCACCTTTCTTAAATCGGGACGGCCCGACTCGAAGTTTAAAATTCTGAATTTTTCAGGGTTTCTATAAAAAAACCGAGTGATGTGCTCTCTATCACAACTATCCGCAGTTAAACCCAATATTTTTTTTAATGAGTCGGTTTTTATAATCTCGACGCTCATACCGACTGGGTACGTCCTTGGAAAGACATTAGAAATCAAATCAAGGTTAGGGTCTCCCCACATGTCTATCCCTTTCTCGAGAAGTTCTGGATCAATAAATGGGCTATCGCCATTTATCCTAACAAACTTATCTACCCCTAGATAACTAGCACAAGATACTGCTCTATTAAGAACGTCATGGGCAGCTCCTCTGAACACCTCTATATTTAGAGATTGAATATACTGAGTAAGTCCATCATCCGTTCTACTATTGGAGGTTGCAACCACAATTGTTGATAAGTTCTTTACTTTTGATACGCGGTTTATGACGCGTTTAATTAGTGGTTCTCCAGCAATGTGTCTCAAGGCTTTACCCGGCAACCGGGAAGAACCCATACGCGAAAAGATGATCGCAGGCACCTTCATGCATTTGACCTGATAACTTTTTCCCACTCGGAAACATACCATTCGCAATATTTCTTATAACCTTTCTCTAGTGGCCATTTAGGCTTAAATCCCAGTCTATCTTCTGCCTTATCCATCTTGAGAGTTCCTCTTGTAGGCTTATCTTCTGCCTTCGGGCGGTATTCAAAAGTAACGTTGGGAATAATTTCCTTAATGGTATTTGCCAAATCCAATATGCTCCTTGCGTTACCATAAGTTAGATTGAAAGTGTCCGAAGCAGTTGGCCCACCATGTAAGGCTAGTGCGCGTATCATCCCGTCTATTAGATCCTCAACATATGTGAAATCTAACCTCCCACTGCCGCCCCCTTCTAATAGTAACGGTTTACCTGTCAATGCGTTTTCAATAAAGATCTGGCTTACTCGTCTACTTACGCATCGCTCACCGTAAAGTGCGCTGGGTCTTATGATACATGTTCCAAGACCATAAGTATGGCAGTAAGTTCGAACCAAACGCTCTCCCATATACTTGGTATTTGCATATATACCCCTGGGTCGCGGCCTTGTGGTTTCATCCACCCAAGCATCCTTAAAATCACCGTACACGGTACTCGAACTCAAAAACATCAACGTCTTCATGTTTTTTTGATTCAATCTGCAAAGTTCAAGAACATTACGTAGAGTGGACAATTGTAAATCAAAACATTTTCCGGGATCTTTCCTTGCGTCCACCGAACTGGCTATTGCGGCCAAGTGAACAACCCGGGTCGGCTTAAATTCATTGAATACATTTGCTATATCTGAAAAATTTCGAGCATCACAATTTCGAAACTCGACACCACGATTGCGCATGATTTCAAAACGGCTCATCAGAAAGTGCAGGTTGAGTTCACGTTTTATTAAGTCACCCTCATCATAAAATGCATTATCAACAAGACTATTGATCATCAAATTATCCAGTACCATTACGGAAACACCGGCCTCACTAAGCCCAAGCGCTAAGTTATGGCCAATGAACCCCGCACCACCAACTAGCAGCACCCTATCATTTTGTAGCTCACTAGCTATCTCTTCAAAATTTCTAGTCATGATTCAGAAAGTTTACTGCCGCCAAATAATTTTGCATATGTACAAATACTAAAGACACGCGTCACTCTAAACAATAGCAGTAGAAATTAAAAAAAACTTACACTTTTGATAAGATCGATCACGAGGCATTATATAATAAACAGTACAACATTAAGAAAATTTTCAATACTGTGGACTTTTAGGTCGGGACGTAATATGAGCCATATCGCTGGACTTATAACAAAAAAAAATGAAGGGTTCCCATTCCTGGATGTTGCTAAGATTAAGCTTCTTCTGGGGACAAAGCGAATTGTGAAGGATGGCTTTTTTTTTATGGAAAGCCAACAAGCATTTGCTAAATTTGGTTCAATACAAATAGTTATGGATTGTTCAATCTTTAACGCAGACGATTTTCCTGCTCCTCACAAGAAAACTACCGACGCACAGCGTGTTCTTCTGTCAATCAGCAAGTTTGGAATAGTACGAACACTAGCAAAAATAAACGGTCGCTTTTGTCTCGCCGCTTTTGACACTAAAACAAATACCGCATATCTAGCCCGTGATCGTTTTGGTGTATCAACGCTGTTCTATACTTGCTTTGACGGACTTATAGCTTTCTCTTCACGGGCCAAAGGCCTTCTTGCACTTGCTGGTGTTTCCAATGAGTTAGATAATAGTTTTTTAAAAGCAGCAGCTGCCACGAACTATCGTTTTTTGGACACAAATAATTCGCTCTCACCATTTAGGGATATCAAACAGGTTCCCCCAGGCGCGATTATCCGTTTCGATGATAAAAAAATGCAGACCGAACGATTTGCATCATTAACAGTCGATAGAATTGAAAGAAGCAACAAACCTACCAGGGAAGAATATATCCACCTATACAATAAAGCTGTAAGCAAACGCCTTCGGGTTGCAAAAAATCCAATTTTTTCTTTATCTGGAGGTTTAGATAGCTCATCTGTTGTATCTATGGCGCATCAAATAACTAGAGAAAAACAAGCCGCTATATCTACGGTTCATCCAAATAAGTTGTATGATGAACAGAAAGAAATACATGATGTTATAAAAGCGGGAAAAGTAAATTGGAACTCCGTCACAATTACTAATCCAAATATTTTTGAGAAACTTACAAAAATCTATGGCTCCCATGATTATCCCCTACCAACAGTAACTTGGCTTAACCACTTAATGCTTGTCGAAGAGGCAGCAAGATTAGGCTACACAGATTTATTTACGGGACTTGGTGGGGACGAATTGCATGCAGGGGAATACGATTACTTTTTCTATTTCTTTGCAGATCTTAAAAAAATGGGGAAAACGGATTTACTCGACAAAGAAATAGAGGCCTGGGTAAAAAATCACGATCATCCAATTTTCAGGAAGTCTAAAAATATCGCTCTGGAACGTATGTCAGAACTCACCGACCCTTTAGTGCCCGGAAGATGTTTACCGGATGAAAAACTACTAAAACGCTATAAAAATTTGCTCTCAGCCGACTTGCAAAATTTAAATGAGCTTCTACCCAATTATTGTCCTACCTCAGACAGTTACCTTATATCACACAGCCAGAATGAACTAATGTTTAACACAATGCCATGTTGTTTGAGGAGTGGGAGAGAGAATTGCAATTTATTTGGAATGCAGGAGTTCCATCCCTTTCTGGATAACGAACTCTTCGAATTTATGATGAGCGTTCCACCCGAACAAAAAATCAAGCACGGACTAACCAAATCCTTTGCAAGACAAAGTTATAAGCATTTAATTCCGGAGGAAACGCGGAAACGAATAACTAAAACTGGTTGGAATGCGCCGGCCCACGAATGGTTTTCAAAAAATCATAGAGATGATTTGCACGACCTAGTCGGGTCAAGACAGTTTGTTGAACGGGGAATTTATGAAATTGATTCGGTCAAGCAAATGATTTACGAACATGAGACAATAGTTTCAGAAAAGAGAGATAGGCCTAATCACATGATGGCAATTTGGCAGATTGTTTCGCTAGAAATCTGGCTTAGAAACTTAGATATCCGGTCTAATGAATGAACCCGCGGATTCGACGACTTTCCTATAAACTGGCAACTAAATTCCTGAGGCGAGCCAAATACAAACATTAAGTTTTTGACCATCAATATGCTTGACTTGGCCCACAGTCAAATTTGCCTTAGACAACATTTCTACCATCTCCACTTCGGAGAAACCCAACCAGGAATGGCCGTATTCGTCCCGTAGTGTAGATAAATCATGTGCAGCCAAGTCAACAATTAATAACGCCCCTTTTTTCTCTAAAACTCTTGAGGCTTCAGCGATCACTTTTTTAGGCTCATCCGCATACCTCAACAAAGAATTGATCGTGATTAAATCAAAACTATTTTGTTTGAATGGAAGCCTATACATATCTCCAACTCGAACTTGGCAATTTTGAATACCGTCTTGATCTAAACGTGCGCGAGCGATTGAAAGCATTTCAAGAGAATTATCAATACCAGTCCCTTTTACAACAAAAGGCGCGATCGTTCTCAATATTCTTCCTGTTCCTGTTCCAAGATCAAGGAGATTTTGAATAGAGCGGCCTTGTAGCAACTCCAAGATGCATTTATCAATAACCTCGTCTGGCGGCCACATACCTCTAAGTTCTATTATTTCTTGGGAATAGGGATCCAGAAAACTCTCTGCATACCTTACACGGTCTGCCTTAACGCTGCTTAATCGTGATAAATCAAGAGCATGCACTTCATCTTCACCTGGCATGAGGTCATTTAACATCCGAGCCAAATCCGCACCTTCCGCTTCATTGGACAGTCTATAATAAGCTCTGTTACCTTCCTTGTTACGCTGCAATAACCCCCCTTCGACAAGCAACTTTAAATGCCGGGAAACCCTAGGCTGTGTTTGTCCCAAAATCATTACTAATTCGGTTACGGAAAGTTCTGCATGTCCGCAGAGTGCTATAATCCTGAGTCGAGTCGGTTCGGCTGCTGCTCGCAACCCTTGCAAAAGCTTTTCCACACTAGCCCCAAATAGTTTTATTTAATCGATAGTGAATGCTGTATTGAAACAAAATACAGCCGATTACCATAGAACCAATTACCCATATCTGTGCAATCTGGCACCATTTTCTTTTAACCATTTTTTTGAACTCTTCCACTCGCCAACCAATTGATGGACTGTTTGCCAAAATCTTGGAGAGTGATTTAATTCCACCAAATGGGCCGCTTCATGAGCACACACATAGTCTACTATTTTCTCTGGAGCAAAAATTAATCGCCAACAAAAAGATAAATTACCGCCCGACGAACAACTCCCCCATCTAGTGCGGGTATCCCGAACAGAAACGCTCTTAATTTCTTTATTTAGAAGACTTGAGAATTTTTTAGCTTTATATGCAACCTCATCTTTTGCCCGTTTCTTAAGCCAATCCCTGACTCGTCTCGGCATATGTTCACTACCTCCAGAAACCCTTAATTCAGGCATTTTGTTATCAAGGCTTTCTTTCAGCCAAACATTCCCAAACTCCTTGGGACTGTGCGCTATCTTATATTCCTTACCTAAAATTGGAACTATAGAACCATGCCTAAATTGGACACGTGCAGGGAGTTTCATCAGTTGTTCAGCTATCCACGGAACATTTCGCTCAACGAATATCCTTGCTTCATCGATAGATCTCCAGATCGGTCGGCTTATACAAAACTCTGATGTTTGTTGATTAACCCTCATAATGAACCGATTTGCCCTTATGCTATCGCGCACCTTTATATCAATTCGTTTACCATCAGGAAGACATATTGAGATATTCGGCATTTTTTTTGTCCACTGTTACTGCATTAGGCAAAGTTATGCCCGAGAATTGACAGGCCTATCAAGAAGCAAGCTAAATCACATCAGTTTAATAATTCTTCTCTAATGAGTGAAAAAACCATATGGTCTTGCCACTCGCCATTAATTTTCAAGTATTTTCTTGCTAGCCCCTCGTAACTGAAACCCGCTTTTTTTAAAACACCTTGACTGGCCTTATTAATTGGTAAGCATGCTGCCTCAATTCTATGCAAAGCTAGACGTTCAAACGCAAAGAAGGCTGTTCCCTCTACAGCTTCTGTCATGTAGCCATTTCGCGAAAATCGTTCTCCTATCCAATAGCCAAAGGAACACATCTGCGCAACGCCTCTACGAACATTCGCTATCGTTATACCGCCAACTAAATTTTTGTCTTCATTCCTAAAGATAAAAAATGAATATCCTCTGTCATTAGACCAATCTTCTGAATATTTACTTAACCTGCGACGAAAAGCCGACTTTGATAATGCATCGGATGGCCACGTCGGCTCCCACGGGATTAAAAATTCTTTGCTTTCAGATCGAATTTTCACCCATTGCGCCCAATCATTACGCATAGGTGGTCTCAGGTGAAGACGCGAAAGAGCAATTGTTGGTTCCGGGTATGTTGGTAAGAAAAAACTTAAAGCCACAATTTGCTACATTCCAAATTATTACAAAATAAGTTGATCATGGGTTGCTACGTCATGCAAGCGCCAAGTTTACCACGAGCCGAGACGCATTACACGAAGCGTTTTTCGAAACTTGAATATGTTTCTAACCTTGAAATTGGTCCGAGCGCCGCCAGAGTCGGCCGCTTTGACAACATCGCGGAAGCTATTTTTCTTACTGAGAGGCTATCAACTTTTTCTAATTTTTCTATGATCTCAGTTATTGGCTTAAACCTCCCATGGATTATAAGCTGCTGCGCTAATTGCTCGCAGCGGTTTGCAGTTCCTTCTCTGCTCATTAGCAAAGCTGATTTTAACTGAGTTTTCGCTCTAACGACCTCCTGTTCAAGATCGTCACTCATTAATTTATTAAGCTCATCAGATATTACCGGCAGCATCTCTTCAATAAGATACTCACCCGTACCGGCATAAATTCCAATCAGACCGCCATCTTGATGGGACGTAGTGAAAGATTGAATTGAGTAGGCTAATCCTCGCTTCTCTCTTACCTCCTGAAATAGCCTAGACGACATTCCACCTCCCAATAACATCGAGAGCACCTGATAAGCGTAAAAGTCCTCATGGCCGTGCGAAACACTCGGAAACCCAATAATGATGTGTATTTGTTCAAGTTGCTTTGCTTCACGAAAGTCCCCCCCAACGTAACTGGCCGGCTCTAAAGCAGGTTGACCATTATCGTTTGGCAGTGAAGCAAATTTCTTATCAACAAGTTCTACTATCTGTTTATGCTCGACATTCCCAGCCACAGAGAAGACGAGACGTTCATTCGTATAATGTTTGGATACAAAATTTTTAATTTCATGCCTCTTAAGTCTACTTACAACTTCGGGCTGTCCAAGAACCGGCCTCCCTATCGCTTGATCTGGATATGCACATCTTTGAAAATGATCAAAAATTATATCATCAGGCGTATCGATAGCTTGACCAATTTCCTGGAGAACTACGCTACGTTCTCTCTCAAGCTCCGTCTCATCAAATAAAGAGTTTTGGAGTATATCAGACAGGATATCGACAGCTAAAAAAACGTCATCTATTAAAGTTCTTGCGAAAAAAGCGGTTTGTTCTCTGGAGGTATAAGCGTTTAGATGCCCCCCTACAAATTCAATCTGCTCCGCGATATCTTTTGATGATCGACGTGATGTCCCTTTGAAAAACATATGTTCTAATAGATGAGCTATTCCATTTTGTGCTTTTATTTCGTGACGTGTCCCCACCCCAAACCAAGTGCCCACCGATACGCTTTCCACATATTCTATGTTATCCGTTGCGATGGTAACGTTGTTATCTAGAACTGTTATTTCTGGTTTCTTCTCAATTATCATTTAATTCCTGGCCGCTTACGTTACTTCT
>CACOPQ010000015.1 GCA_902629125.1 uncultured Alphaproteobacteria bacterium
ATAAGGGCACCGGCATGCCATTTTCAGCATATATAGACGTGGCAGAAGCTTCGGGCCACAAAGTTTTAACTCCGATCGCTGCAGAAGCTATGCCATCAGGAATTGTGCAAGCTGAAGCCTACAACTTTATGAAAGAGAAAATCCTTGATGCTGTTCGAATAGGTGTGGATGCAGCCCTGCTCGATCTTCATGGTGCAATGGTCTGTGAAACGACCGACGATGGAGAAGGAACTCTGCTTGATGAGATGAGAAAAATTAATCCACAGCTACCGATAGGTGTGACCTATGATCTCCACGCAAACCTCACTCAGAAAATGGTAGAGAACTGTACCTGCCTAATTGGATACAAAACATATCCTCATATTGACATGTATGAAGTCGGCTCACAAATCGCTAGGATTTTACTTGATTCAATCAGGGAAAATTATGAACCCATTATATGTTGGGCACGGCCCCCTGTTCTAGCTCAAACTTTGAGAATGGGGCACAGTAATGAGCCAATGAAAAGTATCCTCGCTCTAGCCAAAGAAGCCGAAAAAGACCCTAAGGTATTAGCTGCCACTGTCTTTGGAGGATTCCCTTTGGCGGATTTTGAAGATGCGGGGAGCTCCGCATGTATTGTAGCAAAAGGTGATGCCAATCTTGCAAAAGACTGGTGCGATAAAATTGTAAAGCAAATTTGGGAGAACCGCAGAGAGTTTGTTTACTCGGGAAGGCCATTATCAGAAGCCTTAACTTATGCGAAAAGTCTTAAGGATGGCCCTACTATCTTGCTCGATCATGCAGATAACGTCGGTTCTGGCGGAACACAGGACGTTATGACGGTAATCGAAGAAGTCATCAAAACTGGTTTGGAGGACGTTGCCGTTGCAGCTGTTTACGACCCCGAAGCGGTGAATTTGATGGCTGAAGTGGGAGTTGGTCGGGAGATAAGTTTAGACCTCGGTGGTAAGGCTGATATGCCGTCAATTAATAAGAAGGGTAAACCACTGAGAATCAAAGGAATAGTCAAAACGCTCACTAATGGAGAGTGGATTGTACGTGGCCCCATGTATACGGGTGTTAAAGTAAGTATGGGTAATACTGCTGTATTAGAGGTTGAAGGTATAGAAATAGTTATTACGTCCAAACATCATGAGCCATGGGATACTGGGGTATTTACCTCCGTTGGCATACAACCCGACAAAAAAAGATACCTTCTTTTAAAGTCACGAATTCACTATAGAGCTGGTTTTGAGCAACTTGCTAAAAACACAATAACATGTGACGGTGAAGGCGTAACAACTTCGGATAATAATCTTTTAGATTTTCGAAAAGTTCGACGGCCTATATATCCACTAGATAACATCAATGAACCCTAAGGATCAAAAATGAAACGACTTGGCATTGCATTTTCTGGAGGGCCAACTGCCTCCGAGATTGTTGACTGTGTGAGACTTGCAGAGGACTTAGGTTATGAGTCAGCCTGGATAGCGGAAGGCCATGGTGGCGATCAATTTTCAATACTTTCCGGCTGTGCTGCAGCCACGTCGAAAATTAAGCTTGGTACCGCTATAAGCAGTGTTTTTGTTCGTTCAGCACCTACACTCGCGATGGCAGCAGCTACTGTAGATGAATTGTCAAAAGGCAGGTTGATACTTGGGCTAGGTTCCAGCCACAAGGTACAGGTGGTACCCGAACATGGGATTGAATATAGCAGACCCATATTACGACTTACAGAAACAGTAAAAATTATTAGAGAGTTAATTAAAACTGGATTTGTCGAATTTGATGGTGAGACTATTAAAATCGAAAAGTTTGATTTGTGGTTCAAACCGCGGCGGCCGCAAATACCGATTTACTTGGCAGGTTTATTTCCAAAAATGGTCACGACGTGCGGTGAAATAGCCGATGGTATTATTTTAACCCGCAGCACTCTCCAGACGGCCGACGAAATCCAGCCACACCTTGTAACAGGCAGTAATACCGCAGGAAGAAATCCCAAAAATATAGATATCACATCACTCTTACCTACTGCGGTTTGTGAAACGAAAAAAGAAGCTGTAGATATGATGCGGCCTGGATTAACTTTTTACGTCGGTTTTTTCCCCCGATACAACAAGCTGGTCGCCTCATATGGATTCGAACAAGAAACTGCTGATGCAGCGGAAGCATTTAAAAAAGGAGATATGCAAGCAGCAGAAAGATGCATAACTGATGCAATGGTAGAGGCAACAAGTATCGCCGGCACTCCCTCAGATTGCCTAGATAAAATCGAAGAGTATAGGGAGTCAGGTATACAACTCCCCATCTTAAGCCCATTTGTTCGCGGTAATAATGCGAAACTTGCGTTCGAGACGACAATTCGCGCCTGTGCAGGAAAGTAAGCTAGTTTTATAATGGATAAAAGACATCAATCGGCCGAGGAAGTTCTAAAGGAAATTAAAGACGGTTCAACAATTATGATATCTGGCTTTGGGGAAGCCGGTGTTCCAAATACTTTGCTCTCTGAGTTAAAAGATCTTCATCCTACTAATCTCACAATAGTTGTTAATTCTGTAACAAGACCCCACTCGCTACCTCATGCTCTTATCGAAGCTAACATGGTAAGTAAAGTTATCACGACCTCAGCTAGAGGAAGGGGTAAAGGTTTATCAAAATTTGAAGAGAAACTTCGAGATGGTGAAGTCGAACTTGAATGTCTTCCACAAGGAACCTTTTCAGAACGTATCCGGGCTGGTGGAGCTGGCATACCAGCTTTTTTTACACCTGTTGGATACGGGACAAAACTAGGAGAAGGAAAAGAAACAAGAAACATACAAGGAAAAGATTGCGTTTTAGAGGAAGCCTTAAAGGGCGATTTTGCATTGATTTCTGCTAATAAGGCTGATCGATTTGGAAATGTGAATTTCAGCTATACTCAAATGAACTTTGGTCCAATCATGGCCACAGCTTGCACAACTACAATTGTTGAGGCCAGGCTATTGCTCGAACAACCGCTGCCCCATAACCACATACAATTATCTAGTGTTTATGTTGACTACCTTATCAAAAGTGAAGAGACAAACCATGGGCCTTGATAAGAGCCAAATAGCCTGGCGTGCCGCCCAAGATTTAAAAAATGGTTCGGTTGTAAACCTCGGACTGGGTACGCCTGTCCTGGTCTCTAACTTCGTTAAAAGTAGCAGGGATATCTTCTTCCAATCAGAAAATGGTATACTTGGTGTTGGCCCCGAGGCTACACAAGAAGCGGCAAATTCAGATTTAGTTGATGCCGGAAGCAGGAAAGTAACTCTTATTCCAGGAGCAAGTATTTTTGACTCTGCTGCATCATTTGCGATGATACGTGGTGGTCACGTGGATGTCACAATTCTTGGAGCTTTTGAAGTCAGCGTTAGTGGAGATTTGGCTAATTGGGACTCTGGTGCTGCTGACAAAGCCCCCCTTGTTGGAGGCGCAATGGACTTAGCTGTTAGTGCCAAAACCACATGGGTTCTAATGCAGCACAATACGAAAGATAATAAATCACGATTAGTGAAACGTTGCTCTCTACCTCTCACAGCGAAAAACTGCGTTGAACGAATATATACTGACATTGCAGTGATTGACGTTACTGGCGACGGGTTCTTAGCTAGAGAACTTATATCATCAGTAAGTGAAGAAGAGTTACGTAATCGAACCAATGGTAATATTAAACTGGCGAATAACTGCTGCGTGTTAAAGGCTCCAAATATCACTACCTAATGAGCTAATTCCCTAACCACTTCATTGAGCCTACTAAGGCCATCTTGAAGATATTCTCTTGGTAGAGCGGAGCTAATACGCAAGTAGCCATCCAATCCAAAACAATCACCTGGCACTAGCAATATACCCTTTTCCCTTCTTAACTTATGTACGAATTCGGTTGAATTGATGGGCAAGTTATAAGAGGTAAATGACAGCGCGGATGCCATTGGAGGCACAACCGAGAATACCCCTGGGATCTCATTTAAATAGGTTTGCAGAGTTTCAAAACCAGAAGCTACCAAGTTTCGTGTCCGTGCTATAAGGGCACGCTTAACATCCGGCCTTAGCGCAAGATTAGCTAGTCTGTTTCCAAGCATCGAACTGCTAACCGTTGTGTATTCATGTCGTTTCCAAAGCTCATTAATGATATTCTCTGGAGCAACAACCCAACCAATTCTTAATCCAGGCAACCCATAAGCCTTACTTAAACCATTAACAATTATCACTTTCTCATATAATCCAAAAAATGATTGTGTCGCATCAACATTATGCCGTTCCGTTCCTGAATAGATCTCGTCCGCCAACAACCAAACGTCAAATTTTTGAGCTATAGATACAACCGCATTCATTTCTTCTTTTGACAGAATTTTTCCTGTTGGATTATTGGGATTAACCAGACTAATTACCTTTGTGTTGGGGTTAACTGCATCAAGCAATTCCTGCCTATTCAATGCCCAATTATTACTTGCCTCGAGCGAAAACGAATTAACTTTTACTCCCAAATTTTTTGCTGCCCCGCTAAATTGCTTGTAAGTTGGTTGCATTACAGCAATTTCGTCCCCCTTTTTTAGAAGGGTATTTGCTATAATGTAATTCGCTTCTGATGCTCCAACCGTAACTAAAATGTTTTCTAATTTAGCGCCGTCATAAAACCCCGCTATTTTCGCTCTTAAAGGCGCCTCGCCATTTACTTCCGGATAATTTAACGGCGTTTCAAGAAACTCGTTGATATCTATATCAGATAATTGGAGTAGTTCCCCTAATGAGACTGGGTGTACACCGCTCTCAGCAAAATTAAACTCAACTGTCTGTTCCCAGTCAGAGAGAAGTCGCTCTAGTTCAAATGGCTCGAAGTTCATTCAGCAACTTTACCCCAATTGAAAGCGATTGTGTATTTTTCTATTAATAGCCAGCATCCATGATTTAAAAGAAAAAAGATTAGATTTTCAAACTCAACTTTTTGCAAGCTTCCTCATGAACAAATATGATCTCCTATTAACTGGCGGGCATTTGATTGATCCCTCTCAAAAAATTGATGGTATCAAGAATGTGGGTTTCAAAGACGGGAGAGTGATTGAAGTTAGCGATAAGCTAGATCATGCTCTTGCCGAAAAAGTTCACAACATTTCTGATAATATTATCACCCCGGGGTTGATCGATCTTCATACCCACATCTATTGGGGAGGTACATCTATAGGTATTGACCCGACGGACTATGCGCGCCGTTGCTGCACTTCTACGATGATCGACGCTACCATTCTTAGCATTGAAAAAGGTGAATTTATTTTTACTAAGTCGCTCGGACATACCAGATCTGGCGAAAAGAACTTTACCCTAAAGGGTGTCGTTTTAAATGGAGAGATGTGAAGCTGAAAAGTTTAAACAACCAAGTCGATATTAAATCGTCTTTTGCAAATATCTGCTATTATCTCGTAGTTTGAACCGCGTCTCACTACCTCAAATGTTTCCACGTTAAGTAGCGTGGAAGACTGCTCGTAAAAGTGATACTTACGAAGTCCATGGTCAATTATAACATCCGCTATGTCTTTTATCTCCGGCTCAATATCCTCTATTCTAAATTTTGTCCCCGTCAGTGATACATTGGCCGACGAACCGAATATCGGATGCAGTTGCTCTAATGACAGTTTACAAATCTCAGCATGAAGAGGACCCGCATTTAAGAGCATAACAAGTGTCCCATCTTTTGTGCTTGCTTGTATCGCCTCTCTATCTAATACGTTCAAAAGTGGGTGATCCAGTCGGCAAGGTCCAACCGCGCCTAAAGGCAAGTCATAATCGCCAACTATAGTATTTATAACATCCCAGCCTCTTTCAGAGAGTTCATAAAGTTCTTTTGCTATCGCAAGGTCTCCAACCATTGCATTTCTCTTTGAAGCTTGCCGCTGCTTCGTATCGAATATCTTTTTTAGTGCAGCACCAGAGCCACCGGCGCAGGTATAACCAACATCCATTGGAATAATTGCTATTCCACCGGCCTTCAAAACATCGAATGCTTTACGCGCATCCTTTTTTATAAATTCTGATGCCATTATGGCCTCATTTTAAACATTCTTGGCCCCGCCTCTCTAAGCGGCGCCGATGTTTCTGCGAAATCGCATAACAAAGCTCGTGTATCTCTTGGGTCGATGATTTCTTCAATCCAAAACGTTTCAGCAGATCTGAAGGGCGATCGTAGTTTATTTAGCCGTTCTTCTATCTCGGCTAATTTTTTTTTGGGATCGTCGGCGGCATCAATATCTGCCCTGTACGCTGCCTCAATACCCCCCTCTAATGGAAGCGAGCCCCAGCGTCCAGAAGGCCACGCGTAGCGGGTGCAGTACCTACCACCATTCTTGTGGGCAGCACCGGCTACACCAAAAGCGTTTCTCAGGATTATTGAGCACCACGGAGTCGTAGTTTGCCACATTGCACTCATGGCACGAACGCCCTCTTTAATAGTTCCAGATTGTTCTGACTGCAGGCCAATTTGAAAACCCGGACAGTCGACAAGATAAACTACTGGCAGATGGAAGGTTTCTGCCATATCTACAAATTTCATGACCTTTTTACAGGTTGCTGCGGTCCAACAGCCACCATATGAGTAAGGATCACTTGCCATTATTGCAACTGGCCAACCATCCAACCGAGCGAAACCTGTAATAACTGATTTCCCAAACTGCCTTCCCATTTCAAAAAAAGAGCCTTGGTCAACTACTGATTCAATTATTGGTCTCATTTTATAAACTTTTCTTATGTCCCTCGGCACGGAATCAATTAAGTGTTCGACTCGGCGATTAGGGTCGTCGTTTTGTTCCCCTCTCGGCGGCAATTCATAAACTGAATTAGGAAGATAAGAGAGAAATTCTCTTGCGCATTCAAAGGCTTCTTCTTCCGTATCAACAGCGTGGTCCACAGCACCAGCCTTTAATTGGATTTGGTACCCGCCCAATTCATTTTTTGTAAGATCTTGTCCCGTTCTAGCCACAACTGGGGGCCCCGCAACAAATAGCGCTGATTTTTCTTTGATCATTACAGAGTAATGCGATGCTGCCAGGTGCGCGGCGCCAAGCCCAGCAACAGAGCCCAATCCTAAGGCCACCCGCGGAATAGTACCCATATTCTCGACAACTAATTCCCAACCAGCTACCCCCGGAACATTTGCACGTCCAGTCGTTTCGATTGTCTTAACCGAGCCACCTCCACCAGAACCCTCGACTAAACGAATTAATGGCAGCCTTAAGGCAAGTGCCATCTCTTCGCACATATTATGTTTACCTTTTATAGTCGCATCCGCTGAGCCGCCTCGAACGGTGAAATCATCACCACCGATTACCACAGGCCTCCCATTGACCCTCGCCTTTCCAAAGACAAAATTCGATGGCGTAAGTTTTTTCAAATTATTATCGGAATCATACTCGGCTAAACCGCCGATTTTCCCCGTCTCGTGAAATGAGTCAGAGTCCGCCATAAGTGCAATCCTTTCGCGGATTGTATAGCGCCCACCGTCCTTTTGCCTCTTTACCCTTTCTAGGCCTCCCAACTCTTCCGCAAAAGCCTCCCGTTTCCCTAGCTCATCTAGCTCATCCTGCCACGTCATAATCTTTCCTTAAAAAAAATTTTCATTGCGCCTAACAGTCAATAGTATGTTAGCCAAATTACTTTACCTTCAGCAACACCGCTTTAACGTTTTATAAACAACTGAATAAAAAATCCTTCTGCTATTAACAATTACTTTGCAGCAACAAAGGTTATTCTGACGAACATCGAGAGTGAATATTATTTTCTGAATGCAACTCAGTCTCATTTACAATATATGCTGCCTGTTATATCTTATCCCTTCATCATGAAAGGGTGTTGAAGAACATTTGTGAGCAAAGACGTTATCAAAGATTTAACAGCAAACTTTAAACCATCACCTCACCTCCTTCGTATCTGAATAGGATATAGAAATTGTGCTTTGGAAAGTGACTAGTATGCAACCTGAGAATATTGACCCATTTATTTTTGGCATTACCGTTTTAGTATTAGCTTGTTTTATCGGCTACTTCGTTGTGTGGCGCGTCACGCCTGCGCTTCATTCCCCATTAATGAGTGTTACAAATGCCATTTCATCAGTTATTATAGTAGGAGCGCTTATAGCAGCCGGGCCCGCTACGGGGAATTTCGCACAGATAATGGGTTTTTTTGCAGTGGTATTAGCCTCCATAAACATTTTTGGCGGCTTCATAGTGACTCAGCGCATGCTTTCTATGTTTAAGAAAAAGCGTTGAGATTGTTTTAAATGATGACCGAGAACCTTTCGTCTCTTCTTTATCTTGCTTCAAGCGTTTGTTTTGTACTCGCTATAAGAGGGCTCAATTCCCCAGAAACGGCGCGCGTTGGGAATTTTATCGGTATTGTTGGAATGTTAATTGCCATCCTGACAACACTCGCCCTTCCTTCGATATTAAGTTATGAACTTATTCTGATAGCGATTTTACTTGGAGGTAGCATCGGCACACTCCTTGCGCTTAAAACAAAAATGACAAGCCTACCACAATTAGTTGCCTTATTTAACAGCGTAGTCGGGTTGGCCGCCTGTTTTGTCGCAGCTGCAGCCTTCTATCGTCCCGAAGCCTATGGAATTGGTACGTTTTTGAATATAAGTTCACTGAGCATAGTGGAGATGAACCTTGGATCTGCTATTGGGGCCGTTACATTTACTGGCTCTGTCATAGCATTTGCTAAGTTACAGGGTTTAATTTCAGGTTCGCCCCTAATTTTTAAAGGCCAGCATCAATTAAATGCCTTCCTCGGTATAATACTTCTTGGTTTACTTGCTTGGATGGTTTTTGAACAAACAGAGACATTATTTTGGGCAATTCTTTGTCTTTCTTTTGTTTTGGGTGTGCTTGTTATCATCCCGATCGGAGGAGCAGATATGCCGGTAGTTATCTCTATGCTGAATTCCTACTCGGGTTGGGCCGCCTGCGGAATAGGTTTTACCCTTGGGAACATTCTCATGATCATAACTGGTGCATTGGTCGGGGCCTCCGGTGCTATTTTGTCATATATTATGTGCAAGGGAATGAACCGATCTTTCTTCAATGTTATACTTGGTGGTTTTGGAGTAGAAGATGAAGTAATACAACAAAAGAATATCGAAGATAGGTCTATCAAGTCGGGAACAGCATCTGATGGAGCCTTTATTATGGAGAATGCATCGTCGGTAATTATCGTTCCTGGATACGGTCTAGCTGTCGCACAGGCTCAACACGCGCTTAGGGAGATGGCCGATAACCTTCAGGATCGAGGCATCGAAGTCAGATATGCTATTCACCCTGTGGCTGGAAGGATGCCAGGTCATATGAATGTTCTTCTTGCTGAAGCAAGTGTGCCATATGATTCGGTTCTTGAGCTAGACATGATAAATAGGGATTTTTCCCAAACTGACGTTGCTTTTGTTATTGGTGCCAACGATGTCACCAACCCCGCCGCAAAAACAGATAGCTCTAGCCCAATTTTTGGAATGCCTGTTTTGGATGTTGAAAATGCGAAAACGGTACTTTTCGTCAAACGGTCGATGGCTTCGGGCTACGCCGGCGTTGAGAACCAGTTGTTCTTTAAAGACAATACAATGATGCTTTTTTCAGATGCAAAACAAATGTGTGATGAAATTATTCAAGCGTTAAAATAGATCCAACACCTTTGGTTAAAAATCCCAATTGAATAATTTCAGTATATCTCAGTTACTGTGTTCATATAACACTACTGGAATTATGATAATTTTTGATTTAAGGCCATTACTAAATCTTAAAATGGATAACCGAGTTCGGAATGCTGGTCAAAAATGGCTGGATCTAACGTTTTTAATAAAGTTTTACACCTTATAACGACATAAACTCAAGAGGTATGGCGACAACTTTGTTAGGATTGTGTTTTGTATGTATTGTAACATGAAAGGATTGTTTATTTACTTTTCAAGCATCACTTGACTAACTTGTTTAAAACTATTTGGAAAACTTTATCTAGGAGGAAGCATGCCTGAAATTAAAGTTCACAGTGATGTCACAGGAACTGCCTGGAAAATTGTCGTGACTGAAGGGCAGGCTGTAGCCAAGGGTGACGAACTAATGATTGCCGAGGCCATGAAAATGGAAATACCACATTTTTCTCCTGAATCGGGGGTAGTGAAAAAAATTTGTGTGGAGGAAGGAGCCGCAATTTCTGAAGACGAATTACTCTTTATTATTGAAATCTAGCGCCAGCTCTTACATTAAAGATACCCCCTATGAACAAAGTATTGATAGCGAACCGTGGTGAAATTGCTTGCCGAATAATCCGGACCTGTAAAAATATTGGTTTCTCCACAGTAGCAGTTTATTCAGAAGCCGACAAAAACTCACAACATGTATTATTAGCCGATGAAGCCTACCTGATAGGGGCGCCTCCTGTAAGAGAAAGCTACTTAAATAGCAGAAAAATAATAGAAATTGCCACGGGAAGTAATGCTAACATTGTGCACCCAGGTTATGGGCTGTTAGCTGAGAACGCGGGTTTCGCTTGCCAAGTCGAAGCTGCTGGTCTTATTTGGGTGGGTCCGGCACCCTCAACGATATCAGTTATGGGTGACAAGGGAAAAGCACGGGAAATCGCTCTCAAGGCAGATGTTTCCATTTTACCTGGTTCTCCGGCCATTTCGTCATCCAATTTAAGTTCCCTATCAACGTTTAGCAAAGGACTTGAATTTCCGCTTCTCGTAAAAGCCACGGGCGGCGGGGGGGGAATTGGAATGCGAAATGTAAGTGACGGAGCAACACTGTTTGAAACCGCTAGAGCCGTGTCAGAAATAGCCGAAAGGCTATTTGGAGACGGCAGTATCTTTCTAGAACACCATGTTGATGATGCTAGGCACATAGAGATTCAGATTTTTGGGTTAGGTGATGGAAGAGTTTTTCATCTAGGCGATCGTGAATGCTCAATCCAACGACGATTTCAAAAAGTCGTTGAGGAAGCACCTGCACCTCGTATCCCAGAGAATGTTCGATCAGAAATGGCGGACTCAGCATGTCGACTAGCAGCTAGCCAGAACTATTCAGGTGCAGGTACGGTAGAATTTATTTTAGACGCAAAAAATAATTCATTTTATTTTTTAGAAATGAATACCCGTATTCAAGTAGAACATCCAACTACAGAGATGATCAGTAAACAGGATATAGTTTATCTTCAACTAATGCAGGCTATCGGTGAAAAACCCGAAAACTTAATAGACAGCCCACCTTACCTCTCCGGACATTCAATAGAATGCCGCCTTTACGCCGAGAAACCCGAAAAGAACTTTATTCCGTCACCGGGCCACCTTAGATTACTGCGATTCCCGCGCCAGTCCGATACTATTCGTATTGAGACTGGCTATATAGAGGGAGATACTATAACGCCCTTCTACGATCCTATGATTGCTAAAGTTATCAGTTTTGGTGAGGATCGGAACTGTGCCATTCAAAAAATGCTCTCAGCGCTTAAGGAATGTCAAATAGAAGGTATTGCTACTAATCTCACCTTACTTAAGACTATTTTGAGAGATCCTGCCTTTAAAAAAGCGCGAGCTAATACCACCTATTTGGAAAAAAACATAGCAACTTTGACAGCGTTATGAAACATCTATTCAGCTGCAACAGCTGATTCTTCCCCGCGAACAAGTTGGCTGTAATCCTCTCCAAGTACATTGCAAACTTCACCAGGCGTGAAAGAGTATTGGTCAATCTGTCCCACAGGTGTCACCTCGACAGCAGTACCAGTCAGGAAGCACTCGCTCGCATTAGCCATTTCCTCCGGCTTGATTTGACGTTCAACTATTTCGAAGCCACGTTGCTTCGCGAGATCAATCACTGTTCTCCGTGTGATACCATCTAAAAAACAGTCCGGCACTGGCGTATGAAGCTTTCCATCGTCCATTACGAAGAAAATGTTGGCACCTGTTGCTTCAGCTACTAACCCTCTATAGTCCAGCATGAGAGCATCGTGCATACCTGCCGCCTCTGCTTCGTGCTTAGCCATAGTGCAAATTTGATAAAGACCTGAGGCTTTACTCTGGGTTGGAGCCATATCGGGTGCTGGTCTTTTCCATCGAGATAAACCCATTTTTATGCCTTTTGTCTTCGCCTCTGGATCAAAATAAGATGGCCACTCCCAGGCTGTTATAGCTAGGTGAATGGTGTTATTCTGTGCGGAGACGCCCATCATTTCTGTGCCACGCCACGCGATTGGCCTTACATAGCCATCCTGAAACCCCATGGACTTAACTACTTCACCTTTTGCTCTCTCTATCAACTCTGTGGAAAATGGAATGCTATAACCAACAGTTTTAGCCGATTGATGAAGCCTCTCTGTGTGTTCTAGAGATTTAAAAATTTTCCCGTTGTACACTCGCTCTCCCTCGAATACCGCGCTAGCATAATGTAAGCCATGTGAAAGAACGTGGATCTTTGCTGACCGGAAATCTATTAATTCCCCATCAAACCATATCGAACCATCTCTATCGTCAAAAGGAAGTGAGGACATGATCATAATCCCTGCGAAGTTGAATTAGACTTATTTATCTTAAAATCTTCAAACACATGATATAGTGCCGTAGACTTAAGAACACTTTAAGGTAACGCAGGATAATATTTTAGGAAAATATGTCAATATGGCTGACTTAAAAATGCAGTCCGTTTCTGAAGATTTCAAAGAAGAAGAATTGCGTCAAATTATTGAAATGCTATTTTTTGCTTATAGAGATTTTACTAAAGAACCAGATAAAATGTTAGAGGAAATTGGATTAGGCCGAGCCCATCACCGCACGGTTTATTTTATCGGCCGAAATCCCGGGATAACCGTTACGGGTCTTTTGGACATTCTAAAAATAAGAAAGCAAAGCTTATCGCGTGTCTTAAACCAGTTAATTAGTGAAGCATATGTTTTCCAGAAAATTGCAGCCGATGATCGACGGAAGAAACTTCTCTTTTTGACTGACAAAGGTCTTGTCCTAGAGCAACGCCTAACAGCAAATCAGCGCAAAAGGATTGCAAATGCTTGTCTAGGCAAAAATGAACACGCTATTAATGGCTTTAAAGATATTCTAACTGCAATTATAAATGATATAGATCAATGGCGGTTTTCATCCCCTTCTACAAACAGTCATTTTAATGATCGGACTTCAACGCACGAAAACCGAGGCGTTGAATGAATATAATCGAGAAGTCACCGGTTTTATCTCATATACTCCTCGTTGACGATGATGGCAGGTTACGAAATTTATTAGACAAGTACCTTACCCAGAATAACTTTCGTGTGACGTGTGCTGAAGACGGTGGGCAGGCAAGAAAATTTTTAGATATTTTCGAATTTGATGTGATTCTATTGGATGTTATGATGCCTGGGGAAACTGGTATCCAACTGACAAAATATCTTAGAGGTTTTAACTCTGTACCAATTTTATTGCTTACTGCTATGAATGAAAGCGAAGATCGAATTAATGGTTTGGAGACGGGTGCCGATGATTACCTATCAAAGCCATTTGAACCAAGAGAGTTATTATTGCGTATCGAAAATATACTACGCAGAGTAAAGCCTGAAAATCAGTCCATTGGGAACGACGAATTATTTCATTTTGGTCCCTATCGGTTCGACCTCCGTTCCAATTTACTTTTCCGTGGGCCAGTCGCAACTAAATTAACCGAGTCCGAAAGCGCTATATTGCGAGCCTTTATTGCATCACCGGGTGAAATTTTGAGCCGAGATGATCTGAGTAATTTGGACTCAACCAAAGTAAACACCCGAACGATAGACGTACAAATAACGCGACTTAGGAGAAAAATTGAGGATGATCCCAAATTTCCTCGGTATCTGCAAACTATCCGAGGTCGGGGGTATGTATTGAAGACAGGATTATGAAAATTCTTGGTTCACTATATTGGACTGACAAGGCCAAGCATAGAATCAAGAATATTTTACCCCAAACACTTTTTGGGCGAGCACTTTTAATAATAGTAACGCCACTCATTCTTATGCAGGCGATCTCTACTTTTGTTTTCTTCGACCGACATTGGGATACGATGACCCGACGCCTTGCACATACTTTAGCCGGTGATATTGCCTTTATTGTTGACTCTCTAACTCCGCTGCCAAGACAAATAGACCTTAATCAAATATTTCTCAAAGCCGAAGACATCCTGCACATTCGTCTAACTTATAGTCCGGAAGAAATACTTGTTAAAAAGGAACCTTTTCAGCAATGGGATAGGGTACGAAAGTCCCTGCAAGCCGCACTAAAGGAACGGGTTAGGCGTCCCTTTTCTATAGATACCACAAAAAAAGATCGACGAATCGAAATAAAGGTACAACTCCCTCAAGGCCTGCTAAATGTCAATGTGCATGAAAAACGGCTTTATAGCTCAACGCCCTATATTTTTCTAATGTGGATGATAGGGAGCTCACTTGTATTATTCGCAATTGCGATAATTTTTATGAGAAACCAGATCCGTCCAATTAGGCGATTAGCAATTGCGGCGAGAAGCTTTGGCATGGGGCGCGGCTCAAGCGAAATAAAACCCAGTGGGGCTAAAGAAGTTAGGCAGGCAACACAAGCTTTTAGGCAAATGAGAGAACGTATAACCCGACAGTTTGCTCAACGAACAGAAATGCTTGCCGGAGTTTCTCATGACTTGAGAACTCCCCTAACTAGAATGAGACTCCAAATTGAAATGTTAGAAAGAACTCCTGAGACAAAAGAGTTACAAGATGACATTCAAGAAATGGAGAGAATGATTGATGGCTATCTTACATTTGCCCGCGGTGAAGGTAGCGAGCCTTTGAGCCAAATAAATTTAGCTAACGTGATCAAAGAAATTATATCAATCGAACGAAGAGACGGCTCTTTTATAAGTTTTATAAATAAAAGCAAAGAAATTAAATCTGTGACCTCACGGCCCCAAGCAATTAAGCGAGCCATTACCAATTTGGTTATCAATTCTAAAAAGTATGCAGATACAGTTAAGGTAGAGCTTGAGTACAATTCAGATCATGCAATAATCATTATTGACGACGATGGGCCAGGAATTAAAGCAGAGCATCGAGATGATGTATTTAAGGCGTTTTTTCGTCTTGACCCCTCTCGAAATACTGACACTGGAGGGACGGGGCTCGGTCTGACAATTGCAAGAGATATAGTTCAGAGGCATGGAGGCGATTTACTTTTAAGTCAAGCCTCTCTTGGCGGTCTTAGAGCCACAATTACACTTCCTTTGTAGAAGAAGTCAAATAACTGACAGATCAAAACGCATGGAAGCCTTCAATTGTTAAGCTGACTTCATAATACTAATAGAGTCTTCCACCTTTTGGGACCGATTTATCAACCGAAACCAGAACAACCTCTCCTTCGTCATCTGGGAAACCCAGGACGAGTATTTCACTCATAAATTTCCCAATCTGTTTGGATGGAAAGTTCATCACTGCCGCCACTTGCCGGCCCATTAAATTTTCCTTTTCGTAGTTCTTCGTAACTTGTGCCGAGGTTTTTCGTACACCAAACTCTTGACCAAAGTCTACCCAGAGTTTGAAAGCTGGTTTTCTAGCCTCAGGAAATTTTTGGACTTCGACTATTGTTCCGACCCTAATTTCCACTTTTTGGAATTCCTCAAATGTAAGCTTTTCTAACGGTTTACGGTTCATATACCTACTTTTCTCTCCAATCTCGCCTCGCTTATCATAGGTCGTGACCACTATTCTCCTCTACCATGCCAAGTGATGTCGCCAGTGATTCAGCCCATTTCAACCGGTCATCTAGAATACGTGTTGTTGCAGTTATGTCTCTACCTTCCTCTTTAGACCAAGTTCGCATACCAAACAAAAAAACCACTGCCAAGCCTTTAATTTTGATATTTCCCTTTATCCCCCTTGTTGAAACCCCAACTGTTTCCAGGCTAGAGCGCATTGATATTTTTATGGCTTTCGCTGCAACCACGAACATTTTTGGATCTTTCCCAGTAACTTTAAGTAGTTCGCATACACCATCTTTATAAGGGGCCAAGACATCAAAACGAACCAGCATGATTTCCAAAAGCCTTTCCCTTATCGGAATTTCCGGGTCAAAAATATCCGAATCAAGATTTGCTAATGTCTGTTCATCAATAAATTCTGAAAATGCTTGCAAAAGGCCTACTTTATCTGAGAACAGACTTTCAAGCTCAAGCTCTTCAATCTCCTGGTTTCTGGCCAAGGCAGCGAGTGTGAAGTTACTCCAACCAACATCAGATACTAATTCCATTAAAGCTCTAAATACTTTTTGTCTATTCATTCTTGCCATTGCATTTTGTTAAGCGCTGCGATTCTATCCTGCCAACTCCTTAGATCTTTTGGCAGCAGCCTTTATAGCTTCATCAAATATTGGCTGTATACCATCGTCCGACATTAAAACGTCCAGAGCTGCCGCTGTTGTACCACCCGGGCTAGTAACGTTTATCCTAAGTTGGTCAGCCGGTTCCTCGCTCAATCGAGCTAACTCACCCGAACCTGAAACTGTTGCCCTTGCGAGACGCATAGCCAAGTCCGACGGCAGACCAGCCATAATGCCAGCCTTAGCCATTGCTTCTATAACTAGAAATACATATGCGGGTCCACTCCCCGATACGGCTGTAACCGCGTCCATGAGTTCTTCTTTATTGATCAAAACTGACTCCCCAACAGAAGAAAGAAGCTCACCACATAATTCTGCCTGTTGTTTTGGGACATTACCATTAGGGACATATACTGTGATCCCGCGCATAACAGCAGCGGGAGTATTAGGCATAGCTCTTACAATCTGAGCGTATTGGCTTAAATTTTGTTCAAAATATGCCAATGTTTTTCCGGCAGCTACAGACAGAAAAGTTGTTTCTGTCCCGATTAACCTTTTAAGAGCTGGTAAAGTTTCGTCCATTGTCTGTGGTTTAACGGCAAGAATGACGACCGAGGGGACAATGTTTTCCCGTATTTCTGAGGCGGTTCTCACTATAGTTAGGTTATGTATACCCTCAAAAGTCCTGGTTGCTTCTTCGTTAGGCTCCACAACATATATTCCATTATCTATAAAATGGCTTTTTACCCAGCCCGATAGCATAGCGCCACCCATCTTTCCACAACCTATTAAAAATAGCGGCTTTGACATTTTTTATCTAAGCTTCCCCAGCAACATCTATGAGCGCAGCGTTCAATGCTTCCGTTGCTGTTTTACCACCCCATATCACAAACTGAAAGGCTGGATAATATCTGTCTGACTCACTTACCGAGACATCAACCAAATCTTCAAGTTGTTCAACACTGGCTGGGCCTGCGCCTCTTAGAAGCAATGTGTGTCTAAACATAGGCGTGCCATCCTCAGATGACAAATCAAAGTGTCCCAGCCACAGTTTCTCATTAATTAGAGCAAGTAAATGATGGACACCGGAGTAGCTTTGGATATCAACCCTCGTTTCAAAAACACATGAAAAGTGAAGTGCGCCCATCTCCTCTTGCCAGAGAAAAAATAGTCTGTAATTACACCATCTTCCATTTATTTCAACAGCTAACTCGTTTAATCCTGTCCGCTCGTGCGGCCAGTCATTTGCACCAACAATTTCAACTAACAACTCGAGTGGATTATTTGAGCTGTGTTCTGAGTCAACATAACTGACTGACATTAGTCACCTCCGCTGCACTACCGAGGCTCACTATGACCTAAGCCTATGGTAGTGCAAAACTCAACATGTACTACATCGACTTACAATCTCATAATGTTGGGGCGTGTCAACCCCTAACATACAAGATTTAGTATAATTGTGGGTTGAAAACGTCTTCTTGAGCTGAGATTGCTAACAGTTAACTCTTGTTACTTCGGGAAGATAGTTTCGTCGTTTTGGCTTTAGTGACGGTAGGACGACTTTTGCTCGCAGATTTTGCAGAAAGTTTTTTTTCAAGATGGTCAAGACGCTCATATATCTTTTCCTGTTCTTCTCGCGCTCTTTGAGCTAGGGAACGAACGGCATCGAATTCTTCTCTTGCCACCCACCCCTTTTCGTTCAAAAATCTCTCCACACGTTGCTGAACAAGCTGCTCTAGCTCCGTTTTTGCTCCTGCGGCCATTGACATTGCACCACTGGCTAAACGAGCTATGTCACTTAGAAGGCGGTTACTAGATTGCATACGTATTCCTTCCGTAGGATATAGTGTCTTCGAGGAGACTAGGATTATTTAATCATAAATCAACCAAAAATTGTTTAATTGAGCTGTTCTGGTCACCAAAAAACTGTTTCACATAGTGATTTGATGCTATTAGTGATGGCTAAGAAGGGTGTAAAGCAATGTATTTGATTACCGGGGGGGCGGGATTCATTGGATCTAATCTTGTAGCCGCGCTATGTGACCTTGGTCATTCAAAAAAGGTTGTCATAGTAGACAAACTAGGAATAGATCAGAAATGGAAAAACATAGCTAAGCATTTGGTCTACGATATAATACCCCCTACACAAATGGATGCATTTCTCGCTGAAAACAAAAAAGAAATTGAGATGGTATTCCACCTTGGGGCGGTGTCGTCGACGACCGAGATTGATGTAGACCTGATACTTGAAAACAATCTTCGACTTTCCATTCGACTTTGGAGATGGTGTGCAAAAAATAATGTCCCTTTTCTTTTCGCCTCCTCAGCGGCTACCTATGGCAACGGTGAAAATGGGTTTGATGACAGTTTAACCTCAGATCAACTAGCAGGTTTAAAACCCTTAAACCCCTATGGCTGGAGCAAACACCTTTTTGACCGTTGGGTAACTTCTAGGGTGGAGAGTGGCGATAGTCTCCCACCTCAATGGGTCGGTTTAAAATTCTTCAATGTCTATGGCCCAAATGAAGGACATAAAGGAACCCAAAGTAGCCTTATCAATCAACTATTCCCAAAAATAATTAGTGGCCTCCCTTCAATATTATTTAAATCTCACAGGGCTGGTATCCCGGATGGGGAACAGCGACGGGATTTTATTTGGGTCGGTGATTGCGTCGAAGTGATGCTATGGTTTTTTGCTAAAAGAAATATTTCCGGAATATTTAATGTTGGAACCGGGGAAGCACGAACTTTTAAAGACCTTACTTTAAACGTCTACGCTAGCCTCAAACTGGAACCAAATATAGAATTCATAAATACCCCCCCAAGCATTGAGAAACATTATCAATATTTTACCGAAGCTTCATTGAATAAACTTCGCGAAGCCGGTTTTCCAAGAAATTTCACCTCGCTAGAAGAAGGAGTAAAAAAATATATAACAAACTTTCTTAACACTAACGATCCTTATAGATAGTTATGTATTATGATTTAAACGATTTTTTTCTAGATCCCGTCGCTTTGAAAGTCGGACCCATAGTAGTCCGGTGGTACGCTTTGGCTTACATTGCCGGGTTATTTTTGGGCTGGCGTTACTGCGCTCTTTTACTCAGAAGACCCCCATTTGTAATGAAACCACAACAGCTAGAAGATTTGCTTTTCTATGCCACTATTGGTGTAATTATTGGGGGTCGCTTGGGTTACGTATTATTCTATAACCCAGTCTACTTCTTCGACAATCCGCTGGAAATCCTGATGATATGGCGTGGTGGTATGTCCTTTCATGGCGGCCTTTTGGGGGTTTCTGCTGTTGGGATAATCATTTCCTATAAAAACAATATACCATTATTGCCGCTCACTGACTTATTAGCTGCGGCGGCTCCTATCGGGCTTTTCTTTGGGAGAATAGCAAATTTTATTAATGGAGAGCTCTTTGGTCGCCTGAGCAATGCGCCGTGGGCTGTTATCTTTCCAAATGGAGGGCCATTACCAAGACATCCTAGTCAGCTTTATGAGGCTGCTTTAGAGGGCTTTTTGCTGTTCACGCTTCTCGGCGTATTAGCATTTTGTACAAAAGCTAGACATTGTGCAGGTATGTTAACATCCTTATTTTTACTTGGCTACGGAACAACTAGAGCGATGGTTGAATTTTTCCGAGAGCCTGACCCCCAACTTGGTTTTTTTATAGAATATTTCACAATGGGCCACTTACTTTGCCTACCAATGATAGTTCTTGGAATAATACTGTTTGTATACTCCACAAAACACCCATCAGGTCTCAATGACTGAACCTTCACAAAATCTAGTGATAAGCAGAATTCAAAAGACCGGACCAATAAGTTTAGCAGAATTCGTGGCCGAGGCACTCCATAACAAAAATTTTGGTTATTACGCGATAAGAGATCATCTAGGCTCCCTCGGAGACTTCACCACCGCGTTGGAGATCTCTCAGATCTTTGGAGAATTGATCCGGCTATCGGTATTATACACTCATCAGAAACAAGCAATAGATGGGCCCCTTTGTCTTGTAGAAATTGGTCCAGGCAGAGGAACTTTAAGGTCTGATATAATGCGAGTCTTGTTAAAGTTTGAGAATATAGAGAAATTATTAGAACATCTAAACATCCTCCGGCACGACGACCTTTCCATTTTACACGATCGACCATGGTTTCTAGTGATCAATTAATTCCTTGACACATCAGTCGAGAACCGACTAATGGAAAATAGCGAAAGATGGGGCTGCCTTGCTGATAGATAATGGTTATATCAAACCAAGTTTCAAAACATCTATTCAAGCAGTTCACGCTCATAAAATGGTTAATCCTGTGTCAAACCCTGGTACAAACGACATATCATACCGTGTTTTTTTCAATCTATACCGCACGCATCACTAATTTTAAACGCAATTTTTATGGGCCCACACCCCAAGGAGAATTTTTGAGAGCGAAGGGAAAAACGAACGTGCCGGACGTTTAAAGCATGATTCCTCAATACAACAGATTAGTGATATTGATTTAGCCGCGAAGCGTTTAATTGATAGAAAAAAATTAGGAACTTTTTAGAGTAAGCGGAATTACACCCAAAGACTCTCCAACTCCACCAGGGTTTATCAATTAATTAAATTTTAAAGCAAAAAGGAAAAACTTTGTTTACATTAGACGCTTTGAACCAACCAGCTTTTCGCCATGGGTTTTTTACTAGAAAAGGCGGTGTAAGCAATGGCATTTATAGGTCACTAAATTGTGGTCTAGGTTCCAAGGATTATAAAAAGTCAGTTGACGCAAATAGAGAGGAAGCTATGAGGCAGCTTGGTTTATCACTAACAGCGCTTCGCACATGCCTTCAGCACCACAGCGCTGATGCGCTATTCATAGATGATAATACTAATAATGCAATGCCACTTAAAGCAGATGGTTTGGTCACAGCAACACGTGGAATAGCCTTAGGTATTTTAACAGCTGACTGTGGACCTGTGCTTTTTGCCGACCCAATAGCAAAAGTGATTGGAGCTGCTCATGCGGGATGGAGGGGGGCATTGAGCGGCATTCTCGAAAATACGGTAATGAAAATGTGCGAGCGTGGCGCAAGTCCGTCGAATATTATAGCTGGGTTAGGTCCGATGATAGGTCCTAATTCCTACGAAGTTGGACCCGAGTTCCGCAAAGCCTTTTTAGACAACTCTGCAAACAATTCACAATTTTTCTCGGCAACTGATCGTGGTGGGTATCATTTGTTCGATCTTCCAAGCTACATTCAAAATCGGATAGAATTAATTGGAATTAAAATTATTAGTTCTCTCGATCAAGATACTTATCAAGATGAAGAAAATTTTTTTAGCTATCGGCGCGCATGCCATCAAGGTGAGACGGACTATGGTCGTCTTCTCTCAACTATAGCGCTTCGCTAGCAAATTACTACAGAACGGTGATCTTAAGATGCCTCACCTTTATATATTTTTGTTCGCGTTTCTAATCGGTGGTTTGAGCACGTGCGTAATAATGTAAAAGTATTATCTTTCCTTTTGATAATTACTTGCGCGGCGTGTGGTCATGTACCGCAGCCTTTTCAAAAATCTGAATTACAAAAAGTAGAAGATACGAAGTTATTGGCCCCGGCGAGTAGAAGTTTGTTTGTAAAAGGTATCAACGGGCCAGTAGGATGGGTCGGTAATGCATTTGCAAAAGCAACGGCGGATTTGCTGCGGAAAAAAGGGTTGCTTGCAAGTTCAACATGGCAAAATGACCAATCCTTCGCTCTTACCGCAAACGGTTATCAGCAACTCTATGAAGATCGGCCTCCAGACCTAATTGTAACGTGGTTACTCACCGATAACATAGGTCGCGTCAAAAAAACTATAAGAACGAAGAGCACGCCACCAAGAGAGTTTTGGATAAATCCAACGACGCAGACTTTCAGACAAGTGATCTCGCCAATGACCAACAAAATCATTGCTTGGTTAAACGACCAAGATAAAGCCACCAATGGACATGGACAGTCTGTCGTTATTGCTATCGGACCAATAAAAGGTGTAAATGCTACAAATGAGAATATTATTAGAACAGAAATTGCAGAAATATTGGAGCAGCATAAGCGCCGGTTGAACAATAAAATCCCTGAGATACTTTTATTAAAATTGAAAATCCAAAATATACCTTTAACTAACTTCAACGAGAGAATAATAGTTGTTTGGACACTGACATCACAAAATGGGTACGAAATCGGAAATGTAAAACAAGAAAACGTAGTAGAAAAAATGAGACTAGATAACAATTGGGCTGAGATTTCAAAGCAAATTGCCCGCGGCGCTATTGATGGAATAATTGATTTAGTCGAGGCATATAGCCATTCAAAAATACAACCTAAAAATTAAGTAGAATAGATCTTGCGCCAGGCCACTTTTGGCTGTTAATAAATTCTGGGAAAGCTTCTCATTAGAACATTAGGAACTGACCAAACATGGCCACAAAAATATTATCCTGTAACAGTAACCGGCCATTAGCTGATGCCATTTCCAAATATATGGAACTTCCCCTAACAAAAGCTGACGTTAAAAGATTTTCTGATATGGAAGTTTTTGTTGAAATTCAGGAAAACGTGAGAGGGGAAGATGTTTTTTTAATTCAGTCTACATCCTCGCCAACAAATGATAATCTTATGGAATTACTTGTGGCCTTAGATGCATTAAAGAGGGGTTCAGCAAATCGTATAACAGCTGTTATTCCCTACTATGGATACGCTCGACAAGATAGAAAATCAGGTCCACGAACACCTATATCGGCCAAATTAGTTGCTAACTTAATAACAGTTGCGGGAGCTCATAGAGTAGTAACGGTCGATCTGCATGCTGGTCAAATTCAAGGTTTTTTCGATATTCCAACTGATAATCTTTTCGCGGCTCCCGTATTTCAATCCGATATCAAAGAAAAATACGGAGATAAATCACTAGTCATAGTATCACCAGATGTTGGTGGAGTGGTGCGGGCTAGAGCTCTTGCGAAGAGTTTAGACGCTGACTTGGCAATCATTGATAAACGACGAGAGCGCGCTGGCATATCCGAAGTTATGAATATAATAGGTGAAGTTGATGATAGACATTGTATTTTGGTTGACGATATCGTCGACTCAGGTGGGACACTGTGTAATGCGGCGGAAGCCCTTATGGCTGCAGGCGGCTTATCAGTGTCTGCTTATATAAGCCACGGCGTGCTATCCGGAGGTGCTGCTGCACGAATTAAAGATTCGCCTTTAACCGAACTTGTCACGACAGATAGCATTCAAGCGACTGATGCGATACTGGCAGCTCCAAATATGCGCCAAATAACAATCGCCCCGCTATTAGGCGAAGCTATATTGAGAATCGCCGAGTCGCGATCAGTGTCTAGCCTCTTTGATTACAACACATCCAACTAAGTATACTTAAATTTGGATAAATAAATATTTGACTAGTCTTTTGTCAAAAAAAATATTACAACCTGCCAGGTTTTAGGACAGACTAATTCCAGCACCCCTGGAGGCTGGTCCTATGTTACTTTTATATCAAGGAGAAATTCGATGAGCGATATTACAGTTCTTACTGCCGCTGCTCGCGAAAGGGTCGGTAAGGGGTCCGCCCGAGAAGCTAGACGGCAAGGTAAAATTCCTGCTGTGATTTACGGAGACAAAAAATCACCCGCATCTATAACCCTGGAACGAAAACTAATTATACGATATCTAGAATCAGGAGGTTTTTTCAACACTCTCTTTGATATCGACTTGGATGGACAATTGAACCGAGTTCTGCCGCGGGATGTCCAGCTCCATCCTGTCACAGATGTTCCTGAACACATTGATTTTCTCCGGATAACGTCCACCACGCGCATATCGGTTGAAGTACCTGTTGAGTTTAAAGGAGAAGACGAGTCCCCTGGATTGAAAACTGGTGGGGTGTTAAACGTTGTGCGTTATAACATTGAAGTCTCATGTACCCCTGATTTAATCCCAGCTAGCTTAGTTCTTAACCTTTCTGGGGCAGAAATTGGTGACAGTTTGCATATTAGCGCGGTAAGTCTACCGGAAGGTGTAACACCTACCATCACAGATCGTGATTTTACGATAGCAACGATAGCAGCTCCAACAGTCGTCAAAGAAGAAACAGCAGCAACTGAAGATGGGATGGATACTGAGGCGTCCGACGGAGATTCAGCATCTGATACCACCGATGAAGAAACCGACGAAAGTGATGATAGCTAGTGGTTCGAAAACAATTTTCAAACTAATTTGGGAGTTGGCTTTTGCATCTGTTGATAGGATTAGGTAATCCGGAAAAAAAACACAGATTTAACCGTCATAATATAGGTTTCTTAATAGTCGATAAAATTGCTCAAGAGTTTCAATTCCCACCCTTTAGAAATCGCTTTAAAGGTTTAATTAGCGAAAATTTCGTCGATGGTAGCAACATTAAATTGTTGAAACCTTCCACTTACATGAACAACTCCGGTGAGTCTATAATTCAGGCTATACGGTTTTTTAAACTCGTCCCTTCCCAAATTTTTGTATTTTACGACGATCTCGATCTTTCACCGGGGAAATGTAGGATTCAGTTGGGTGGTGGAACCGGAGGACACAATGGTTTACGAAATATTGAAAAACACATTGGCCCTGACTACTGGCGAGTTCGTATTGGCATCGGCCACCCCGGACGCAAAGAATTGGTCCTAGCGCACGTGTTAAATGATTTCAGTGAGCAAGAAAAGAATGGATGGGTTGAAACCATGCTAGATTCTATGACGGAGCATCTTAACTTGTTGATCAAAGGGGACACTAATTCTTTGATGTCAAAAATAGCGTCCACCATTCACCTATCAAACGAAGCCAGCAACGTCTTTAAAGATTGACTAAACTTTGGAACAAACTTTTTTAGTAATTAAGGGGTTGGAGACTTTTTATGGGTTTTAATTGCGGAATAGTTGGATTACCAAATGTGGGAAAATCGACGTTATTTAATGCGCTTACCTCCACAGCAGCAGCAGAAGCTGCAAACTATCCATTTTGCACGATCGAACCAAATAAAGGTAGGGTATCAGTACCCGATGAACGACTTTTAGAAATTTCCAAGCTAGCCAATTCAGAGAAAGTTATTGGGGCTCAACTTGAATTCGTTGATATAGCTGGCTTGGTCAAGGGGGCGAGTAAAGGAGAGGGACTAGGAAATCAGTTTCTAGCCAATATTAGGGAAACCGATGCCATCATCCACGTTCTAAGGTGTTTCGAAGATGATAATATTTCCCATGTTGAAGAAAGCATACAGCCCATCCGGGATATAGAGATAATTGAAACTGAATTACTTCTATCTGACTTGGAAAGCATAGATCGGCAAATATTGAATTTAGAAAAAAAAGCTCGGAGTGGCGATAAGGATATCAAAAAACAATTGGAGATTGTTAAGAAAATAGCCTCTAAATTAGAGGAAGGTACGCCTATTCGAAAGTACACGGATTGGGATGCTCAAGATGAAGAATTGATAAAAAACACCAACATGCTTACATCTAAACCCCTGGTTTATGTCTGCAACGTTGAAGAAGAATCAGCCGCGATTGGAAACGCCCTGAGTAGAGAAGTAGAGGCTTATGCAAAAGCAGACGGTTCTGGCTGCGTCATTGTTTCTGCGGCTATTGAAGCCGAAATAAGCCAGTTAACATACCAGGAAGAGAAGAATGAATTTCTCACAACTTTAGGATTAGAAGAAGCTGGTTTAAATAAACTAATAAAAGCAGGTTATAGTCTCCTCGATCTAATCACTTTTTTTACGGCTGGTCCCAAAGAAGCTCGCGCATGGACACTTCCAAAGGAGTCTACCGCTCCTCAAGGAGCTGGCAAGATTCATTCGGATTTTGAGCGCGGTTTCATCAGAGCAGAAACTATTAGCTACGACGACTATATTGCGCATAGTGGCGAAAATGGCGCTAAAGAAGCCGGTAAATTAAGAGTGGAAGGAGCTGATTATTTAATAAAAGACGGTGATGTGTTGCACTTCCGTTTCAATGTTTAATAGTTGTTCAAGGACTGGGACGATTACCAAAAATACAGCAGACATTATTACAAGTTGATCGTAAGCGCTTATGATTAATAGCTAAGTTTGATCTATCAAGTTTAAGAAACGTTTTTTTGAAACCGGAGCTCTGCGCTATGGGAATGTTATTGAAAACAATTGCGTCTGACGGTCATGAGTTCGATACATATATAGCCCAACCAAACGGGGCCCCTTTAGGCGGATTAGTAATTATCCAAGAGATTTTTGGACTTAACAACCATATCAAAAGCATCGCCGATAGATATGCCCGCGAGGGCTATTTGGCAGCTGCACCTGCACTCTTCGACCGAATAGATAAAGGTATCGAATTGAATTACGAGTCGATTGATATTGAAAAAGGGCGTAATCTCAAAAACGCCACTGGGGATGAGCTACCCCTTAATGATATTGAAGCAGCAAGATCTATTGTAAGTGCCGCCGGTAAAGTTGGTATGGTTGGGTTTTGTTGGGGCGGAACTTTGGCGTGGCTAGCTGCATGCAAAGTGCCAGGGTTTGCGTGTGCCTCATCTTACTATGGAGGTGGGATAGGAGGTCTCATGTCTTTCACAGCTAAGTGCCCCGTGATATTCCACTTTGGCAGGAAGGATCATGCGACCCCTTTAGAAAAGGTCGAAATGATAAGAATTGCACAGCCGGATAACCATGTTTACCTGTATCCAGCCGGTAATGGATTTAATTGTGACCAAAGAAGAGACTTTGAGCCCACCAGTAGCAAGATCGCTGAGGAGCGAACTTTAGAGCTTCTAAGGAAGTACCTCGCGTAAGAACGGACCCATATTTACAAAACCCGCCCCGCTATAGCGTCGAGTTTTGCCACAAGCTCGGGATCTCTATCTTTAGGAGGCGTCACTATCGCAAAATCCAAAGCTCGGTCCCCGCCCTGAATATCCTTTTCAGGCCGCACTTTAATTTTTGGTAAAACATTTTTGAGTAACAGGTTTGCGTTATCACGATTTTTTTCTATTACCTTTATAACGCTCTCTACCGAAACAGCTTCGTGATCTGGGTGCCAGCAATCATAATCCGTTACCATGGCAACTGTTGCATAAGGAAGTTCTGCCTCTCGTGCTAATTTTGCTTCAGGCATATTAGTCATACCAATAACATCACACCCCCAGGACCGGTATAAATTGCTTTCAGCTAATGTTGAGAATTGGGGGCCTTCCATACAGATGTATGTGCCGCCAAGATGTGACAGTAATCCCAAATCTTTGCAGGTATTGTGCAATACCTGTTGTAGCCGGTCCGCTATAGGATGCGAAAATGACACATGAGCCACGCACCCCTCTCCGAAAAATGTTTTCTCTCTTGAAAAAGTTCTATCAATAAATTGGTCCACCAACACGAAATTTCCTGGGGCGTATTCTTCTTTTAAGGACCCTACAGCACTTAAGGAAATAATGTCAGTAACACCCGCCCTTTTCAGACAATCAATGTTCGCTCTGTAATTTATTGCCGTTGGGGTGAGCTTATGTCCTCTTCCGTGGCGAGGAAGAAATATTATCGGAACGTCATCTATTTCACCGAACAGTAGATCATCAGAGGGGCTTCCGAAGGGAGATGAAAGAGAATTCCATTGGGCTCCCTTTAAGTCTTCTATTTGATCTATTCCGCTACCGCCAATAATCCCTATTATTGCTTTCATAAGGAGCTCCAAAAAAAATAGGCCGCTAGATTGAGCGGCCTGGCCAAAAAACTTTACTGATGATTAATGAACATCGGACCATATTTTCTTTTTACTGTAGTAAAATAACACGGTCATAACAAGCAAGAAGATGATTACCATCACACCCATTCTCTTTCGCTGCTCCATGTTAGGCTCGGTTGCCCAGGCGAGGAATGCTGTGACATCTCGCGCTTGCTGCACTAGTGTGGCTCTCGTACCATCACCATATTCGACTCCATCATCTACTAACGGTGAAGGCATCGCAATTTGATTTCCAGGATAATAGGCGTTGTAATACATACCTTCGCCAATTTCTTTACCTTGAGGCGTCTCATGGTAACCGCTGAGTAATGCATAAAGGTAATCAGCCCCGCCGGCTCTTGCATCGACCATGAGCGAAAGATCTGGGGGGAGAGCACCATTGTTACTAGCTCTCGCAGCATTGTCGTTTGGGTATGGCGCTGGCCACATATCAGAGGGAATAGCTGCCCGCTCAAACATCTCTCCTTCATTGTTTGGGCCATCCTCAACTTGAAAATCCGCCGCTATCGCTTTTACCTCGTTTTCGTTGAAGCCCAGATCAGTCAAATTTCTAAATGAGATAAAGTTTAGCGAATGACAAGTCGCACACACTTCTTTGTATACTTGAAAGCCCCTTTGCAATTCGCCCCTATCGAACGTGCCGAAGGGCCCATTAAACGACCACTCCTGAGACGGGAACGGGATGCTTTCAGCGCTTCTTGCAGTCGTGGCAACTGGCACAGTAACTAAGAATGTTAGCAACAAAGGTATTAATTTTTGTGGAAAATCCATCATGGTTTCTCCCTGGCCGCCGCCGGCGCAGGTGCGGGAATCCCATTTCCACCTCCAAGCACGGGCTTGCCTATGCTCCTCGGCAACGACCGAGGTGTCTCAATTATTGATAGAGCCGGCAAAAGGACAATGAAATGGAAGAAGTAGTAAACTGTACAAAGCCTCGAGAGAACCACGTAGATACCTTCTGCTGGCATGGCACCCAAGTAAGTCAGTGCGACGCAATCCAACAAAAACACCCAGAACATAATTTTATAAATTGGGCGGAAACTCGCACTCCTTACAGGCGATCGGTCAAGCCAGGGAAGAACGAATAGAACAGCTATAGCCGCAAACATAGCAAGAACACCAAGAAGCTTATCAGGTACAGCTCGCAATATTGCGTAAAATGGCAGGAAGTACCATTCGGGAACGATATGGGCTGGTGTTACCATTGGGTTTGCAGGGATATAGTTATCCGGATGACCCATAGAATTAGGCAGAAAAAATACAACCGCTGCCATAATCGTTAAGAAGACGCTAAGCCCAAACATATCTTTTACGGTATAATACGGGTGGAAGGATATCGTATCCTGTTCACCTCGAACGTCGATGCCGAGTGGGTTGTTCGAACCAAACCTATGGAGGGCTATGATGTGTAAGACAACAACCCCAACAATAACAAATGGCAATAGGTAGTGAAGTGAAAAAAACCTATTGAGTGTTGGATTATCGACGGAAAAACCTCCCCACAACAAAGTTACGATCGACTCGCCCACAAGCGGGATTGCGGAGAAAAGGTTTGTGATTACGGTAGCACCCCAGAAACTCATTTGTCCCCAAGGAAGAACATACCCCATGAAAGCAGTTGCCATCATAAGTAACAGGATTACTACGCCTAACATCCATAGCAATTCTCTAGGGGCCTTGTACGATCCGTAGTACAGCCCCCTGAATATATGGATGTAAACAACTATAAAAAAGAAGCTAGCACCGTTTGCATGAATGTATCGTATAAGCCACCCGTAATTTACGTCGCGCATTATTCTCTCGACTGATTGAAAAGCGTGGTCAACATGCGCTGTGTAGTGCATTGAAAGTATGATGCCTGTAACAATCATTATAACAAGCGTGATCCCTGCTAACGAACCAAAGTTCCACCAATAATTGAGGTTCTTTGGTGTTGGATACTCGTGCATTTCATGATGCAAAAACGTAAAAACTGGAAGTCGATGGTCTATCCATCTCACTACCGGGTTAGTAAGTTTTGGGCCACTCATAATTTTCTTCCTCAACCAATCTTTATAATATTATCAGAGATATACTTATACGGCGGAATGACAAGGTTTGTCGGCGCGGGCCCTTTTCTTATGCGGCCCGATGTATCGTAATGCGACCCATGACATGGGCAAAACCAGCCTCCCCATTCTCCCTTGGGGTCGGTTGCTTTTTGACCCAATGGGACACAGCCAAGGTGAGTACACACACCTAACAGCACAAGGATTTCGGGTCGCGGGGCACGATCAGCATCAGTTTGTGGATCTGGCAAGTCTGATAACTCGGCTGCTGCCGCCTCGTCTATCTCTGCTTTCGTCCGATGCCGAACAAACACAGGTTTTCCGCGCCATACAACAGATACTGACATACCTTCTTGAACACCTGAAACATCAAATTCAGTTGTTGAAAGAGCCAACGTGTCGGCGGCTGGATTTAGTTGATCAATCAGTGGCCACGCGATGCAAGCTGCACCGAGGGCCGCTGCCGAGACACTAGCAACATGAATAAAATCTCGCCTTGTCGATTGGTCATTATTATCAGCCATCTCAGTCAATTTCCCCTGTTTAAGCTTTATTTGATACTATCCTACAACAGTATCCTACACCTCCCTAAAACAGTGCGACACGTAGTCGCGTAAGGATGTTTAGTTTTGGTGCCTTTCTTTTCCAGTATTCGTATACTGCACCAATTAAAAAAATGCAAAGAAAGCTGTGGAAAATGTTAATAAAAATTAACTCATTATGCTGCAGACCAAATAAATGCGGTTAGCTCTTTTTCAGCCTGACATACCTCAAAACACAGGCGCCATCATACGGTTAACGGCATGCTTCGGAGTTTCGCTTGATATAATAGAACCATGTGGTTTTATACTATCCGACGCAAAATTACGCCGTTCCAGCATGGATTATCTAAATTTGGCGGATATAGACCGTCACATTTCATGGGAGGCCTTTGTTAAAAAACGCAAACAGTCAAGGTTAGTACTCATCACAACTAAAGCAGATAGAAGCTTAAACCAATTCGCCTTCGATGATAATGACACACTAATTCTGGGTCGAGAAAGCAGTGGCGTGCCGCAAGTAGTTCACAACGCCATCCCGGAAAAAGTTAAAATTCCAATGGATCAAAGAGCTCGCTCGCTTAATGTGTCTATAGCAGCCGGTATTATATTATGGGAGGCACTAAGACAGACTAGTAATCTGAGCTGAAGTTATTTAATCTTTTAATCGACGACACTTGCTCGAAAAACGTTCCGAACTAAGCCGTATATATTCAAGCGCTATTAGTTTGCGAATTGAATCTAATTAAATGCATATTTGCACTCGGAAAAATTAATGGGAAAAGTTAGTGTTATTTGTAGATTACTCGAGGTAACGATTATAGTTTTTTAGTTACCTCGATTTAGTTTCTATCAAACAGATTTATTTAAAGCCTGATCTAAATCGGCGATTATATCGTCAATATGCTCAATGCCAATTGAAAGACGAACGTAGCCCTCAGACACCCCTGTACTCAATTGTTCGTCAGGCGACAATTGGCTGTGTGTTGTGCTGGCTGGATGAATTGCTAATGATCGAGTATCGCCTATATTCGCGACATGATAGAATAACTCAAGTGCATCTATGAATTTTTGACCACTCGCTTTCCCACCGTCAAGCTCAAAACCTACAAGCCCACCGTAACCACCTGAAAGATACTGATCGGCATTTGTTTTGTGCGCACCATGCTGAATTCCCGGATAAATTACGTTAATTACGCTGGCATGTTTGGAAAGAAAGTCAGCTACCTTTTGTGCATTACTGCAGTGTTCTCTCATTCTCAAAGGTAATGTTTCTAGTCCTTGTATTACTTGGAATGCGTTAAACGGTGAAAATGCAGAACCAAGATCGCGAAGTAATGTCGTCCGTGCTTTTATGATATAAGCGACAGGTCCGATTGGCTCAACAGCCTTAACCCAAATCGCACCGTGATAAGAGGGGTCAGGTTGATTAAGTGCAGGTTGCCTCTCTGCATAGTCCTGCCAGGGGAAGTTTCCTCCATCTACCAAGAGACCACCAATCGATGTACCATGACCACCTATATATTTTGTTGTTGAATAAACAATGACAGCAGCCCCGTGCTCAAATGGACGGCAAAGAATGGGAGCAGCAGTATTATCCATAATCAGCGGTATACCAAGTTCCCTACCAATCTTAGCCACCTCCGATATTGGAAAAACATTTAATTTTGGGTTTGGAAGTGTCTCTGCGTAATAAGCACGAGTTTTCGTATCTGTTGCCCTTTTGAAGTTTGCTGGATCAGATGGGTCAACAAATCGCACCTCGATACCCTGATCTTTCAGAGTATTATTGAATAGATTCCAAGTTCCCCCATAAAGATCAGTAGAGCTCACAATATTATCACCTACCTTCGCTATATTCTGAATAGAAATAGCGGATGCTGCTTGTCCAGAACTAACCGCAAGAGCCGCGGCACCACCCTCCAGAGCTGTAATCCTCTGTTCTAGTACATCGCAGGTAGGATTCATTATCCTTGTATAGATATTTCCTAGTTCGGAAAGTGAGAATAGGTTTGCTGCGTGCTCGGTGCTCTTAAATTGATAACTTGTCGTTTGATATATCGGTACAGCCACTGATCCCGTGGTTGGATCTGCTCGATGACCCGCATGCAATAATAAAGTTTCTGGATTTTGCGTTTTTTTGGACATGGTAGTCTTCTCCAATTCTTCGTTTTCACAATCTGTTAGAACAAATGCTGTCTTTGAAAACGTTATTAGAGAAATTTACCTAGATAAGACCGGCAATCCCGTTGCCTAGACCTAAGTGGGATAATTTCCCACGCTTTAGCAGCACTTTTTATGCGCCCGCAAGCTGAAGCTCAAATCGGCGCAGTTCTTCTTTGTGCATTATATATAGGCTAATGTCAACATATAAGTATATGTTTATATAAAAAAATTTTACCCTATCATTTCTTGGTACTTACAAGCTAAAATATAGTAATCGTTTATTTGAACAGATTTTTTTCCCAAGATACGAATGCAAAAATATAGAACCAAAATTGAATATGATGGTCGCGATTATGTGGGTTGGCAACGCCAAGAAAATGGACCTTCTATTCAAGCGGCGGTTGAAGAAGCGATTTCAAATTTTTGTGGAGAACAAGTAGAGGTAATTGCTGCAGGCCGCACAGATTCTGGTGTTCATGCTTTAGGTATGACCGCGCATTTTGCGTTGGTAAATAACAATCACGAACCATCAACAGTCAGGAAAGCGATAAATTTCCATCTCGGTTCACAACCGATTAAGATTATCGAAACAGAGATCGTACCAAATAATTTCCACGCTCGATTCTCGGCAACAGAGCGACGCTATATCTATAGGATTCTAAATCGAAATTCACCCCCAACACTAGACAGCGGAAGAGTTTGGCATGTTCCAAGAAAACTTGATATCGCTGGAATGCATCAAGCGGCTAAAGTATTGATAGGGGAACACGATTTCAGCAGTTTTAGAGCCAAAGATTGCCAAGCCGCTTCACCCATAAAAACACTCAATATGATAAAAGTAAGTAAGAGCGGAGACGAAATACATATTGCTGCTCATGCAAGATCATTTTTACACAAACAAATAAGAAACATCGTGGGGAGTTTGAAATTAGTTGGTGAAGGTAAATGGGATCCAGACGAGATCGAACGAATTCTATTAGCCAAGAACAGAGCTGAGGCAGGGCCGACAGCACCCGCCGAAGGCTTGTATTTCTTGGAAGTCATTTATTAACGACACTTACTTAATCGAACCTAATGCGCTAATTAACGTAATACTAAATAGGAAGTCAAACGCTACAACACCAACAGCTGCTGTCCGTGAAATTTCTAACTGACGACGCGCAATTTCAAAAAATAAAAAAATGGCGGCCACATATGCTATAAATAGCAATCCGGCGCCGAAGCTGCTTCCCTCTAAACTTCTGCCTATTAATGTTGCAAATGCGAAAAAATAACCTGTTGGAATTGAAGCCCAATTATAAGGAATAATATATTTGAGGGCTTTGTCCTGTACATTCAAATATCGACACGCACTGATAACAATCAAAGGATAGAATAACCAGTTAATTACATATATTAGAAGGTCTCTAAACCCATCGATTAACCCATATGAAACGTCGCTAGCAGCTAATATGCCAACCGCTGTGATAACTACATTAGCTGGTAAAACTAAGACGGCGGCGACAAAAGAACGCCAAAACCCCTCAACCGATATATCAAAAAAATTATCAGCCCCTGGCCGATTTTTCAGGATTAGCCAAATCCCAAACAACGCCTTGGTTACATCAGAAACGAATGCACCCATTTTATCACGCGTTAACGCGCTTAAAAAAGCGGTCTAGTAACTCCGTGTATATATCAGTTAACAACTCCACATCTTTTACTTCTACATGCTCGTTTAATTTATGCATTGTTTTCCCAACTACACCAAACTCAATAACCGGACAGAACTTACGAATAAATCTAGCGTCCGATGTTCCACCGGTTGTGCTCATTTCAGGATGGGTGCCCACAACATCCTTTATTGCCGACACCAAGTCCTCTGACAATGCACCCGGTTCTGTTATAAAAGCATTAGACGAGCACGCTGTCTCCAACGTGTAGTTCCCTCCAACTGAATCAAAATGTGCTCGCAACCACTTTTCAATGTCGTCAGCGGTTCTGCTATCATTAAATCTTATATTGAAACTAGCCGTAACTTTTTGTGGTATCACGTTTGTAGCACTATTACCTGTATCAATTGATGATATCGCTACAGTGGTAGGTGGAAAATATTCGGTGCCCTGGTCCAATTGCTCTTCCGCAAGTGGTTCCAACATTTTCACTAACTTAGATAGTGGGTTTTCAGCTAAATGGGGATAGGCTGTGTGTCCTTGGACGCCCGTAACAGTGAGCCAACCGGTAAGGCTTCCTCTTCTACCGATTTTTATCATTTGTCCGAGATAATCAGGGTTTGTTGGCTCACCCACAACACAAGCATCAATCACTTCATTATTCTTTGACATCCAATCAAGAACTTTGGTTGTCCCGTTTATCGCAGGCCCTTCTTCGTCACCAGTGATTAACAAACTAATTGAACCAGGAAGCTCTTCATCAACTTTAAGTATGTATCTATGAGCAGCAGAAACAAAACTCGCTATCGCGGATTTCATGTCTGATGACCCACGACCAAAAAGTTTCCCATCTATAATAACACCTGAAAACGGGTCGTCACCCCATCCATCTGTATCCCCAGGAGGCACGACATCTGAGTGTCCTGCAAAACAGAAATTTGGGCGTGTATCGCCCAGCCTGGCATATAAGTTGTCGACGTCAGGCGTTCCCTCCTCCGAAAAAAGTAATCGCTGGCAACGAAAACCTAATTCCTCCAACACGTTCTGGAGTTCATCTAGCGCGCCACCTTCATGAGGCGTTACGCTTGGACAACGAATTAGTCTCTGGCTAAGCTCAATGGGATTTATCAAATCAATATCTACTGTAGACATTTAATCCCGCAGTAGCTCGTTTATTGATGTTTTGGTGCGTGTTTGCTCATCCACCTGCTTCACGATTACAGCACAATAGAGTGATGGCCCTTGAGAGCCATCCGGCAACGGCTTCCCTGGCATCGCCCCCGGTACTACTACTGAATACGCAGGGACCCTACCCATCATAATCTCACCTGTTTCTCTGTTAATAATTTTCGTTGATGCACCGATATAAACTCCCATACTCAGCACGGATCCGGTCTCAACAATGACGCCTTCTGCCACTTCAGATCGTGCCCCTATAAAGCAGTTATCCTCTATTATTACGGGATCCGCTTGCATTGGCTCCAACACACCAGCTATGCCTGCACCCCCCGATATATGGCAATTTTTTCCAACTTGAGCACACGACCCAATCGTCGCCCAAGTATCAACCATTGTTCCACTGTCTACATAAGCGCCTAAATTGACAAAACTTGGCATCAAAACGACGCCAGGAGCTATGTAAGCGGAACGGCGGACAACACAATTTGGCACAGCTCGGAGCCCTGAGTTTTTAAACTGCTCATCTGACCAGCCTGAGAACTTTGACGGCACCTTATCCCACCAAGCCGATGCACCCCTCTGGTTGTCACCAGGACCACCTGAAATCATATCCATATCATTGAGTCTAAAGGATAATAGGACAGCTTTCTTTAGCCATTGATTTACCCTCCATTTGTGGTCGCCTAATGGCGAAGCCACGCGCTCCTTACCTGAGTCCATAAACTCTAAAGCCGTTTCCACAGCATCTCTTATTTCACCAGCAGTAGCACTTGTGATCGATTCGCGATCTGCCCAAGCCTTATCTATTGTGGACTCCAATTGGCTATCACCCATTTTTTAATCCTTTTATCTATCTTCACTACTATTAGGGAATGAAAAATGCTTTTCAAACGAAATAGTGTCAAGCAAGAACACCAATGTATAAAAATTTTCAAACAGTTGCTAACCAGCTTTTTAGGTCGTGTATTTCTTCATCAATATGTTCGTCTGAAAAATCTTTAGCGGACCATTCTTTGTCGTGTTTGAGCCAGACAGTTCTTATTCCAAGGTTTGCAGCAGGAATTAGGTTCTTCGCCATATCATCGATCATGACGGACGTTTGTGTGTCGATACAGTACTCCTCTACCATTAGCTTATAAATTGCAGGATTTGGTTTTGGAACAAATTTAGCTGCTACAATATCGAAAATACCTTCGAAGAGACTTTCTATGCCTAATTGTTTTGTAACTCTCTGAGCATGAGGTAATGATCCATTGGTGAAAATCAAACGCCTGCCCGGCAGGTCTCCCAGTAATTTTTCCAATACAGGGTCTGGTTCAAGATCACTTACATCTATATCATGAACAAAATGAAGAAACTCTTCGGGATCCATGTCATGCTCAACCATAAGGCCGCGCATTGTTGTTCCATATTTTAGGAACATCTCCCTTTGCAAATTCTTTGCGGCAGCTTCCTCAAGTTGGAATGCATCTTGAATAAACACCGTCATACGACTTGAAACCTTAGCAAACAAATCTGTTCCAACATCATACAGGGTGTTATCTAAGTCGAATATCCAAGTGTTTATGTTATCTTTCATTCTTTTAATCATTACTTTTATTGCCTCTTTTTTTGAACAATGGCACCCTATCAGTATCCCAATAACTTATGTGAAACAAAGTTTTTAAACCTCGTTTTTTAATAAAACCCCCGTTGGATAGTGAAATATTGTAATGAGTAGATATAAGGACTTTACAAATCTTGCCGCCGATATTGCCTGGGAAACCAATGAGGATGGTAACATTACCTATATATCGGGGAGCAAACGTTTTGGGTACAACAATTCACAATTAGTAGGTTTAAAAGCCACAAAATTATTACATAAAAGCACGCCGGTAGGTTCGAAGCGCTATTTCACATTAAAAACTCGCCAATCTGACCTTGAAATGGTTTTGAAACACGCAAGTGGAGATCCCATAACAATCCAGGTTTCAACAAAACCTTTTTTTGATAAGCACGGTAATTGGAAAGGAACCAGGGCAATAGGAAAAGACGTAACCTTGGATCGTTACCGAGATATTGAACTGGCAGCAGCCCAGAATAGAGAGAGAGTGATGAGTTTTATTACTCAGTCTGTAAGAGAAGCTGAAGTCTCTAGGAGAGGGCTAGAGCCCGTTTTGAAAGCTATTACCTTAAGCTTGGCTATCGATGGCTGTCAGATAATCAGGCTCAAAGCTAATACCCAAAGGGAAGTAGTGTCCACCTTTGGCATGATGCCAGTTGCGATATCTAAAAAGATAGATGTCGGCATAAATAACCGGTTAATTTTTGATCACAGACATCTTCGTTGTGTTGCACAGGTAACAAAATATCAACGTGAGGTAAATGGGCTTTTGGTAGCCTGGGGGAATGGGGCCAGTGGCAATTGGAATGACGATGATTTATTTCTTTTTGAGCAATGTGCGGATTTAGTAGGTATAGAATTAGAGCATATTGCAAATAGGGAGCTGTTAGAGGTTTTATCAACAACAGACCAGCTCACAGGTCTTCTCAACAGAGGGACCTTCGAGAAATATTTGACAGACAAGGTTTTTACGCAAGTAAAAACACAAGCTCCCACCGGCGTTCTCGTGTTTATAGATTTTGATAATTTTAAGCTTATCAATGACTCGCAAGGACACAAAGCGGGAGACAAAGCGCTTGTTAAACTAGCTAATTTCCTGAGTAATTTATCACGCCCGGGAGACTTCGTCGCCCGCTTTGGGGGCGACGAATTTGCGATGTGGCTTAATGGGTTAGACAAACCAAAGGCCAGGGCGCTATTTAAGCCACTCCTTTTAAACACTAGTTTTTTTTCAGAGTTCTCCGTTGATCGGCGGAAACCTGTAGGAATTTCGGCTGGTATCGTCCTTCTAGATAGAAATTGTGATAGGACGGCCTCGGACCTCATAGAACGCGCTGACATTTTGATGTACCGTAGAAAAAAAGATAAAAAACGCCGCCGAGCCAATAAGTAAACACTCAGCCGTTTCTGATAATCGTGCCATGTCCTTGAGATGTAAACAACTCCAGTAATACTGCATGGGGTACTCTTCCATCCAGAATAACTGCAGCCTCCGCTCCTCTTTTTACTGCTTCAATGCATGTCTCAACTTTGGGGATCATCCCACCTGAGATAACGCCTTCTTTCTGTAATTTGTTCGCTTCGTTAATAGTGAGCTCCGGTATGAGCTTGCCATCTTTAGCTAGCACACCTTCTACGTCGGTAAGCATTAACATTCTTTGGGCCCCTGTTGCACCTGCTATAGCGCCTGCAGCTGTGTCTGCATTAACATTGTAGGTTTCTCCGTCTTCACCATATCCTACGGGAGCTACAACCGGAATAAACCCGTCTGAAATCAGGGTATTTATCAACTTACTATCAACAGATTTTGGATCACCGACAAAACCTAGATCCGTCACTTTCTCGATATTGCTGTCCGAGTCCAATGATTTACGCATCAATTTTTTAACGGTGAGCAGGTTAGCATCTTTTCCTGAAATGCCTACAGCCTTTCCGCCAGATTTGTTTATTGCGGCAACGATAGACTTATTTATTGATCCTGCCAAAACCATCTCAACTATTTCAACTGTAGTTTTATCTGTTACGCGCAACCCGTCAACAAACTCGCTTTTTATAGCCATTCTTTCCAGCATTTGTCCTATTTGAGGCCCTCCGCCATGAACCACTATAGGGTTAGTTCCAACTTGACGCAGCAATACCATGTCTGACGCAAATGTATTAAAAAGATCGTCATCACCCATCGCGTGACCACCAAACTTTACAACCACCCTAGAATCAGCATATCGCCGCATAAATGGAAGAGCGTCTGTTAAAATACTCGCCTTTGATAGCCAATCGCTGCGTGACTCAATATCTGAACGGCTCATTGTTAATGCTCCTGAATAGAGATGATTTATTAGCATGGTCTAAGGCAATATTAACGCTACGCGACTAATTCAGCCAAACTAGCTCTCAACTCTTTTAATCCAGTTTTCGCATGTGCACTAGTTTGAATTAAAACTGGGAACGCGGCAGGCCTCTTTTTCAACTCCTGTTTAGTTGTCGTTATATTATGCCTTAACTCATTTTGGCTAGTCTTATCTACTTTGGTGAATACAAGCTGGTATACTACTGCAGCACTATCCATGAGATCCATCATTTCCCGATCAACATCCTTTAACCCCCGCCGTGCATCGATAAGCAAACACATTCTTCTCAAGGGGACGCGACCTCGAAGAAACGCCTTCATTGTGTTAGTCCATTTTGCCACTTGTATTTTCGATACTTTCGCATATCCATATCCTGGAAGATCTACAATTATAATCTTATCTCCAAGGTTGAAGAAATTTAGCTGCTGTGTCCTTCCTGGGGTGTTTGAAGTCCGCGCCAACGACTTTCGACCTGTTATTGCGTTGATAAGGCTTGATTTTCCTACGTTGGAACGTCCAATGAACGCCACCTCTGGTAGAGATGCTTGGGGAAGATTTTGAAGAATGTCCGTTCCATGAAAAAATTTACAATCCTGAGAGAACAAGTGTCTACCCTGCTCAATTTGCGACGAATCAAAATCAAGCTCTCCAGCTGAATTTGAGTTCTCCTCAGCCATATAACTAGACCTTTATTTTACGCCCATCCTGTACATGATTAGGCGTTGTTGGGCTATAGATAAAAGGTTATTCCACGTCCAATAGATAACTAAACCTGCAGGAAAAGTTCCTAGCAAAAAAGTAAAAAAGAGCGGTAAGAACATAAAGACCTTGGCCTGAACCGGATCGGTTGGCTGCGGATTTAATCTCTGTTGAAGCCACATCGTCAATCCCATAAGAATTGGCCAAATACCTATCATTAAAAAGTCAGGCGGTGTCCAAGGTATAAGACCAAATGCATTAAAAATCGATGTCGGATCTGCAACAGAGAGATCTTTTATCCATCCATAAAATGGCGCATGCCGCATTTCAATATTTACAAATAAAACTTTGTAAAGCGCAAAAAACACGGGTATTTGTAATAAAATTGGCAAACACCCTGATGCAGGATTAACTTTTTCTTTTTTATAGATTGCCATCATTTCTTGGTTAAGGCGCATTTTATCGTCGCCATATTGTTCTCTTAGCGTCATAAGCTTTGGTGTTAAATCCCGCATTTTTGCCATTGAACGATAAGATTTGTTAGCTAATGGATAAAAGACTGCTTTAACCAAAACTGTAAAAGCGAGAATAGCTAGCCCAAAATTTCCTAGGTATGAGTTTAGCCACGAGATCGCATAGAAGAATGGTTTAGTGAGGAAGTAGAACCAGCCAAAGTCTACCGCTAAATCGAAATTTTGGATTCCAAATTTTTCGCCATAAGCGTCTAAAAGTTTAACCTCCTTCGCCCCAGCAAAAAGACGATTTGTAATCTCAATACTCGCGCCTGCCGCCAAAGTTGAACTCTGCCCTATATAATCAACCTGGTATCTGTCGTCTTTATTTTTCAGTGAATGAACGAATCGATACGTAAACTTTTCGGCCTGATCCGGAACCAACGCTGCCAACCAATACTTATCTGTTATACCGATCCAGCCTCCGTTGGATGTTGCCTCTATTTTCTTTGTTTCTTGAACATCGTCATAATCATATTCGCTAAGCGTCCCGTCAAAAACACCTAAAGGCCCTTCATGAAGAATGTAGAATCCAAGCGTATCAGGCGTACCAGCCCTTGCAATTAACCCATAAGGAAATAGTGCAGTTGGAGTTTCACCTGTGTTAATCACTTTTTGCGCAACAGTGACCATGTACCCGTCATCAAGTGAATACGTCCGTTCAAATTTTAACCCCGCACCATTATCCCAGGATAATCTAACTGGTTGCCCGGGCTTAAGCTGCTTCCCATCAGACGACCAGATAGTGGTAGGACCTGGAAGCTTAGGGTTATCAGATCCTCCAACCCATCCAAATTCCGCAAAATATGATTTGGGTGCCCCAGAAGGGTGAAGCAAATGAATTCTTTCTGAGTTATCCTCTACAGTTGACCCATATTTCTTTAAAACAAGATCATCTAGACGTGCACCGACAAGTGATATGGACCCAACAAGTGTCGGACTGTCAATTCCTACTCGGGGGGTGGATTTTAGAGCTTCTGCTCGCTTTTGAGCGGTTAGCACTTCAGATTTAACGCCGGGGGCCGATACACCTCCCCCAGGTGCTTGGACCGTGGCGTCAGAGCCTTGATTAGAAGGAGTAGGAAGTTGTGATTTATCTTGAGCGGCTATTTGCGCTTGCCTTTCTCTTTCCTTTTCCAACTTTGGGAACTCATAAAAGAATTGAAAACCCAATAAGATGGCCAGTGAAATAGCAATTGCTACTAGCATATTTTTTTGATCACTCATGATAACATCGCCTATTTTGGTCAGAAGCCCGTGATGGCACGGGATCAAATCCCGAACCAGCCAGTGGGTTACACTTTATAACTCTCCTAAGCGTTAAAAATAAACCTATAATGATACCGTGTTTGTCTAAAGCCTCGAGAGCATATTCGGAGCAAGTTGGGAAAAACCTGCATTCATTACCCAAAAAGTAGGAAAAAGTAAGTCGGTAGAATTGTATTAAGAACTTTAATAATAACAACAAAAGGTAATGTAAAAACCTAAAGATAATCTGGGCGGGTTGAAGTAGCTGCGACATATTTAGCTCATTCTCTTCTAAATGGTTTTTTGGTGTATTTTCCTAAGCGCCAGCCTAGCGTCTTGAAGTAGCGAATCGTATGTTCTATCTAAAGTCATTGCTCTACCAATGAAAACATAATCCCAAGATGGAAAACCTTCTTTAGGCAAAACATCTGACGCGACAGATTTTAACCTTCTTCGCGCCCGATTCCTCTTAACTGCATTACCCACTTTCTTGCTTACTGTAAAACCGACTCTCGGGTGGAGAGAGTTGCTATCATTCGCGCCCGGGGCCGCTTGAATGACCAACCCTGGCGCAGCGGCTGAAGTACCCCGCTCCTTTACCCTTAGGTACTCTGAGCGCTTCAGTATCCGCGTCAAGCTGTTCGACTTAATGCATCGCATAGTGTTTATGGGGCTCATACTCCCCAGTTAAGCTGAGAGTTTTGCACGCCCTTTAGCTCGCCTTGCTCGCAATACACGGCGGCCGCCGACTGTAGCCATACGAGACCTAAATCCATGACGTCTTTTACGAACAAGCACACTTGGTTGAAATGTTCTTTTCACAGAAAAACTCCGTCAAAATACTCGATCTGCCTCAAACAATACTAGACCGGCTGTATATCGGCTAAAGAGCGATAAGTCAATCCAAGGTTATTAAAAAGCGCTAAGTTAAGAGAAAGAAGTTAACGATTATTAAAACTGATAGGATCAACGGGTCTTGGTTCTAAATCCCAAGGAAAATAGATCCATGTATCTTGACTTACTTCAGTCACAAAGGTGTCCACTAATGGCCGTCCCGCTGGCTTTGCATAAACAGTGGCGAAATGAGCCTTGGGTAAAAGAGCTCTGACAGCTTTTGCAGTCTCACCAGTATCAACTAAATCGTCTACGATAAGCCAATTTTTTCCTGTTTTAGTATAGCTAGGTGCCTTTACTATCTGAACAGTCTCTCGTTGCTTTTCATCGAGCTTCTCTGCAGAATTGTCGTGATAACTAATAGCACTTAATGTGTCGACAACTCTTATCTCCAATTCACGCGCTACGATGGCAGCCGGCACTAATCCGCCCCGAGTAATGGCTATTACACCATCAAATTTGGGTTCCTCAAAAAGGCGCCATGCAAGAGCCTTTGCAGTTCTATGAAGCTCTTCCCAACTCACTGGGAATCCCTTTGTGTAAGCGGATTCCTGCATACATTCCTCCAATTTTCTCTAACGAAAATATATTTTAATTCAAATAATTTAGATGATTTTTCCTTTGATATTGAAGACTTGCACCCCGGCTATACGCCATCCCTCATGTTCATCTTCGATCATCAAATAAACTACTTTAGCCGCCTGACCATTGGTTCCAATCATATGAAAGACTAAACTTGGAGCAATACCAAAGTCTTCCACACCTTGGAAGGAAACGGAACGCGGACGGTAGACAATCTTATATCCGTGAAGAACCATTTCTTTAAATTGCTGCGGGCCACCAAAACGTTTTCGAATGTCTGGAGATGCATAACTGTAAGCTCTCGGCCAGTCATCTGTTGCCATCGCTTCTATTTGAGCTTCTATTACAGCCTTCGCCTTATCTTTTGCTAACTCTGAGGCAGCCGTTTCGAATGCATTGAAAGAACTATAGAGTACTAATATTCCAAACAACCAAGACCAAAAATTTTTGATTGCAAACGAGGTACTGCTAGGCGCTTCCATTAATTTTTGAATCTTTTTTAACGCAAGTAGATATGAACTTCGTTTCCTGGGTTATTCGCAGATGTCTCAGAAGACATCATTACTCTACTTGGAGGAAGTCCCATATCAACTAGTGAACGCAGTACTGCCTGGGCATTTCTCCTTGTTGCGTTACTATTTAGGGCTGAATTCGCCACTCCACCCGAAACGGAACTAACTGCAATCAAGTTAAATGTTGCGTCAGGTTTTTTTTGAAGAACCCTATTCACTGCCGTATACAGCGCCTGTTCATAGTTTACGTTTGGACGATCAAACCTAATCACTACAATTGGCCTATCACGGTTTCTTCTTATGTTTGAAATACGCGATTTGCCCGAATCAGACTTAGCTGACCCCATTGTGTAAGAAGTGGTCGCCAGACTTGGACCAAAAAATTCTCCATTTTTTACAGCAAGTGCAAGTGTATTTAGTTCACCTCGCTCATTAGCTATATAGTTAGTTTGACGCCTTATGTCGTCACTTAACTCAGTTAGAAGGCGCTCGATTAAAATTACCGTTTGGCTAACATCATCCTCCAAGACGGCTAATTGCGAATGATCCTCATCTATTGCACCAGATAAACCAAATGCCGCTTTAGTAGAATCTAATATGTAAGCTGAGAGCGCTGCGTCAGCAGCTACCCGGCTGGATAGAGCGGTCATAGCACTCAAATCATTATTCACTTTTTCTAGCTGAGCTTGGGATGAATTCCATTCTTTTACCAAAATAGGATTGCCTGGGGTAGTACCTAGTTGAAGCTTGGAGCGCATTGAAGCTACCCTCTCATGGTACCCTCGAGAGTTTGCGTTAGCTAATCGCCTTGCGTTCTGCAAATCACTATTTTGCTTTTGAACTGATGTCTGCAATCGTTTCAGATCATCTCTCAAGGCGGCCACTTTATTACCTACGGCCGTTCCTGTGTTTCTACCGGGAGTAGCTGGCTTTACTCTGAAATTTGTAGCGCCCAGTTTTGGCGGTTTATTGGATAGGCCTCGCGCATTGCTCGCTACCGTTGTTGTTTTGGTACCCGCCGAATTGATTACTATTTTGTGTGCCGGCTTCTTTGTTGACTTGGGCACTCCCCCTGAAAGCGAAGGCCAAAGCGCATCCGTCGTGAAAGTACAACCGGCGAACAGAAACGCCGATCCAATCAATGTAAAAACTGTAACTGCTTTTTTCATTGGACGCCATCACCCTATGATTTGTTGACGTTTCCTATCTTGATCATGTAATACAGACTCTATGAGATTTTCGAATCTATAGACAATAATACCTAACTTTTAAAAACGGTTAATACTATATAAACTAAGCGATTGCTACAAGTTGTTTCGAACTTAAACATTTTTTGCTCAAGTTATCTCATTTTTAGGTTTGCTTGACTTACAGATCACTCAGACGTTAATAGTGTTTACATCGGGGCGCCCGTAGCTCAATTGGATAGAGCGTCTGACTACGAATCAGGAGGTTGGGAGTTCGAGTCTTCCCGGGCGCGCCAGCTGCAGTAGTTTAGCGTTTTATATTTCTCCAAATAGGAAACCTAGGAGTGCAAAGCGACTCCCACTTCTCATTTCTACAACTTCGTGAAGAAGAGAGCAGGAAAAAACAATAGCTGATCCCGTTTTTGGCTTATATAGCTTTGGACTAAATTCCGGGAACTTAAGCTCAGCTCCTTCGTACCATTCACTATTTAAATTAATTGTCACCGCAAATCGTCTATGAGCTACACTGGGTTCGTTATTATCCCGATGACCCACCTTTTCCCCCCCGCGCACTCCTTCGTACCTTGCGATTCGATAACGCTCGTGCCGCGTTATTTCATAATTGAATGCCCTTTTAATTTCTGGGAAGAGCCTTTTTTGGAGTCTATTGCTTATGAAATTTTGCGTATCAGTTTCTACCACCCAATGATCCACCCTATCTTGTCGCCCTTGATCCGGAATTCGCATTTTACAGTCCGTTTTTCTGTTTCCTAGCTGCATATGCCCTGGCTCAACAAAATCACTTCCTCTTGTTTCGAATATATTTATCAAATTAAAGCAGTCTTTCTGGTTTAAAACGTTTGGCACCAAGAGCACTGGAGGATGAGCACTGGGTAAAGATCCTTCCAACTCATTCTTGCAGTTTTCAATCATATCTACCGAAGCTTTTATTGCTGCCTCAACGTTTGCGTCATCACAAGACTGCTCAAATTTTTGAATGCTCAGAACATGTTGGTTTGGTTCTAATATTATCAATGTGCAGCTACCTGTGGACACTTCCACTTGGTCTAATACCACTCCCCCATCATCGATTAACCTCATAGCCCCAGCTTTTTGCACCTCCGAAATCGAGGCTAATCCAGTACTCTTCATATTTGGCGGTGTTCCAAGGCCAGGAAACGATAATGCGGGTTTTTGGGCATTCGCAATTATTACTGAGAATGACTTCACACCAAGAGAGTCGAGTAATGACCTTTTATCCGAAATTTTTAAAAATACAGACTCCAAAACCCTATTTTGAGAATGATAAACTATTAGAACGCTAAATCTTCCTGCTATTGGCGGCATAGATATATTGATGCGCTCATTAAGGGGGCCTTTAAAATTCCAATCAGGGCAGATATCTCCAACTTCTAACATTTTTTCACCCTCGAATTTTTAATGGCAAATCCGTATTTTTTAATTAAGA
>CACOPQ010000016.1 GCA_902629125.1 uncultured Alphaproteobacteria bacterium
GGCGTCGGACGAGAACATGCTCTAGGTCTAGCAAAACACGGCGCTAAGGTCGTCGTAAACGATCTCGGTGCAGGCGTGGATGGCTCAGGTGCCGACACTACGCCGGCGCAGGCAGTAGTTGATGAAATCAAAGCTTTAGGTGGCCAAGCTATCGTTAATGGAGACGATGTAAGTTCATGGGCTGGTGCCAAAAACATGATTGATCAAACTATCGATGCCTTTGGTACTATCGATGTGGTTGTTAATAATGCTGGCATATTAAGAGATAGAATGCTTGTAAACATGACTGAAGATGAGTGGGACGCTGTTATACAAGTACACCTTAAGGGAACATTTGCGCCATCACGTCATGCTGCAGCATACTGGCGCCAACTTTCCAAAGATAGAGGTGAGAAGGTCAACGCGAGAATAATCAATACCAGCTCAACTTCAGGGTTGTACGGAAATATTGGTCAAACAAATTATGGCGCAGCTAAAGCAGGCATAGCGGCTTTTACAATAATAGCGGCAAGAGAGTTGGCCCGTATAGGGGTAACCGTTAATGCAATCTCACCCACTGCCTATACTCGAATGACTGATAACCTTCGTGAATATACCGAAGAAGACATTGAACGTAGAGACCCTCGATGGGTATCACCCACGATAGTTTACTTATCTAGTGCCGAAGCCCATGATATCACCGGACGTGTGATTCAAGCTGGAAATGGACGAGTTGCGGTATGCGAGGGATGGCGTCGTGGCGCCGAGATCGACCAGATCGAGGACGCAGAGGCGATAGGCCCGATGATACGCGACATGATCTCTAACGTGCGCAAGAACTCGGGAATGGACGGACTAGAGTTAGACTGAGTATAAATTCAGATTTAATTTTCCTACTTCGCACGACTGGATGTGTCAGGCTCGAGAGCTTGAAATAGCGCGCCATATGCGTTGACTAGTCAAAGGCATGTCTAAATGCACAATCTTCAAAGGCGATAACGCATTCAACACGGCATGAACAATGGTCTGAGGAGCTGCAATGCAACCTGCTTGCCCAACGCCTTTGACGCCTAAAATATTAGCATCGGTTGGAGATCCCTCCAGTGTTGCCTCAAAATTAGGTAACATTGTCGCGCGGGGAAGCGTGTAATCCATTAATGAGCCTGAAAGTAGTTGACCCGTATTATCCTCAAACGACACAAATTCCATGAGGGCCTGACCTATACCCTGCGCAACTCCTCCGTGCAGCTGCCCCTCCGTAAGAGTGGGATTTACAAGAGAACCGTAGTCGTCAACCATTATGTATCGTATTAAATCTACAGATCCCGTTTCTGGGTCAATTTCGACTTCTGCAGCGTGACAACCATTTGGAAAGGTAAAAGGAGCATTTTCTCTTTTAGTAAAAGTATCCAGACCTATCCCGTCTAGATGTGGAGCAATTCTGTTATCTCTCGCAGCAATTGCTACTTCCTTAAGCGTTACAGATCTAGTTCCAGCACCAGAAGCAAATGAGCCGTTTTCAAACGATAACCCATCGGGTTCTGCTTGCAATAGCACCGCTGCGACGCCCATCGCCTTATTAATTACCTCTTCCACTGCGATCATCATTGTAGCTGCGCCCATATGCATTGATCGGGCACCACCATGGCCAGATCCAAGCCGAACTTCAAAGGTATCCGCTTGGATATAGTCGAAAAGATCAGCTTCTAAGCCCAAACCTTCTGATACTAAGTCGATATAGGTCGTCTCATGCCCTTGACCATTCGACTCTGTACCAACACGTAACTCAATTCTCCCACTTTCAGCAAAACGGATTTCCGCCCCTTCTACAGGAAAACCTCTTGATGTCTCTAAAAAGCATCCAAATCCTATTCCTCTCAAACAACCTCTTGTTCTTGAAGTTTCTCGGCGTTTCAAAAAACCTTCATAGTCAATGTAATTACAGGCTCTTTCAATATTTTCTTTGAACTTCCCGCAGTCAATTTGTAACCCAAAAGCGGTGTTATGCGGCAAAGTTGAAATGATGTTTTTTAACCTTAACTCGACAGGATCGAAATTAAATTTAGCGGCAGCAATATCAATCAGCCTCTCGATTATAAAATTAGCCTCTGGTTTTCCTGCGCCCCGATACGCATCGACTGGTGTTGTATTTGTGAAAACTCCTTTTGAGCTCATAAAAACATATGGGATATTGTAAACTCCTCCCATTGCAGTGGAGGCCGCATTAGTTGAGGCGTTAGGCCCACCAGCCGAAAGATATGCCCCCATATTAGCTGTTAAGTCCGCCTCCAAAGCAAGAAATCGACCGTCTTTATCTAGGGCTAGCCTAGCATCAGTTGTTATATCTCTGCCATGAAGTGCAGACGAATTATCTTCTGACCTTTCGGCGACCCATTTTACCGGTCGTCCAAGTTTTTTTGCAGCCCACAAAAGAAGGACCCACTCTGGGAAAAGGAAGTTCTTCAACCCAAACCCACCACCAACATCAGGGGCCGAAACTTTTATCTTCTCGGGTGGAATCTTAAATACATCGTTGGCCAGCTGATCGCGAATGGCATGAACACCTTGAGCTGTACAAGACAAATGCATTGTATCAGTTTCAACATCATAAAAACTCAATCCAGCGCGTGGTTCCAATGGAGCAGCCATAACTCGATTGTTTTTTATCTTTAATGCCGCAACATAATGGGCACTATTTATGGCTTTTTTAACCTCGTCTTCTTCACCTTTGGCAAATTTATATGCAATGTTATCGGGAGCAGTCTCCCATATGCTCTGTGAGCCTAGTTTTAATGCATCTGCAACCTCCACCACTGCGGGTATAGGGTCATACTCTATTTGAATTAATTCTGCCGCAGTACAAGCAATCTCATTTGATTCCGCCACAACAAACACAACTGGATCGCCTACATGCCTTACACGACCAATTGCAAGAGCCGACCGTTTTGTCGAGACAATGGGAAGAATAGCGGGAAATTGAGTTGTACATGGTAGTGGACCAATTAAATCGGTGTCTAAGTCTGCCGCAGTAAACGCGGCAACTACACCTTCTAGTTTTATTGCCTCCTCTATATTTATGCTTTTGATATAAGCATGACCATGTGGCGACCGCACAACCTTAGCATAAGTCTGCTGGTCCAGATTAGAGTTAGCTACGAAACTACCGCCGCCAGTTAAAAACCTCGCATCTTCCTTTCTTCGTGCTGACATATAGAGCGGTACTCCTTTGACGTGAGCTACAATTTCAAGAGTATAAACCTTTGAGAAAACTATCAATCCGGAATTGCTTGCAGCTGCGAAGCCTCGCTTAGTTTAATCTCGGATTGTAACTAGAGATCTAGTAAACATTTTTCATATTGGAAAAAGTCACCGCCTAGTGACGTGAGTATAATTACTTAATATCTTTCTTTAACTTTTAAGACTTGGCGCCCGCGGTACATACCTGTCTTCAAGTCGATGTGATGTGGTCTGTGCAGTTCTCCTGTATCTTGATTCTCTACATAAGCATCTGATTTTATCGCATCATGCGCCCGTCTCATATTTCTCTTAGATGGGGTTGTTTTCCTTTTTGGCACAGCCATTTGAAGATACCTCTTACAGGTGACTACTAAAATAGTGTCGTAGTAGTCGATACGCGACTTTAAAGCAAGTAAAATCCGCCATAACCTGGGAAGTTTAATAAATTTTTATCTGTCTTAAACAGATGGTACACAGTCGCAACATCCTACAAAAACTTTACTCAAATTCAATGATTGGCTGATCAACTTCTAAAGTTGTACCAGGCGTTGCATGTATCTTAGCCACAATCGCGTCGGATTCTGCTTTCATGACGTTCTCCATTTTCATTGCCTCTACAATAGCTAATTCCTGACCAGCCTCTATTTTTTCCCCTTCTTTAACTGCTACCGAAACCAATAACCCCGGCATTGGTGAGAGTAGAAAGTTGGACATATCGGGGGGAACTTTGTTTGGCATTAAGTCCATTAATCTATCGATTTTTTTATCGATTATTTTAATTGTGACCTGCGAACCACCTTTGCGGATCCAATATTTTGACCCGTCATAGTCTACTTGAAGGACCATACTTTTTTTATTGACTTGTCCCTCGAATATATCTGTTCCTGGCTCAAAATTACCGTCTAAATCATATTTCTTTTTATTTATTTCAACCACATAATTGCCATTTATCAATTGGGCTTTTGCGTCAGTTTTTTGATCTCCGTCTATTATAATAAGACGGGTGTATCGATCTTGCTTACTGCCGGCCCGGCGCGGTAAATTTGCTTGACCTGTTATGTTTGCATTTCTAGCCCGTCTTTTCATTTCAAAACCAATTACGACCGCGTAAAGCGTTTCTTTGTCTTTTTGTGTTACTTCTATTCCATTAAAGCCTTCCGGAAATTCCTCATCTATGAAGGCCGTTGTTAATTCCCCGGATTTGAAACGATCATGGCTCATTAAGGCTGATAAAAAATCAATATTATTATTAACGCCACGAATTCGGTATCGGTCTAAAGCCAATGCCATTTTCTCAATTGCATCCTCGCGATTTTTGCCATAAGAGATGAGCTTCGATATCATGGGATCATAGAACATGGAAATTTCTGACCCCTCAAAAACGCCCGTATCTATGCGTATACCCTCCAAGTTCTCTGGTGAAATGTACTGCGTCAATCTTCCAGTGGACGGTAAAAAGTTTCTATAGGGATCCTCTGCGTAAACTCTTGTTTCTAAGGCCCACCCATTGAGTTGCACGTCATTTTGTTTGAATGGGAGATTTTCGCCTACGGCAACTTTGATCATTAACTCAACCAGATCTAGTCCTGTTATACATTCTGTTACTGGATGCTCCACTTGCAGTCTTGTGTTCATCTCTAAGAAGTAAAAATTCTTATTTTTATCAACGATGAATTCAACAGTTCCAGCCGATTTATAATCAACCGACTTAGCGAGTAGAACAGCCTGTTCACCCATAGCCTTTCGCGTTTTTGGATCAAGAAAGGGACTTGGTGCCTCTTCGATTACTTTTTGATGCCGGCGCTGTATAGAGCATTCCCTTTCACCCAAATAGACAGTGTTGCCTGCGGAATCGGCTATGATCTGTATTTCTATATGCCTTGGGTCTTCAATGAACTTTTCTATAAAAACGCGATCGTCGCCAAAACTTGAAGCCGCCTCGCTGACTGCAGCACGAAACCCTTCCTTCACCTCTTTTTCATTAAAAGCGACCCGCATGCCTTTTCCACCCCCGCCAGCTGATGCCTTTATCATGACAGGAAATCCAATTTCGGCAGCAACTTTAACTGCCTCCTTGTCGTCAGCAAGTACACCCACATACCCTGGAACGGTGTTGACGCCAGCGCCAGCCGCTATCTTCTTAGACTCTATTTTGTCACCCATGGCTGCTATTGCCTTTACACCTGGGCCGATAAATATAATGCCTTCCTCCGCGAGTTTTTTAGCAAACGCGGCGTTTTCCGAGAGGAACCCGTAGCCTGGATGAACAGCTTGGGCGCCGGTTTGTTTAATAGCATCCAATATTTTTTCTATTACCAAGTAACTCTCAGAAGAAGCTGAACCCCCGATTGCGATCGCTTCATCCGCAGACCTCACATGTAACGCGTCTGCGTCAGCTTCAGAATATACCGCGACTGTTGCAATACCCATTTGTTTCGCCGTACGAATTACTCGGCACGCAATTTCCCCACGATTGGCTATAAGGATCTTTTTAAACATCACAACCTTCTAATTCACGGAACCCGTAGCAAATTCGTCGTATAACCTCACGATTATATATTAATGATTTAAACTAATAAGCTACTTCACCAAGGTTTACAGAAACCTAACGGGGTTCAGAATACACAACTCGTTTAATTTAAACATCTATTTTTTATTTATAGAGATTATAAGAGAAGGTTGATATACGAACCGGCCGGTGCATTCATGTCAATGTTATCGTTAGCTATTAAAGATAACAGTCTTGAGATCTGAGCCTCTATTTCAATATCTGTTGAACCGGTTCTTATACGAAATCCCTGTGCTGGTGTTCCATTTTTGTTAGTTTCAAATTGATTACGGTTTACGTCGTGTTGAGCAGTTACCCGCGCAGTATTGTGTGACTGAGGTTGCCTAATACTCTTTATTAGCTCGGATCTCGTTATACCTGAGTTATTTACCCCAGAAGGTGTTAATGCCATTTTTCCCTCACCTAATTATAAGTTTTCCTCGAGTGCTGCTAAAGAGGTAGTTTTCTCGCTTATAATTGATTTTCTGTTAACGTCCACCGATTTCTTTTGCCAATGCCTTCATTGCCTCATTTAGTTTATCGGGCGTAGAAGCAAAACATAGACGCAAGAAGCCTTCCCCGCCAGGACCAAAAGCACTCCCAGGCGCCAAGCCAACATTACACCGGTCTATCAATTTTTTACAAAACTTTAATGAATCTTCCATTCCATCCACTGAGAAAAAAGCATAAAAAGCGCCGTTTGGACGCATACATTGCACACGTGGCCATTGTTCCAAATAGTCAAAAACGATGTCTCTACCAACTTTGCACCTCTGCCTTAAATCCCAAATGACGTCATCACCCTTCGTAAGCGCGGCTATACCTGCCTTCTGTATAAAGGTTGGTACTCCTGATGTGGAGATTTGTATAAGTTTCGCAAAGGTTTCAGACATCCCAATAGGATGGGTAATCCAACCCAGTCGCCAGCCGGTCATTAACCATGATTTAGAGAAGCTATTTACTGAAATGACCTTATCGTATTCTGAAGCAAAACTTAATATAGAGTTGGCAACTAGCCTATCAAATACTAAGGAGTGGTATACTTCGTCAGAGACAATCCAAATATTTTTCTCACGACAAAATTTCAGCAACTCTTTTTGATCCTCCTCTGGCATTATCCACCCCGTAGGATTGCCAGGAGAGTTCAAGAATATTGCTTTAGTTTTTGGACTAACCGCAGCAAAAACATCTCTCAAATTCAAACTCCAAGCATTATCTACTAAAGATATTGAGGCGTGAGTTGCTACTCCTTTATTGATTGATATCGCTGAATAGATATTCGGCCACACTGGACCAATCACAACAACTTCATCGCCAGGATTTAAAAGTGCCTGCATGACTATCGAAATAGCCATCATTCCAGAACTTGTAACCGTTATTCTATCTTGATTTACGTCAACATTAAACGTTCGCTTGTTATACTTTAAAAGTTCCTCCCGCAATTCCATAATACCATTTTGATCTGTATAAAACGTATCACCTTTAATCATGGATTGATGGCATGCATCAGAGATAAAACTTGGTGTTGGGACATCACCTTCGCCAAACCAAAGGGGAATTAGACCTTGACGGCCCCACCCGTACTTCGCAACCTCAACTATATTAGTCTCTGGTAGTTGATTGACCGTACTCGACAAGCTTGAAAAGTCAAATTGTGATCCCATCGCTACACCTACACGTTTAAGCTATCAAAAGAGTAAACTGAAACTAAATTACTTATATCAAATAAAAAATTTGCGCTTACCCTTAGTCCTAAGTCATTGTTAACCTGCATATCTCTAACCTAGTTTTGAGCGAGTCGCCTGTAAGAAAAAATGAAAAATACTATTTACTTAATACGTCATGGTCAGACGACTTGGAATAGGGCTGGTCGGCTTCAAGGTCAAGCAGATTCTCCACTAACTTTGCTGGGAACGCAACAAGTCGAAGCAATCGGCAAAAAGCTAAAGGAAATAATAGAGACCAAAAAACATTCTGTTTGGTCGAGTCCTCTTGGCAGAACGAAGCAGACGACATCCATAATTTGCGATGAGATTAACTTTAAATATGACGACGTTCTATTCGATGAAAGGTTAGTCGAGATAACTCTTGGCGATCGCGATGGTTACAAAAGTTGGAAAGCGCTGTTTGAAGATTTTCCCGACGATATGGCCAGACGCGAAAAAGATCCTTGGAATTTCTCTCATCCTAATGGTGAGAGCAGCCAGATGGTGTGGGAAAGAGTTAAACCTTTCATAGAAAAAATAGTCAACTTAGAGGGAATTCACGTAATAGTTACCCACGGTGTTGTCAGCAAAATAATCCGTGGTATGTATCTCAAACTATCTCCCGAAGAAATATTTAGTTTGGATAGACCTCAGAATGCTTTTCACAGACTTCAAAATGGCGCGGTAGAAAAAATAGAGGTAGAATTACGTTGAAAAATTTGGGACCAATATATCTAATAAGACATGGCGAAACAGTGTGGAATCGTGCCTTACGGCTTCAAGGACATAAAGATACACCTCTTACTATGAGGGGGGTAAAACAAGCCCGGTCTCTCGGCTTCGCACTAAGGAAAGTTTTGAAAAATAAAACGCCAAGTTTTTTTTACTCGAGTCCAATAGGGAGAGCTAAACAAACGGCAACCATTATTTCAGACATTATAGATTTTGACGTTGAAAAAATGGAGTATAAATCGTCTTTAAAAGAGATTACCTTTGGTGATTGGGACGGATTAAACATGCAAGAGATATTGGCTCAATATAAAACGAGTTGGGAAAAGCGAAAAAGCGATAGATGGAATATCTCCCCTCCTAATGGTGAGAGTTTTCAAGAAGCTAAAAAGCGCGTTATACGCTTACTGACTGAAATAGCTATGCAACGGCATGTCGTTATAGTTGCCCATGGATCCCTTAATAAAGTTATTAGGGGATGTTGGTGCAACCTATCAGACGCCGAAACGCTCTCTTTGGATGAACCACAGAACGGATTTTATTGTCTCGTGGATGAAAATAGAGAATATTTTGTATCAGTTTAAGTGCACGTGACCGGAAACTTTAGCCGTTTGATAGATCGAATCTGACGATTAGCCGCATCAAGACGGGATAAAAAATCCTGTAATGGTTCTTCCACTACTCGCATATGATGCGCGTTTGCATGAAGGATGAGTGTTTTCCCTGAAGCAATTGCAACATGTCCCTTTGTATATAAAAGATCACCCTTCTCAATCTTCTTAGCGTTTTTACCGCAGAAAGACCCTACAGTCTCTTCTTGTTGATCAGTGTCTCGTGGCGCCAATATACCAACTCTCGACAAACTTAGTTGCACTAAAGCGGAACAATCTAACCCGTTACTTGAGCGGCCACCCCAAAGGTATGGGGTACCAATATACTTCCTCGCAACAGCAATAAAACTTGCTTCTTTTACATTTAATTCAACAACATGTTTCTCAATTATCCAGCCTCCCTCTTTCAAGCAAATAAACTTTTCGTTTTGTTCTTTCAAGGAAACTTTGGAACCCATAGCCAAGCCCTTTAGAACTGGCGATTTTATATTAGGCCTTTGGTAAACAAATGTCTTTAATTCTTTAACTTCATGGGTTGGGGAAGCAGGTCGATCAGACAATCCATCACTTTTTACAAAACCAACGTAACCGTCCGTTTGCGACTGGCCCCACGCCCATGCCCCTTGACTTTCATAAACTATAAATTTCTCACCAAAGAGCATTTCTGACGCTAGTTCCGCTTGATCATAGGGCTTGTTCTTCAATGGTAGGACGCTATCTGTTACGCTGCATACCACGCCATCCGAAAATTGATCCGCTGCCACAATCCCTTGTAAGTAGCTTGCAGCGATAGTTTGTCGAAATGCGTATTCTCTAGGATCGAGCATATTGCTGTTCAAGAACGTAACTCCTGTATGGCCTTGTCCAAACCTCCGACAGTAAGTGAGAACATTTTGTCGTCTAGTAGTTCCTGCACCATTTCTACCGACCTTGTATATTTCCAATATTTCTCTTGCGTGGGATTCAGCCAAACACATCGGTCAAAATGACTTTTAATTCTTTGGATCCAAACCAATCCAGGTTCTGGATTCATATGCTCGACACTGCCACCAGCGACTGTTATTTCATATGGGCTCATAGACGCATCACCAACAAAAATGCATTTATAATTAGAACCGTAGGTATGTAAGACCTCCCAAGTAGGAATTTTTTCAACATGCCGTCGTCGGTTATCTTTCCACATCGCCTCATATGGACAATTATGAAAATAAAAGTACTCAAGATGCTTGAACTCACTTCTTGCAGCAGAAAACAACTCTTCCGTCACCTTAATATAAGGATCCATTGAGCCACCCACATCGAAAAAGAGTAAAACATTAACGGCGTTATGCCTCTCAGGAACTAATTTTAGATCGAGAAAGCCCCCATTTCTAGCCGTCGATCTAATAGTATCAGTTAAATCCAGCTCCTCTGGTGCACCTTCCCTTGCAAATTTTCTCAATTTCCTGAGAGCTACCTTTATGTTTCTTATTCCTATTTCCACGGTATCATCGAGGTTCTTATATTCTCGTTTATCCCAAACTTTGACAGCTCTACCCTGCCGTCCTGTTTCTTGTCCGATTCTCACACCCTCTGGGTTGTAACCATCAGCGCCAAAAGGTGATCGGCCAGCTGTACCAATCCATTTATTGCCTCCCTGATGACGCTTTTTTTGTTCTTCAAGCCTTTGCTTGAGGGTCTCCATCAGCTTTTCCCAACCACCCAAAGCCTCAATCTCTTTTTTTTCTTCAGGGGTAAGGTGCAGTTGTGCGAGAGATTGTAACCATTCCTCTGGAATCTCCTTACCAAACACTTCATCTAAAAGCTCTAGTCCCTTAAAGCAGTGACCAAAAACTTGATCAAACCTATCAATATGCCTCTCATCTTTTACAAGTGATGAACGCGACAGGTAATAAAAGTCATTCAAAGAATATTCAGCCACACCGTGTTTTAAAGCATCTAGAAATGTAAGATATTCCTTAAGAGATACTGGGATTTCCGCTTTTTTAAGCGAGAAAAAAAAATTTGAAAACATGCCTCGAGTGCCTCAATATTTACTTTCGATTAAAAGTACAAATCATCTGTTTGCCTCTCGCTTTGCTAAAAACGCCAAACGCTCAAAGAGGTGGACATCTTGCTCATTTTTAAGAAGAGCTCCGTATAATGGCGGAATAATGTCTTTCTTATCCTTAAGTTTTAAAGCTTCGGGTGGTATGTCCTCAACAACTAACAATTTTATCCAGTCAAGTAATTCTGATGTTGACGGCTTCTTTTTTAGTCCTGGAACCTCCCTTATTTCAAAAAAGGCGTTAAGGGCTTCCCTAAGCATATTTTTCTTCAACTTTGGGTGATGCACTTCTACTATTTGTTCCATGGTTTCAGTGTCTGGAAAACGAATATAATGGAAGAAGCATCTGCGTAGGAATGCATCCGGCAGTTCTTTTTCATTGTTTGATGTTATGATAACGATAGGCCTCTTTTTTGCCTGAACCCGTTCTTGTGTTTCGTAGACAAAAAACTCCATCCTATCGAGTTCCAATAGTAGGTCATTTGGAAATTCTATATCGGCTTTATCAATCTCATCGATGAGTAGCACTACCTGTTCATCAGCTGCGAATGCTTCCCATAGTTTTCCACGCTGAATATAATTCGCTATATCGTGAACCCGTTGTTCACCTAACTGACTATCCCTAAGGCGAGAAACCGCATCGTATTCGTATAATCCTTGCTGTGCCTTAGTTGTCGATTTAATATGCCATTCTATAATTGGCTTATTCAGAGCTTTTGCAACTTCGTGAGCTAAAACTGTTTTCCCGGTGCCTGGTTCGCCCTTTATCAATAAAGGCCTTTCGAGGGTTACAGCTGCGTTTACCGCAACCATGAGATCCTCAGTAGCAATGTAATTATCGGTTCCACTAAATCTAACTTGGTCGTTCATTTATACCTCTTAATTTAATTTGGAAATATTCAAGAAAGCCTTTGTGTAGCAACATTTGAATTATTGTTTCATCTCTGATACCAAATCTTTTATTCTTTCGATTGCTTCTGACAAATCCTCAATATTAGATCCCCCAGCTTGAGCCATATCAGGTCTGCCGCCTCCACCTTTTCCATCCAAAGCCGTCACGCCATGTTGTACAAGTGCGACCGCATCATATTTTCCACAAAGGTCTTCTGTTACTCCAACAACTAATGATGCCTTCTTGTCGAAGCTTCCCGCAACAGAAACTATCCCAGAGCCAACTTCTTTTTTAAATCCGTCAACAATATTCTTAAGCTCCCGTGGAGGCACACCCTTAATGACTTTTCCAAGAAAACTAACATTCCCTATCTTAATGCTATCGTTATTTTCCAGGTCATCGAATTTTGCATTAGCTAACTTTCGCCGTAATTCCGATATTTCGTTCTCTAATTTCTTCTTATCCTCTAGCAGGTTTGAAACCCTATCGGGTACTTGTTCAGGAGTAGATTTTAGAGAACGAGCGGTTAAATTCAATATTTCTTCCTTAGCGTTAAAATACTCGATCGCTCCCTTTGCAGTTGTCGCCTCAACACGCCTAACACCCGAAGCGACTGCACCTTCCGAGATAAGTCGGAATGTTCCAATATCACCCGTTCTTGACACATGCGTGCCCCCGCAGAGTTCTGTAGAATAACGTGCTTTGGGTGCGTCCACTTCATATTTGCCCATAGACACAACCCGGACTTCTTCTCCGTATTTCTCACCAAAAAGCGCCATTGCACCTGAGTTAATAGCATCTTCCGGTTGCATCAATTGGGTAACCACCTCAGTATTTCCTCTTATTTGTTCATTAACTTCATGTTCAACCATTTTTAGCGTTTGAGCTTCTACCGGACGCGAGTGGCTAAAATCGAAGCGCAACTTTTGAGTATCTACGAGCGAGCCCTTTTGCGTAACATGGTCACCTAAATGCCTTCTAAGTGACTCATGCAAAAGGTGGGTAGCTGAATGATTGGCGCGCAAGCAAGATCTATGCTCAGTGTCTACGTTCATTTCAACTGCATCCCCTATCGAGAACGCCCCATTCTCGATAACACCAATATGAGTGAAAAGATCCCCCACTCTCTTTTGAACATCTTTGACCCGAAACGATGCTTTAGTTCCTATCTTTAGATATCCCGTATCACCTACTTGCCCACCGGACTCGGCATAAAATGGTGTCTGATTACAGATTATGATCGCTTCGTGATCTGTGCAGAATCCATCCGTCGTTTTGACACTTTCTCCATTGATTATCAACCCTACAATCTCACCTTCCGCGAACTCAGTGGAATAACCTAAAAATTCGGTTGCTGATATCTGGTCTCTTATATCCAGCCAAAATGATTCAGTGGCAAGTTCGCCGGAACCCGACCATGCCGCCCTAGCAACGGCTTTTTGCTCTGCCATCGCCTTGTCAAACCCCACTAAATCAACCTGCTTACCCTGTCCGCGTAAAATGTCTTGTGTTAGATCTAGCGGAAAACCGTATGTATCGTAGAGCTTGAAAGCTACTTCGCCTGGAAGATTTTCAGTGTCTGCCAACTTATTGGTGGCATCCTCTAATTGCCGTAATCCTCGGGCAAGTGTCTCTTTAAATCGCGTTTCTTCCAGCTTCAACGTTTCAACAATTAAGCTTTCCGCCCTTATCAACTCTGGAAATGCTTCACCCATTTGTTTCGTTAAAGCCGAAACCAACCGCCACATTAGCGGCTCCACACAGCCTAAAATATGCGCGTGTCTCATGGCTCTACGCATGATACGTCGTACGACATAACCGCGACCCTCATTCGATGGAAGAACCCCGTCAGCGATCAGAAAGGATGACGCTCGCAAGTGATCTGCAATAACCCTGTGAGAGACCTTACCTGAACCATCCGGATCCGTATTGGACATATTTGCTGATGCTTCTATCAAAGACCTCATAAGATCGATTTCGTAGTTATCGTGACTACCTTGAAGAATTGCGGCGATGCGCTCTAAACCCATCCCAGTATCGATAGAAGGCTTAGGCAACTCGACCCGTTCATGCTTGGTCACCTGTTCATATTGCATAAAGACCAGGTTCCAGATCTCAATAAATCTATCGCCATCTTCGTTAGAACTTCCGGGCGGTCCACCTTCAACATGCTCACCGTGATCAAAAAATATTTCTGAACATGGCCCGCAAGGTCCTGTATCACCCATAGCCCAGAAATTATCGGACGTGGGTATTCTTATTATTCTCTCGTCATTTAAACCTGCAACTTTTTTCCATAACGTTGCCGCATCCTCGTCCTCTGAGTATACCGTTACCAGCAGTTTTTCTTTCGGCAAACCCAAATCTTTGGTAACCAACTCCCAAGCGTATTGGATTGCATTCTCTTTGAAATAATCGCCAAAAGAAAAGTTACCTAACATCTCAAAAAATGTGTGGTGTCTTGCTGTATACCCAACGTTTTCCAAGTCATTGTGCTTACCGCCCGCCCTAACACATTTCTGGGATGTTACTGCCCTTGAATAATCACGACTTTCCATTCCGGTAAACACGTTCTTAAATTGGACCATACCAGCATTCGTAAACAGCAGTGTAGGATCGTTCCTAGGCACAAGTGGGCTTGAAGCAACAATTTGGTGCCCCCGTGTCTCAAAAAACTTTAAAAATACGTCTCTTATCTGATTCGTAGTCTGCATTTTTTATTGGCCCTAACAACGCCACTTACCATATCGTCACAACGCGAAAACGTTAAGTGTTATTGTTTAATAGACCGAATACACTGTGTCCAGTAACAGCTGCACACATGCACAAGAATAGTGGTAAGTTAGCCGCCGTTCAAACAACACCGCCTAATGCCTATTGTTAAGTGAGCTGAGTAATTATTCGTCCGCCTCCTCCTCAGAGTCTGGGCCTACCAACATTGCCTCTGCTACTAAACCAGCGTTCTCTCTGACAGCGTTTTCGATAGTAGCTGCGACTGCGGGATTCTCCCTAAGAAACTTCTTGGCATTCTCACGCCCTTGGCCAATTCGTTCGCCATTATAACTAAACCATGCACCCGCCTTTTCAACTATATTAGCATTAACTCCGAGGTCTAAAAGTTCACCAGTTTTAGAAATGCCCTCCCCGTACATTATATCAAACTCCACTACCCTGAAGGGTGGTGCCACCTTATTTTTTACTACTTTTACCCTTGTTTGGTTGCCTACTATATCATCTCTATCTTTTATAGCCCCTATCCTTCTTATATCGAGACGAACAGAGGCGTAAAATTTAAGTGCATTACCACCCGAAGTGGTTTCTGGATTACCGAACATTACACCTATTTTAAGTCTTATCTGATTTATGAAAATCACAAGGCAATTAGATTTCGAAATTGATGAAGTTAACTTTCTCAAGGCTTGGCTCATCAACCGAGCTTGAAGACCAACGTGTGTATCACCCATCTCACCTTCTAATTCAGCACGCGGTACTAGGGCTGCAACCGAGTCAATAACTAGTACATCTATTGCGCCCGAGCGCACAAGCGTATCTGCTATTTCAAGGGCCTGCTCACCTGCATCAGGTTGAGAGATTACCAATTCATCAATATCAACTCCAAGTTTTTTTGCATAGGCGGGGTCTAGAGCGTGCTCTGCATCGACAAATGCGCATACTCCCCCTTTCTTCTGAGCCTCGGCAGCTACATGCAATGCCAAGGTTGTCTTACCTGAGCTCTCAGGTCCATAAATTTCAATTATCCGACCCCTAGGCAGACCGCCAATACCTAATGCAATATCTAACCCTAAAGAACCAGTTGATATAGCCTCAATGTCTACAGACTCCTGGGTCTGACCTAATTTCATCACCGACCCTTTTCCAAATGCTTTCTCAATTTGGCCAAGAGCTGCTTCTAAAGCTTTCGATTTATCCATCGTATCCTGTTCTATTACTCTTAATGGTGTTACAGCCATATTCTTTCTCCATTCTTAAAACTGTTATCGACCTCTTGCAAACAATCTCTGAACCAAATTACGTTCTTAACACTTTTTCTCGTTACTCAGCTTTCAATGCTGCACAAATGCTCCGAAGAATCCTTTTTTATTATTTGTACACTATTTGTTCTAATAAAAAAAGGCTGTTTTCATGTTTTGTTCACGACTACATCTAGGATTTGATATAACAGTGTCCGCAGTATAATCGATCTCCAACTAAATGAGGTAGATGGCTACGACAATTATACTAGTAATTTTCTGGTATTAAACAAACTTGCGATTTTTCAATTGGTACACATAACTAATTATTTCGGCAACAGCCTTATAATGTTCCTGAGGAACCTCATCATCTATCTCAGCTGCTGCAAAAAGTGCTCGTGCCAACGGGGGGTTTTCAACTATCGGTACGTCATTATCATTGGCTACATCTCTTATTCTGAAAGCAACTTCATCGACACCTTTTGCAACAACCTTAGGCGCCGCCATTATTTCGGAGTCGTACTTTAAAGCTATTGCATAATGCGTGGGGTTTGTAACAACTACATCAGCGGTAGGGACCGATGCCATCATCCGCTCGCGAGCTCTTTCAGCTCTTATCTGCCGCAATCGACCTCTAATAAGCGGATCGCCATCTGTTTGTTTGAGCTCATCTTTTACTTCTTGTTTCGTCATTCTCATTTGCTTTAAAAACTCATAGCGTTGGTACAAGTAGTCAAGGCCAGCGATAAAACCAACAACGAAAATCGCAACAACAAACATTTCTAAAATAATCAATCTTGCCTCATTTATAGTGGCCGCAATATCCATTTGCATGAGGAGTTCAACACGGCTTAACTCTGGTACTGCCACAGCACCAACGATGGCTGCCACTAATGCCAGCTTTAACAAACCTTTAGAAAATTCCGTCAACGATTTTAGGCTAAAAAGTCTAAAAAAACCTTTTATCGGAGAAATTCGTTCGATTGAAGGAGTTAAGCTTTGCCCACTAAAAACAAAACCACTAACAATTAACTTAAAAAATACAGCCAATGAAAGGAGAACAAATATTATTGGTCCAAAACCAATTATAAGTTGCAATAGCATATCAGAGAAAAGATTCCCGATGTTTGCTGGATCAATATTAATAGCGTAGAATTTGTCGAAAACCCCGCCCGCGGCCAAAAAAAGATGCTTGGCCATATATGGACCTAAAACGCCTGCGATTAAGGCACCGCCAATCATAATTGCTAAATGTGATACTTCTTGCGAGGTTATCACTTTACCTTTATCGCGAGCGTCTTGGAGCTTCCTAGGCGTAGCCTCCTCGGTTTTCTGAGATTGATCTTGTTCTTGCGACAAAATATCTGCCTAGGTTTAGTTAGATGTTAGATACTGGTTTAAATTAGTAGCATAATATTCGATGAATATTGAGAACAAACCGCTCATTATCATGGAAAAAATCAATAAACCACCCGCCAATTGAACTGGCAAGCCCACGAAAAAAATTTGAAGCGCAGGCATTAATCGAGCCAACATCCCTAGTCCCATAAAAAATATTAGGCTTATTACGATAAATGGAGCCGTTATTTGTAATGCTAAACGAAAACTATCTGCTATTAAACGTGCTATAACAAGGGCACTATCGCCCCACTCAAACACTGAACCTGCAGGGAAAACTTTGTAGCTATCTACAATTGCCAAAATAAACAAATGGTGCATGTTGGTAGCGAAGAGTATCATCACGCCCATAGTGGTTAATAATAACCCGGGTAATGAGGCCTGGCTTGATATACTAGGGTTAAACACCTCAGCATTAGCCATTCCAATAGTTAAACCGATTATTCGTCCCACAGTATCGAGTGTCAGCAACATTATTCTCGCCACCATGCCTAAATAAATTCCCACGACAATCTCAAAAAGTAAAAGTTTAAAAAGGTTTGCAAGAGTTTTCGGTTCAGGTGGCAAACTAGAAGAAATAAGCGGAGAGACAACAACGGTGAGTAACAAAGCGAAGAGAATCCTAACGCGCATCGGTACGAATGCTTCTCCGATACCAGGCAAGATCATTACCGCTGCGGCTACACGAGTAAATACTATTAAGAAAGCAAGAACTTGGAGAGGAAGAAACTGTTCCAAGGCCATAATCGATAATTAACTCCTCAGAGTTTAAATAATACTTCTTATCAAAGACCCTCTGTGAAATTATCCAAGACCGATAATTTTATCACCCAAACCAATCATAAATTCCGATATAGTGGTTAACATAAACGGTAACAAAAACGCTAACGCTGCAAAAACGACGATGATTTTTGGAACAAAAACAAGGGTCATTTCCTGCAATTGTGTCAGAGCTTGAAATAAAGCGATTATCAAACCTACAAGCAATGCAATACCCATAACTGGTACAGCCATGGTTAGCACAACTGTTATTGCTTGCCTTCCAATTTCAATAGCTTCAAGTTCGTTCATCAGAAGTGACTTTTCTTTATCTTTTTGTAGGCTCCATTTCTCGAAGCATTTTTAAAGGCCTAAATTGGCATCCTCATTACTTCCTGATAGGCCTGAATCATTTTATCTCTAATTGTTGTTACCAATTGTAGGGTTGATTCTGCGCTGTTGATGGCGGAAACAACATCGTTAAGATCTGCGTTCCCTGTTACACCTTTCATACTCATGTCTTCGCCAGATTTTAGCGTTTCTATGCTATTTCTGGTAGCGTCTTTCATGAAGGAAGAAAAATCTTGGCCGGCCCCTGTGTTCTCTACTTTCTGTGCAGCACCGCCCAAGTTCGATATGTTAGGAATACTCTCAATAATTTTATCTACCATTTTCTACCCCACTAGTCATTTGCGATATTATAACTTATCTTGGAACTCATGGCTATCTGAAGAATTAACTCCGTAATAATTCTATTGTACGCTGTATCATGGCTTTAGAGGCTTCAAGGACACTCAGGTTTGCTTCATAAGACCTCTGCGCCTCCTTCATGTCCATCATTTCAATCAAGCCATTGACGTTAGGTCTTCTAACATATCCCTTATCATCTGCCAGAGGATGATAAGGTTCATAGGCGACTATAAAATCAGAGCTATCCCGCCCAATTTTAGAAACTTGGACCATATCTACTCCTAGCTTGCGGTCCAAAACGTCTTTAAAAACAATAGTTTTGCGGCGATATGGATCCACACCTTGACTTCGACCAACAGAATCCTGGTTAGCAATATTTTCCGAAATCACCCGAAGCCTTGTTCCCTGTGCCTTCATGCCACTTGCTGATATTTTTAATGCATTATTTAAATCTACAGCCATGCCTAAACTCCTTCCAATAAAACCTAACGATTAACGCCAAGCGCGATTTTAAACATCGATAAATTTTTCTTATAGATATTTGCAACCAGCTTATAGTTCATGTTTGAATCACTTACCTTTATTAATTGCTCTTCCATAATTACCCCATTTTCGTTTGGGTTCATTTCATATATGTCTCTGCTTTTTTCTTGAATTGTTCTAAAATCAGCGCGGTTAATAGTGCCCATCAAGTGACCTTTTGATGTCTTTGCTACAGGTATATCCCTTCCTGTGTTTAACATACTTGAAAAATCAGGCACCTTTAGGTCTTTTGACCTATACCCTGGAGTATCTGCGTTAGCTATATTTTGAGCTAAAACGGTTTGCCGTTCACTTAACCAGCCCATTTTACTATTAGTCAGTTTAAAAATATCTAATCTGTTAAGATCCATAATAAGTCCCAGCTATAAAGATAATCTAGTAATCTTCTAGCAAAATCCATACCAACATTTACGAAAACTTTTGATGCTCATTTTTGCTCTACGGAAAAGGTAAAATAAAAACTGGCTAATTTTTGTTTGGAACTGTAAATTTTTGAGTATGACGCATCGACAAACAGCTTTTGCTATAAAAGATACTGCCCCGAATAAAGGCAATCCAAAAGTAGTTGCAAAAGGTTTTGGATTAGTAGCGGAAAAAATCCTTCGTCTAGCTTTTGATAATGACGTCAAAGTAAGAACCGATCCAGACCTAGTCGAAATTCTCTCAGCTGTAGAGGTTGACTGCGAAATCCCAATAGAGGCACTGGCAGCTGTTTCTGAGATACTATCCTATGTATATAAGGAAACAAAAAATCAAACAGTTAATGATGAAGCCGAACCGTTCAATGAGTGAGAAATTGCTCGAACTTATGAATGATAGGCTCCAAAAAACTGAGCAAGCCCTCTCCCAATTCAAGTTAGATTTAGAAAAAGACCCAACCTCTAAGCTTCCCTCAGATTTACTATCAATAGTTGATGAAATTTGCGGTCAATTACCCCACATGCCCACAATCACCTCGCGTAAAATAGCGGAGCGGTTGCAGCCAATACTCCAAACTCTTGATGAAATCATCGAAAGCCTAGCAGCGCTTAACTCGAATCCAAAAAACAGCGTTAAAAAGTTCGTTAACACAGCTGTAAAGCGTTACAGGCAAGTTCAAAATACTAAAAAAGTCTTATGATACCAATGAACTAAAATACAGCTAAGTAAATTAATTAAAGGCTCTTTGATGTTATGGATTTAAGCGTTTACATTCGGTTCATAGTTGCTTTGATATTTGTGTTATCACTGATAGGCTTGATATATTGGTGTGCACAGCGATTTGGTTTGAGGCGCCTGTTGGGTGATACAAAAGCTGGAGGCCGTATCAAAATCATTGAGACTAAACGAATAAATACCAAATTCCAGCTTGTATTGATAAAACGTGACACTGCCACACACCTACTCTTACTGGGAACAGATAATGGCGTGCTCATAGAGACACTTAAAGAGAATGAAAAACAAAAAGCTGATAGCGAAAATATTTCAAAGAAAATAACTTTAAATGAACTTTCTGAAAAAATAATCGATAGAGGTGTCTGAACGGTGTCTCAAAACAATAACTCGTGCCGCGCGAAAAAAATTTACACGGTACTGTCACCAATTTTTTTCACATGCATTTTTGTCATCTTCGCACCTGAAGAAGTTCTATCACAAAGTCTAACTTTGGATATTGGAGAACCAGGTGGATCTGCAACGGCACGTATTATTCAACTTGTAGCCTTGATAGCTGTGCTATCATTGGCGCCGGGGTTACTAGTTACGATCACTTCGTTCACAAGAATCGTTGTTGTGCTCTCACTTCTTAGAACTGCGCTTGGAACGCAACAATCGCCTCCTAACGTTGTTTTGATCAGCCTAGCGCTATTCCTTAGTAGTTTTATTATGGCCCCCACTTTTGAACAGGCTTGGAAGTCAGGTATTTCGCCGTTAATTGAGGAACGCATAGATGAAAAAGAAGCCTTTGAAAAAACTGCTAAGCCGTTCCATGATTTTATGTTGAGGCAGGTCAGACAAAAGGATTTAGAGCTCTTTCAGGATATATCAGGAGCTGGAGCCGGTCAAAGCACCGAAATTCCTCTGCAAGTATTAGTCCCGGCATTTATGATCAGCGAGCTGAGACGAGCCTTTGAGATAGGGTTTCTTATATATTTACCGTTTGTTATTATTGATATGGTAGTAGCTTCCATTCTCATGTCGATGGGAATGATGATGGTTCCCCCTATAATTGTTTCGCTGCCATTTAAATTAATATTCTTCGTTCTAGTTGATGGATGGTACTTAATCGCAGGTTCATTAGTTAAAAGTTTCGGTGCCAGTTAGCTTAAGTGATTACTCGATAATATTTTTGATTATCGAATTTCACTTAAAGGTTGATCCCTAAGTTTCTCTCTATAACTCGTCAAAAAACCCTGAAAACGCCCTATTTCTTGAAACCGTTCGGTGAGTGTTCGGAAATCTTGGAGGTCATCTGCTGTTTTGTTTGTGATGAGGCGAAAAGCCTCTCTGTAGCGTGTTGAGTCCATCATGGAAGCATAAACTTGGCGAGCTTCGTTAAGCTTATCCTTCTGGCCGTTCATAGATAATGAAACCACCCAGTTTACAACTAATGTCGCTGATAAGTCACTGAGCCGTCTGCCATCTTTACCGGTATCACCTATCAGCCTTTCATAAATTAAAGCTGACCGTTCCCAATCTTGGGTACGCCAGTAAATATCTGCCCTTAATAGATCAGCTTTTCTCGACTCATCATTTCTGATCAGCTTCAATGCGCTTTCGCTATCCCCAAGTTCGAAAACGCTTCTCGACCTCAAACGTTTTCTTTCAAGTGCTAGCCCACTGTCCAATCCAGGGGAAACACTTTCATTAAGGGCATCGAGAGCCATTTTTGGTTGCCTATCTAATAAACGTATAAGTGCAAGCTTACTGCCAACTATCGCTTTCTGCTTTCCCCTTAATCTAAATTTCACTTGCCTATCTAGCAATACAGAAGCTCTGTCTAAAAGGTCCACTTCCACAAGTCGATCAGCCAACCGTTGAATTATTCTATCACCCCGCCTTCCAACGGGAGTTAGCTCTCTAAACTGGTCGTACATGGACAGAGCTGTCAGCGGCGTCATACTATCAGAAGTACCGTCAGTATATATACTCGAAAATTCGTTAACCATTCTTTTTGAGACCACGCGTGCTTCAACATTATTTGGGAAAAAGGTAACCGCTTGTCTGAGAGCAGAGAGTCCTGATACAAAATCCTTTTCCTCAAGGTAAAGCTCTCCTAAACGCCGCAATAAATTAAATTCTAACTGATCTCCTCGCCAAGCAAATCTTAATTGCTCCAGTTTTTCGATAGCCTCAGTTCGCGTTATGGCATTGCTCTGCAAATCATGCTCTATTAGCGACCTCTGCGCTCTAACACGCGCCCATCGATCCGAGGCCTTTGTTAAGCGACGCCAGTAATTTAGCGCTGTAGTAATATCATTGGATGCGTATAAAACTCTCCCTCTGAGATAGTTCAAGCGCGCCTGTTCACCAGCAGTAGGCTTACCATCGGCGATGGTATCAAGAAAAACTCCTGCTCCCCGGTAGTCCTCTGCGCGGATAGCAGCTTCCGCCGCCCAGAGAGCTAATTGTGTGGAAAAATTTCTTGGATAATCTCCTGGTATTTCACCAGCTCGCGCAAAGTGTTCAATCGCCGCTGCCCATTTTCCTTGCGCAGCATTAGATGCTCCTCGCCATAATTCAGCCTCGGAAAAACCATTTAATAGCCCACTGTCCAACTCTTTCTCTGCTTCAGCAAAACGTCCGAGAATAAATTGACTTGCACCTCTTAGAGCTATCACATCTGGTCGTCTTGATAATTCTTCATCCACAGATGAAATCGTTCGTAACAATCCCATGGTCTCTGCTGATAATCCTTTAGCAAAGTAAAACTGCGCGAGGCTCAATCGGGGGCCACTTCGGGCAATACTTGTGGCTTGGGAAATTTCATGCTGGATGCGTTGCTTGAAATCAAGAAATTCATGCGGTTTTGCACCCTGTCTCCAAGAAGCTAAATTGAATATTCGCCCTGGCTCTAATCCACCAGGAAGTCCATCAGCACTTCTAGTTGACAACGTCTTCTGCGTTACTATCTTCGAGGGATCCGACACCTCTAATCCCTTAAAACTACTGGCAGTAACCGCAACGCCATCTGGCATAACTCTAACTTCTAATTCGTCAATTAATGGTTGAATTACTATTCCTTGAATGCTCTTTAGTAGATTGAACTGAGCGAATGTTTGGTTTTCTTCTACACCTCTGCTCAAAGGTAAAATAGGAACTATAAACAACCTATCGCCAACTTCTGGGTCGGTTACTATTATAGCTTCGCCAATTCCTTCGGCCAGGACAAAAACTCGAGGTCCCTGCGGACTGGTTTGTTGAGTAACGAATTGGAGAGCAACATCTGGCCTCGATTGTTGAGGCACTAAATCTACGACCCAGGTGTTGCCATCCCGCCAAACCGAAGCCGAAACACCATCAACCAATTTTGCTCTGAATACGGTGCCTTTATTAGTACCGATCTGCTCTGGAAGGCTAATTATCTGTAAACTTTCACGTTTTAATTTGGAAACGTCTAACGAAACTTTTTGGTCAAACACTACCCACAAATAACCAGCACGAGTGAACACAGCTGCCGGAACGTTCTCTGCCCACCCAAAGCGCATTGAGCTGACATTATTTGTTTTACTAAGTTCAATTGATATTTGCCCTTTTTTTTGGGTAGAGATAGGCAACGATGTGGCGGTATTATTTGGAAACTTAATCTTCCATTTCTGATCACTTAACAAGTTCTGATTAATCGACAACCCTCTTACAAGGTTACTTGGATCAGCAGACGCAGTTTCCGGTTTTTCCTCTGGCGTCGAAACGCTACTACTTTTGTTAGCATTTTTATTTTGAAGTTCGGCTGGTTTAAGTGTTTTTGGAATGTCAGCCTTGCGTGAGGAAACATCTTGCCGTAATTCTTTACTGTCTTTATTGGAGCCACTCTCCAGCCCTAGTTTTTCCGCCAAAGCTATAGTTTCTTTATCGCTTTTGTTTGCTAATCTTGTACTTTTATTTTCAGATTTATCTTTTGTCTGTGAAGAATTTTCTTTCGAATTTAGAAAATCTAAGACTATTTTTTTGCCCAGTTTTGAATGTTTAATTGCTGATTGTTTTGGATTATCAATAGTTATTACTAGGTTATTATTTTTATCCTCGCCAATGTTAAAACTGGATAGACCTTTAGACAACTGCCGCCGCACAGCCTGAAGATCAATTGAACCTTGTGAGTCAAAATTTAAGATAACCTTATCAGAACTCTCTGTTATCGAATAATTCACTTTTTTAGGCCATTCAAAAACAAGGCGCTCATAGTTTTTATGCGTTCCAACTCTCACCGAAACTGCCGCCCTGATTTTCTTTTTGTTCGAAGTTTCAGCGTCTTTCGAACCTTCGAGACCTTTAGATTTACTTTTTACGTCAGGTCCTATATCGAGGATCACCTTGTTAGCAACCCGATACACTTTGTATTCCAGCTTGCCCTGCATAGTTACTACGGCTTCTCGACCTTCATCTTGTAGTAAAAACCTTTTTATGTACTTTCCTAAATCTAGTTTGCTGTTTTTGAATTTACCTGAGATAGGAGAATTAAATTCAATTAGTATTTGAGAACCAAATTTTTGAGACCTGAATTTAGTAGGCTTTTCAAACTCAAAATGGACTCTGTCGAAAGTCTTCTCGTTACTAAATTGAACTTTGGCATTACTGGGCGTTGAGACCGCAACCAGAAGCATACAAAAGAGGACCAAAAAATAACCTACTGGCATTAATATCGCTGAAAACCTCTTCATTTCTGCCAATCTTTGTGTATCATGACGTCAACACGGCGAGCCAACTGATGTTCGAGTTTAGTTGGCGTCTTTGATGAGTTTCTTTGAAATTTTGTATCTGCAAAACTTAGAATTTTTAAATTTTTTCTGTAACCAGCCGATTTAAGTGCATGTGCGACCGAGTAAGCTCGCGATAGTGATAATGACCAGTTGTTTTTGTATTTCGCCCCTGCGGCCATTGGGGTGGGATCAGAATGCCCAACTAAAGAAATATCATTATCAAAGTTCGATAGTGTTTCGGCTATTAGAAAAAGTGCCTTTCGTCCGGAGTTAGATAGATGCACTTCTCCCTTTTTAAATATCAACATTGTAGGCAGAGAAATAATGAGATTATTTGAGTCATAGGTGAATACTACATCTTCAAGCGCGCTCTCCTTTTTAAAAGACAGCTCTAAAATGGAACGCAAATAACCCAGATTTAATCCATATCGAGTACTTCGATGATCCAATGGAGTACTATTTTTAGAACTTTCAATGGATGACGCATCCAATTTTTTTTCATTAGCCAAGGAGCCTTTAAAGACATCCCAAGTACTCATCTTTATTGTAGACATTGAAAACATCATGATGAAAAACGCTAGTAAAAGAGAAATTAGGTCGATAAAAGTAAGTAACCAGAGCGGCTTACCATTCTGGCCAACCACATTGCCAACTGTTGTTAATTCAGTTGTGGATCGTTCATCCATTAGATCGAGAGATAGTTTAACCATCACGCTGCCCGCTATCTCCTGGAAGCTCATTTTTTATTAGCGATCTAAATTTAAACCTCAAAAAGTCAGGATTACCCGTTTCTAGACCTACCGCCACCGAACCCTTAGGCACTGCTTTTTCCAACAAAATTGACATTATAACCGAACAGCGTTCCTGAGTAAGCTGATTTTCGAAGTTTTCCTCTAGGGTGCCTTCATACCCAAAAACTATTTCTGTAGCCAAAGGGTACTCATTTTCCGCCCGGATAATTATTACCGTCAATTGTTCCAGAAGTTTCTCTAGTTTATTGAGTTCGACCGCTGTGCCCTTTTCAAAAATTAAGTCAATAGGGATATCGATTTGAGCTATATGATTAGCATATGAAATCTTCAGCTTTTTATCACGAAATAAATGTTGGAATAGCTCATCTAACTGATTAAAAATAGTGGGTGAGACTACTGATGTTTTTAAAGATCTGAGTTGGAAAAGTTGTTCCGGAGAAACAAATGCTGGGAAACTTGCCCTAATGCTGTCTACGACTTCCGTGGTTTTTTTCTGTTTATATGTAGATATAGAATTTATGAATATAAAGAAGGCTAAAAGTAGTAGGAATAGGCTTAAAAAAAGCTGGGAAGTGCCTACCTGAACCGAATTATTATTGCTTTTCATTATTCATTATCAATCTAATAATATTTTAGAGTTGCTTTCCGAATCCTCCTATAGTTTCTAAACGGCAATACAACTCTCGATTTTCAACCGCATTACTTTTCTTTTACAGGTAAATGCCGTTATCAATTTAATTTTGGCATCTCCCGACGATCCGCAATCCTTGATGTAATTTCTTTGGCTCTCTCAGGTCTCATTTTAGCGAGAATGGAGGCCGACTTTGAGGCCTTCATCCGTTCGAAGACTTCAAGCAGGATATCGATATCTAGTTCGTCAAATATACGCGCTGATTCTTTTGGCTTCATCTTTTCATAAATTGCTACTAACCCTCCAAATTTTTCTTCTTCCTGGGCATCATATTTGGTGATGAGAGTCTCTATATCTGACTTTACTGTCTCTAATTCATTAATTCTGGCTTCAAGCCTATTTTCTGCGGCCATAAGCAATCCTTCTCTCTGAACGATTGTCTGTTCTCTCGCATCTAACTCCTTCCGACGCCTCGATAACTCCTGCAAAAGCTCAATCTCGGATCGTGTAAACAAAACTGGATCGAGTGGTTGTTCTTTTTTAGGTGCTTTAGCCTTCGTAACTTTGGTAGAACTTTTTTCTGCCATCGAACCTTTTTCAACGGGGGCATTATTTTCTTGTGCCTTAGCTGGTGTTGCTATGACGGAGATATCACTGTTTGTTTGATTTTCGTCAAAAAAATTCGGTAGGCGAATAATTATTAAGGCAAAAGAAAAAAACGCTACCACTGGTAATAAGCGGAACTTCGAAAATACGCTGTAGGCTGATAACGGATACTGACTTCCCGACTTCTTTAAGTTCTGATTATTAGAGAAACTGGGGCGTTTTTTTTCACGCACACTATCCAACCTCTTTTCCATTCCTTGCTCAAGAGGTAACTCACTTTTTTTTATGGTTATGAACTTGCCATTTTTTCCATAAATCATTTTATTTTACTCGCCTTAGAGCACTCAATAGCTCCCGTTCAACCTGTGATTGTTCGTTGTCTTTAAAATCTATATCACTAGCCGTGCCGGCTGCTTCATCAACCGGTTCATTTTCTAAAGGTTTGCCTTTTGCCTCCTTTCCAACTGACAAATCGTTTGGATTCGTTGCGATTTTTTCAGCTAAACGGTCGGCCCTCTCTACAAGAAACGCAAGCTCATCCCGCATTGACCGGCTTTTTGCATTGGCTTCGGCTAGCTCCCGCGAAACCTCCTCTGCAGTGGCTCTAATTCCAGTAAGACTTTTATCAGCTTTTTCACTGATGTCATGAAATTCGCCAATAAGCTTTTCTAGGTTCTTCTTATCTGACCTCAAGGAGGATAAACGCCTACTAAGACTTATTGCACAACAGATGGTTGCTACAAGAAGGATTATTAAAATTCCATCAATAAGGTTGAGCCATCCCATTTACCACCCCAACTACTATTTACATGTTTCTTAATTTTTTATCGACCTTTACCGCCATATTGCCACCTTTTTGTCCCATAGAACCAACAAAAAGAGGTATCTCGCCACATCTTAGTTCTATTGGTGATGTTGGAACAGCATTTAGCAGCATCTGCGAGCCAGGTTTCCAATTTACCACGTCGTTTAAGGAAATAACTAATTGATCTAAAACCGCATCTAGCTCTATGTCTGTTTCCCACAATTCATTCGCAAGATGAGTCTCCCAAATTGAATCTCGTCCAAACTTTTCTCCCATAAATTGCTGGAGTAAAAGTTCCCGGACTGGTTCGAGGGTAGCATAGGGGAGCAATAACTCTATCCTACCCCCCCTATCCTCCATATCTATTCTGAGTCGTGCCAAAACGGCCGCGTTAGCGGGTCGAGCGATGGTAGCAAATCTTGGATTAGTCTCAAGACGGTCAAAACGGAAGGTAACTGGACTTACTGGATCAAACGCGGCTGACATATCACTAAGAACTACCGTAACCATACGTTCAACTAGGTTTCTTTCGATAGTTGTGTATGGGCGCCCCTCGATACGCATTGCAGCCGTGCCTCTTCTTCCACCTAACAGAACATCTACAATGGAATAAATGAGACCGGAGTCTACCACCATCAACCCGAAGTTATCCCACTCTTCTGCCTTAAAAACACTTAACATCGCGGGCATCGGGATCGTCTCGAGATAGTCACCAAATCTTATAGAGGTAATGCTATCAAGTGAAACTTCTACATTATCAGACGTCAGATTTCTTAAGCTCGTAGACATCATCCGAAGCAGCCGATCGAAGACAATTTCGAGCATTGGTAATCTCTCGTAGGACACCATTGCCGACTCTACAATAGCCTGGATTCCAGTTACTAGATCCTCATCGTCATTTTCCTCTAAGCCTAGAAGACTATCTATTTCATCTTGATTTAAAACAGGTTCGCTAGGGCCCGCGGAGGCCTCATTGGGAAGCTGATTGCTGTTAGCAGCACTGCTATCTGATACGCTTTCCCACTCCGCTGCTAAAAGATCTTCATCTGTTGCCATTTGTTTTCGTCCTATTGCACAAGCATTTCTTTGAATAAAACATCTTTCACCTTTGCTGGCCGAACTGCTATATTTACACGGCGAAGAAGTTCCTCATGTAACCTATACATACCAGCCGAGCCTTGCAGATCTTGGACGCGCAATTCTCTCAGATAAACTTGAAAATTATCAACTACACGCGGTAGGAGTTGATTGACTGTATCAATATCAGCAGGGTCGGCAATTTCTAGTGAAATTTTAATTTTCAAAAAAACAGATTTTCTACCACTTGTATTTAAGTTAACGATCAAATCCGGTATTTCAAAAAAAGTTGTCTGTACGGTTGGGGCTACGACTTCTTCAACTTGCGTTTGTTCCTCATTGACATTCGCCGGTGGCTCCGAACTGAATAGTCCAAGCATAACAGCCACGCCCACGCCTCCGCCTATTAATAAGAGTACAGGAAGAACAATAAATAATATTAATTTCTTGCGCTTAGCGCCCCCATCCTCCGGAGCATCAGCGCCATCATCCTCCAAAATGTCTTCTGCTTCTTCTGCCATTTACTTGTTCCACGCAAAGATTTTCAACTAAGACATATATTCCCTGTGTCAAATGTTATAACACACACTCTTATAGTTATAATCTACCTTATGCAAACCCCATGCCTTATTTTCAAAGTTTACATGAAAATTGCTCTAATCGGAAGTCTTACACGACATGCGGTGTATTATTAATAACCTGACCCTAGATATAGCATTTTCTCGGTAGCTATTTCAAAACTAATCAAGGCACTCAGTAGGAATTAAATTCTCGATATTTTTGAGTCCAAATTAAGTTGTTCACTAGAAAAAAAAGAATATTTATTTCGGCAATATGTTCTGGCACAGAATATGCATACCTCATTTGCTAATTGTGTGATGTTTTTAGAAGGTGGAAACTTCAGGATGGAAAATTCGATATATGTTGGCTTATCTAGACAAAGTGCTTTGCGACGAGAGCTAGCACTTGTAGCAAACAATATAGCTAATATAAACACCACATCTTTCAAAAGAGAACTTGGAATATATTCGACTGCTCCCACTGATACAGCTGGATCAGGAAGATTAGACTTTGTGATCGACCACGGGTCTTCCGTAAGTTTCGAGCCAGGCTCAATAAAAAATACTGGCAATGACTTTGATATAGCAATTAACGGCCCTGGTTTCATAACAATCGATGATGGTGATGGGATAAAATACAGCAGAAACGGTTCCCTATCGCTAACTGCGGACAATCAGTTAATAACCAGGGATGGGGACGGCGTCATAGACGATGGGGGTGCTCCAATTGTAATTCCTATGGATGGCCGAAAACTTCAGATTGGCGTGGATGGTACAATTTCTCTGGACAACGAAATAATCGCTAAAATTAAAATCGTAGAGTTTGAAAGCCCGCACCTACTTCAAAAAAGAGGCGATAGTAAGTTTATTTCTACAGAAGAACCGAAAGACGCGATTAATTCAAGTGTCCTCCAGGGCAAGCTCGAAACGTCTAATGTAACGGCAGTCAAAGAATTAGTCAGGATGGTTGATATTCAACGGTCTTATGAGTCCATAACAAAATTTTTAGATAGGGAAGCCAACCGACAAAAAACGCTAATCCAACGACTAGCTCGTTTAAACAGTAACGCTTAGATAAAAGGAATAGTTGATCATGCAAGCACTAAATATAGCAGCGACAGGAATGTTGGCTCAGCAAACCAATGTCGAGGTTATCTCTAACAATATATCCAACATGGGAACGACTGGCTTTAAAAGGCATAGAGCCGAGTTCCAAGACCTCCTTTATCAAGACTTACGACGGGTTGGCAGTAACTCGTCAGACGCGGGAACAATTGTGCCATCGGGTTTACAATTAGGCGTTGGCACAAGAGTTGCTTCCACTTACAGAATTGGTGAACAGGGAGCACTTTCACTAACGGACAACCCTTTCGATTTAGCCATCAATGGTGAAGGATTTTTCCAAATCCAACTTCCTGATGGCGACACTGGCTACACGCGAGACGGATCCTTTCAGCTAAATGCGGATGGACAGCTGGTTAATGCAGACGGCTTCCCATTAGTTCCAAATATAACCATTGATCAAGCAGCGGTTGGAATAACAATAAACCAAAACGGCCAAGTTCTACTGAAGTTTGATGGTCAACAAGCAGAAACAATTGCTGGCACCGTTCAGCTAGCAACGTTTCAAAATAAAGCTGGTTTGGAACACATTGGTCGCAATTTACTGAAGACAACAGAAGCTTCTGGCGCAGCAACAACAGCAAATCCTGGCACAGCTGGCTTTGGTACACTAGAACAAGGCTTTGTTGAGGCGTCAAATGTAGATCCTGTTCAAGAAATAACTGACCTAATTCAAGCCCAAAGAGGATACGAATTAAACTCAAAGGTAATAGAGACAGCCGATCAAATGATGTCGGCAATTAACAACGTGAGATAATTGATTCAAAAATCGTAACATACAGAGATTTATTATGCAGAAGAAAACCATAATCACATTATTACTAGCCATAACGATGTCCTGCTTTGTTACATCCTTTGGCAATTCCCAAAGTAAAAAAAGCAGTCCGCTCCTCCACCTAAAACCCGCAAAAGAAATTAGTATTGAATCCGATAAAATCTGGCTAAGCGACCTATTTTACAGCGAAAGTGAATTCAAGGACAAAATAGTTGGAGACGCGCCGGCACTAGGAAAAAAATTAAAGCTTTCTAGAAAAGATTTACGCCGGATTGTCAAAGCCTCAGCGCACAACTGGCCGGGCTCATTTAGGAAAAGTTTAGTGGTAAGGCGGTCTGCTAAGCAGATCCCAATGAACATCATCCGAACCGCTGTGATAAAAGCCCTCGAGCAGAACCATGTCAATGACGAAGTTGAAGTAGAATTCAACGATCGAAATCTTAAAATTCTGGTGCCAAAAAACGCCGAACAAGAGATTAAAGTATTGCAGTCCCACTTTGATCAACGAACAGGTCGTTTCGAAGTAGTTTTGAACACACACTCAACAGCAACGGTAGATCAAAATATTATCCTTAAAGGAAAAGCATTTGCGGTAATCCCGATGCCGGTTCCCAAAAAACATATTGGCGCCGGACAGCTCATAAACCAAAAAAATATAGCATGGAGAAAAGTCAGAATTAAACAGCAATCCTTCGGGATCGTTGGATCTATGGAACAGTTATTAGATCACGTTTCAAAAAGACCACTCACGGCAGGTAGATTGATCCGTTTGTCCGACATACGTCCTCAAGAGCTTATAAAAAAAGGTGAATTTGTCACGCTCCATTTTAAAAACAAAACAATGTCTCTCTCAACGAGAGGAATTTCAGTTGAGCCTGGTTCAAGAAACCAGGTGATACGGATAAAAAACCCCAGGAGTAAGCGTATTATAGAAGCTCGTGTGTTAGGGCCCAACACCGCCGTTGTTTCACCAACCACGACAATCCTTAGATAGAGATTATCCTAGTAAAACTAATATCATAAGAAGGAGCCAGCCGATATGTTGATCATCAATTTTAGGAGTGTTGTAAAGTTCATATTATTTCCGTTATTGGCATTAGTACTTTCATCTTGCAACACGCTAGATAGGCTTTCACGGCTAGGGCATTCGCCCGAACTCACCAATATAACCAATCCACATAATGCGAAGGGGTATAAGCCAATTTCCATGCCGATGCCTAATCCTTCCAGAGCGACCAGGCAATACAACTCATTATGGCAAGAGGGTTCACGGGCATTTTTCAAAGATCAAAGGGCAAGCGAGGTAGGAGACATCATTACTGTTGTCGTTGCAATAGAAGACGAAGCACAACTCGATAATCGAACGCGGCATGATCGAAGTGCCAGCGATGATTTTGATATCGGTGGCTTATTTGGGTTCAGTCCACCAAAACCAGCAATTCCTGCTGATAATTTTCTGAATTTTAGTTCTAATATGGCCAATGACGGAAGAGGCCGAATTAATAGGGAAGAAACAGTCAATTTGCGTATCGCGGCTGTCGTAACACAAAGACTGCCCAACGGAAACTTAGTCCTATTCGGCAGGCAAGAAATCCGGGTGAATTTTGAAGTTAGAGAGGTTGTGGTTGGTGGTATTGTTAGACCTCAGGATATAGCGTCGGCAAACACAGTGAGTTACGACCAGATGGCTGAAGCGAGGATCGCCTATGGAGGCCGCGGACAGCTAAACGACCTTCAGCAGATGCGTTTTGGAGCGCAAGTTCTTGAAATATTAATGCCATTTTAATCATAATAAACTTGCATTAGGTGTGCGGCTAACCCAATGAATTTGGCTCTTAGTCGTCTCTATGAGTTCTTTCTAATCTTTCGTGACGTTCCTGCGCCTCTAAGGAAAGGTCGGCTATGGGTCTCGCCATTAATCTTTTCAAACTTATTGGTTCGTCTGTTTCTTGACAATATCCGTAGCTACCATCCTCGATTCGGCTTAGGGCAGAGTCAATCTTTGAAATCAATTTTCGCTCACGGTCTCTAGTTCGAAGCACAAGTTGGTGATCGGTTTCTAAGGAAGCCCTATCTGCCATATCAGGCTGCTGCAAGTTACCTTCATTCAAATCACTGAGAGTTTCTCCCGCCTCATGAACTAGTTCTGCACGCCAATTCAGCAGCATTTGACGGAAATATTCAAGCTGTTGAGGATTCATAAACTCCTCATCTTCCGACGGTTTATAGTCCGGCGAAAGCGTTATTCCCATGTCATACCTCCAAGATTTATAATCGCTCATTCTACAAGAGGCCGGAGTATATGAATCTAGAGGAAAAACAGCAACAGAAAGTTATTTTTTTTTAGCTTACGTGTAATTGTTCGTTATCAATTTTGTTTTAATCTTTGCTAAACCAATCTAATCAAAACGACCTCTTGGTTTTACGAGTGATCTGCTAGCCGCCTTCTAGTTTAGCCAATTCTATCTTTGCCCTTAATTCAATTTCGTCCAATATATCGCTCATCGTGGGATCCAACGCGGACTCCCGAGTTTCTTTAATTGTTCCAGCTAGCTCTTCTAATCTTGGTTTGGAAATCGCACCAACTAGAAGACCTTGTCTAATATCTTCTAATCGGTCTAACATTAAGGCAGCTCGAGAACTGGCGTGTTTTTTATCAGAATCTGCCGTTGCTGGCTCAACGGGCGGTAGAGCATCCACTGTTGATACTTTTAGATTAGCCGTTGATTGCTCGGTCCTTAATTCTGCATCTAACACACTTGTGAAAGCTAAATCCGCGCTTTTAACTGTGCCCTTTGATTTTTTGGTATTTGACACATTAGTGCGTCGAGCTGGATCAACTTTCATTTCTCAGTTTCTATCCGATAACCATGCCGATTTCTAAGTATAACATGAAGCAGGTGACATCATACTTGTTTCCGCTGATCTTATCTTTTTTTAAAAAAGTTTTAATCGGGAAATTCCAGGATGGCTGCATACCTTTGACAAAGAATAAACTCGAAAGCAAAAAGAAATAAATAGCCTATAAATAGATAAAACATCTCTTCATAATAAAACTGGCACAAATTTAGCATAGAATGATTTAGCCAAAAATATGTAGAGACGTATTAAAACTAGGTGTACCCATTATGATGGACTTTATAAAATTTTCTTTGATAACCATGCGAAAAATATCAAGATTTCTGCCGATTTTTTTTGTTTTTATTGCCTTCGATATTAAAACCCTCGATGCGCAAACCCGGATAAAAGATATTGTCGATTTTGAAGGCGTACGAGAAAACATGCTCATCGGTTACGGTTTGGTTGTCGGTCTAAACGGAACCGGTGACACTCTGAGTTCATCTATTTTCACCAGAGAAAGCTTAGTTGGTATGCTCGAGAGATTAGGGGTAAATGCACGTGATGATTCTCTAAAAACCGATAACGTAGCAGCCGTCATGGTAACAGCAACCCTCCCACCATTTGCTAAACAAGGAACGCGAATCGACTTATCGTTGAGTGCAATAGGTGACGCTGATAGCCTTTTGGGTGGGACATTATTAGTTACTCCGCTAGTTGGTGCGGACGGGGAAGTTTATGCGGTGGCACAAGGACCGGTTGCTGTTGGTGGTGTTTCAGCCGGAGGCGCAGGCGCGGAAGTTAGCAAAGGTGTTCCAACTAATGGAAGAATTGCCAGCGGTGCAATCATAGAACGAGAAATATCGTTTGATTTGCAGGGATTGGACACACTAAGAATCTCATTGAGAAACCCCGACTTCACTACCGCCAGGAGGATAGCTCAAGCTATAAATAGTTTTGTTGGGGGACCAATCGCTCAGTCTCGAGACTCTGCGACTGTATCACTTGTCGTTCCAGATAATTATCGAGGAAAAATGGTTGCACTCATAACTGATATAGAACAACTTCGAGTAACCCCTGATATCTCGGCGAAAGTGGTAATAGACGAACAAACCGGCATAATCGTTATGGGAGAAAATGTCCGAATAAGTACGGTTGCAATCGCTCAGGGAAACCTAACGATCCGTATAACAGAAACGCCACAGGTATCACAACCCCTCCCATTCTCTGAAGAAGGAGAAACAGTAACCGTTCCCAGAACACAGATTGAGATCGACGAGGACGAAGATAAGCGACTTAGTGTCCTATCTAATAGCGTTACACTGCAAGAACTAGTTGATGGCCTAAATGCACTAGGAATTGGGCCGCGCGATATGATTTCTATTTTACAGGCTATAAAAGCAGCTGGTGCATTACAGGCAGAAATAGAATTGCTTTAGAGAGGCACTAATATGAACACTATCCAAAATAACTTGGCAGCAACGGTTTTAAATAAACTAAGCAATTATCCTACCCAAGCTAGTTCATCCAAAACACCTCTCTCAGACGAGAAAATTCAGACGGTATCTAGGCAGTTTGAAGGAATGTTTTTATCGCAAATGTTCGGGCATATGTTTAAGGGATTAAAAACGGATGGATTGATGAGTGGAGGAAATGGTGAAGCAATATTTAGAGACTTCCTAATCCAAGAATATGGCAAGGCAGCATCTAAAGCCGGAGGAATTGGGTTAGCTAAATCAATCGCACGTCAGCTCTCTACAATGCAGGAGGTAAAAAATGACTGAAGCTCGATTAATTGTAGAAAACTTCGTTGATAGCATGACGCATTTAATGGAGCTTTTAATAAAGGAAACTAGTATTTTAAATGAAAAAAATTTTGACGAACTTGAATCGATCCAATCTCGTAAGCTTCAACTATCGCGTGTATATGAAGACGCGCAAAAACGACTTCAAGAACAGAAAGACTCAGTTAATTGCCTAAACGAAGAAGAACGTGAGGATTTGCGCAAATTATATCAAAAATTTAGAGGCGTATTGTCGGAAAATATGATTGTCCTCAGGGGATCCCACGATGCAACTGAGAATGTCATTAAAATTGTTATTGATGCTGTGAAAAAAGAACGTGGGATACAGGCCCACACCACGCCAACTTTCAAAGCACGGCCGCAGGGATATAAGGCTTACGCTAACGCCTAATTTTTACAGATAAAGTTTGTGGCTAAATAAATCGCAAATTCAGAAGAACTAACCAAGCAGAGCCGTCATTACCCGAGCATCATCTGGCGCAAGACTCTGCATAGTTTCTAATATTTCCTCAGCCTTTTCATCTTCTTCTAAATTGACCATGAGTTGATGGGCCAAGAGGAGAATATCTAGACTACTACTTTCAGTAGTTAAGACGCGTTCAATTTTGTCCAGCGCTTTCTGTTTTTGTCCTGAAAAAGAGTCCAACAAAGCAGACACGGAGAGAATCAATGGGTGTTCTTCGCCTCCCTTTCCATTTGCTTCAATTATCTCTTGTTTTGCCTCATCTAATTTTCCAAGTTTTATAAATGTAGATGCCAGACCTGCTAGACACCGCATATCGTCTGGGTCGACTTTTAGACCCGCAGCATATGATTTTTCCGCAAGACCAAAATCATCCATTTCATTACATATGGTGCCCAGCTGACTGTAAACCGAGATATCCAGGGGATCTAGCTCAATAGACTTATTGGTGTATTCAAGCGCAGCGACAAGGTCACCTGTTTCTAATGAGAGCAAACCCAACCATTTTTTATAATTTGCATTTTGTCCATCTATTTCTTCGGCTACCTCAAGCAGTGCTTTTGCATCCTCTCGTTCACCATTGGCTCTCTTACCCAGAGCGATATATAATCTGGCATCTGAATGATCAGGCTCGAGCTCTATTACTTTTCTAAGCACTTCTTCCGACTTACTAAATTCATTTTGCTCAAGGTGGAGAATGCCTAAATGAAGCAAAAAGCGTGTGTTATCTGGCTCTATTTTAACTGCAGATGAATAAAATTCCTCGGCTGCACCTGGTTCACCGCATTGCATACAAAGGAGACCCGCTAGGTCTAACGCCTTGGCATTCTCGGGTTCTAATTCTAGCGCTTGTAGATAAGCATCTCTGGCTTGCTCCACGTCACCAGCGTCGTGGTGCGCCAATCCATCTTGAATTAACTGCTCAACTTTTTCTTCATTACTATCGGCCATAACTACCTCAACATTGGTAAAGTTGATAAATAAACTTAGTAACCCTAGTTGATTGTAAATACCATATATTGATCGGAAGGATAACCATTTTTACTTTACTGATTGCCAAACGCAAGACCGCCGGCGCCTATACAGGTGCCAGCTCACATAATCTACTTTTCTACCTTTAGCAGGTTTCTCTTCTAATTCAGACTACCAGAAAACTTACTATTAAGTGTTCCCAAGCCCTTTGGCCACTCCAGCGGTTGATGCAGCAACTCCCGCCTCATTACCGTTTGATTGAACCTCTGCTCCACTTGAAACAAGACTAACTTGAACGCCTCCATTATTACTTGCGTCCACTGTCGGGACTGCTACTTCTTGGACTTTGCTTGTTCCAACATTTGGCGTAGTATCTGCCTGTTTAGCTGTCGCCTCTGCTACGGCCTGACGCCCTTTGATCACACTTTGTTGAGGATATTCCTGCTTTACTTCGCCGGAAAGACCGTCCCTAACTCGGAAAATAACAGACAAGGTTTCAGAATCAAATTGAATAACAGGCGTAATGAACAACCCCGCTGTACTTCGTTTCTGACTAGTCTCTTGAATTTGGGAAATGCTTCGAGCCGACTCGGTTTGCTTACTTACCTGTTCTGCAACCGGTGGCAGATTTGTATTTATTTTTACTGTGTCCACGTCTCCCTCCGTTCTGGAGTAAAAAATGTGTTCATGGTTGGCTTTTTACCAACGGTTAATCCTAATCGGTACCACTATTTGACAGCCTTGTCTACTAAATTATTAATTTTTTTTCAAGCTACTATATTTTAGAGAAAATTCAACAAAGAAAAGCCTCTAGAGGCTGCTGTTATCTGATATGACGCCTCTATCTGTGACCGAAGGGCCTGAAAGCGATTAATAGCCTCGAAAGAGTCAATATTTTCAACATCGCCTAGCTGCTTGGTTATTAGTTCAATCTCATTTTTATGGGTTTCTTTGGCAGAGTTTAGTCTTGATATGTCTCCTCCTAAGTCTGCCACCATTCGATTAATATCATCGAACGCCTGCTCTACAACGGTACGCGCATTATCAACCAATGTTCTATACTCCACTTGGTTAGCCTGCTTCTGTGCTTCGGTTGCTCCAGCAGCCACTTGAACATTTGCAAATATATTTAAGGTTTCAAAAAGATTCGCAAATGTTTCCTGATTCCCCAATTCACCATACGATACATTCAGCCCAGCTCCAGCATTAATGGTAGTTTCAGTTGTTGGGTCAAGGCTTCCAAGCCCGTTAAGAGCGTTTGCAATATAGGTCACCCCGTTGCCGCCCCCATTAACTATAGCATTAGGCTGCGTTTTAGCCTCAACCTTATAACTATTTGCATTGCCAACCTCTATCACAGTAAAAGTATCATTCATATCTACACCACCAGCAAAAGTGGTAGCGGCGGTAAAAGTAATTTTATCACCAACACTTAAACCATGATTAGCATGACTTACACGCACTAACTTATCTGTGGCATTTGCAGAAAAGGGGTTATTATCTGCAAGTGTGCCATTTTTATCATTGAATTGAGTGTCTGAGTTACCCTGAATCGTCGCCGCGGTATTAGTTACTGCGTCAACAACCGTATTCACATTACTTGCAAAATTAGTTCTTATCGCATCTGAGTCAGCTATTGGAGGCTTATTCGAAGCGGGCCCAGAGAAGACAAAAACCCCGGCGACTTGAGAGTTTAATAAATTGGAAAGTCTATCAATTTGCGTTTTCGCAAACTCGTTCATGATGGGTAAATTTTCTTTATATAGATCTTGCGTTTGTTTAATTAATTCTACCCTTAGGTCAGTCGCAAGCGTCTGCATTTCCAGTAACGCTGCATTGGCAACTTCAGCTCTTAGTTTGGTTGAGTTAATGCTATCTATGTAAGTCTCTCTGGTCGATATAGCAGTGCGCAGTTCGATAGATATTCTAGCATCGTTTCCAGTTAAGCCCGAAAATCTGGTAGCACGCTTACCCGTACTTATTTGTTCTTCGGCTATAGCCAAGCCGGCATTTAGCTCTCTGAGGCTGGATTGAAGCCTGTTGAATTGAGTTATATTTGAAATTCTCATTGGATAACCTCACTATCACTCAGAGTATATTGATTACTTCGTCAAACGCTCGCTGCACTGCATTTAACACTCTCGCCGATGCGCCAAAAGCTGCCTCTAAAGTAATTAAATTTGTTAATTCCTCATCGGTATTTACGCCGCTTTCATTTTCAACCCGGTCCCGAATTTGGTCGCGGAAAACCGTTTGAAATTTTAACTGCGTTTCATACTCCGCTTTGCTGGTCGCGACGTCGCCTACCAGTGACGATGCAAAACCCTCAATTGTATTATTAACTGTCGGAGCCTGAGAAAGCGCGGTTTGCCCCTCAAACAGTGCGATAATAGCCAGCTGAAGCTTATTATCTGATTTACCGAGTACCGTGTATCCCCCAGTTGGATCAGTTACAAGGCTTGGATCTGCTTTTAAGGCAGCCCTCACTTGAATGTTGCCTGCGAAGCCTGCTGTAAAATTGTTTGCCGGCGTAAAAGCTGCAGGCGCATTTCCTGCAGAGTCTGTAAAAAGGTTTAAAGCTTCACTAGCCCCACCACCAACGTCAACGACATCTAATTGCTTCGCAATTTCAAGAGCTAAATCGTCTAGCTTAGTCTGGAATTCGGGCAATACAGTATCTCTAAGCGTTAACAATCCAGATATGACACCGTCTCTTGTTTTAATGTTTGCTGTTATATCGACCCCGCCCAAAGTAACACCATTTCCGGTCGTCGTTGCCACAAATGAAGACGTTGAATTAAAAGCTAGCGGTATTTGCGAGTCATCCAACATCAATCGACCGTCAGCAGTCGATATTGTTAATCGATCGTTTGATCTTTTGAATGAACCTATGCTGATATTTTTATTAATGCTAAGGAGTAGCTGATCTCGCTTATCCTCCAAATCCGCTGTCGATTTTTCAGCAGCATTTCGTTGCCCGATCTGGGTATTTAGGTCCTTAATTAGCCCCAAATCATTATTTATAGCGCCTATAAAACCAGAAATCCTATTATCAGCCTCTGCTCTAAGGTCTTGTATCAAGTTATTAAAACTATTAAATGACCGGGCTAGGTCATCGGCCGCCGTCACCAATGCAATAGCACTAGCCGAACTTTCCGGTGCTGCGGAAAGGGTTTGAAAAGCACTTTTTAATGCTGTCATTTTATCGGCAATAGATTTTTTATCACCTGGCTTGCCGAACTCTAACTCCAAACGTCCTAAAAACTCATCCAATACGTCTAATTTTTCTATGGAAGCATTTTGATCTCTAAGCTCTCTGAGTAAGTTGTCGTTTACCTTTCGGGTAACCTCATTTGTTTTTACCCCGCGCCCAACGCCGCCTATGACCAAGTTTTCTTGGTTATGAGATTTTTTGGTATAGCCCTCAGTTTCGGCGTTAGCTATATTTCGCGACACGACGTCTAACCCAGACTGCGCGGCAATCATTCCCGACCGAGCATGTAGTAAGGACGTGGTTAGCGACATGTGTAAACCTTTTACAATTAATAGCGTGAGTTACAAAAACTGCATATAACTGAGATATGCAAAAATGGGGCCAACTTTAGAAGGACGCCCATCCATTATATTTATTAGATATTCAGTGCTAAAAGCTCATGCGTTATTCAAAGAAACAGTGTATTTACGTATTAATTTCTTTTGACGAACTTATGCCTTTTTGTGGCTTTATCTTGGCGGACCCTTAAGGAACTTTAATGCAGGAAACGAGCCAAATATCATCTCAAGACATTGAAAAGCTCATTGCAAACGGTCTCGAATACCAGAATGCTGGAAAAATCGAAGTTGCAAAAAATTATTATCTCGAAGCTTTGAAAGCCTCCCCAAAAGAACCAAATGCTATCCATTTCCTTGGAGTTGCCTATCATCAGCTAGAGGATTACGAGCACGCAGAAAAATATTTGAAAGATGCCGTTGAACTAAAACCCAAAGATAGCCAAGCTCATAATCACTATGGATGTGCCCTATTTGCCTTAAACAAACTTACAGAAGCAGAACTAGCTTTTAGAAAATCGATAGAATTTAATTCATCAAATGCAGACGCGTTATTTAACCTGGGGCAGTTAATCTCTAGAGGCGAAATCTTAGCACAGATTTTCAATGATGAAGAACGCGAAAAAATCGCTTCGGAAGCAGTTGAGCTTTTGAACAAAGCGGTAACGTTAAACCCCGACCAATTGGAATGGAAGGTGAAACTTGCGGGCGCCTTGCTTCAAGCTGGAAAGAGAGACTTAACCGGCAAAGTGTTAGACTTCATACTGCAGCAAAAAAGTGATCATCCGGAGGTTTATTTCTTCAAGTCTAGAATAGTAGCAGGTAGAAGTGCCTACCAAAACCTGCGAAAAAGCTTGATACTTAAACCCGATGCCAAAAGTGCACTAAATAACTTTGGATTTTGGAATTTGATAGCCGAAAAAAAGTTTGACGCTCTTACTTGGTTCCAAAGGGCAATGATTTCCGAACCAGGTGATGTTGAAGTCCAGTGGAACCACGCTCTCGGATTACTGGTAAATGGCGATCTCAAAAATGGCTGGACTGCAGCAAAATGCCGGCACTTAAAGCCAGAGATGTACATTGAACGATTAGGGCTGCCTCCTGAGTGGGATGGAAAAGACATAAACGACGGCACGCTATTGGTCTTTCAAGAGCAAGGGATAGGCGATGAGCTAAGATTTGCTAGCTGCTTTGAAGACTTATCGAGAAAGCTTAAAACACAATGTTTTATAGAAACTGACGCTCGCCTAATTCCACTATTTTCACGAAGTTTTCCTAGATTAAGCTTCATTAAAAAACTAGAACGAAAAGTAGACGGCCATGTTATTGTAAATTACACAGAAACTGTTGATGAACTCAGCGTAGCGGCCCACTGCCCTCTCGGCGACTTGCCATTACATTTTAGGCAATCAATTAACCATTTTAGTTTTGATGCTGCCTACCTCGTGCCAGACGAAAATGAGCGGGTGCACTGGAGAAAGGTCTTCGAAAAAATAGAGCACGGGCTGAAAATTGGTGTTTGCTGGCAAACCGCCCTACCTAGCAAGAAATACGATAGCTACTTTCCTGATATTCATGAATTGGAACCAATTTTCTCTTTGAAAAACGCAACTTTTATAAATTTACAACCCACAGAGTGCGAGCAACAACTTCTAGCTGCCGAAAAAGATTTTAATATAAATATATTCCGACCTAGGAATATCGATTTATTCAATGACTTAGATAGGGTAGCGGCGCTGATAAGTGAATGCGATATCGTTATTGGGCCTATGACAGCGGTAATTTCTATGGCCGGCGCGGTTGGCACTCATTGTTATGGGCTAAACCTGCACCCAGACTGGACTTGCCTAGGCACCGACATACAACCTTGGACCCCCCGTATGACATGCAAATATCGTGGGCATGCCGACTCATGGAAAATCGTGATGGAAGAAATTGCTGGAGAAATTAGTGCGTCAATTTAGTTTGATTAAAAAATTCTAATCTTTTGGTGCCAGTCCAGCCATCACCTGCCGATTAATGCTTATTAAACCGTCCAAATCAGCCAAGTGATCCATAACCCTGTTGGTTTCTTTGCTCACCCATATTGCGAGACTAATAAGAGATGCTTTTAATTCATCTGGCAATTGATTATCTGGAGAACTCAGGTCGCAGCGAAACGCGTGCCATACTCTTTCATTCCAAAGAACCGCATTGAACTTATCTGATAATTCTGTTTCCTGCTCATTAGCCTTTATTAGCGCACCGGTTACAGTTCCAAGAACTTTATATTCAAGGTCTCTATAACCCTCCTTTGTAGGCTGAACTTTGGCGTAGGCGGCGTACCCCTTCATTAAATATTCCTAACTCTGGGTTATCTTTCTGTCGTAATTTTAAAGCTAATTACCGAGCAAATTTAGGAGAATTTGTGGTTGCTGATTAGCAATTCCCAAAACTTGTACGCCAAGCTGTTGTCTAACTTGCAAAGCAGTCAGCTCCGCGGATTCTCGTGCTAAGTCTGCGTCCACAATATTACCCAAACCAATCTCCGTGGAGTCATTAACCGTAGTCAAAAAATCTGTTTGGAATTTCAGGGCTCGTATCTCCGCCCCCAAGGCCCCAAGGGATGTGTTTATTTCTGTCTCGAGGGCGGAATACTGTAAGACAATTACGCTTTGCGCATTTACCGAATCAGTTGCTGCTCCGGTGGTACCAAGCGTTGCAGCAGCCAAACTTTTTATTAGATGAGTTATTCCACTACCGGAACTAGAGCGGGCTGTTAACGTGAGATTAGTTCCATTAAGGTTTGAAATAGTATTAACATTTGTAGCATCGCTAATGAGTAAATTTCTTCCATTAAAATTCGAGTTACTTACAAAGCCATATGCCTGCGACATCAGTTTATCAAAATCTGCCTTAACAATGACTCTCTGAGCTGTTGTAAGACCACCATTAGCTAGCTCGGTGAGTTTTTGTCTGATATCTTGCAAGAGGTCTGAAATCGCAGTAACGCCAGCCAGAGCGATTTCACCAATCCCCTTGGAGTTGTTTAAACCTTGAGTAATAGCGCCAAGCGCCCTTACATCCCCTCGTACACCCTGGGCGATCGCAAAGTTAGACGCATCATCGGTAGCGCTTGTTACCTTCAACCCGGTGGACAATCTCTCTTGGGTTTTAGACAACTTTTCGTTGGTCCGTTCGAGATTACGCAGGGCGACAAACGCTTCTGGATTTGTTACGATGCTGTTTGACATTTATCTGTCCTTCTCACTTTCTTGTGAGGCAGAAATGACTGCCTTAAACCTTTTGTTCTTGCCTTTCCTTGTAACATGCAAATTTTGTTACAACTCATCAACTATTTATTTTAATTGACTTCGCAAACTTAAAGCAAGGATCGGGCCAACTTTCTTAAAATAACGCTAAAATGTTGTTTTTATTGCAACTTTCTCGTGATGCAACTAAAATAACATTCCTAATTAAAACTGTGGGAATAAATTTCCTACCTTATGAAAAACGTTTAAAGATACTAGTTTTTATGGCGATAACAATTCGCGCACGGCCTTTCCAACCTTTTCTGAAACCGTTCTTGAACAGAAAACTTCACCGGCATTTAACATAGGATAACAATTCTCAAACATCGGATCGGTTCCCCTAGTAGATCTAAAATTCGGATAATAAGTTGAAATTGTTTTCACACCTAATGCACATGCAAGATGTAGAACAGTAGTACTTGCTGAAATAACGAGATCCAGCGAACTAATAAAGGCAGCAACCCCCTCTAAATCCTCTACCTGGTCCAGGTCAGGTATTGTCTCTAACCTATCGGTGTCTCTAGTTTCTGACGAGATTTCCCTACAATTTTGGCCATATTGAAGGCTAATTAAACGTAGATTTTTGTCATTTGGCAGAAATTCCAATAAGTCACATAAGCGCGGATATATCGAGGGCCAACTTGGCGCAAAGCCACTTTTCCAACAAATACCGACTATTTTTTGCTCGGGAGTCTTATTTAGATACTCGCTGTAAAACTGTCTTCTTTGAGGATTTGATCTTAAAAATCCACTCCCGTTTTTTGGCGTTTTCA
>CACOPQ010000017.1 GCA_902629125.1 uncultured Alphaproteobacteria bacterium
CACACAGAGAATTTTGAACTATTTTTGAGTAGATTTTCAGCACCGTATAATACTCTAGAAAATTCCATAAAAAACTTTACTCCAACCATGTTGCAACAATGGACATCCAACTTAGGGATCGAAACTTTCGAGGGAAGTTCGAAAAGAGTATTCCCACGAGAAATGAAAGCTTCTCCTCTTCTGAGAAAATGGCATGCACGCTTGAGTAGGCAATTTCTTAAAACGCATCTAAATTATAAATGGTTGGGTTGGAACGATAATGGGTCACTTTTGTTTTCATGTCCCTCAGGGATTTACGAACATACTCCCATAGCAACTATACTGGCACTTGGGGGTATGAGTTGGCCACGGCTTGGAAGTGACGGAAACTGGTTAAATTTATTTAAAAAGAATGGAATAACCGTCAGGGAATTTTTTCCAACTAATTGCGGATTTCATTTCGACTGGTCGAATATTTTTCGTGAACGATTTTCAGGATCTCCAATAAAATCATGTAGAGTAACCGTCGACGGAAAAGCTATTTTGGGTGATTTAGTAATTACGGATTATGGTTTGGAGGGAACTCCTGTTTACGCTCATTCAGAGCCACTACAAGAACAAATTCGAACCAATGGTTATGGAAAAATTACAATTGACCTGCACCCACATATCAATATTGAAAGCCTTATTGAAAGGCTTTCGTCTAAAAAGTCAAAAATATCTTTGTCGAGTTACTTGAGAAAAACTGCCAAATTAAATGCCATTAAAGCCTCCTTGCTGCGGGAGTTTTTGAACGAGGAGACTTTTAAAGAACCAAACTTACTAGGACGGGAAATTAAATCCCTTGTTTTACAAACGGAAAAAAGCCAGCCTATTGAAAGGGCAATAAGTAGTGGTGGAGGAGTTAAATTCACTGAAGTTGACGATGTTCTCATGCTGAAGGCATACCCTGGAATTTTTCTAGCAGGCGAAATGTTAGATTGGAATGCTCCGACCGGAGGTTATTTAATCAACGGGTGTTTAGCTCTCGGACGGCAAGCAGGATTAGGCGCTATTAAATGGATACGAGAAAACTTTAATTAAGATTCTTCATTAATGACGCATACTTATCCAACAGCAGAAGAACATCTTTTTCGGAACTCGATGGTAAAGAAAATATAACTCTCTGGACGCCCGCGTCTCTATACCGCGGTAGCGTAGTGAGATCATCTTCCACGCCAAAAATTGTAATCGGCAAGCTATCAGGGTTTCTCCCGGCTAACTTGGCCATTTCTCTAAATTCAGAAAGTTTATCTATGACACTATCATAAGCCGGGCGTTTAGCATGGGGTATCCAACCATCACCATAAGCTATCGCTCGTTTAGCCCCATGTGGAAAGGCGCCTCCAACAATTATCGGTGGATGTGGCTTTTGTATTGGTTTTGGATTAGAGATTATTTCAGAGAACTTAACAAATTTACCCTGATAGGTAGCGTACTCATTAACCCAGATCTCCCGCATCGCCTCTAAGCGTTCTTTAAGCAATGACATCCTAGTACTATAATCTGTGCCATGATTCCCCATTTCCTCAGAATTCCATCCAGCTCCCACCCCAAATAAAAAACGTCCTGAGGACATCTGATCAAGAGAGGCAACTAATTTTGCAGTTTGGATAGGGTCTCTCTGGACGACAAGACAAATACCTGTGGCTATTTTAAGAGAGGTCGTTACTGCAGCTGCCACCGACAACGTAACGAAAGGATCCATCACATCATGGTATTTTTCTGGAAGTTTTCCACCCTTTGGAAAATCTGAATTCCTAGAAACCGGTATATGAGAGTGTTCTGGCGCCCAAAGCGACTCGTAGCCACGCTCCTCTAAGGCCATAGCCAAGCGGGTAGGAGTAATAGAATATTGCGTGAAGAATACCGCAACGCCGGCCTTCATTAGAGCACCTGCCAATAAGTGCTTTCGAATCTAAATGGGAAGGGCATTTGTATGTTTAATAACTTCCATAGAAAAGCTAGAAGTCACATCTGTTAGAGTTGTTTTTTCAACCATATTTTTATAAAAATTGTCAAACTGCTGCATATCAGCGACAACTATTTTCAAGAGATAATCCACTTCTCCTGCCATCCGGTGGAATTCTTGAACCTCCGGCATCGCTTTTACAAATTCAGCAAAACGTTCTAACCAAGGCCCTGAATGTTCGCCAGTTTTTATCATCATGAATACTGTCAAGCCTAGTCCGAGCTTTGCTGGATTAAGTACTGCTTCCTGTCGCAAAATAATACCATCGGCTTGAAGTTTATTAATGCGCTTCCAGCAAGGCGAGGTGGATAAACCTACACGCTGCGCCACCTCTGTTACAGATAAGCCACTGTCCTCTTGCAGCACCCTTAATATTTTCAAGTCCATATTATCCATCGTATCGGCCCAAATATTTTTCATGATTGATATAAATCGTGGTAAATTATGGCAGATTTTGCCAATATATTTCAACTAAAAGAAATTTTTTCTTAGCACTAGTATTTTATAGAAACGATGGAGAAGTTTTCAAATATTCTTTGAGCTAAAAAATAATGTCTTTTTTTAGTTTAATCAGGAAGTGTAGACATTCCCATTAGATGCTCGTCAACAGCTCTAGCCGCTCTTCTTCCTTCTTTTATCGCCCATACTACGAGTGATTGGCCTCTCCGCATATCCCCAGCAACAAATACGTTTTCTTGAGATGTTTTATACGAGGTTTCATCTGCTTTGACATTTCCCCGTTCATCGAGCGCAACGTCTAACTCGTCAAGCAAGCCTGCGGGTTTAGGGTGAACAAACCCCATAGCTAAAAGAACCAAATCCGCCTTTAAATGAAACTCTGTCGCTGGAAGTTCGACCATGGAAAATTGACCGTTTTCGTTTTGCTTCCACTCGTTGCGCACTAATTCAAGGCCGGTTAACCTTCCACCTTCACCCGTAAAGGCTTTTGTTGCAACTGACCAATCACGCTCTGCTCCTTCCAAATGCGATGAGGAGGTTCGCAGTTTCAGAGGCCAATTCGGCCAACTTAGGGCCTTATTTTCCATCTCTGGCGGCTTTGGCATAACCTCTAGTTGAGTTACCGAAGCGGCTCCTTGTCTAATGGATGTACCAACACAGTCTGATCCCGTATCTCCACCGCCGATAACAACTACATGCTTACCACCCGCTAATATTGTTCTATTGTCCGTCACATCTTCGCCGGCAATACGTCTGTTTTGCTGTGCAAGAAAATCCATAGCGTAATGTACACCATCTAAGTCGCGGCCAGGCACTTCTAAATTACGCGGCGTTTCGGATCCTCCTGTGAGAACCATAGCGTCAAAAGTTTCTAAAATATCAGCTGTTGAGACATCTATTCCAATTTCAGTGTTCCCAATAAAAGTCACACCTTCTGCACGCATTTGTTCTATGCGTCGATCAATTAAATGTTTCTCCATTTTAAAATCTGGTATCCCGTATCTGAGCAAGCCCCCAAAAGTTGAATTCCTCTCGAAGAGGGATACCGAATGCCCAACTCGGGCAAGTTGTTGAGAACACGCTAGACCGGCGGGTCCCGAACCAATAACTGCGACTTTTTTACCAGTTTTACTATGGCTAATCTTTGGGGTTACCCATCCCTCATTCCATCCCCGGTCGATAATTGCACACTCTATACTCTTTATGGTGACTGGCTTGTCTGTAATGTTCAGAGTACAAGATGCTTCGCAGGGAGCTGGGCAAACCCGACCCGTGAACTCCGGGAAATTATTCGTGCTGTGTAGTGCTTCTAGTGCCGCTTTCCAGTTTTCTCCATAGATAAGATCGTTCCAATCCGGAATAAGGTTGTTTACAGGACAACCGTTGTGGCAAAACGGGATGCCACAGTCCATGCATCGTGCACTCTGTCTTTTGATATCATTATTGGACAGCGGAACAATAAATTCTTTGTAATGTTTAACTCGTTCATCAACCGGAGCGTAGCTGCGATCCAGCCGATCAAACTCCATAAAACCCGTTACCTTACCCATATTTACTCGCCTGCCATAACATTCAGCTCATGACCATTAGTTTGGGACACTTGTTTTCGCTCCAGCAGTGCCCGTCGAAAATCTATCGGGCATACCTTCTTAAAAAGCGGTAAATAACTATCCCATAAACTTAAAATTTTAGAAGCTTTAATACTATTGGTCTCTTTAAAATGCTTGTTGATTAAGTATTTAAGCCTTCCTTCGTCAAAGTCCATCATTTCGTTAAATACATCTCCGTTGAAGGGTGCGTCAACGGCATCTCTTTCTATCGGTTCTATTTCAACCATCGACATGTTGCACTTAATTTCAAAGTCATGGGTCTCGTCTAAAACATACGCGATACCCCCGCTCATTCCTGCCGCAAAATTCAATCCTGTGGAGCCAAGTACTACGACAACACCCCCTGTCATGTATTCGCAACAATGATCCCCAACGCCTTCTACTACAGCTACCGCGCCGGAGTTACGAACGGCAAAGCGCTCGCCTGCTACCCCTCTAAAGAAGCACTCGCCCTCTATAGCTCCATAAAGTACTGTGTTACCAACGATAATGTTTTGCTCTGCAGCAAAGTTCCCCGTTTTGGGTGGGTAAATGGATATTTTTCCACCCGACAGGCCTTTACCAACATAGTCATTACCACCACCCTCGACCTCTAAGCTGATACCCCTGGCTAAGAAAGCACCGAGACTTTGACCAGCACTCCCCTTTAGTTTGATGGATATTGTTTCATCAGGGAGCCCCTCGTGCCCATATTTTTTTGCCACTTCTCCTGACAACATGGTTGCGGTGGAGCGATCTGTATTTTTAACAGGCAGGTCAATTTTAACGGGCATTCCAGACTTTAGAGAAGTTTGGGACTTTTCAATCAAAAGATGATCTATAACGTTTTCCAAGCCGTGATCTTGCGCTTCACAATGCCGTATCGCTACTCCCTCCCTTTCTTTAATTACGTGCAAAATCTTCGATAAGTCGACGTTTTTAGCTTTCCAATGTTCCACAACGGGTTCAATACCTAAAAACTCCCGTCTGCCGATCATTTCATCAATCGTTCTAAATCCCATGTTTGACATTATTTCCCGAACATCCTCCGCCAAAAACATGAAGAAGTTAATTACATGGTCTGGCTGGCCGGTAAACAATTTACGAAGTTCAACGTCTTGAGTAGCTACTCCGACAGGACAAGTATTCAAATGACATTTCCTCATCATTATGCAGCCAGAGGAAACTAGAGCTGCCGTCGCTATACCAAACTCATCGGCGCCCAGTAAAGCGCCAATCACTATGTCTCTTCCGGTGCGAAATCCGCCATCCGCTTGCACAACAATTCGCCCTCTAAGCTCATTTCTCACGAGTGTTTCGTGCGTTTCTGCCAAGCCTATTTCCCATGGACTCCCAGCGTGCTGGATGGAGGTTATCGGGCTAGCACCTGTCCCGCCATCGAAGCCCGAGATGGTGACGTGATCTGCGTGGGCTTTGGATACTCCCGCCGCTACCGTTCCTACACCTAATTCGGATACAAGTTTCACACTAACCCGCGCTTCTGGATTAACATTTTTTAAGTCAAATATAAGCTGAGCTAGGTCCTCAATCGAATAGATGTCGTGGTGGGGAGGCGGCGAGATAAGGCCTACACCGGGGGTTGAGTTTCTTACCCGTCCAATCCATTCGTCAACTTTATGGCCTGGTAATTGGCCTCCTTCACCCGGTTTTGCTCCTTGCGCCATTTTGATTTGTATATCTGTTGCGTTTACAAGATACTCCGTTGTCACACCAAATCTGCCAGAAGCTACCTGTTTAATCCTAGACAGCATCGAATCGCCGTTCTCTAGCGGTGTAAATCTAACTCTATCCTCGCCGCCTTCCCCGCTGTTGGATCTACCACCTATCCTATTCATCGCTATGGCGAGCGTTGTGTGCGCCTCCCAGGAAATAGATCCAAAGGACATTGCTCCAGTTGCAAACCTCTTTACAATTTCTGAGGCAGGCTCTACTTGCTCTATCGAAATTGGGGTATCCGAGTACTTCAATTCGAAAAGCCCGCGCAGATTTCGGAGTTTTCTAGTCTGGTCGTTCATTTTTTTTGCATAGGCCTTGTATCGGCGGTACTCACCAGATCGAGCAGCGTGCTGCAATCCAGCAATCGTTTCTGGAGTCCATGCGTGCTCTTCTCCTCGAATTCGGAAAGCTAAATCACCACCAACTTCAAGCGCACCGCTGAATTCGAGTACTCCTTCATAAGCTATTGCATGTCTGCGGACAGCCTCTTTTGCAACACCCTCCAATCCAATTCCACCAATTGCAGACTTAGCCCCAACAAAGTATTTCTTAAGGAAGCTTTCGTTCAAACCCACGGCGTCAAATACCTGAGCCCCACTGTAGGACTGGTAGGTAGATATCCCCATTTTTGACATCACTTTAAGCATACCTTTTGATATCGCCTTAATATATTTTTCATGGAGGCTTTCTGGCGTGAGACCGCTGTCTAATGTTATTGATAAGTTCGACAGCGTTGCAAAAGCGAGGTATGGGTTTATTGCCTCTGCCCCGAAGCCAGCTAGAAGACAAAAGTCGTGAACGCGCCTCACTTCACCCGTTTCTACGACTAAACCAACACTAGTTCTGAGGCCCTTACGTATTAGATGATGATGCAAACCTGAGGTTGCTAGGAGCGAGGGGATAGCAATCTTATCGGAACAGACTCCTCTGTCTGACAAAATGAGAATGTTAACACCACTTGAAATCAACTTTTCTGTCTCATGGAATATCTTTTCCAGTGCAGGCGCCATACCTTCGGCGCCTTCTTTAGCTGGATATGTTATATCTACAGTCTCAGTGCGCAACTTCGGGTTATAAACAGCTCCGATATTCCTTATCTTTTCCAAATCTGCGTCATTAATAATCGGCTTTTCTAGCTCTAATCTTAGCTTACAGCTAGCATCGTCCAACTCAAGCAAGTTGGGTCGAGGTCCAATATAGGAAAGCAAGGACATAACCATCTCTTCCCTAATAGGATCAATAGGTGGGTTAGTTACCTGAGCAAAACATTGTTTAAAATAATCAAAGAGCAGTTTGGGTTTATCAGAGAGAACAGCGATCGGAGTATCCCGCCCCATTGAGCCTATTGGGTCTTCGCCATTTAGTCCCATTGGGGTCAAAAAATTTTTTATATCCTCTTGGGTATAACCGAATGCCTGCTGCCTATTAATTAGTCCGTCCTGCTCGATGGTGCTTAAATCATTATTACTTTCCAAGTCAGCTAGCGTTATCTTTGTCTTATCCAACCAAGTTTGATAAGGGTGCGCCCGAGCTAGAGATAATTTAAGCTCTTCATCACTTATAATTCTGCCCTCTTCTAAATCTAGAAGAAGCATTTTACCCGGTTGCAAACGCCATTTCTGCACCACATTTTCGTCGGGCACTGGAATAACACCGTCTTCCGACCCCATTATAAGTAGATCATCGGTTGTGACCATGTATCTGGCTGGCCTCAAACCATTCCTGTCTAAGGTCGCACCAACTTGCTTACCGTCAGTAAACGCCATCGCGGCGGGCCCATCCCAAGGCTCCATAAGGGCTGCATTGTACTCGTAGAATGCCCTTCTATCTGGATCCATGAGCGGGTTATTATTCCAAGCCTCTGGAATCATCATCATCATTGCCTGCGCTAGTGAATAGCCAGAGGCAACCAGCAGCTCAAGAGTATTATCGAAAGAGGCCGAGTCAGAGGCTCCTTCCGGAATTAAGGGCCATAGCTTTTCTAAATCGTCCCCAAGAACAGATGAAGATAGCGTAGATCTGCGCGCCGCCACCCAATTAGCATTTCCCCTTACCGTATTTATTTCTCCATTATGACACAGATAGCGGAACGGTTGTGCTAACTTCCACGAAGGGAAAGTATTTGTTGAAAACCTTTGGTGGATCAGCGCAAGTGCTGTTTCTGTTCGCGGATCAGCCAGGTCCAAGTAATATTTATCAAGGTTATTGCATAACACCATGCCCTTGTATGAGAGCGTTCTCGTTGACAAGGATGCTATGTAAAATGATGTTATGTCTTTTTGATGTTCTAATTGGCTCTCAAGAAGCGCCCGGTTTTCGATTACTTTCCTTACAACGTAGAGCTTTCTCTCAAATAAGTCTTGATCTAAATCCGCACCATTACCACTTAAGAACACCTGATAAATCAGGGGTTCATTTGGTCTCACGCTTTCACCTAAGCATGTGTTGTCAGTAGGCACAGAACGCCAGCCCAGAACTTTTAACCCCTCGCTTACGACTACCTCTTCTACAAGCTTAGTACAAAATGCATGAGCGTCTGGGTGATTTGGGATAAACAGCATTCCCACACCATATTTACCAATATCGGGGAGCGAAACACCCTCAAGCGCCATCGCTTCACGGAGCAAGTTATCGGGTGTTTGCATTAATATTCCTGCACCATCACCAGCCAGGGGATCAGCCCCTACTGCCCCACGATGGTCAAGATTCTCCAATATCTGCAGGGCTTGTTTAATTAAGTGGTGACTTTTGTGCCCTTTGATATTGGCGATGAAACCAAAACCACAATTGTCGTGCTCATAGGTTGGGTCGTACAAACCGTCGCTTCCTGCGTCGCTTAAGCGCTTGTCCTCTTTCAAATCCAAAACTTTTCCCCAACCTTAACTTTTCGACAATCGAGCCGCGGGCGGTTTTTTACCATTTCCAACGTTTGATTTTATCAAATTCATCCCCTGTCATGAGTATAGAGATCAAATGAAACGAATCCAGCGTCTAATGAAATCACCTTAGAAACTGCATCGCTCTCTACCCACAACGCGTTGTATTTGTTGAACTCTTTCATTTTCAACACACTATCCAGCAAAAATAAATAGGTCAGTAGTATTGTCGTATTTATAAAAAAAGTCAACAAATAATCTCATCATCAGACGCCATATCGATCAATAGCAAAGTGTGTGTACACCTCGGTTTTTGTTTACTTAGTCCATATAAAACTACTTTCCATGCAGGCAACTTTTAGTTAGTAACAAATTGTCGCGGCAATGCTTTAATGGGGGGAACGCACTTTATTTTTCATGCGTCTTCGCCTCTCCAAGCTATGGTTCCCGTGATTTACTTTTGATGTATTATTTCTATCATGGAGTAATAATAATTCGCAGAATACCTTAACGATAAAAGTTTGCAGCTAAAGGACACGCCTCAAGTGAGAAAATATCAACAAATTAAGGTAGTGCCACTTTCCTCCGCAATTGGTGCTGAAATTGGAAATGTAGATATCTCCAAAGATCTCTCATCAACCGTAATCACTGAAATACGAAGCGCCCTATTAGATCATTTAGTCATCTTTTTCCGAGATCAGGATCTCTCGGACCCCGAACGTCATAAAATGTTTACGGAGTATTTTGGTGATTTATTTATCCATCCGAACTTTAATTTGGGGCAAAATAACCCAGAGATGGTCTACTTGACAAGAAGACCTGGTGATACAGCTGCTGCGGGAGAACGATGGCACGCGGACACCACAATGATGGAAAATCCCCCCATGGGAGCTATTTTATTTGCTCTTGAGGTCCCCGATTGGGGTGGCGACACCTTGTTTGCAAATCAATACATGGCTTTCGAAAACCTTTCTCAAGGCATGAAAAAATTATTAATAAACTTAAAGGCCGTTCATAATGACTCGCGCGTTGCAGGTCCTGCCGTTGGTTTAAATTCAAAACGAGCAACAAAAGTCAGGGAAGACGAAGACTGGACCTTAACCGAAAACTCTCATCCAGTTATCCGAACGCATCCTGAAACGCATAAAAAGTGTTTGTTTATTAACAGTATCTATGTACACCATTTTGAAGGAATGTCGGTTGAAGAGAGCCAAGGGCTTTTGGAATTCCTCTATACGGAGTCAACGAGACCCGAATACAGTTGCAGGTTCCGCTGGAAGAATAATTCCGTGGCGTTTTGGGATAATAGATGTGTTCAGCACTTAGCTATTCACGACAATCACTCGGCAACTCGTAAGATGCAGAGAACTCAAATTATTGGTGACGCTGTGATTTAGGATTTTTGGTTCAGAAAATTTTTTATTGTATCGATTTCGGTTGAGCTTGTGAGGCCCGGGCAATGACCAACCCCAGGCATTTTAAGTAAATTCGTTTTAGGTCCTGTAGACCTCATTTTCTGGACAGTTTCGTGACTCAGTAGCGTCGAATCCTCACCCCAAATTGTGAGAACTGGGCAAAAAATACGTTTCCACGCGTCCCATAAATCGGTATCTAACTTTTTTCTGCTATGGGTAATCATAGGGTCATAATGCATACGCCACTTTCCATCCGATGATCTTGAGATGCTATCCAGTGCAAACTTCTGGGCAGCTTCTTCGGTAAACGGACCAAAAGCTTTTTTAGATTCCAAAACAAACGCTATGGCCTCCGCTTCTCTAGCATACTCCCCCGCGGCATTTGCTAGAGCTGCATTCGCCTGCCTACTAGCACCACTTACAAACGGCCCAATATCATTTAAAATTAATCGTTGAATTGGTGAAGCTTTTTGCGCGGCAATCTCCATTCCAAGCAAACCGCCCATGGATGTCCCAATCCAATCGACGCTATGAACATCCAGTCTAGCTATCAACGAAGTCAATATATTATGAAAAAGAGGTGGTTGGTCTTTAATATTCCACAAATAATTATAATCTTCTTTATTATCGAGCCAATCACTTTTCCCTCTACCCGGCATATCGATAGCCACAACACGATAATTCTCACAAATGGCTGCGGCTAAGGTATCAAAGTCTAGCCTATTTCTTGATAAACCATGTACACATAAAACGACCTTTGGATTTTTGGGATCACCCCACTCTCCATAACAAATTTTTTTAAAGCCACCAGTAGTTAAAAAGGGAAGCAAACGATCTCTATACAACACATTATTCATTACGAAGCCCTTAGTTTCTTAAAAAATTTCCACCCCATTAACATTAGAATAAACAATCGTGGAAATATGTGTAATCATCTAACAAAAAAATTAAGTTTTAGTAAAAGTTTTTAGTGGAGTGAAGTTGTGAATTTTGTAGATGTATCACAAGATAAATATGGCATAGGGCAATCCGTCTCGCGCAGTGAGGACCCCCTTTTGTTAAAAGGTAAAGGGGTTTTCACCGATGACATTTCACTTCCAAATCAGCTTTATGCCTACATGATCCGCAGCACTATCGCCCATGGAAATATTGTCAATATAAATACAGCAGAGGCAGAAAAAATATTGGGCGTACACAAAGTTATCACCGGAAAAGATTTGCAACATTACAATAACTTACAATGTCCTATGACATTAAAAAGCAAAGACGGTACACCGCTAAAAAAACCTGCACGCCCATCCCTGAGCACTGATAAAGTTAGGTTTGTTGGAGACCCACTAGCTTGTGTTATCGCTGATAGTTTACAAATAGCCAAGGACGCTGCAGAAATTATTTCTGTGGATATAGACCCCCTTGCCGCTGTGACTTCCGCCAAAGACGCAATCAATCCCGAAGCACCACAATTGTTTGAAGACGTGCCTCAAAACTTGGCACTAGACTTTCACTTTGGTGATACCGAGACGGTGAATTCGGCTTTCAAAAATGCCCACCATATTAGTAAAACCTCAATACGAAATAATCGCGTGGTGGTGGCATGCATGGAACCGCGCTCGGCTTTAGCGCAATTTGACGAAAAAGCAGAACGGTATACAGTTCATATGGGATGCCAAGGCACTTTCGGGATGCGAAAACAACTTGCTGCTTTACTCAATGTAGAACCAGCCAAGGTACGTGTACTAACTAAAAACGTTGGCGGCTCTTTTGGCATGAAAAGCTTTGCTTATCCAGAGTACATATGTTTGTTGCACGCCGCCAAGATGCTAGGTAGACCCATAAAGTGGACTGAAGAACGCTCATCCAGTTTTCTTTCGGATCAGCAAGGTAGAGACCATGATGTCGAAGGTGAACTAGCCCTCGACAAAGACGGCAACTTTTTGGCTGTCCGTTTGTCACTATTTTCCAACATGGGAGGGTATCTGGCAGCCGTTGGGCCTAATATGGCCACCAACAATATGGTCAAAAATATAACGAGTGTTTATAAAACTCCAGCAATTGAAATAAACACAAAATGTGTCTTTACCAACACTACTCCCATTAGCGCCTATCGCGGGGCCGGCCGTCCCGAAGCAAACTACTATATGGAGCGTTTGATAGAAACCGCAGCCCAAGAGTTGGGTGTCGACAGCTTGAAACTACGCCAAATGAACCATGTGACACCAGAACAAATACCTTACACAGCACCATCAGGGCAAATTTACGATAGTGGTAACTTTCCAAAGATACTGGAAAAATCCTTAGAGTTTTCAGATTGGCTTGGTTTTAATCAACGGAAAGAAGAGAGCAAACAACGCGGCCTCCTTAGAGGTATCGGTGTGAGCAACTATTTAGAAGTTACTGCTCCGGTAGAGACTGAAATGGGCGGTATTCGGTTTGAGGATAATGGTGATGTAACAATTATAACCGGAACGCTAGATTATGGCCAAGGCCACGCTGTCGCTTTCGCTCAAGTTCTCCATAGCTCTCTTGGAATACCATTTGAACGAATAAAACTACTTCAAGGCGATAGCGATGAACTCATTACTGGCGGCGGAACCGGTGGTTCTAAGTCTATCATGGCATCTGGTGGAGCTATTATAGAAGCAGCAACCGAAGTTATAAAAAAGGCTAAAACGGTTGCCTCATATTTTTTTGAAACCAGCGAAGAAGACATTGAATTTAAGAATGGTAATCTATTAGTCGCGGGCACTGACAAATCTGTTTCATTATTAGAGTTGTCAAGCAAATTGAAGAAGGGTTGGGATAGATCTGATGGGATACCAGATACCCTAGATGTCAAGCTCGACCACGGCGGGGTTCCCTCTGCATTTCCAAACGGCTGCCATATCTGCGAAGTTGAGATTGATCCTGAAACCGGCGCAGTAAGAATCGATAGGTATAATATGGTTAATGATTTTGGTGTTTTAGTAAACCCATTACTCGTTGAAGGGCAATGTCACGGAGGCGTAGCACAGGGAGTAGGTCAGGCAATTATGGAAGATGTAGTGTTTGATGAGTCTGGCCAAGTCCTATCGGGTTCATTCATGGATTATGCACTTCCCCGCGCCTCAGACCTTCCCAACTTTCGTTTTGCGAGTGAGCCCAGTCCAGCGCAAACAAATGCCCTTGGCGTTAAGGGCTGCGGCGAAGCAGGTTGCGCCGGCGCTATGCCCTCTGTGATTAATGCAATAACAAACGCACTTTCTGAAATTGGAGTATCAAAGATAGACATGCCCGCAACACCACAAAAAATATGGCGTGCCATACAGGAAAAAAAATAGTTGATTAGAGTACCACTTAGCTCACGAGAGGAAGAATAAATGGTCAAAGAAGCAATGATAGTATCAGCCCAACCTGAAGCATCTGAGGCTGGCGCCAGAGTTCTTATGGCTGGAGGAAACGCGGTAGACGCAGCAATAACCGCAGCGTTGGTCCAAGGAGTAGTCGATCCACAAATGTGTGGAATAGCAGGTTTTGGGAATTGTCAGATATACATGCCTTCTAAAGGTGTACATACTTGCATAGACTTCCATGGGAAAACCCCTTTATCTGCAACTCCTGAAATGTGGGAACACTTAATAGAGGGTGAGACTAGAGATGGGTTTGGTTTCGTACTTCAAGGAAATGTCAATGACTTGGGATATCAAGCAATTACTACGCCCGGTAGTTTGAAAGCATATGAAGAAGCGATTTCACAATATGGCACATGGGATTGGGCAGATATTGTAGCCCCAGCAATCACGCAGGCAGACGAAGGATTTCGTGTGCGACCTCACGTTTATTTTTGGTGGACAAACGGTGCTGATCATGGGCGGGTCCCGGTAGAAAAGCGGCTCAGCTTTTCCGCTACCGGTCAAAAATCGTACTTCAATAGCTCAGGCCAATTGAAAAAGATAGGTGAAAAAGTTCATATACCCGAGATGGCCGACACCTTACGAAAAATAGCAAAACAAGGCGTTGAAACTTTCTATACTGGAGAAATAGCAGAACAGATCGCCTCGGATATGGAAGAAAATGGCGGGTTGCTCTCATATCAGGATTTAGCCAACTATTCAACGACAGTAACCGAACCGCTCACCGGAGCCTATCGAAATTATAGTATCGCATCTAACCAACCCCCTGGTGGTGGTATTATGCTAATAGAAATGCTAAATATACTTGAAAACTTTGATCTTAAGGGCATCGGACATAATACCAGCGAGTATATAAGGGTAGTAGCCGAAGCCATGAAGCAAGCAACTGCGGATAAAGACAGACACGTTGGAGATCCAAAGTTCGTGGACGTGCCACTCGAAAAACTACTATCAAAAGACTACGCAAAGTCTGTATCTGAGAAGATAAGAAATGGCGAAAAAGTTGCTGTTGAACGTTATGGATCTAACGAGCCAAAACAAACAACTCACGTAGCCGTCGTTGATTATGACGGAAATTGCGTAACGATGACCCATTCATTAGGAATGCCGTCAGGGGTTATTACCGACAACCTAGGATTTATGTATAATGGATGTATGGCAGTATTTGATCCAAGACCAAACCGAGCTGGCTCAATAGCACCTGGCAAGAGCCGATTTACTTCACTTGCTCCAACAATTGTTTCAAAAGACGGGCAACCATTTATTGTACTCGGAGCCCCAGGAGGAACACAGATTGCTATGGGTATCCTGCAAACCGTTGCAAATGTAATTGATTTCGAGATGAATATGCTTGAAGCTGTTTCTGCACCAAGATTTTCAGCTACTAGCAACCTCATAGACGTAATGAACCGGATACCAAATTATGTGACTAATAAATTGGAAGGTCAGGGATACGAAATCGCGAGAAGCGCTCTAAGTTTTGGTATTGCAGCAGTCCATGGAATTAGGGTTCGAGATGGGAAACTAGATGGCGGTGCAGACCCCGGCCATGATGGCGTGGCACTTCGTGTATAAATTTGATCATGAATGATCCAATGTCTGTACCATATGAAGCTAAAAATATAATCGCAAGCCGCGCAAGAATGGGACTAATTGCATTAGCGACAGATCATGTTATCGAACACGAGTTAAATAAATTCTTTAATGGGGTTGAAGGAGTTCAGCTTTACACTACAAAAGTGCCGATGGTCCCAAGTGTCACGACAGATACGCTGAAGTCTATGGATAACAAGCTACACCAAACAGCAAAAACATTATTGCCTGGAAACAAATTCAGTGTAGTGGGCTATGGGTGCACTTCAGCAAGTATAGTGATAGGCGAAGACAAGGTTTTCCAGACAATAAAAACGGCCTGCCAGACATCTAGCATAACAACTCCGATTACCGCCTGCCTTGCAGCTCTAAAAACCTTGAGGGGCAAAAACATAGGTCTCGTCACTCCTTATGTGGGGGAGGTAAATTCACTCATAAAAAGATATTTTAATGCTCACAACTACACAGTAACTAAATCAATAACTTTCTCAGAAATTGACGATAACCGAGCTGGAAAAATAACGCCGACGTCAATCTCAGATGCTGTAATGGATCAATTTTCTTTAGAGGACATTGACTTCGTATTCATCTCTTGTACGAGCCTTAGGGCTTTTGAACTTGTCCCAATATTAGAAGGTAAACTTCAATGCAATGTTACAACGAGTAATCACGCATTGGCATGGCATATGCTCAGGTTGTCGGGTATTTATGATAAATACTCAGATAAGGGGAAATTGTTTAGAAATTAAAGTATCACATAATTTGCCCTCTTTTCTCACATCATCTTTTTAAAAATCTTATATTATCAGAAAAGGATTTTCCAATCGATGGAATCTCCAGAACACGTTGAGAATTCAATTTGAGTTCGCGGGTCTATAAATCTCCCAGTATACTTGGAATAAATTACAAGATACGCTAACGTTATCGACAATAAGTTGTTGATTTCGAAGGAGGTGTAACGTGACAATCCAAATGCCATTTGAACCGAAAGGCGTCATACCCGCCTGCCTACTACCCTTTAAATCTGATATGGAAATAGATGAAAACGCATTCCGGTCTCATCTTTGTGATCTCGCTGCTGTCGACGGAATTAGTGCTATTACGATCAATGCTCATTCGATGGAAGTCCACGCATTGTCAATTAAAGAACAAGCTAAAACACTAGAAATTTCATTAGATGAAATAGGTAGTAACATACCGCTTATTCATGGTGTCTATGCTGACGGCTCAGCAAATGCTGCCTTAATCGCAAAACAGGCGGAAGCTGGAGGCGCCAGCTGCCTACTCGTTTTCCCTCCGAACACATTAGCTATGGGCGGCCAAATGCGGCCTGAAATGGCAATCCGTCATTTTGAAACCATAGCGGAAGCAACAGATCTACCTATAATATTATTTCAATATCCAATGGGACCAGGTTTAGGTTATCCGATTGATACCCTCTTAAAAATTTGTGAGCGCGTTCCCCAGATACGAGCAATAAAGGATTGGTGTAATGATGCGGCCCTTCACGAACGTCATATTAGGGAATTAAAATCATTAAGCACTCCTGTAAATATGTTGTCTACTCACAGTGCGTGGCTTTTATCATCGCTTGTACAGGGCTGTGATGGTCTCCTCTCCGGCGCAGGCAGCGTGATTGCGAATTTACAAGTCGCTTTATTTCAAGCATTTAAAAAAGGCGACCTCGAAGAAGCACGCAGTCTGAATGACAGAATCTATCCCACAGTGCGAGCTTTTTACGATGCTCCGTTTCTAGATATGCATAATCGAATGAAAGAAGCTCTTCATTATCTCGGTCGTCTTCCAGAAGCCCATGTTCGCCCGCCGCTGATGAAGCTTACTAACACTGAGATACAAAAGATTAGGCATTGCATGGATGCCGCAGGATTATCCCACAATACCGTCTACCAAAAAGTGGCATAATACAATTCTCACAACTTGTATTTGGAGTTTGATTGGAATTAGCAATGCCTGTCAAGCATTCTGAAAAAATGTCTGGACGACGTCTAAGTTATTAGCTGGTATCCTTTTGCCTACCCCCGGCTAACCGATCAATTAACTCCCCCAGGACACCTTTCGGCAGAAAGATGATAAATAGAATTAGCATAAGCCCATAAATCGATGTATCTAGGCCAGCTAAGTCAATCCCTTCGGTTCGAAGCGAAGTTATCCAGTTTCTGAAGATCTCGGTCATTAATAGTGTAATTATTGCTCCAATTGTAGGCCCCATCATCGTGTATAAACCACCGACAACAACAGCGAAAACAATTTGCAATGAAATTCCTATTCCTCCTATGACCTCAGGACCAATAAACATTTGGTATTGACAATATAAGGCTCCTCCTAATGCCGTTAAAACCGCACTTAACATCGTGATTTTAAGCTTACTACCCGTGACGTGAATCCCTGCAGCGGCCGATGCGTCCTCATCTTCTGAGATGGAGTCTAAAGCATATCGCATCATCGATTTATCTACTAAACGCCATATAACTAGCCCTAACACCCAGGCACCAAGCACAACAAAATAAAAAGTTTCTTTATCAGCAAATTGAAGCGCGTAAAAAGAAGTCCCGTCACCTTCTCGATTAGGAGTAAAACCAAGACTACCACCGGTATGATCTCTGGAAGCTATAATAACAAGTTTGACAACTTCACTAAGAGCAAGCGTTACCAGGGCAAAGTAATGTCCCACAATTTTAAATTGGAAACATGGATAAGCCACCAAGAAAGCCATAATTGCGGCGGTTATCATCGCTGCCGGGATGCCAATCCATGGCGATATTCCGCTATAATTCCATAGTAAAGCTGTTACATATGCACCTATACTCATAAAGGCACCATGTCCAAGTGAGACTAGCCCGAAGCGACCCATTAAAGACCAAGCTGTGTAAACTAACGACCAAATCAGTATCATTATTAATAAATGAAGCGGATACTGAGGTGTACTAAAGGGTGCAACCACCAGTAGAAAACCAATTATAAAAGGAATAGTTCTCGTCATCATTTCTTCCCCAACAAACCCTGCGGCCGGATGAACATCATGACGATAAAGAAGGCAAACGCAAAAACGTATCCCCACTCTATTTCACTATATAACCCCCCTATGCTTATGATTATCGATAAAATAAAAGCAGCGATAAATCCGCCAATCATATTACCAAGACCACCCAAAACACAAATTATGAAGGTAATGGGACCGAAACTTATACCTACGAATGGATGAACGTCGTACTGTAGAACTAACAAACATGCGGCTAAACCAGCTAATCCGCCGCCAATGCTTGCGGTTACCCAGTAGATTTTCTTTGCATTCACGCCCATCAAGACCATTATTTCCCGGTCTTGGCTAATAGCCCTAATTGCAGCGCCTATATAAGTTCTGGTTAGAAAGAGATACACAACTACCATTCCTACAAGTGCGACGCCAAACGCAAGTAATCGCGCATAACTGAAATACATCTCACTAAACTCAAGGATAGGCAGTCTCAAGCCCAAATTTCGGAATTCAATACTGAACATTAAAGTAGCTACGCTTTGCAGAAAAAAAAGTAATCCACCGGTTGCGAGTAATTGGTTAATTGGTGCAGTCCCTAAAATAGGCGAAATGATCAGTACATGTACTAGCCAACCTAAAACCGATACAAGAGCTATAGCTCCCAGCGCAGCAATAAAAATGTTAATATCATACACGCCGGCCAGCCAATAAACAGTATACATTCCGAACATCACAAGCTCGGCGTAACAAATCCAAACCACATCGACCACACCAAAAATCAAGTTTAAGCCTAATGAAAGCAATGCTAGCACCCCACCAAAAAGGATACCGTTAATAATTGCTTCTAGTAAAAATATATCAAAAATTTCGTCCATAATTTTTCTTTCTACTAGCCTAACTCACAAGCCCATATAAGCTTTTCGCACGCTGTCACTCTCCAAAAGATCTTTGGATTTGCCACTGTCAATTAATTGTCCTGCTTCAAGAAGATATGCTCGGTCGACTACCTGAAGAACCTGCTGAACGTTTTGTTCGACAATTAAAACAGTGTAGCCTTCCTCTCTTATCCTTCTAACGAGGCTAAAGACTTGTTGGACTACGACTGGCGCTAAGCCCGCGGATGGTTCATCCATAAGTAACAATTTAGGACCTGACATAATCGCGCGACCAATTGCACACATTTGCTGTTCTCCACCAGACATTGTCCCCGCTAACTGGCTTCGTCTTTCTTTCATCCTTGGGAATAGTTCATAAACAAACTCAAGATTTTTTGCGCTATCACTTCTCGCTGTTTTCGCGAATGCGCCTAATTTCAGGTTATCTTCGACACTCATACCCGGAAATAAACGTCTATTTTCTGGAACATGGGCTATCCCCAGTTCGACAATCTGGTGTGGAGGAAAAGATGAAAGCGATTTTCCTTCCATTTCCATTTCACCTGAAAACGGTTCTGTCATTCCAGAAATAACACGCATTAAAGTGGTCTTTCCAGCTCCATTGGGGCCGATGACCGCGACTGCTTCGCCCGCTTTGACGTTTAGAGAAATGTCAAACAATGCCTGAAAAGACCCGTAACCCGCATTTACCCCCTTCAAATCAAGCATTTTTTTTATTCTCCATGAGGGTAGAAAGGTTTGTTTCCTGAACTATAATCATTTTTCATCACAGTTCTTTTTGCGAACTTGCGGATGCCTGCACATCGCTAGCATCTGTTCCCAAGTAAACCTCTATTACCTTAGGGTCATTAGCAACTTGACTGGGAAGGCCCTCAGATATCTTCTCCCCATGGTCCAAGACCATGACTCTGTCCACAACGCGCATTAAGACACCCATAATGTGTTCTACCCAAATTATTGTTATGCCCATCTCTGAGCGAATACGCTTCAACATATCGGCGGCTTGATCCATTTCAGAATTATCCAGCCCACCTAGACTTTCATCAGCCAAAAGGAGCTCTGGTTTAGTTGCAAGCGCTCGTGCAAGTTCTAATTTTTTTAAACCGGCAGCCCCAAGTGTAGAAATACTGGCACCTCTATCCGTAGGGAGGCCGACCATTTCCAAAGCATCTTTAGCGGCATCAAAAGATGCAGCTTGGCTCACCTTACCATTTTGACCAAAGTAGGCAGCCACAACAACATTTTCTAAAACCGATAATCTCTTTATTGGTCGGGGAATTTGGAATGTTCTCCCAATACCCATGTGACAAATTTTATTAGGTAAATTTCCACCTATTTCCTGACCTTTAAACAAAACGGAACCCGAAGTAGGTCTCAAAGCTCCAGAGATCATGTTGAAAATAGTGCTTTTGCCTGAGCCGTTTGGCCCGATCAAACCAACTATTTCACCCTCATCAACCTTAAAAGACACATTGTCGACAGCTGTGAAACCACCGAAGCGTTTAGTTAACGCTTCGGTGGCTATAATTTGATTAGCCATGAAAATACACTCAATCTGTGACTATTTTGCGTAAGGAGAACCCTTTGGAAGGGGAAGCACTGGATCGAGTGTTTGTAATGGCTTGGGCCAAGCAATCTTTGCAGCGCCATCAACATACTGAACCACAACAGGAAAAGCTCTCTCGTTTTGACCCGACATGTCAGCGCCTTTTGGCTGGAATTTCACACCATATCCCATCAGCGTACTTCCAACGGGAAGATCCGTTTCCGCAGAGGCCTTTCTAAGTGCATCAGCAGATATACCACCGTGTTTCTTTATTGCACGCGGTAGGACTTCGTCAAAGAAGGTATATGTATTGCTAGCTGCCATTCCAACATGGGCAGAAAATGTCTTAACGTCTGGTTGAGCTTTTTTATATTCACGACCAACCATTTCCGTAATTTTCCCTAAACCAGGCGCCAACGTTTTCGGATCAATCAGCCAAATAGAAACCGGATCCACATTAAAAATGTAGTTAGCATCATTACCAAAAGCTTCGTAAAGTTTATCTGGAACTCCGTAACCTGCGCCGTGACCTATTAATGCCTTCCATTTTAATCCCAACTCTCTGCTCTGCCGAAGAAAAAGTGTGATGTCAGGATTATAACCTGTATGAAAGATTACATCCGGTCGCTTGCGCTTTAACTTGGTCACCAACGAGGACAAATCTGGGGATGTAGCTGCGTAACCCTCTTTCAACACTATTTTAAAACCATGTTTTTTTGACCCGGCCTCATTTCCTCCGGCGACCCCACTTCCATAAGGTCCATCTTCATGGATAATAGCTACTTTCAACTTAGATGGATCAACACCTAATTTTTCTTTTGCGTAATGCGCAACAAAGTCGGGAGATGTTGTTCCAAACATACCGCCATGAGGCTGAATGCGGAAGACATTCTCAAGATTTCGACCTTTTAAAACAGCTGGCGAAATACAGGTGGTGATCCACATAAACTTCTTCATAGCATCTACTTTTGCTGAAACAGGAACGCATTGGGCACTGGAATAAAAGCCCAGTAACATGTCTACCTTTTCCTGCTCAATTAATCGAACGGCTTCATTGATCGCTATTTCTGGCTTGGATTGGGCATCAGCATAAATTGCATTAATTTTGTAGCCCTCTACACCGCCTTTAGAATTGAAGTAATCTATAATTATTTTAGCGCCCAATGCATGCAAGGACGAACCACCCGCTGCTAGAGGACCGGTATAGTCGTAAATTACACCTATTTTAATTTCCTTAGCACTTAAGTTCCCCACCGACATAAAAAGCATTAATGCGGTGATTCCAACTAAAACTTTTTTAACCGACTTGAAGAGGGACATTTCGACTTCTCCTTGAAAAGAATAGAGACTTGAGAAAAGCCTGCCTCAGTCTTTCGCCTTTATCAATCCCTCCTTGCAGGACCATTAAATAGCCATGGCTATTTAATTTGACGCCGTTGTTGAAATAATTAATTTTAAAACTGTAACTAAGTGACCATAAAAGAGACAAAAAAGCTCGCAGAAATACTCAGATTATTGAGTAACTATCATACAAATACACAATCTGTTGCTTTTAGGAAGGAACAATTCTAGTCGCTCTTTCAAGCAGAAATAAGGCAGCAAGCATCACAAATGTGTAAGATTTTCCTGCAAACAACGTCCCATATGATCGGGATTGTTGATTACTCATGTAAGTTTTTTTGTTACACGCGTTTTGAACAGCAAACAAGCACACAGCAGTGTGCCATATTTCCAAAGTGATTGATCTCTGCTAGATATTTTAAAAGTTCTTTAAAGCTGAAATATTTTACTAACAATCCACTCACGAGGTATCATGAATTTCGATCTGCAACCAGAAATAGAAACATACCGCTCAAAGGTTAGAGAGTTTGTCAACGAGCATATTATCCCTCTAGAAAATGACAGGGCTAACTACGATCACCATGAAAACATTGCTCCTGATGTTCTTTTAAATATCCAAAAGCAAGTCAAAAAAGCGGGCCTTTGGGCTCCACAAATGCCAAAAGAACGGGGAGGGCTTGGTTTTGACCAGATAGGCATGGCAGCATCCTACGAGGAAATGAATAGATCAATTTTTGGACCTGTTTGCTTTAATTGTAGTGCGCCTGATGATGGAAACATGTTTGTTCTTAATAGAGTTGCCACAGAAGAACAAAAAGACAAATGGCTGCAGCCAATTATAGATGGAACTGTTAGATCATCATTCGTTATGACCGAACCACACCCCGGTTCTGGTTCCGATCCTTCTATGATGCTCACGCGGGCAGAGCCTGTGGGGAATTCTAAATGGAAAATTACTGGACACAAATGGTTTATTACGGGCGCCGAGGTGGCCGAGCACTTTATTTTAATGGCTAAAACATCGGATGACCCTAGAAAAGGACTTACGGCATTTATGTTTCATAGAGATCAACCGGGATGGGAAATAATAAGAAGAATTGAGATAATGGGTCCAGAAGAACATGGTGGGCATTGCGAAATTCGCTTTGACGGCTTGGAGATAGACGACGCTGACCGAATAATGGACGTGGGTGATGGCCTCAAACTTACACAAATACGGCTGGGCACAGCAAGACTAACTCACTGCATGAGATGGTTAGGACTTGCCAAACGCTCTATGGAAGTTGCTACGGAGTATGTAGAGCGGCGGGAAGGCTTTAATATTAAATTGGCCGAAAGAGAAAGTGTCCAAATGATGCTTGGAGGACTAGCGGCAGACATAGAGCTTGGGCGGTTAATAACAATGAGAGCAGCGTGGAAACTAGCAAATGGTGATTTTGCTAGGAAAGAAGTTTCGATGGCTAAAAATCACGTCGCCGACACATTACATCGTGCCGTGGACACAGCGCTGCAATTAAACGGAGCACGAGGATACTCTAAGGATACTCCTCTTGAATGGATTTATCGATATGCAAGGCAAGCCCGACTGGTTGACGGGGCTTCTGAAGTGCACAAAATGGTATTATCAAGAATTTATCGAAATGAAGGCCTAAACTTTTGGTCTTGGGGCATATAGATTGCATGAGCTAAAAGCCGAAACCTTAGCAACTTGGCTAACCCAAAAGACAAATGCAATAAAGACAGAAATTAAATCTATCTCCCGATTAAATGGCGGCGCGTCTATGTACACTTGGGAGATTGCAGCGTCTTTCGAAGGGGGTTTTTTAGAGCGTACATCACGATTAATTCTAAGATCGCAGAGTGATACGCCACTTCTACCAAGCATTGGGATAGACAACGAATTTCAATTACTCAAAATTTTAAAGTCAAAAAAATTTAAAGTTCCAAAACCTATCCTCCTAGATAGGTGTGGCTTCTTAACTGGCAACCCTGCCTTGATAATGCAGAAGATAGTCGGATCATCAAAATGTATAGGAGCTGTTAGTGCCTTAAACAGTCTAGATAGAAAAAGACTTACCCGAGATATTGGCCAACAACTTGGTAAGCTTCATAAGCTAGAAATACCGTCCAACCAATGGCGTTTATTCAAAAAAGCGGGAGAACAAAGTTTAATAGACCGTTTATACAGTCAACTTGATCTTCTGCCCTACTCTTTGCCCGTAATTGAATGGGCATTAAGGTGGTTAGAAAAAAATAGACCTGCCCAACAAATACAAAGCCTATGCCATGGCGACTTTCGTAATGGCAATCTTTTAGTGCATAGAAAACGCCTGACGGGCATAATAGATTGGGAGTTTACCCATATTGGTAATCCGCTTGAAGATATAGGCTGGTTCTGTGCAAGATGTTGGCGTTTTGGTAACGATAAGGAAGAGGCTGGAGGAATTGGACAGCTATCAGATTTTATCGAAAGTTATGAAACAGCCAACCCAGGAAATGTTAATTGGTTGGAACTACCTTATTGGAAAATTGTTGCGACTGTTCAATGGGCATTAATAGCACACAGACAAGGTCTGCGAGATACTTCGAACCGTACAAGAAAACTTGAACTCGTTCTTACGGGCTTCAAGGGGGTTCAGTTAGAACACGAAATATTAAAACTAATAAAAACCATAAAGGAATAAAGATATGACGGATGCTGACCAAATGAGCAGGCTACTCGAAGCAGCCAAATCAGTCTTAGAGGAAGATATCATTCCTTCACTTCCTAGTAGAAAACGCTTAAATGCCCTATTGGTAGTAAAAGCGCTATCAATCGCTCTTAATACAACATATCAAATGGTTAGACAGGGCGGGAAAGAGCCAGATAAAAATAATAAAGCGCTATCAAATCAAATTAGATCAGGTGTTTATGACACATCTTTGAATGGGGAGATTATTAAGATTCTATCTCAGGATGTCGAGGAACGATTGGAGGCATCCACCCCTGATTTCAAAATGCACGAAAAATTCTCTCAATATGTGGCAAACTAGTGCTTAAGGCAAAAGTCACATCTCTTTTTTAGCAGGTTGCAGTTCTCTGGCTTTTTTCTCGATTTCAGGAACGATCTTCTTAACTAGATCGTCGTCCACATCCCTAGCTACATCAGGATAACCTGCTCCTGTTATCATTTGACGCAATTTCCCAGCTTTTAATATGTCCAATGTCCATTCTAATGGGTCTGGAACTACAGTCTTGTCCCAGTAATAACGTAAGTTTTTATTCCGGGGTCCGTAGTGGTAATGAGGCTGAATACGAAAACAGTCAAAAGCTAGAATTTCTGTTTCCTCTGAATATTCGTGGCTGGAGCTCCCGCATAAATCGGTAAGCACATGGATTGCCAAACCACCATCATCACCAAGGGTTCGAAGTTCCAGGCCAAACCGAATATTTCCAGCCTCGAAAATAAAGTCCCCCCTTTTGTGTTTGACAAGTTGTATGCTATTTTTGAATTTATCGCGCGCTAATTCTTCTACCTCTGGGATTGCGTTTAAAACCGTTTGCATATCAATTTTACTAGCAATAGTTCCATAGCCGGCGGCCTCAATCATTTCCGGCAACCTTGTTTCAAGTTTTTGGATGGACCATCCTATGGAATTACCATCGGTAAGGGGATCAATTTGACAAATTTTAGACCGTCCCTCGGGATCATAGACATATGTTGGCTGCAAAAAAAAGCAGTTGAACTGTAACAAATTTATTTCGTTATTTTGATTACTGCTGCGCACCTGAATTATTACCCCTTGGTCAGCGTGATGATGTATATTTGCATCCCACTGCTCGTGCCAAATAGCGAAAAATAATTCACCTGCTTCTACCTTCGAATAATCCGTTCTCATCCCCAGTTCCCCCTTTAGTTTTCGATGCATCTCCAGACAATTGATTTTGGATTAAATACATTTAATCTTTTACAAGTTAAACATAGGAAGAAATTGATATCCTGAAAATCAAATTCTTTTTATACTCCCATTAAGTCAAAATATTTTGATAATCTTCAGTAGTTTTATTAGGAAGAACAAAAGATGATTTATGAACTTAGAATATACCATTGTGTGCCTGGGCGGCTCCCAGCCCTTCTAGATCGTTTCGATACCATCACGCTTAAGTTGTGGGAAAAACATGGCATAAAGCAAGCCGGCTTTTGGACAGTCGGAATAGGCAACTCAAACCAAGATCTCTACTATTTGCTAGCCTGGGATTCGTTGGCAGATAGAGAGAAGAAGTGGGACGCATTTGCCAGCGATCCAGAATGGCTTGAAAAAAAGGCAGCAACGGAAGCAGCCGGTCAAATTGTCGCATCAGTTAACAACCAAATACTTATGCCTACAAAATTTTCAGCAGTTCAATAGAGTTGAATAATTTTTAGATGTATTACGACGCATAAATAGTTAACTTTAAGCCTTTAGTTTTCTATCAGACGATATCGAAAACCATCAGTTGCATGACTTATAACGTGTCCCATTGTTGGAGAACTAAAATGGGCTGGGCACAATAGAGTATTGGTATCAGCAACCCTTTCCAGCATCTTCGTTCTGCTGACTGCGGACAAATGGGGGTCTTCACAAGCCCGGCTCGACCAATCAGGTCGAATAAGTTGCAGTGGATGATGAATCACATCACCACTCATCAAAGCTGTCTCTTCGCCTGATTTTAGATTAAGCATTACATGCCCTGGTGTATGACCTGGAGCAGGCTCTAGCCACATGCCATCATCAATTTGATGAGTGTCTTCTACAATGATTGCTTGGCCAGCCTCGACAATTGGGAGGACACTATCTTCATAAACTAATGGGACAGGTACCGTCTCCCCTTTTTCGTAGCGAGCCGCCCACAATTCAAATTCATTCCGTGAAAATATATATTTGGCGTTGGGAAATGTAGGGACCCACCTCCCATCTAGAAGCTTTGTATTCCAACCGACATGGTCAACATGAAGATGAGTACATAAAACAAAATCTACTTCCTCTGGATGCACACCGACTCTCGCTAATTCCTCAATGAATGGCGCGTTCTGCATATGCCAGCTTGGTCGTGCCGGCCTGGACTTGTGGTTGCCAACGCATGTATCAACCAAAATGGTGTGGTGTGATGTTTTAATCACATACGATTGAATGCATAAAATTACTTCGATTGTTTCGGGGTCAATATACCTCGGCATTAGCCAATCTTTATTAGCCTCCACGACTTCCTTGGTAGCGTCCGGGAAGAAACTAAATGTATCGAAAATTGGAACTTCACTCTCTATTGCCCGATGTATCTCTAATTCACCTAACTTATACATGGTGTCCCTTTCTTAATTTAAGATGCCAGGAAATGGTCTTTGCTCTTCGACAATTAAGAACTCTCACCAATCACAATCTGGGCCGGTGGCGCTTTTCCATCCTTGTCCTCACCAAAATACATTGTTGTATGAGGAAATGGAATTTCGATACCCTCTTGATCAAAACGCTTTTTAACGCGTCGTAAAAATTCTCTTTTAACAGACCATTGCATTATAGGTTCAGTTTTAATTCGAGACCTGATAATCACGGCACTATCTGCTAATTCTTGGACCCCCATTACGTGAATAGGCTCTAAGATTTTCTCTCCCCAGTTCTCATCACCCTGCAGACCTTCGCATATCTCCTGCAAAATTTTACTAACGGCGTCAGTATCCTCTCGATAAGCTATCCCTATATCCAAAAGAGCATACGAAAAATCCTTGGTCAGATTTTCGACCGAGGTAACATCGCCAAAAGGAACTGTATGAACCGTTCCTGCAACATCGCGAAGTCGTATAGTTCTAATAGATAAGTCTTCCACTAGTCCCGTATGCCCTCCTACTGTTACGACGTCACCAACTGCAATGGTATCTTCAATAAGAATAAACAAGCCAGTTATTATATCTCTCACAAGGGCTTGAGATCCAAAGCCTATTGCAAGACCAATAACACCAGCTCCGGCCATAAGCGGGGCGATATCTACTCCTATCTCAGAGAGTATAATCAGGCCACCAAAAACTATGAGAGCTATAAATATGGCCCTTCGTAATAGAGGTAAGAGTGTACGACTACGACTACCTGCTCGCCCAAAAGAGGCACGTTCTTCGGATCTTGCAAGTATTTTCGCAATGTAACTTGATGAAAACTCCCAGGCCACAACACAAATAATGAGCACGACTAAAATTGTTCCTCCGGCGCCGAGGATTTTACCTTGGATTTCAGGGGAAAGGGCCGCAAATAAATTCACATCCCAAGCCGCAAAAATAGACAAGATTACTGCTACAGATAAGATGCCGTCTACAATCTTCCTTATAATGGGTCTGTAAAGACTGCTGCGTTCTAACAAGCCGGGAAATCGCTTATTAAGTTCTGGGTCTATCTTAAATACACGATCAATCACTCGCTTTGATCCGAGTGAAAATAACACACCAATAAAAACAACTAGAATGGTAAGCGATGTACTCTTAACAAGGAAAAGAAACCCGCTTTGCGCTCCAAAACCGAAAACACAAAAAACAAGAAAAATGTATATTAAGGCAAGTACGTGCCAAACATCACCGAGCCGCGACCTAATTTGATTGTTATTGGTTCCTCGTATTGATAACGCTACTGGCTCCCGATTTTGAAGGACGAGCATTGTTAACAGAAGAGCAAAGATTAGTGCAGATAGCACTTCGATTAAAATTGTCAGTTCTGGGTTCGCAGTCAAAGAAGTGATTTTCGAAAAAGTATACCCAGCAACCCCTACTAGGGATAACCTTCTAGCCCATACATATAAATAGGCAGATGTTCTGGCAGAAACTGGTATTAGCCTCAGCTGGTCAGCATGAGGCGCGAGCAAAGCACGAGCAATAACGCTAACTCCGGTGATAAAAGCTATTGCGTTTATTAATAATTGAGCTATCCCCACCGAAAAGGGTGATCGTGGAACAATACCAAGTATTGTATATCCTGCGACTAGGACTGCAGCCACGCTTACTGCATCCAACAAAAACCTTATCGTACCTTTGAAAATCCGCTCTTGCAGTGTGTCAACTTCTGCATCTCTTAATCTTTTGATTGTAGACGAAAATAAACTACTGAATATCCACTTCGCTACGACCGCTATGATAATAGGAAAACCAACTCCGAGAAGAGCAATTTCGAGCCAGAACGTCCTATTTTTTTCGTGGCCGAACTGTCTAAACAACCAATCTGGAAATTTAACTATCTTAGAAAGATTATCACCAATGGATGCAACAGCTTTCAAGAATCTATCCGTTTGATTTTGCACCTCGTCTAAAAAGTGCCAAGTGGCCGGAGCTTTTGTTACATTTCCGTCAATTTTCACTTTTCTGTTTAGAGTTGCTGCCCGGTCATTGCCCTCTTCCAAGTACTTTTTGATTTCCTCTAATTTTCTCAGGAAGTTTTTCCGTTTTTCTTCGTCGTCTATTGTTTCAATTATAGTATTCAGCGTCGCTAGATCTTTAGTTTTATTTCGCACCTGATCACTTGCAAAAGCACTAGATGAACAAAACGCAAGTACGAATAAAACGAAAAACACACACCAATGAGCTCTATTGTTTGTTATCTTCGACACCATAGATATCTTTCCCTATGCGCAACTTTTATTGCCAAATCAGGCTTTTAGTATTCTTCATTTTACTTTAACTATATACGCAAGTTGACCATCACTGGGCTAACATAATAGGCTCGGGAGGAGTTTTTCCTAAAATCAAGTCAGCTCCTTTTTCCGCTATCATCATAGTACCAGCATTAAGATTAGCAGAAAGCATAGAAGGCATTATCGATGCGTCTATAACTCTTAATGATTCAATGCCTCGAACCTTTAGTGTATCATCAACCACAGCCGTGGGATCACTGGCTGGCCCCATTCGACACGTCCCCATAACGTGATAAGTCGTACTCCCCCAATGCCTCGCCGCATCTAAAAGTTCGTCGTCTGACTGTATCTCTGCGCCAGGATATTCTTCGCCATCAAAAAAAGGTTTTAGCGCGTTCGATTGCATAAGTTCCCGGGATAGCTTCATTGCTGCTACCGTGACTTTTCTGTCTACCTCCTCCGATAAGTAATTTGGTTGTATCAGTGGTTGTTCTATTGGGTCAGCTGAACGGGCTCGCACCCATCCTTTACTTTCGGGTCGATGTTGCCAAGCTGCCACCGTAAACCCAGGATGATCAGCCAAAAGCCCGTGATTTCCAAGCTTGTAACTCGCAGGAGCAAAAACAAATTGCAAATCATTCGTTTTCAAATCTGGATTTGAGTGCCAGAACCCATAGACCATTGAAGGACTCAAATTGAGAATGCTTTTACCGCCAAGGAAGTACTTCACTACCTCCCCGACCATGGCCAAACCCTTTGATTGTTCGTTAATTGTACTTATGTTTTTTACGCGTCCGCAAAAGCGTGGGGCGTAGTGATCACGCAGATTCTCACCTACGCCGCTTAGTTCGTGAATGACTTCCACACCGATCGATTTCAATAACTCTGAAGAACCTACCCCTGATAGTTGTAACAAGTGAGGAGAATTAATTGCACCGGCCGATATTATAACTTCTCTGTTAGCTGAAATATAATTTTTGTTACTCTGATTTCCTTTTCCTTTAATTTTAACGCCAAGAGCTTTTTTATTCTCCAAAACTACCCTACAGACCAACGCATTTGTTTTAATTTCTAAGTTCGGCCTTGATTTTGCCGGGTTTAAAAAGGCTCTAGCCGTACTCACTCTCCTTCTTTTGTATGTTGTTCTTTGAACGTAGGATATTCCTTCTTGAACAGCCCCGTTGTAGTCGGTGTTAATTGGAATACCCAGCTCTCCAGCACCTGCGATGAACGCATCGCAAAGGGGGTGTTGATAATTGAGGTCAGTTACCTGCAATCCCCCCTCTCTACCGCGAAAAGTATTATCTCCATAACCAATCCTCTGTTCACATCGTTTAAAATATGGCAGTACATCAAAGTACCCCCAACCAGTATTGCCTTTTTGAGCCCAGCTGTCGTAGTCCATCCGCTGCCCACGATTGTATATGTGACCGTTAATAGAACTCGATCCCCCTAAGGTTTTCCCCCTTGGTACATCTATCGACCGATTAGCGGTCCAATAACTAGGCTCAGCTTTATACATCCAGTTAACTTTTGGATTGTATAAAGTCTTTATGAAGCCCGCTGGAATGTGAATAAAAGGATTATAATCCGAAGGACCGGCTTCTATTAAACAAATACTATATTTCCCACTTTCGCTTAGCCTATTTGCAAGAATACAACCTGCAGAACCCGCACCAATTATTATGTAATCAAAATTTTCTGGCATAACGGTCGTTTTCAATCGTTTATAACTATTGGCTCGAGTGGCGTTTTTCCTAAAATTAAATCAGAACCTTTTTCAGCAATCATCATAACCGCCGCATTAAGGTTTGCAGATAACATATTGGGCATTATAGAAGCGTCAATTACTCTTAACCCCTCTATACCTCTTACGCATAGTTTATCATCGACTACCGCAGATGTATCAGATGCCGGCCCCATGCGGCATGTTCCCATGACGTGGAAAGTAGTTGTCCCACGCTCTTTAGCAACCTGAAGCAATTCATCATCGGACTGCACCTTTTCACCTGGATATTGCTCATAATCAAAATAGGGCTTTAATGCATCCGTCCTCATCAATCTTCGCGCTAACTTCATCCCGGCAAGCAATACCGTTCTGTCGCTCTCCTCTTTCAGGTAATTTGGCTGTATTTTCGGTGCGTCGAAGGGGTTTGATGTCCGTGCCCTGACGTACCCCCTGCTATCCGGTCGTTGTTGCCATGACGCTATGGTAAATCCAGGTTGGTCATCAAGCTCCGATTGTACACCTTCCTTATAACTAGCTGGCGTAAAAGTAAGCTGTAAGTCTTTATTCCTAACATTCTCGTCCGAGTGCCAAAAACAATAGACAAGAGTAGGGCTCAGGTTCACAATACTGTTTCTACCAAGAAAGTATTTAGCAACCTCCCACCATAGCCTAGAGCCCCGCGCCTTCTCATTGATCGTATCGATGTTTTTCACTCGCGCTGTAAAGCGCGGTGCATAATGATCTCTTAAATTTTCTCCCACTCCTGGCAAATCATGCACCACCGGAATTTCAAGATCGTTAAGCAAACTTGCTGGTCCAATCCCTGACAACTGCAGTACTTGAGGCGAATTTATTGCTCCTCCTGATAAAATGATTTCTTTCGTCGCGCTGATACGTTGAGTTTGGCCACTAATATCTCCTCGTTTTAACTCAACACCAATAGCTTGTCGTGCCTCAAATAAAATTCGAGTAACATGGGCGTTGGTGTATACTGTTAGATTTTTTCTGGATTTAGCGGGATTCAAAAAAGCTCTAGCTGAGCTGACACGACGCCTCTTGTATGTGGTACGTTGCACATAAGAGACACCCTCCTGATTAGCCCCGTTGTAATCAGTGTTTGTTGGAATCCCAATAGAATTTGCCCCTTTTATAAAAGCGTCACAAAGGGGATGACGCCATTCAAGGTCAGTGATTTTTAGATTTCCACTCCTACCTCTATAAAGCTGGTCACCCTCACCTATCTTTTCTTCACAGCGTTTAAAATAAGGTAATACGTCCGAATACCCCCAACCCGAATTCCCCAATTGAGCCCAACTATCGAAGTCCATGCTCTGACCTCGATTATATACATGTCCATTTATGGAACTTGAGCCTCCAAGTGTTTTGCCTCGCGGCACTGCCACCACTCTGCCACCAGTCCACTCACTCGGTGTTGCCTCGTAGAGCCAATTTATTTTTGGGTTCACTAAAGTTTTCATAAAACCCGCCGGGATATGAATAAATGGATCCCAATCCGACGGCCCTGCCTCTAAAACGCAAACGCTAAATCTACCATCAGCAGTCAACCGATTGGCTAACACACATCCAGCAGATCCAGCCCCTATGATAATGTAATCAAACTGTTCCATTCCGTATTTAAATCCGAATTTATTGCCGCCAATTTCTAAGGACTTTAACTTCAATATTACCTAATGTTAAACGAGCACCTTCATAAATATTTAGTATAACCAATCCCAGGGTTTTGATAAATGTTATTCCGTGTAGATTTCTATTCACCATCGTATTATTTAGTACGAGCACACTGACCAAACACCGAAGAAAAACGAAGGAATTTTAAATGGAAGCCGGCGCAGCTCTAGTCGAGGCCATAACAGACGCAGGAATAGATGTAGCTTTCACCGTCCCTGGTGAAAGCTTTCTACCGGCTTTGGAAGCGATGAGGACAAATAAAGATAAAATACGGGTTATCTCCGTAAGACAAGAGGGGGGTGGATCACTTGCGGCTCACGGATTTGGCCAACTTACTGGCAGACCTGCTGCGGTGTTTGTAAGCCGCGGCCCTGGGGCTACAAATGCTTCAATTGGACTACATGCGGCTTATCAAGACTCGATCCCTTTAGTAATGTTTGTAGGGCATGTGAGAAGCCATATGATAGGACGAGAAGCATTTCAAGAAATCGACCATCGTACGACATTCCAATCCATGTCCAAAGCCGTCTTTGTACCATCAACTCCTAACGAGATGGTTGCAATGGCGAGAGAAGCCGTTGACCTTTCTATGAACAAAAGGCCAGGCCCAGTAGTTGTCGTGATGCCGCGAGATTTCGGTGACGCAAAAGTTGACCGCAGTGAAAATAATAAAAGTCAGAATTTGGAGCCAGAACTTAGTAAAGAAATCCAAAATCAGTGCAATCAGCTTGCAGACGTCCTGAAAAAATCAAAAACCCCACTCATTATCGCGGGCGAATTGGCTCGCCAAAAAGAAAACAGGAATGCTTTAAAAGAATTTGCACACAAACTTGGAGCACCAGTGTTGGCAGCTTATCGATGCCAGGATGTCGTCGATAATGACGATAAACATTATGCTGGACATCTAGAAATCAATCACGTCAGATATCAAGAACAGCTAGTCAAAGATGCTGATTTCATAGTCGTGGCTGGGAGCCGGCTCGACGGCATAACGAGCCGAGAAGAAACAATAATAAATGGTGATGCTTGGGCGCACATTTATAACGACGAAACGGTTCTTGGACGGTTTGATGCCGGGTTTAAGTTACAAGGTAGCGTCTCATCTGTCCTTTGCTGCCTGACAGACAAGCTAAATGAAATTAGACAAGATAGCTTGGCGTGGAGAGATCAAGCACATAAATCGTTCAACGATTTTTCAGCCCCTGGTTCCTATCCCATTTTCGGAAATGTTGACATGTCAAAGATTGCTCATCAAGCACGAAAACTTCTCCCAGATAATGCTATCATCATAACGGATGGAGGCAGCTACGCGCGTTGGATACATCGATTTTTTAGATTTAAAGCTCCTCTTACACAAGGGGGATCCGCAAGCGGGGCTATGGGAGCAGCTGTACCAGGATCAATCGGGGCATTCCTTGCAACTAATGATAAAAGACCTGTAATAGCTTTTTGCGGTGATGGTGGGTTCATGATGACTGGTCAAGAACTATCAACTGCGGTTCGGGAAAACATTCCAGTAAAAATTATCGTTTGTGATAATAATGTGCATGGATCAATTATCAAAGGTCAGCTGGACAAATATGGAGCTGCTAACGCCTTCGCCACGGTCATGGAAAGCCCAGATTTTGCCAAAATTGCGGAAGGGTATGGTGCGGCTGCATGGAAAGTCGAGGATACCGAAACTTGGTCTAATGCCTTTACACAAGCACTAGAACATGATGGACCAGCTCTTATACATATAAAGTTTGATCCGAAAGATATAGCTCCATATGGCAATGAAAAAGATGCAGTTTAGGCACAATGCCTCCCACTACCAGTAACTTGTAAAAATTTTATATGGGCTAATCTACCCCCCCCCCTCAGCACAGGCTAAGAAGAATCTCTATTTAGTTAAAAATTCAAGGATGCAATCGGTTTGAACTGGTACATTAAGTGCAGGAGCGTGACCACAGCCTTTGCACTCAACTAACTCACATTTAGGCCCTCTTGTCGTCATCGCTTCTGCCATTTCTCTTGAAAGTAAGTCGGAGTACTCTCCTCTTAATAAGAGTGTATCCGAGATTATTGCGTCGTAATAATCCCAAATAAGCCAGTCATTTTTGTGAACGACAAACTGATTGACAATTTTTGGATCGTAATGTGTAGTAATATTTCCATTCGATACCCTGCGAGCGGAATATTCTGTAAATTTTCGCCACTCATCACCTGGAATGTACCCAAAGGGGGCATATATTACCCGTAAATAGCGTTCAAGTTCTGTTATTGTTTTAAATTCGGGAGGCGACCCAACATATTTAACTATTCTATCCATTGCTTCTTGTGGCATCTCGGGACCAATATCGTTTATTACTAGATGACTTATACGATCCCTAAAAATTGATCCCGCTAACCAGATACCGAAAGCACCCCCCATCGAAGTACCTATCCAAGCAAGCTGGGAAATGCCCAATTTATTACAAAAATCATTAACTATTTGCCCATAAACATCGAAGCAATAATCGGCGTCACCATTCGTCGACCAGCTACTTAGCCCCCTACCGATTGTGTCTGGAGCGATGATGCGAAATTTACTAGACAGTTCACGCGCCAACACATCGAAGTCATGTCCTACGCGAGCTAACCCGTGCCATGCTATAACGGGGGGCAAACTTGGCGATCCCCACTCCAAATAATGAATTTCCCATCCAGCACACTCAACGTATTTAGAAATTGGAGATAGATCGCTCATTGAATTACCCCTATTATTCTATTAAAAAAAGAAGAGTCAAAACTAAGCGGTTACAATGAGTAATACAAATATATTTATTCTCAGGTTAATAACGAATATCTGCCACTAATAGCTAATATCTTGGTTAAATTTTTCTAGGCTAAAACAAATGTCAATTGGATTGAAATTAATTGATGCAAGAATTTCTTTTAGCAACAGCAACATATTGGATCACATAAATTTAACCATACCAGCAGGCGAAGCAACTGTAATTATTGGACCTGCCGCATCGGGAAAATCGATACTTTTCAAATATATTCTGGATCTCCTAGACGGGCAGGAACCGAAATTAACGTTTCTTAATATGCTCAACGAAAAAGTAGAACCACAACCAGGGCAAGTGGGGGTAATGTTTCAAGAGAATGCTTTGTTCGATAGTATGACAGCCCGCGAGAATATTTCATTTCAGATCGTCAACACTTTATCATATCCGAAGTTAAAAGCACTGAAGGTCGCGAATAAACTTTTAAGTGAAATGGGACTCTCAGTTGCAAATGGAGATAAGTATCCAAGTGAATTATCTGGTGGAATGCAAAAACGTGTAGCTCTTGCAAGGGCTCTTTCGAGCAAACCAAAACTTTTAATGCTTGACGAACCTACTGCCGGTCTTGACCCGGTTTTAACAGTCGATATCTGTAGTTTAATTAAAGCGAAAACTCAGTCGGAAGATATAACACTTTTAGCTATTACAAGCGACATTCAAGTAGCATTAACCTATTTCGACAATCTCGTATTGCTTGAAGACGGCAGGGTAGTCTGGACTGGCAAAGTGAGCGCAATCAACGACCATGAAGATCGACCAATTAATAGATTTCTGCGAGGCGAATAGCAAAAAATTACTTTTTTGCGCTGAAAGACAATGACTTAAAGAAACTAAGACGATTATCTAACTCAGGATCTATAGGCATCAAAAATATTGAGGCTCTTTCTCCGCCAAAATTTCAGCGGAAATAAAACTTATAAAGTCTTTTCGATGCTTATTAGATTAGGCAGCTTGTGCCGACCCTCTGCCATTAGCGAACTTGTTGACAGCATTTACCAGTGATTCGACTAGGAACTCCTTTCCCGAAACAATCCTGGGATGTGGAGCCCCAATGCCAATTGCTAACGGCCTCGTGGATGGACCATTCTTCAGAAGTGTAGCTACCACACCTGCTCCTGGCGTCGCTAAATTAGCTGTGATCAAGAAACCTTTTTCCCTGACGTCATTTACTCGCTCCATCACTTCTGACTCCAATACTCCTTCCTCTGGGCGCTCCGCTTCTGTATTAACACGGCGGATCATTCTGCCTATTTCATTATCGTCTTTTTGACTAGCTAAGACTAGACCAATAGCAGTCCTAAACATCGGCCTTAACATCCCTGGCCTCAGTTGAAAGCGTAACCGCTGATATGAATTTACAACATGTATATACTGAGCTTCCACACCGTTTAAAACTCCAAGAATAACCGTATCACCCGTGGTCGAGTTAAGATCCTGCAACATTGTCAAAAGATTATCCTGGTTTTGAGGTCCTCCCATCAACCAATTACCTAGAAGGCCTACTCTCACGCTCGGGGTATACGCTCGCGATCTAACATCGTAATCAACAAACCCCTGAGACAAAAGACTTTTCATAAGAGCTGACATGCTGGATTGAGGAACGCCCATCAACCTGACCAATTCTGATATCGTAAGAGGCCGCTTGACGTCCTCGAAACATTCGAAAATAGCCATTACTCGAGCAGCAGATTTGACGAAACCATTAGACATTGAATTACCACTTTACTGTTTACAATGACTGATATATTAGACATGCAGAGATATATCAGTCCATCACAAGTGTGATTACTATTTATCATATTGATGAATTACTTGATATACTTTCATTCCATATTGGAACCGATTCGTTACAAACGACTTCTTATACGCCGCTTAAAGTTACATCATCGAATAAATCAGCAACATTTTCTAAAGTTTCAAGTTTAAGACACTTGTCTAGAATGGACTGCGAAGCTTCTTCCCCACAAATTGGTATGACCAGTGTGTTAAACTTTCTAATGAGTTTCGTTTCTTGTTTGTCCAAGTTACTTTCTGGGACACCCGCGTCGGAGAATTGATGAACGGCTCCTTTGTCCTTTAGATGAACGACAACTTCTGACTGCATTCTTGAATTAAACGGCTTATCAATTATGGTCACTCTATCGCGTAATTGTATCAAGTCAGGGCGTTTTGCTATATCGTCGCTATAACTGTGAAGATTACCCGTGTCCACATCAGCTAATGTCATTGCAGCGGTATGGCGCATGCTAAATTTTACCTCTAGACCAGTTTCAGGCTCGGCGATGTTACAAACTGTAAAATGCGTATTAGGGACGAACTGCTCAATTCTTTCCACCTGATCAATTTTTAGATTATGATCTTCTTTCAGCTTATTTAAGGCATCAATACCTGCATGAGTTAAATAACAAGCTGCATGATACTTGAACAGGTTTTCCTCAACCGCAAAGTTCTGATCAAAATTCGACCTGACGGGTCTAGGCTCAAAACTCTCTGCCTGAGTTGCTGCAAAACCTTGAGCACATTCAATCGCGTCAGGCCTGCTAGTAAATCCTTGCTGCGCAAGACGGGCCGAAAACAAACCATTGGCAGCGGCTTTCCCAGCATGCAGTGGTTTGCACATTGTCCCGAACATAGACTTCAAACCTGCTGCTTGAGTACTTGCTATTCCTAGAGCCGTTACGGTCTCATCAACAGAAAGATTTAATAATCGAGCGGAAGCTGCCGCGGCTCCAAACGTTCCATAGGTTGCAGTTCCATGCCAGCCTTTATCATAGTGACTAAATCCACTCATTTCAGCTAATAATGTTTCTACCTCATAACCAGCTACAAATGCCGTAATGAAATCCATGCCACTAAAGTCAATCTCGTCAGCGAGTGCCATTAGCGCTGGAACAACGGGGACTGTTGGGTGCCCATTCATCCGTTTGTTTACGTCATCATAATCTAATGCGTGCGAGGCAGCACCATTGACAAGTGCAGCTTGAGAAGCCGTAAGACCCACATTATGGCCTATGACCCTAGCTTTTCCAAAAGATTTCTCTAACTCAGCAACGGCAATGATTTTTTTCGTGAGGTCCTCATCAGAACCTGCCACCGTAACGGCAATCCAATCTAAAATACAGTGTTTGGCCCATCTTATGGCAGAGCCAGACAAATGGGTTGCTTTTAAATTCGCGGCCATCTGCCCAAGATCGTATGTAGGTTTAAGACTCTCTTTATTTTCCATTTAAAAGGCCCACTTCAAAATATTCTATCTCGTCTTATTATGAGAATATACACGTTAAACCTTACCACTACGATTAGAAAGTCGTGTCCCAAGAAAAACTCAAAGTATTGACTTAGAGCGGAGAGATAATTTCCCAATCAACATAACTTCGATTATGCAGCAAAAAGTTGTTTTCTTGAAGCAACCTGATTATGAACCCAAGTACTCAGCTTTGATTTAAGTTAACTCGCTCTCTATACCAAGCATAAAGCCCACTTCCAACGATTATGCATGCCCCACCAATGGTGATTAGATCTGGAACATCACCAAAAATTACAAGCCCTAAAAACGTAGCCCAAACTAATACGACATAAAAGAATGGCTGAAGCATACTTGCCTCAGCCATAGATAAAGCCTTGATAACACTTATGTGACCACATAGGCCAAGCACGCTAGCTAGAATAAGCCATGCCCACTCGTCCATCGAGGGTTCTTTCCATTCTAATGGCAGGAAAATAGTCAAGACCGCGAGGCCAACTATTCCGGTATAAAAAGCAGATGTCCCAACACTATCAAACGCAGCTGCCATCCTCGTCAATACGAGGTAGACAGCGAAGCCTAATGCGCCCGTGAGAGGCAGTAACAATATTGGCTGCCATGCGCCAAAGCCAGGTCGTAGAATTACTAACACACCTAAAAATCCAATGATAACAGCAATCCAGCGTCGGGGACCAACATTTTCTTTAAGTATTGGAACTGCCAGGGCCAGAACTATAAGTGGAACTGACGCCGCCATTACATGCGCATCAGCTAGCGGCATATACCTAAACGCATAAGTAAAGAGGATTATTTCAAAAACTAATGCGAGACCTCGTCCTGCCTGAAGAAATGGAATTGAAGTCTTTAGACCACTGAGTCCTGAATAGCGAACTGCCAGTAAAAACCCAAATGCAGCGAAAAATAGATATCTTACCCAAAGTATTTCCACAACAGGTAACGTCGAGGTTAGATGTTTTGAAACCGCATCCATAGAACCAAAAAACAACATGGCAACGACTTGCCATAAAATACCTTTAGCATTGGCGTTACTTTGATTAACTGAAGGCATAGTCATTGATAGTCAAAAGATTTCCGCATTCTCTCCAACCGATTCATTTAAATTATGAATTAATATATTGGTTGAATATTTGATATTTAACGCATTGTTATAAATGAAAATTATAGCCAAATAGTTTTGCTTGGATTGCAACCTGATGATCAAACATAGGTCTGCCATAGTGAATATTACAACCAACCTTTTTAGCGGCTTTTAATATTTTTGTCTCTTCAGGATTCATAATTATTTCAGCCACGATTTGCGAAGAAGTTAGAAACCCTGGGTCGAAGGGTAAGTTATCACTTTCATTTAACCCCAATGACGTAGTATTTATTACGATATCAAACCCCCTCGGGTCTGAGGACGCACAATCTATTTCAACATGGGGATATGCACCACTCACCGACTTCGCTAGATCTTTAGCTGTCGACTCAGTTCTATTTGCAATGCTCAAATGGGATATACCAGAGTCTGCTAGAGAAAAGGCTATCGCTCTCGCTGCTCCTCCTGCACCTACCATCAAAACCTTCCGTTGTGCCACCTCATATCCTGCTGCTAATAATCCAGAAACAAACCCGCTTCCATCACAGTTATCGGCTATTAATCGTCTATTTTTGTCGAAGGCAGCATAGTTTACAGCTCCGACAAGTTTACCTTGTTGGCCAATTTCATCGCAGAACTCCATTATTGGGACCTTATGAGGTAGAGTGATCGACATTCCCCCAAAATTTGGCATCATTCTTAAACCCATGATAAAATCCGACAAACCACTTGCAGGAACGTGCAAGGGAACCATAACTGCGTCGATGCCGTGTTTCTCGAACAGGGGGTTAAATACGGAAGGCGCGCGCACATGAGTTATCGGGTCAGAAATACACCCAAAGACTTTAGTTGACCCTGATATATTTAATGTTGCTTGCATCTCTCCTTCTTACCTCAAGAATTTTTGCTAATGGTTTCTGATGATGGACCCTCTTTAACACTTTTGGTATTAACCACCAAACACGGTTTTATTCACAAGGTTTGCTGCAATGAAATCCCAGTCATAAACAACACCTAATCCAGGTCCGTCAGGAACTGGAACACAACCATCACTATCAACGCAATCAAGCTGATCTGTGTAACCACATGCATAAACCGGAGGGACAGCATTCGGGCAATTCGGCCCTACCAAAGCCACCTCATAAAAATTTGAGTTCCGCATTGCGCTCATTACATGCCTATGAGCGGGCCCACACGCATGAACTTCTACATCGATGCCGAAAGCTTCGCCTAAATGAGCTATTTTAAGCCCCCCAGTAATACCCATGTCATATTCAGGATCCATGCGGAGAAAGTCCGTACCGCCAGCAATAAGAAAGTCAGCCTTTGGCTCTACTCCTCTAATGTGTTCAGTTTGAAGAATTGGTGTTTTTATCATTTCTCTAAGACGTTTGTGTGCGAATGCAGAGACTCCAGAATCCCGAAAAGGGTCCTCGTACCAAAAGTACCCACCTTCATCGCATGCCCTCCCGACATAAAGTGCGTCAGCAAATGTTTTTAGTTCGCACGCTGGATCAAGCATTAAAGTCATTTTGTGGCCTACTGTTTTGGCTACATGCAGAACATTTTTAGCCTCTTCAACCGCATCAGCCTCATTCCAACCATGGATCTTAAATGCACGGTATCCCAAGTCGAAACAATGCTCAGCAAAGTCAGCAAAAGCTTCTTTAGAGTCAAGACCACCATTTCTATCCCCGTGGTATGTACTAGCATAAGCTGGTAATTTTTTCCGGTATCCCCCCAGCAACACACTCACGGAACAATCCAGATGTTTGCCTGCCCAGTCCCAAAGTGCAATATCAATTGGCCCCTGCCCCATATGATCAAATTGCCTTAGCTCGCGCTTCATGTCGTCGTATATACCTTCTCGTTCTTCCGCGTGACGTCCTATAAGCTTTGGAGCTAAGGTCTTTGCTTGAGCGCACGTAGATGGTGTGCTGCACCAGTGAGTGACATATTCCCCTCGGCAACCATCTTCGGTGATGATTGCTAGCGCAAATTTTTCTATTCGAGAGACCGCTCCTTTCATATAACCTATTGCACCAACAGAGTCTGCCCCTGTCAAATTCCCTAAATTTGGGATATCAAAGCCAAACTCGTGTATTTCCACTCGCGTAATTTTAGTCATTACTCATACCCCGTGGGTGGCACAAAGCCACCGATTTCTCTCTCTATTAACTTGGCAAACTCGATCGTCTTGAGATCGTTTAAATACGGTCCAATAATTTGAACACCGACGGGCAGGCCCGACCTTGTCAACCCGGCCGGCGCTGCTGTGGCAGGCAAATAGACTACGCCTGGAAGTCCGGCCCAAAAAAGCTGGTCGACTGTTGGTTCATTTCCATTATTGATAGGAATTGTTCGGTCAGCTCGGTCACCTACTTGATCGTGGGGGAACGCTGCAGAGGCCGCCACGGGCGTTATCAAAAGATCGTAGTCCTCAAAGAAGACATCCCATTCGCGGCGAAGCAATTCTCTTTCTGCATTCCAAGCCAACCAGTCCTTGTGTGTCATTGTAACAGCTCGATCAACGATTGTTTTGTAGCTAAAATCATCGGGGTCTGCCGATAGAGCCCTGTCTGCAGATTTAGCTAATTCCTCGTCACTTAATCGACTTCCAGTCGCTGCCCGTAACAGCATAAGATAAACTAGATGTGATCTCTTTGTATCTTTTATTGGGCTCGCCTTTTCTACAACTCTGCACCCGAGTTTAGCTAATTTATCAACCATGCTTTGAATGCAATCCGTTAACTCGTTATCTTGCTTACAGTTCTGGTCCTCCAGAAGCACTCCCACTTTAAAGTCATTTAATCTAGTTTTTGTACAATCTGGAAGGTTCAGGTGCTTTCCGCTTGATGTTCGCCCTGTAGTACCAGCCATAGCTAAAGTCGCGATACGAAGATCCTCGGCGCCGCGAGCCAATGGACCGATAACAGATATATCAGGTGGCACGTGACTGCCAGGGAAGGCGCAGCCCAAGGTTGGCAGAATCCCCATACTCGGCTTGTGTCCAAATACACCACAATAATGGGCTGGATTTCGAATGGAGGCTCCAATATCGCTGCCCGCATCCAATCCTGTCATACCAGCTGCTAGAGCTGCAGCGGACCCACCTGACGATCCTCCAGGTGTCCGCTTTAGATCCCACGGATTATTCGTCGTTCCATAAATTTCATTGAAACTCTGCCAATCGGAAAGCATGAGCGGCACATTTGTTTTACCAAAAATATTAACACCAATCGCTTTCATGCGTTTAACTGAAAGCGCATCTTCTTTGACTATATTATTTTTGAGATCCGGCACGCCCCACGTCGAGGGTTGACCCGCGATATTAAAATTCTCTTTCACAGTCATTGGAACACCATGTAGTGTACCCCAGGACTCTCCTTTAGTTAGAGCTTCGTCTGCCTCTTTAGCTCTTGCTCTTGCTGCCTCCTTATCCAAGTAAATGATGGCGTTGAGACTTGGATTAAACTTTTCGACTCTTGCTAAAAATAAATCGAGCATTTCTAAACAACTTATTTTTTTGCTCTTGATTTTTTCGGAAAGCTGGATTGCTGTCAGGAAATGTAAATCCGCCATAAATCTCTTCCTATATATATTAAAGTTTGAACTAATTCGACTGTTTTGCACGTGAAGGTGAGTTTAAATATCCAAAACGGATTTCCGGACTTACCCAAAAAAGTGCAATACATATAAGCGCTGATGTCACCGATATACAAAACATTAAATTATATCCATCAGTGAAATCATATATAAGGCCCCCACACCAAGCGCTGAACCCAGCACCCAGTCCTTGCCCCATCATGATCATTCCATAGATGGCACCAAGGCCTTTTCCAGAAAATAACTTTGCTAAAAGAGTAGCAATAATTGGTCCACGCGCACCCATACTTAATCCATAGGGAATCACCCAAAAGAGCACTAATCCTTCATAAGGAAAAAATTGTAAAGCGGCCAGTCCGAGCACACCGCTTATTGTGAGCAAATAACTAATTGTTGCCACTAAGCTGTTCCCAAACTTATCCGCAGCTACCCCTGTCAGAAACATCCCAGCGAAGGACAACATTCCTGCAAGTCCAAAAGCACCCGCAGCCTCCAATTCACCAAAACCGAGTTCCACAAGATAAGCAACTGACTGAACGCTCACCCCAAAAATTGCAAAAGCCGTGAGAAAGTAGATTGCAAACATTATCCAAAAAACTGGCAACCTTACTGCGGAGCCAAGAGTATGCCCACCTTCAGCCCGCCCTGTATTTGTCCGTCTTGGATTATTCGGTGCACCCTGTTCGATTACTTTCCAGGGAATGAAAATTATAATTGGTATTAAACATAAAAACACTATTCCAAATTGTTGATATGTTAGCCGCCATCCATTGCTTTCAATCAATATTTGCGCTATCGGAGCTAAGATTAATATTCCAAAACCGTAACCGGCATAGACGAAGGCTATTGCAGTCCCGAGTTGCTTATCGAACCATCTACTTACGAGGCTCTGAGCTGGAACCTGCCAAATCAGAGAGGCACCTAAACCAGTTAAAAGTCCAAGCGCTAGATAAAAATGCCATAGGGAGGTTAAGTTTCCCGCAGCCCAATAACCCGCTCCCAGACAGAAAACCCCAAAAACATAAATAAAGCGGCTGCCAAAACGATCAAAAAGATATCCAGACAATGGCGAAAAAACACCCATAGCGCCGATATAAACGGCGTAGATAGAGGCAATATTCG
>CACOPQ010000018.1 GCA_902629125.1 uncultured Alphaproteobacteria bacterium
AATAATCACCAAAATTCCGAAGATGTCAGAAAACCTGAGAGGGGGAAATTGGAATAAGGCTGCCACAGCAATTACAACGACGGATACATTTCCAAAAGGCGCTTCCGAAGCTGCGTTAATTGGAAATAAAAAAATTCAAATCACAGGGATTGCAAAGGGTTCCGGTATGATTGCCCCAGATATGGCCACCATGCTGAGCTTTATATTCACTGACGCCAATATCCCTTCCAATATTTTACAAACTTTATTATCTAGAAATGTTCAAAACACGTTCAATGCAATTACTGTCGATAGTGACGCATCAACCAGCGATACACTTCTTTTATTTGCAACAGGGGCAGCAAAATCAGTGGTACCAACGTCTGCTGACGATCCTGTCCTTAAGGATTTTGAGTCAGCGTTACAATCTGTGATGTTAAATCTTGCAAAACAAATTGTTTGTGATGGAGAAGGTGCACAAAAACTTATCCAAGTTGATGTAACCGGAGCAACTTCCAAGAAATCCGCCCACAAGATTGGTCTCGCAATAGCAAATTCTCCGCTTGTAAAGACAGCTATTGCAGGTGGCGATGCAAATTGGGGAAGGGTAGTGATGGCGGTTGGAAAGTCCGGAGAGAAGGCTGACGCCAATAGTATATCTGTTTGCTTTGGCAAAACAACAATCGCCGAAAAAGGTGCTGTGGTGGAGGGGTACGATGAGGCGCCCGTTACGGAACACCTCCAAGGCAGAAAAATTCACCTTGCAGTTGATGTTGGTCTTGGAAATGGTAAAAGCACCGTTTGGACTTGTGACCTAACACATGGTTATATCGATATTAATGCGGATTACAGAAGCTGAGGAAAAAGTTTTAAAACAGTAGAATTTTTAAATTACCCAATTTTCTTTAACCTTTCTCTTGGTTCTCGACGTGACAGAAGAATCCTATACAAAGCCCATTGTTATTGTAGTGGCGGGTGCCCTAGTTGATGCTGATGGCAGAGTTTTAATCACAAAGCGTCCTAAAGGCAAAGAAATGGCTGATCTTTGGGAATTCCCCGGTGGAAAAATTGAAAAGGGAGAGACCCCCGAACAAGCACTTATAAGAGAGCTCAAGGAAGAATTAAATATTGAAACAAAAGGAGCTTGCCTTGCACCCCTTAGCTTTGCCAGCCACCAGTACGAGAATTTCCATCTCCTTATGCCATTATTCATTTGCCGACGCTGGTGGGGCGATATTTTGGCTTTAGAATCGCAGGAAATGCGTTGGGTATGGCCAAAAAAATTGAGAGAATTTGATATGCCTCCTGCCGATGAACCGCTCATCAGTATGTTGCGGGACTTTTTGTGATTAACTACGCAGTATTTCGTTAAAATTTATTCGTTAAAGGAAAGATCTAAAATATGACTTCAGATAGTGTCCTACTTCAGATAGAGAATGGCGTTGCGACCGTCACTTTAAATCAACCCGAAGTGCGCAATGCACTCACCCCCGAACTGAGAACATCTTTTAGAGAAATTATCGCCTCGCTAGAGTTTAACAATGATGCTCGATGCATCGTGATTACAGGTGCCGGGGACCATTTTATGTCAGGAGGTGATATTCGTAGCATGGTGACTTTTTTAAATCCATTACAAAAAACCTGCGCAATAGAGGATAGTTCTAAGATTAACTGGCAATTTAAGTTTATTTTTTAGTCGATTTTACGTTGATGTCAAAGCGCTCGATTTTTGCATTTTCCCTTAAGTCTTCTAAAAGCGTTGCCAGCAAAGATTGGCTAAGTTTCGACGCTAACTGGCCTCGAGCATTGTCAAATGAAGGTGGGGCAGCGCTTTTACGATCTTCTACTAAAATAATATGCCAGCCAAATTGTGTTTTCACCGGCTTATCAACTATTTGACCGGGCTTTAATTTGAAAGCTGCTTCTGAAAATTCAGGAACCATCTGACCCTTAGTAAACCAACCTAAATCTCCGCCAGAGGATGCTGAGGGGCCAGTTGAGTGTTTACTTGCGGTTTCTGAAAAATCAGCTCCATCTTTTAACGATTTGATTAGCTGATTAGCCTTGGTTTCGTCGTTAAGAAGTATATGTCTCGCCTTTACTTCTTCCTCGCCAGCCATTTCAGATTTAGTTTCGGTATATAGTTGCTGAAGTGCTTCTTCAGTAATTTGCGAATTAATTGTTGTTCTAAGAAAAACTTCTGAAATAATTTGGCCTTTGATTTCTTCTATCCGTTTTTTAACCTCTGGGTTGTCTGAAAACCCCTTTTTAATTCCCGCATTTCTTACAAGTCTGGCGTCAATTGCTCGTGCGAGCAGTGATGGGAACACGGTATCTAGTGACAATTTTTGATATTCTCTGGGCAACTGTTTTGCCATCTCGAGTATCTCGTCTAAAAAGATGCTTTCACCCTCGACCTTGGCTACGAGTTTTTTTTCTGCATCCTTTAAAATGTTATTCGTATCTGAAGTCGTTTGTGCAATAGCCGACCCGCAGCATAAAATGAACAAGGCGATGCTATACTTGGATAATTTTTTCATGAAGTTTACATTAAAACTTACCATCATTTCATCTGCCCTTGGCTGTAGTTTTCTTGTCTGAATCTTGATGCCGAAAAAAGATATACGTTCCGCATATCTACGGTAGCAACACGATCGAATATTAGTTAGATAGCATTAATGCCCCATTGGTAGCTATAGAATACGTAAAATAAATTTTTCCTTGTTGTTCAATGAAAAAAACACCACATTGACAGGATGAAGTACAGAGCGTATTGCTGTCGTCGTTTTATCGCAATAACGCGTTTGTTTCAAAACTACGTGGCAGGAAACAGGGATGTTAAGTGCTTTAGCAAAAACATTATTTGGTTCTGAAAATGACCGAGTGTTGAAAAGAATGCAGGCTTCTGTTGACGCAATAAATGCGTTAGAACCAGAACTTGAAAGGTTAAGCGACGAAGAACTCGCAGCGAGGACACCCTGGCTCCAAGAGCAAATTCAAAATGGTCAAACCCTTGATGATCTCTTAGTAGATGCTTTTGCTACCGTAAGGGAAGGTTCCAAACGTACTCTAGGACAACGGCATTTCGACGTCCAATTATTGGGAGGCATAGTTCTTCACGAGGGTAAGATTGCCGAAATGAAAACGGGCGAGGGTAAAACACTCGTTGCGACTCTTGCGGTTTATTTAAATGCCTTGAAGGGTCGGGGGGTGCATGTCGTAACAGTTAACGATTACCTGGCACAAAGAGACTCTGCGTGGATGGGGGCAATTTATGAATTTTTAGGGCTTTCTGTTGGCGTAATCGTTCAGGGCTTATCCGACGAAGAGCGTCAGATGGCCTATCAGTCTGATGTTACATATGGAACGAACAATGAATTCGGTTTTGACTATCTTAGAGATAATATGAAGTTTCGTCTTGAAGATATGTGTCAGAGAGATTTCGAATTTGCGATTGTTGATGAAGTTGACTCTATTTTGATTGATGAAGCTAGAACGCCATTGATCATTTCAGGCCCGGCAGAAGATAGTTCGGAACTTTACCGTAATGTAAATGAATTAATTCCCGAGCTCTCAGAAGCCGATTATGAGAAAGACGAAAAACAGCGAACAGTAATGCTTACTGAAGCTGGAACCGAAAAAATTGAGCAGCTCCTCCAAGAAAAAGAGTTGGTGTCGGGCGAAGGAATGTATGATAGCCAGAACATCTCGGTTGTTCATCATGTCAATCAGGCACTAAGAGCCCACAAGCTTTTTACGCGGGATGTTGATTATATGGTGCGTAACGATATGGTTGTCATCATCGATGAATTTACAGGTCGAGCTATGGAAGGTAGGCGATACTCCGATGGACTTCATCAGGCTCTTGAGGCGAAAGAATTTGTAACAGTCCAAAACGAAAACCAAACATTAGCTTCCATAACATTCCAAAATTATTTCAGGCTTTTTCCCAAATTAGCAGGAATGACCGGAACTGCTATGACGGAAGCATCGGAGTTTGCAGAGATCTATGCACTTGATGTTGTTGAGATACCAACTAACACCGACGTCAATAGGCAAGATGAAGATGATGAAGTCTATAGAACTGAAAATGAAAAATGGTCTGCGATTATAGACCTGATAGAAGACTGTAGGAAACGTGGTCAACCTGCTCTTGTCGGTACAGTTTCTATAGAAAAGTCAGAAATATTATCTAACTTGCTGAAAAAAAAGCGTATAGAACATCAGGTCCTCAACGCTAGATTTCATGAACAAGAGGCGCAAATTATAGCGCAGGCTGGCGCTCCCGGTGCAGTCACGATTGCTACTAATATGGCTGGGAGAGGAACAGATATTCAGTTAGGTGGCCATGCTGAAATGCGAATTGCTAATGAGACAGATGGTAACGACACCGCGCGCGAAAGCGTAATCAGATCTGAAGTAATTGAGGAGAAAGACAAAGTTATTGGAGCAAATGGCCTCTATGTAATCGGCACAGAACGACATGAGAGCCGACGTATAGATAATCAATTAAGAGGTAGATCGGGAAGACAAGGGGACCCTGGTGCCTCAAAGTTCTTCTTATCGTTAGAGGATGACCTAATGAGGATATTTGGGTCCGAACGCATGGATGGAATGCTCAAAAAACTAGGACTTGAGGAAGGGGAAGCTATAATCCATCCCTGGATCAATAAAGCATTAGAAAAGGCACAACAAAAGGTTGAGGCCAGGAACTTTGATATAAGAAAACAACTTCTGAAATACGACGATGTAATGAATGATCAAAGAAAAGTCATTTATGAGCAGCGCCGAGAGATAATGAACGCAGAGGATGTAAATGCCACGGTAACAGATATGCGGCACGAGGTAATTGAAAGTTTGGTTAACAAGACAATTCCGCCGGGCACATACCATGAACAATGGGATTTAGATACGTTGGTTGCAGAGTCTGCTGGTACTCTTAACTTAGACGAAGACATACCCCTTTGGGCTGAGGAAGAGGGTGTAGCTGATCAAGAGATACTTGAGCGACTCCTCGAGGCGTCAAATCGAAGATTGGCAGAAAAGGCGGCTAACTATGGCTCCGAATTATTTCGGATGGCAGAGAAAAGTATTTTGTTACAAGTAATTGATCAGCAGTGGAAGGAGCATCTTCTGGCGCTTGATCACCTAAGGCAGGGGATTAATTTGAGGGCGTACGCCCAACGTGATCCACTGAATGAGTATAAGCGCGAAGCATTCAATTTATTTGACGAAATGCTGGAAAGTGTTCGACATACCATAACAGGCGCTCTTTCTAATTTAGAAATTCAACTCGATAACGAGGAGTTGAGAAGCCAACAAAACTCTGCTGAAGATTATGCAATTAGGGAAGTTAACGAAGGTCCAAAGCGCCTTCTCAACACAGCTCGCCAAGAACTAGACCCGAACGATCCATCAACTTGGGGGAAAGTTCCTCGAAACGCACCTTGTCCATGCGGAAGTGGGCGTAAATATAAACACTGCTGCGGCAAGTTATAACCATCTAGACCTTTCTTCTCTCCCATTTGCCCACTGAACATTCCGGGCATATCTTCAAACACTAGTGGAATGTCCCTGCGCTTAAAAAATGGCAGCTCAAACAGAAAACAAGTGGGATTCGCGAACGCTGGTGTGGATATGACTTTTAGTTTCCCAGAACTAGTTGCGCACGATGCGAAAACGCGGTCACTTCGTGCCGGTACGATAATTGGTTCTGTTACAATTTCAAATTCTGATTAGCAGCACGGTTACTTACGCATTGCCGAAATCAGAATGATTAAGACTATCGCTGAAGGTTACCCTTGCATCCCGTTTTTACAATATGGTGACAAAGTTAAGATGGAAATGTTAGCTTCTGACGGTAAATTAATATTTGGAGCTCTTGAGCAGACCGTCGAGAAATGCTGTTGATTTCGGAAGTTGTGATAATATTCCTCGAACACTAATGCAATTGCTGGTCTACCCCTTTATATCGATCTAGAAACGTGTTCGCCATTTCTCTATGATGTTCGTGAATACTCTCTAAGTAGCACTTAGCTTGATCTTCCTCTGCTATAGGCATTCCATCTTCGAGTTCCTCCAACATGCATGTAGTACCTAGAAGAAGCAGACTATCATATTCTTCTTCTGACAATTCAGGAACAATCGCAAGGAAGTTATCAGCAAACGATCCAGAAAAACGAGTTATAGCGCGGCGTCTTAATTTCCATGATAATTTGCTCAACGATTCAGCCCATTCCTTTATAGCTAGTTGTATTTCCCTGGGGAGTGATGCACGCAAATCATCTTGTTTTTCTAAAGTACTCAAACTATGGAATTGTTCAGAAGAACTATCTGTGCGGGTGCCTTCATCATTTGAAGCAAAACCTGGCGGATAATTTGACGAGCCACTGCCGATGGTACCAGTAATGCTACCGTTCTTTTTACCTTTTTGTTTCATTTTGAACTCCTCCAGAAAATTCAGAAATATCGATGCAAAAAATGTGCCACGCAAATAAGCTATTCTGCGTGGTGCAACTGGCAAAGCCGCTTTCCTAGGAATTAATTTTGATAACAAAAAATAGAACGTTGTTCATTAGATTTTGGAAAAAGCAAAAATTTATTTGACTTGTCAAAGTTTAGAATTACGTTTTCCAGTGGGGCGCCGCTTCCCACCTAGCGGCAAATATTATTGAAGGAAATCAGGCATGAAGCCCACGGCTATGCCGACGTCCCCTATGTTTTCATCGGGACCATGTGCCAAGCGACCCGGCTGGTCGACGTCTATACTGGAGTCAGCGATACTTGGACGATCACACCGGTCTGCCCCAGCAAAAGCTAAACTGAAGCTATTAATCGACAAAACTTCTTCAGTTCTTGGACTTCCGAACGACTACAAAGTAGGTATTGTGCCGGCTTCAGACACGGGTGCTTTTGAAATGGGTATGTGGTCACTGCTCGGTGCTCGCGGCGTCGACGTTCTCGTTTGGGAAAGCTTTAGTAGTGATTGGGCAAATGATATTGTTAACGAGCTGCGTCTTTCTAACTGCCGAATATTGGATGCGGACTACGGGTATTTACCAGAACTTAATGAGGTTGAATTCAAACGAGACGTTGTCTTCGCCTGGAATGGGACAACGTCAGGCGCTCGGGTCCCAAACGCGGATTGGATCCCAGATGATCGGGAAGGTCTAACGTTATGTGACGCGACTAGTGCCATTTTTGCTCAAGACCTCCCTTGGAAAAAGCTCGATTTCATTACCTTCTCATGGCAAAAAGTGCTGGGTGGAGAAGCGGGATTTGGAATGGTAATATTGGGGCCAAAAGCCATTGCTAGATTAGAAGAATACACACCTGAACGTCCCATTCCAAAGATCTTTAGGTTATCAAAAAATGGGAAGATTAACGAAAAATTATTCCAAGGCGAGACAATCAATACACCGTCTATGCTTTGTGTAGAAGATGCTTTAGATGCCATTAATTGGATTGAGAATATAGGAGGGTTGGACGCCTCCAGGAAAAAGTGTGATAAAAATCTACTAACCCTTACTAAGTGGGTTGAGGAGAGTGAATGGGCTAACTTTTTAGTCGATAACGAAAAAAATAGATCGAACACCTCAGTTTGCTTAAAAATAACCGATCCATGGTTTCTGGCTCTTCACGACGAGCAGCAGGCTAAAATACCGAAGCTGATTAGCGAACTCCTGGAAAAAGAAGGGGTCGCCTTTGATATAAACGGATACAGAGATGCCCCGCCAGGGCTGCGTTTGTGGACCGGCGCGACTGTTCAGAACCAAGACATCATTTATTTGCTGCCTTGGTTGGATTGGGCATATTACGAGATCAAGTCTGATCTCAATCTATTGGCTTAATACTGCTGGTAATGGAGCGTGATGATGCCGAAAGTTTTAGTATCCGACAAATTAAGTGAAGATGTGGTTGCAATATTCAAAAGCCAAGGAATCAGCGTAGACTATAGACCTGGCATGTCGTCCGAAGAGTTGGGCCGGGAAATCCATAATTATGATGGATTGGCTGTCCGCTCTGCGACCAAAATTACACAAGAGTTAATTTTAGCTGCAAGTAACCTCAAGGTGATAGGTCGCGCCGGGATAGGTGTGGACAATATCGATGTAGACGCAGCTAGCGCGGCAGGTATCGTTGTTATGAACACCCCTTTCGGTAACGCTGTAACAACGGCAGAACACGCTATTTCTATGATTTGTGCTCTCGCACGCCAAATCCCGGAAGCTGATAGGTCAACTCAAGAAGGACTTTGGGAAAAGACACGTTTCGTTGGTACCGAACTAACAGGCAAAACATTAGGAATAATTGGCTGCGGAAACATTGGATCCATTGTGGCTGATCGAGCCCAAGGTTTGAAAATGAAGGTCGCAGCGTTCGACCCTTATCTTACTGAAGAGCGGGCGGAAAGTATAGGTGTTCGAAAACGTGAGCTTAAACCATTATTGGCAGAGTCAGACTTTATCTCTCTTCATACACCATTAACAGAACAGACAAGAAATATTATCAATGCGGAGGCGTTGGTTGCGATGAAGAGAGGTGTGCGTATTGTAAACTGTGCGCGCGGCGGTTTGATATCCGAGCACGACCTTAAAGCGGCTCTAGAAAACGGGCATGTTGCGGGTGCTGCATTAGACGTATTCTCGGAAGAACCGGCAAGAAATAATATCTTATTTGGTGTTCCAGGAGTCATAGCGACGCCGCATCTTGGCGCTTCGACTATGGAGGCGCAGGAAAAAGTTGCGCTGCAAATAGCGGAGCAAATGTCTGATTTTTTGAACACAGGTTCTGTCAGCAACGCCCTTAACATGCCCGCAGTTTCTGCGGAAGAAGCGCCAATCCTTAAGCCATATATAAAGTTAGCAGGCCTACTTGGAAGTTTTGCGGGGCAGGTGGCTGACGATGCGATAGAAAAAGTCGAAATCGAATTTGAAGGATTGGCGACAGAACTGAATTACGCTCCTATCGTTTCTTCAATTTTAGCAGGTGTTTTAAAGCACACGATGGACTCAGTTAATCTTGTTAGTGCGCCACTCATAGCCAACAGTCGAGGCATCGATATATCAACCATCAGACACGATAGAGTTTGTGATTATCAGACCCTATTAAGGGTTTCAGTTAGAAGTAAATCACGCACAAGAGTGTTAGCTGGAACTCTCTTTGCTGGAACACAAGCACGGCTTGTTGATGTTCAAGGCATTAAAATTGAAGCAGAATTTGCGAAAAACCTGTTGTATATAAGAAATTACGATAGTCCAGGTTTTATTGGAGCATTAGGTACTTTGTTAGGGAATGAAGGTATAAATATTGCGACTTTTCATCTTGGTCGTCGGGAAAACGGCGGCGAAGCTCTTGCGTTAGTAGAAGTAGAGGGTAATGTTTCTGAAGCGGTTTTATCTGATGTTCGTTCTTTGCCGCAGGTCGTTCGAGCAAATTACCTGACCTTCCAATCCGACCAATAATCTAACTCTCATCCTTTTTTAAGATGAGAACCAGAGTGGTAATTAGCAGAGTTAGATTACTGCTACTGGTCTAACAGGACATCCTGTCGCGCCCTTCAACTTAACGGGAAGCATTATCAAGCAAAACTCATTAATACTCCTTTCGGATATCTCTGACAGGGCGAGATTTTCAATGAGATGTACTCCTGCTTCTGCTAGGCAATGTTGATGAACTGGCATCATAACATCAGGATGATTTGTTCCAGGAAGTACCTCAACAGCCATGTTATCAGAACCGATTGCGACAACGTCATTTTGTGTTAACCACCTTGCAGCCTCTTCGTTCAGACCTGGTTCTCCGGAAATGTATTTAGTGTTGTCGTGCATGAAATGCTTGCCCCAACCTGTGTTAATGAGAACGACATCGCCTTTGTGAGGCGTTATGTTGTGGTCATCATAAGCACGCTTTAGATCATCCGATGTAATCGGTCTGCCGGCTTCTAAACAATCAGCCCCATCTAATTTTGATAGGTTCAAGCACAATCCTCGTGTTATTATTGGAGGTATATTTTCAACTCCTAGTTGGAGCAGGCCCCAATCACCAACGCTTTCTTCAATTGTATGACCTCCATAGAGGTGCTCCCCAATTGAAAAATGACCAAGTGAATCAATGTGAGTTCCAACATGAGTTGTCATCTCAATTCTCTCAAGATTGGCTCCCACTTTATTTTTGGCGCCCATTTTTTCCCTAATTTTCATGCTGTTTTTAGCAGTTGCAGAAGATGAAATTATATAAGGGGTCTGGTTAGGGGGCATAAAGGGGGCGCCCATCTCTATCGTATGACTGAGGTCTATAATTTCACCGGATTGAATTTTCCCAAGCGCAGACAATGTGGTTTTTTGATCTAGGAGGTGACCTGCGGCACCTGTCTGGTCACCCTCTCCCCATCGACTATGATCGTGCAGGCAATTTGTCATAGATATAATCCTCAGCAGAAATAGAAATAGTGGTTTATAACCTGTTTATAATTGTTAAAATAAAAAAATTGAAAACTTTCTTGATCTAATACTTCATTCATCTCTATTAAATGTTAAAAGTGTGTTAGCGTTAACAAGCTTATTTATAAATTACTGGAGTATTTTCCTTGCCTTTTAAGGAAGATAAAGACCCTATCAACAAATCATTGCTTCCAAGTGGTCTTAGGGATCAACTACCTCCCCACGCTGCTCATGAGGCCTCTATTGTTGAACGCCTAATAAATACTTGTGAGTTATCAGGCTATGAGAGAGTTAAACCCCCACTCATTGAATATGAGGACACCTTATTTTCAGGCCCCGGTGAAGCGATGGTTCACAGCACGTTCAGACTTATGGACCCTGTTTCGCGAAGAATGCTTGGTCTTCGATCTGACCTAACAACACAAGTTGCTAGGATCGCCTCTAGTCGTTTAGGGCATACTCATCACCCGTTGAGATTATGTTACACGGGCGAAGTTTTAAGGGTAATGCCTGACGACTTGAACCCCGAACGTGAATTAGTCCAAGTAGGTGCAGAACTTATTGGTGAAGATAATGCGTTGGCAGATATAGAGGTTATTTACTTAGCATATGATGCGCTGTCTAATGTAGGTGCGCAATCAATAACTATAGATATCACGACACCGGCATTGATACTGAAGTTGTTAGAAGAAATTGGTATAGCAAGGGAAATAGGCCCCAAATTAAGGTCAGCACTGGATAAGAAAGACTCTTCCGCAATACAGGAGTTTGCTGGAGGCAATGCTAATCTGTTTACTGGTCTGATTGAGGCAGCCGGCTCCTGGGATAGTAGCGTCAAAAAATTAAAAGCTTTACCTCTTCCTAAGTCTATCAATCCGATTCTTGACCGTCTCGAAGCGGTTGCAGCATTTATTGCAGAGGAAGATGATAATCTCCAGGTCACGATTGACCCTGTAGAGAGTAGGGGCTTTGAATATTACAGTGGACTTGGGTTCAGCTTTTTTTCTCAAGGTGTACGGGGTGAACTTGGCAGAGGTGGGCGGTATATTTTGAATGATGGTAAGTCCACCGGTTCTTGCGGTTTTACGTTATATATGGAGACTGTGCTTCGAGCGCTTCCGGAACCGATTAGCAGAAACCGTTTATTGGTACCCCATTCAATAAACAGAGGTGTCTTGAGATCACTCAGGAAGGATGGGTGGATAACAGTAAGCTTATTGGAGCAGGTAGATAGTCTTGAAAAAGAGGCAAAACGGCTGAATTGCTCTCACATTTTTACAAATAATAAACCAAGTCTTATAGTATAAATTAATTTTTACGCAAGAGTCAGGAATAATTGTAAATGGGAAATGTCGCAGTTATAGGAGCCCAATGGGGCGATGAAGGAAAGGGAAAAATCGTAGATTGGTTGTCTGAGAGAGCTGATGCGGTGGTCCGTTTTCAAGGCGGCCATAATGCTGGTCATACGCTCGTTGTGGACGGTAAAACCTACAAGCTCAGCTTACTTCCATCAGGAATAGTTAGGGGAAAATTATCTGTGATTGGTTCGGGTGTTGTTGTTGACCCATGGGCATTACTAAACGAAATTAAGAAAATTTCAGAACAAGGAATAAGTATTTCCCCTGACAAACTAGTGTTAGCGGATAACGCTTCTCTCATATTAGATATTCATCAAAAGATAGATTTTGCTCGAGAAAAAAAACGAGGGAAAAACAAAATAGGGACTACAGGGAGGGGGATAGGCCCTGCGTACGAAGATAAAGTGGCAAGGCGTGGTATTCGGGTTGCAGACTTATATAGTCCTGATCAAGTGTTATTTAAATTGGAAGACCAATTTGCATACCACAATATTTTTCTCAAGGATGCGGAAGAAGAAATAGCCTCGGCAGAAAAAACTTTTAAAGATTTAATGGTAATTAGCGATGATATACGACAGTTTGCGCAACCAGTGTGGAAAAAGATGGACGAACTTCGAGCGCAAGGTTCCAGGATCTTGTTTGAAGGTGCGCAGGGTGTAATGTTAGACGTTGACCATGGAACCTACCCCTTCGTTACTTCTTCAAACACAGTCGCAGGACAAGCTGCTGCTGGAGCGGGCACGGGGCCAACTTCTATTAATTATGTTCTAGGAATTACTAAAGCCTACACCACCAGGGTTGGCAGTGGCCCGTTTCCTACTGAATTACTGGACGAGACTGGCCAAACTCTCGGAGAGAGAGGCCATGAATTTGGGGTGGTGACAGGTCGGAAACGCCGATGTGGTTGGTTTGATGCTATAATGGTCAAGCAGGCTATAAAGACTTCGGGGATAACTGGTATCGCACTAACAAAAATGGATGTACTAGATGGTTTCGAAACACTGAAAGTTTGTGATGGATATGAACTTGAGGGCAGTAGAATCGACTATTTTCCCAGTTCTTCCAAGCACCAGGCGGCAGTAAAGCCCCTATATAGAGAGATAGAGGGATGGGCAGAAAGTACCCATGCAGCTAGGTCCTGGGCAGAACTTCCCAGCAATGCCGTAAAATATATTAGGCAAATCGAAGAACTTATCGAGGCGCCGGTGGCTTTAGTATCTACAAGTCCGGAGCGCGAAGATACAATTCTAGTAAAAGATCCATTTAAGGATTGAACCAAATACTTTATAAATAGAGGGAAGAAAATTGTAACCTATAGATTGATTTAGGTGCCACCTCGCCTAGACCACAGAGGGTGTCGAAAATGGGAACAGTAGTCCTAAAAGATCAATTTGAGATAGATGACTCGCTTCATCTACCAGGTTACGACTCGCCTACAGCAAAAGCTTATACTTGCAAAAACCTTACGGACGGGCAATCAAGTTTAATCGCTTTAATTTGTGACGCAGATGTACCAATGCGAACGGAGTTATTAGAGGGGTTAAAAAATTTTCCGGGTCCGGGTTTGGTAAAGCCCGTTGACAGCGGTGTTGTAAATTGGCTGCCCACAGGCAGGAGGCAACCTGTTTTGATTTGTGAGAAACCACTCGGCAGTAGAGTTTTCGAGACACTGGATACAGTTATTCAGCCACTGAGTGATAATCAAATTATAGGCGGTTTTTTAACACCCGCCATAGCTACGCTTAGAGAGCTAGCCTCGCGCGGCTTAACTCACAGAAACATAAGACCATCCAATATATTTTACGCAGATGATTCAGCACGTCTTATCATGCTCGGTGAATGCATATCTGCGCCTCCAGGATATAACCAACCCCTGAGTTTTGAGACGCTTGAAACCGGTATGGCCAATTATGCTGGTAGAGGAATGGGCACGCCTTCTGACGACCTGTTTTCTTTAGGAGTTACTCTTTTAAGTCTATTAATTGGAAGACTACCAGTAACTAAAGTCGAGGATCCATTTCAGTTTATGTTAGATCGGATCAATACTGGCTCATATGCAAGTATTGTTGGCGGTCATCGAATTCAGCAAAACATGATCGAAATTTTAAGGGGTTTGTTGGCAGATGACTTGGCCGAACGGTGGCCGCTTTCCGATGTAGAACTCTGGGCTAGTGGTAGACGCATGACTCCTAAACAAGCAAAGCTTCCACCCAAAGCAGCCCGACCATTACCCATAGCTGGGTTTGAGCACGAAAATATAAGATCTGCAGCGCATGGGTTAAGTCAAAATTGGCACGTGTCTGGCGATATAATTCGTGGTCAGGATTTCGATACTTGGATACAGCGAAGCTTAAATGACGAGCAGGTAGTTAATAATTTGAATAAAGCAATAGGTAGCACCCAGGCTATACAGTCAGCTCCGAGAGCGGAAGATCCAAGACTTATAGCAAAAGTCATTTTGGCCCTCGACCCAGCGGGCCCAATAAGATTAGGTGGTTTTGCAACTCACGTGGATGGCATAGGCACTACCTTGTCAGTTGGTTTTGATGATGAGGTCACCAAAAATCAGATAGCGGAATTGCTAGTTTCTGGTGTTCTTAAGACTTGGTTGGGTCTTCAAGGCCGCGTGAAAAGTGAGATTATGAATTTCTATGGGGTATTGGAGAAAGTTGAAGGATTTATAAATTTGCCGGGGGCGGGTTTTGGTATAGAGAGAGTTTTATATGAACTTAACCCTTATCAGCATTGCGTAAGTCCAATGATAGAGCATCTTTACATCACGAAAACATCAGAACTGATACCTGCGTTGGAAGCAGTAGCTCAAGGCGACAACTTACCACCGATGCCAATGGATAGACATATTGCAGCTTTTTTATCTTCTCATTCCGAGCATATAGATGAAAGAATCATGCGACCTCTTACGCATAAAGACAATCGTCCCGCTGATGAAGCCTTGAAGGTGATGAGAATACTTGCCCGCGTTCAATCTGTTTATAGTAATGGTGCAGCACCAGCACTTTGCGCTTGGCTAAGAGATCTTACTAGCCCAGCCGTCCAGTCATTCAATAACAATAAATTGCGCAATCAGGTAGAGCGCCAAGTTGTACAAGCTGCAGAGACGGGATTTGTAGTAGCTTTAATGCGTATTCTAGATGATGCTAAGGTTATGGAACTTGATAAACAGAATTACAAAAAAGCTCAAAAAGAATATGAAGAGTGTTCTGCTCAAATTCACCGTATGGACGCCGGACTTGAGCAGAAAGAAAATTTAGCCGGCGAGTTGGGAGAGCAAGTGGCTGCCGTAATAGCCGGTGTAGTAGCTAGTATTGGAACGACGGCAATAGTAATGATTTATTTGACCTAGTGTATCACGGGTTATGGAAAGTTAATGGTTTTCAAGGGGGCGGGTGTTTTACAATATGGCTAATAGGTCTGCGAGTGCTTCGGCGACTAAAGCCGTTTTGGTAATGGTTGTAGCTGGAACTATGATTTTTACCCTGCCAACCGTTATGGTTCTGACTGTGGGCATGATACCGACTTTTATTGCTTACGCAACGGATCGTAGAAAAGAAAAGTATAAAACTGTTAGCGTAGGAAGTTTAAATTTCGTTGGTGTTTTGCCTCTGCTTGTTACTCTTTGGACAAAAGACCATTCTTTCGATATGGGGTTTTCGGTTCTCTCAGACCCGTTTAATTGGCTAATGGTTTTAGGTTCGTCATCAGCCGGCTGGACTATCTACTTGGTCGCGCCGTCGATTGTTTCGATATTTCTTCAGGCTCGCATAGAGCTTTCTGTTGAACGATTAAAAAAGCGTCAAGTAAGGCTTATCGAAGAGTGGGGTGAAGGTGTGTCTGGTGATCGGAAGTCAAACCAGAAGAACAGTAGTCTTGGAAATAAAGAGCAGGGAGGTCTTGAGGGCCATGGGCAGGCTGAAGAAGCTAAATAGTTTCTATAACAGCCTGTTCATTCATTTGATTCCAAGAGCTGGCTCTTGATGTTTTTTTGCAACTTCTCGAAAGCTTTTACTTCTACTTGCCGAACGCGCTCTCGGCTAATGCCAAACTCAGAACCAAGTTCCTCTAGTGTCGCGGCGTTCTCTGATAAACGTCGTTTCTGGATTATATACTGTTCTCTTGGATTCAATGTTTCCATTGCCGACAAAAGGAGTTTGCTTCTTTTATCTAATTCTTCTCTATCCGCATATACCTGTTCTTGGTCCTGAGACTCATCGACCAACCAATCCTGCCATTCACCATCCAATTCTGCTGATCTTGGCGCATTAAGGGAGTGGTCTGGTCCTGAGAGCCTTGCGTTCATGCTCACAACTTCGTATTCAGGAACATCTAGACGCGATGCTATTTCTTTAACGTTTTCAGGTGAAAGATCTCCTTCGTCTATAGCCTTCATTTGACCTTTCAGCTTGCGTAAATTGAAAAACAGCTTTTTTTGAGCCGCTGTTGTTCCCATTTTCACTAGTGACCAAGAATGCAGGATATATTCCTGTATTGAAGCTCGTATCCACCACATTGCGTAAGTTGCTAGCCTGAACCCTCGTTCCGGATCGAAGCGCTTAACTGCCTGCATCATTCCAATATTTCCTTCGGAAATCAATTCAGCGACAGGAAGACCATAACCACGATAACCCATAGCGATCTTTGCCACCAGTCGTAAGTGGCTAGTGACGAGCTGATGGGCTGCCTCGGTATCTTCAAGTTCTACCCACCTTCTAGCTAACATATACTCTTCGTTGGCTTGCAGCATTGGGAACTTTTGGATTTCATTCAGATACCTTGCAAGATTTCCTTCAGCTGTTAAATTTGGTAAGAGGGCGATATTAGACGCCATTTCTACACTCCGATTTTTCTCCGCCTCCAAATAGATGGGGATCAAGTATTACATTTTAAAGGTACAAATTCAATTTTTTTGCAAAAAATTGATAAAATTAGATCAAATTGCTTTTGAGGAGTTCTGTTAATGACCGCATATCGTCTGGTATTTGACTAGTAAAACAGCAAACTTCCTTCGTTTTTGGATGTTTGAAGGACAATTTCCCGGCATGTAATGCCTGACGTCCCATTAGCCTAATGTTAGTTCTGAGCTCGTCATTGACCCCTTCTCGCATTTTCCCGCTTCCATATACAGGGTCGCCGATAATAGGAGAGCCAATATGACAAGCATGAACTCGTATCTGATGAGTCCGACCAGTTTCCAATCGACAGTTTACTAGCGTTGCAGCGGGTCTAAATCGTTCAAGCACCTCAAAATTTGTTATGGCTGTTTTCCCGCCATTATTTACCACGGCCATTTTTTTTCTATTCCTTCTACTTCTGCCAATTGGCGCGTCGACTTGAAATGCATCTTTTGCGGGACTTCCCCAAATTAGCGCCGTGTAAGTCCGTCGAATAAGTCGGCTAGCAAATTGATGGACTAGACTCTGATGGGCTTCGTCAGTTTTAGCGACCACAATTAAGCCTGTAGTATCTTTATCCAAACGATGAACAATTCCTGGGCGTTTCACGCCACCTATACCCGATAGGCTATTTCCACAGTGTGCTAACAAGGCATTAACCAATGTACCTGTCAATGCGCCTGGTGCTGGATGCACCACCATATTAGCAGGCTTATCAATAACCAATAAGCTATCGTCTTCATGAATGATAGTTAGATCTATCTCTTCTGGGATTGGAGTTGGTTGCACCGCCTCTGGAATAACAACACTATATTTTTGAAGATGTTTGACGATTGCGGAAGGGTCCCGTATGGTCTGACCGTTTTGCATCACGTGACCGTTTAGTATGAGTTGTTTTAGCCTCGTTCTTGATAAAGCAGGGAGTTCGTTATTTGAGTCTATCTTTTTCGCAAGCCAACGATCAAGCCTAGGTGGCGTGATTTTTAGTAAATCTTCTTCGACAATAAGTTCTAATTTTTCGCTGTTGATAGTATCCATGGATGATAAAATAAACCAAAATCATGAAGAGCTAAATAGGGATGGCTCTAAATCACTCCAATTTCTAAAAATACTCGTTGTGGTTATGGGGGTAATGATCGTTGCCGGGTTAATAATCGTTATAGTCACCATATTTCAACGAATTACCTCAAAGACAATTTTTTCCTCTAAGGCTCCATATTCTATGGTGGAAGAGATGCCGAAAAGCTTTAAGCTAAAGGATGTTATGATAGAAGGTGGTAAAATAGGGGTGCAGTTTGAGGATGATAAAGGCGAAAGTTTCATAATTCTTTATAATGTGGATGACGGTAAGGAAATTGGGCGTCTCACATTTAGCTTTTCTAAATGATTGGTCAGCTTAATTTGGAAGAAAATATTATAAACTTTGCTAGCGACAACACATCTGGGGTCGACCCGGAAATCTTTTCAGTTGTGGAACAAGCTGCTAAGTCGTCATCGATGCCATATGGAGATGATGTTTTTACATCGAAATTACAAACCAGGGCGAACGAGATCTTTGAAAAACAAGTTTCGATATTCCCAGTTGCAACAGGATCTGCTGCGAATGCTCTGGCACTTTCAGTAGTTTGTCCGCCATATGGATCAGTATACTGTCATAGAGAATCGCATTTAGAGGAAGACGAGTGTGCCGCACCCGAGTTCTATATAGGCGGCGGTAAATTATCTCTATTATCCGGAGAGAAGGCAAAATTTTCGGCGGAAAGTTTAAAAGCAAAGCTGGAAGTTAAGTCACCGGCCCCTCCTGTTCATCATTCGCCTGCGGCTGCAGTGAGCATCACCCAAGCTACGGAGTTAGGATCAGTTTACTCCGTAGACGACATCGCTGCTATTTCTGATGTAGCAAGACATTATAAATTATCGTTACACATGGATGGGGCCAGGATAGCGAACGCGATCGTTTCGTTGGGTGTAACGCCAGCGGAGGTCACGTGGAAGTCCGGCATCGACGTTTTATCGTTAGGAGCGACCAAGAACGGTGTCTTCGCTGCCGAGGCAGTTATTTTTTTCGACCCAGAAAAAGCTGCTGATTTTGAATCTAGAAGAAAAAGAGGTGGTCATCTTTTGTCAAAACATAGATTTTTATCTTCGCAACTTCTGCCCTACCTAGAAGAAAACAAGTGGTTGAAACTAGCTGAAAACGCTAATTTAAGAGCTAAGCAGCTGGGAAAAGGGCTTCAAAAATTGTCAAATTTTAGCATTTTACACGAAGTAGAGACGAATATGGTTTTCGTTAAAATGCCGGCATCACTTGTAGAGGGCTTCGAGAAGAAGAATTGTTTATTTTATACATGGGGACAAGACGGAGGCTATGTTTTTGGGCGCTTTGTCACCAGTTTTAATACAACGGAAAAGGAAGTTGATAGATTCCTCGGAATTGCGTCGCAGTTGGCGAACCAAAAATTTTAAAAAGACACAGGAGCTTATTCGATTTTCGTAGTATCTTTATTTATTCACTGGCGACGTTTTCAAACCTTTTTCTAAATCACTTAAAACTTTGGCACTGGAAAATGACTCTTAATTTACCGAATGAAATGTTTCATGCAGAAGCTGATGTTCCCCTTGATGGTATTAGAGTTCTAGATTTATCGCGGCTAGTCTCAGGTAATATGGTTACCCATTTATTAGCTGATTTTGGAGCTGATGTGATAAAAATAGAAAGGCCCGGGGTCGGTGATGATCTCCGCAACTGGAAGACGGATGGTGTTAGCACACATTGGAAAGTTTATTGTCGTAACAAAAAAAGTATAACCCTAGATCTTAGAAAACCACTTGGTAAAGAACTGCTTTTGAAATTAGTCAAGACGTCCGACGTTTTAGTTGAAAACTTTAAACCGGGCACTTTGGAGAAGTGGGGGATTGGACCTGAGGCATTATTGGAACACAATTCGAAATTAGTAATTGTCAGAATTTCGGGCTGGGGACAAACGGGACCTTGGAGTCATAAACCTGGTTTTGGAAGTCTCGTTGAAGCAATGTCGGGATTTGCTTCGATGAATGGTTTTGACGATCGACCCCCCGTGCTTCCACCTCTTGCGTTGGCTGACATGATAGCAGGACTTTATGGGGCATTTTCGGTAATGGTTGCGGTGAGGGAAATCGAACAAAAAAAAGGTGCAGGTCAAATCATTGATCTTTCACTATTTGAGCCTATTCTATCAGTGTTGGGGCCAATTGCAGCAATCCATTCTCTTTCAGGGGCAATACCAAAAAGGACGGGGAGCTTATCAGAAACAACTTCACCGAGGAACGTGTATGAGTGTAAAGACGGAAAGTTCGTAGCACTGTCTGCCTCCATGCAGGCGATGTCGGAACGATTATTGAGAACAATTGGTAAACCTGAGTTGATAGAAGATCCCAGGTTTAAAACAAACACAGACAGGGTAAAAAATAATCATTTGCTGGATCCAATTGTTGCAAGTTTTATGAAATCTCACACGCAAAAGGAATGTTTGGAAATTTTTGAAAAAGCTGATGTAACTGTAGGAGCTGTGGCTGATATAGAACAATTGTCGTCTCACCCATATATCATCGAGAGGGGTTCACTTGTAAACTTGCCTGACAGAGATGTTAAGTCAGGCGTACTTCCAGCTCATGCAGGTATACCGAGATTGTCAGAGACGCCGGCAAAAATGAGAAGTGAGGCACCAAGTATTGGTGAAAATAATGAAGAAATATTTCTTGAAATTGGGCTTTCAAAATCTGATTTGAAAACCCTTGAAGAGCAAGGAGTGATTTGATGCAAGATAAGGACAGACCTCTTTGGCGGTCAATGCTTTACGTGCCGGCAACTAGTGAGAAATTTATTGAAAAGGCTCATGAACGGGGTGCCGATGCGATTAAAATAGATCTCGAAGACGCCGTTGCACCCAAAGAAAAGGATACAGCGAGAAAATTAGTAAAAGATGCCGCGCAACTAGTTGCTAGGGGGTCGGCAGATGTTTTAGTACGAATTAATAGGCCATTACGCATGGCTGTGGCCGATATTGAAGCATCGATTTGGCCCGAAGTTTGTGGGTTGGTCTTGCCAAAGGTTGATTCTGCAGATCAAATTAATTTTCTATGCGAAATTATTACTGAGCTGGAGGAGGAGAGAGGCCTTGATATTGGTCATACGAAACTCATGGTGCTAATAGAGACACCTCGTGGATATTCCAACGTAAGGTCTATAGCTAGTTCATCAAAAAGATTATCTGCAATCGCACTGGGACAGGAGGATTTTTCCGCTGAAATGGGCATGCTTGAGCCTGAGGGTATGTCGCTCTTGAGCTATTACCAAACGGTCCAAGTGGCTGCAAGGGAAGCGGGAATACTTCCCATTGGTTATCCAGGTTCCATAGCAGAATTCACTGACTTAGACCTTTTTAGATCCAATGCAATGGCTGCACGCAGTTTAGGATTCGATGGTGGCGCTTGCATACACCCTAGGCAAGTTCCAATCCTAAATGAGGCATTCACTCCAACGGAGAGTGAAGTCTATCGTGCGGAGGCCATGGTCAAAGTCTACGACGAGGCTATGGCCGCAGGGGATGGTGCGGTTGCTTTCGAGGGTAAAATGATCGATGTGCCTGTGGTCGCTCGTGCTCAAAGAGTCTTAGATATTCGCGATAAAATACGAGCAAAAAAGAACGTATGAGTTTAAAAAATTGCTGCAGAATTTAAAAGAAATAGCTTGGTAAACCCAGGAGACAAGTAATGCCTTCTTATCAGTATATCTATGTCATGAATGGTCTTTCAAAAACCTTTACTGGTGGTAGAGAGATTTTAAAGAATATTAACCTTTCCTTTTTTCCGGGAGCAAAAATAGGTGTCTTGGGGACCAATGGAGCAGGTAAGTCCACATTACTCAAAATCATGGCAGGCATGGACACCCAATTTGTGGGGGAGGCTTGGGCTGCCGAAGGAGTAAAAGTGGGATATTTACCACAGGAACCAGAGCTTGAAGTCGGTAAAACTGTCCATGAGTTGGTCATGGAAGGCATGTCAGAAACGAAGAAAATTTTGGATAGATTCAACGAAGTTAGTGCCAAGTTTGCTGAAGAAATGACCGATGAGGAGATGAATACGCTTCTGGCAGAGCAAGCAGAGCTGCAAGAAAAAATTGATGCTGCCAATGCTTGGGATCTGGATAGGCATGTGGAAATAGCTATGGATGCTTTGCGTTTACCTCCAAGTGATGCGGATGTAGGTCCTTTATCAGGAGGAGAAAAACGTCGTGTCGCCTTATGCCGATTATTGCTATCTGCCCCAGACCTTTTATTACTTGATGAGCCAACAAATCACCTTGACGCCGAATCTGTAGCCTGGCTGCAACGATTTCTTTATGATTTTCCGGGGACTGTTGTTACGGTAACGCACGATAGGTATTTTTTAGATGAAGTTGCCGGATGGATATTGGAGCTCGACAGGGGGCAAGGTATTCCATTTGAGGGAAATTATTCAAGTTGGTTAGAACAAAAACAGAAGCGTCTTCAGCAGGAGGGTAAGCAGGACGCAGCCAGGCAGAGGTCGTTGGCTAATGAATTAGAGTGGGTAAGAGCCTCACCAAGGGGACGCCAGGCCAAGAGCAAGGCTCGCTTGACTGCTTATGAAGATCTTCTAAACCAAAACCAAGAAAACGTAATAGATAACGCTAAAATAGTCATTCCACCAGGACCTCGTCTTGGAGATTTGGTCATCGAATCACTTAATCTTGTAAAAGGGTTTTCAGATAAGCTTCTCGTAGATGATTTGTCTTTCAAATTACCACCTGGTGGCATCGTGGGTATTATAGGGCCCAATGGTGCAGGAAAAACAACACTGTTTCGCATGATAACCGGACAAGATAGCCCCGACTCCGGTTCTATCAATATCGGTGAAACGGTAAAGCTAGGGTATGTAGATCAATCAAGAGATGACTTGAAATCGAATTCAACCGTTTGGGAAGAAATTTCGGATGGGCTCGATGAAATCGAACTTGGTAAGCGGAAAATGCAGAGCCGGGCATATTGCGGAATGTTCAATTTTAAAGGAGCGGATCAGCAAAAAAAAGTCGGGCAGTTGTCTGGTGGTGAGAGAAATCGTGTTCACCTTGCAAAAATGCTTAAGTCAGGGGCAAATCTTATATTATTAGACGAACCGACAAATGATTTGGATGTAGATACATTAAGAGCTTTGGAAGAAGCGTTGCTTGAATTTGCTGGATGTGCTGTTGTCATCAGCCATGACCGTTGGTTTCTCGACAAAATTGCTACCCATATCTTAGCATTTGAGGGCGATAGTAATATTGAATGGTTCGAGGGTAACTATCAAGCTTACGAAGAGGACAGACGTAGACGACTTGGTGCCGACGCAGAACAGCCGCATCGTATTAAATATAAGCCAATTATTCGAGCTTAATTAAATATTAGGGGGCGCTGCGGAGTTTTTTTAATTGAACTTTCATTGCCGCAAGAAGTAAGTCAAAACTTCCGTTATTGCGCTTTATCACTGCTGAATATTCGTTTCTTTGAGTAATGGCCATACTAATTCCAGCTATTACTACGTCCACTATTTTGAAACTACTTCCTTTTGGAATCAATCTCCAAACAATGTTAACATTGCCTTTTGGGTTCTTTGGATCAACAAGCTGTGATTCTACGAAAATAAATTTCCGTTTGCCGAGTTTATGACCCAAAACGATAATTCTTTGCTGTGAATATTCTATAAAACGCTTTGAATATGTTAGCTCGACTAAATTTTTAAAAAGGTCTAAATACTCTTTTTGTTGATTAGGGCTTGCAGTTTTCCAGGGACGCCCCACGACAAATTTTGCTATCCAGTTTAAATCAAACCCTCTTTCTACTAACCGCATGAATTTTGTTCGGCGAGTCGTACTATCAAGTGATCTATTTTGATTTAATTGAGCAACTTGGTTGCTCAAGGAGCCAATGAAGGCCTCGGCAAGCCCACCTAATTCGCGCTTTTCTGCATTAGCCGTGCTTGTAACTATTAGTAACGCTAGGACCGCACCGATAAACTTTTTCATAATTTTTCACTCATTAATTATCTAGATAGGTTAGAAATAATTACCCGATAACCATTTTTAATCTAGAAGTTTCAGGAATTGATCGTCAAAAGCATCTATCGTTTCTGTCTTTTCGGGACTGTTTTCGATCATTCCGTTGTTTATAGATGCGTTACGCCGTTGATTGTAAATCGTTTTAACCCTTGTATAGTAGTCGATAGAATTTCCCCTTAGCTCGTCAATTTGTTTTGAATATTTTGCCCTAAAAGTAAGGGCTTCAAGTGCCCCTCGTGTGCCACTAAATACAGTTCTACTACTTTCGGTGCCTAGGTAGTTTAACGGGTTGAGGAAAACGTCTACAGCTCGGCCAACACTATCTCTTAAGTTTGTGGGTCCAAGAAGTGGTAACACCAGGTACGGTCCTGACTGAAAACCAAATGAACCCAAGGTCTGACCAAAATCCTCACTCTGAAAAGCTAATCCATACGTAGCCTTTAAGTCTACGTGTCCCAGATAGAACGACTGCATTAGAAAGTATTTTAATGTTGTTTCTGCTTGGTTGAAATTTCCTTGTAAAAGGTTATTAACAAGAGCGTTCGGCGTATCCAGCCATTGTAAAAAGTTGTCGATATCATTTTGCAGTAATTTTGGGGTGATTCTTCGATAGACCAGGGATACTGGCCGAAGAAGAGCTTGGTCCACAGCATCGTTAGCACTAAAGACTTTGCGATTTATCAGTTCAAGAGGATCCGAATTAAACTGTAAACTTGTCGTATTGCACGAGGTCAGAGAAATACTGATTAATAAAAGAAAAACGCAGATAATTTTTTTATACATTATCGACCATCTTAAATAATCTCAGCGTCATCACAATATCGTGTGTTATTAGGTTCAAAGCTTTTCCGCGGTTTAAATCTCTTTAGGACAACCAAAGCCTGCCTTTATAATACTTAGCATTCATTAATCCGTATCTTACGACATGCTAGTTACAGGTGCAGACTATTACAATAACGTTCATCTTATAGCAAAAAATTGACGTCTAAGAGAAATAAATAATGCTCATTTTCAGGGTTTACAGCTCGGACGTAAGCCACTACTTCAAATAAACGTTACGGTATAGAGGTTTCGATATCATAGGAATAAAATATACCGGTATTTGAATCACCGCCAAGAATAACCAAAGATTTTCATAAAATGGTCCGCTAGCGACGGGTAACAATAGTGCTAGGTTTCGGCTCCCACTAGCAAGGGCTATTGTTCCTGACGTTGATCTGTCAAATTTGCAAAACACCATGGCACAGACTAGTTGTGACAAAATGCAAACTAGAGTCGCAGCTAGAAAAAATGTTAACACTCTTGATGGATTGGTTGGCCAGACATGGTGGATGCCGCCCATTATTGTCACAGCAAAAAATGCCATTAAAATTACTATTAGACCACCCGCTGCAGGGTCGAGTCTTTTAGCAACAGGTTTCCCTAAAAACTTTCGAAGAACCTGTGCTCCAAATGTGCAAAGGCAAACAATTATAATCAATTTAGCCGATATAGATATTGGATCGATATTGATATTGTTATCAATAAGTAGCGCAAACAATATTGGAAGGGTCAGCGTAAATGCCAGAGTTGATAGTAATAAAATTAAAAGGGCTGCCGTCCCATTTAAGCCGATCAATAAAGCAAGACCCGGCATTGAAACTAGTGGCGGACAGCTTCCCCACGCCACAAGGATAGCTTTAAGTTCTATAGGGATATTTATCAGTTTTGTTGCAAGAAAAATCAGCAATGGAATTATAATTAATATGAAAAACGTTCCGCATAATAATAGTCGTATATTTGTAAAGGCGATCAATATCTCGGCTGGATCTAGCCGAAATATTGAAACAGTCAACATCAGGATGACGGTTGCTTCAGCAAAGGGTTTTGTAAGAATAGTAAGATCAGGAAATAATAACCCTATTATAACGCCGAGTGGCATTAACCATGTGCCGTAGTGTCCGATTCTGCCTAAGAGTTTTAAAAAGTGCGTCAATTGGTACCTTCAAAAATATCGTCTAAATTCCTTGGACGTTTTGAATTAATGTTTCTTCTAAGCTATTTTTTTAAAATCAGCCTTATTCAATTCATAAATTAAATTGGAATGATCTTGAGTGAATCCGAGTTTTTCGTAAAACTTGCGTGCCTCGTTATAGGACCGAACTTCTAAGTCTATTCGAGCGCAATCATTTTTTTTTGCTTCCTTTGCAAGGTGAACAAGTAGGTGGCGTCCTACACCACTGCGCCGATTAGACTTTGACACTATTATATCGTGTAGGTTCAGAACTTTACGTCCGGCCCAACTACTGTAGGTAAAAAAATAGATAGCTACCCCAACTGTTTTGCCAACGTCGTGAGCTAAAATTGTGTAAAATTTTGGGTTTGAACCAAAACCGTCCCGGCGGAGATCGGCGGGAGTGGCTTGCACTTTTTCTTTAAGATCAAGATAGTCAGCAAGTTCTGATATAAAAGCGTGAATAGTATCGCAATCTTCTATGGTTCCTGGTCTTACCTGTATATTCATGTCTGCATATTCTCCGTGAATTAATTTAAAAAATTCTACTATGAAAGCAAAAGCATAAATCGTTAGTAGTGTTCTATTGGGCTCAGACAGAATATAACATTTGAATTATTCAAAAGTTATATTTTGAACTCTTACAGTATGAATTTTTCGACGACTCATATACTAACAAATAGGATACATAAGTTTTTAAAAATTTACTAACAAGCTGGAATGATTGAATAGATGCAAGGGACAAACGCCAGTGATGAGTCAAATTCTAAGAATGCTGGTAGTGCGTCTAAAGTCGGATATTTGCAAGGACTGAATTCAAAACAATTAGAGGCTGTGGAGGCAGTTGACGGCGCTGTACTAGTCCTAGCAGGCGCAGGGACCGGTAAAACACGGGTTCTAACAGCAAGGCTTGCCCATCTTATCGCCCAAAAAGTAGCAATGCCATGGTCAATATTAGCAGTAACATTTACGAATAAAGCTGCGAGGGAGATGCGTGACCGGGTCACAAACATTATTGGTCCGATGGCAGAACAAGTATGGCTGGGTACTTTTCACTCTTTGGGAGCGCGTATACTGAGACGACATGCGGAGCTTGTGAGCTTAAAACCTAATTTTACAATCTTAGACACGGATGATCAGGTCAGGCTAATTAAGCAAATAATGCAGGCTGAAAATTTAGATGAGAAAAAATGGCCTCCTAGAGTTTTATCTGGAGTTATTCAAAGATGGAAAGATCGTGGGCTAACGCCAGAAAAAGTAAGTGATGATGAGGCTAAACAGTACTCGGATGTGAAATTAGCGGAAATTTATAGTCAGTATCAGAATCGGCTTTCTGTTCTAAATGCGGCGGACTTTGGGGATTTATTGTTGCACTGCCTGACTATTTTTCAACAAAACCCCGATATTTTGCGCGAGTATCAGAACCGGCTAACTCACTTACTAGTTGATGAATATCAAGACACAAATGTAGCTCAATACTTATGGTTACGTTTTTTGGCACAAGGCAGGCAGAATATCTGCTGTGTAGGTGACGATGATCAATCAATATATGGCTGGCGTGGCGCTGAGGTTGGTAATATTCTTCGTTTCGAGAACGATTTTCCTGGATCTAAAGTTATTCGTCTTGAGCAAAACTACAGATCAACTTCGAGAGTTTTAACAGCAGCTTCAGGATTGATAGCGCATAACGAAGATCGGTTAGGAAAAACCCTTTGGACTGACGGAAATGATGGCGATAAAATTATAGTCAGGGGTGTATGGGATGGAGAAGCAGAGGCACGGACAGTTGGTGATCAGGTGGAGGCATATCAACGGAACGGTGTCTCACTTAATGACATGGCGATATTAGTAAGGGCCAGTTTCCAGACAAGAGAATTTGAAGAAAGATTTTTAACGCTTGGTGTCCCTTACCAAGTCATAGGAGGTGCTCGTTTTTATGAGCGTATGGAAATTCGTGACGCTATAGCATACTTGCGTGTAATATATCAGCCGAACGATGATTTAGCATTGGAGCGAATACTCAATAAGCCGAAGCGTGGTATTGGTCTTGCCTCGCTCCAATCAATACACCAGCTTGCTCGGCTGGAGTCGATATCCCTGTGGCTGGCGATTGCAAAAATAATCGAGACCGATGAACTAAGGCCTGCAGCTCAAAAAAGTCTAGCTAAGTTGATTGATGATTTTAACAGGTGGCGTTCAATGCTTGATCATAGCGATCATATAGAACTTGCTGGTACCGTTCTTGATGAATCTGGTTATACGGAGATGTTATTAAAAGATAAATCGCCCGAAGCACCAGGTCGACTGGAAAATTTGAAAGAGCTTGTAAGTGCTCTCGAAGAATTTGAAGGGTTAAGTCAATTTCTAGAGCATATTAGCCTTGTGATGGAAAATGCCGAGGATGATACGACCGAGCAAATAAGTTTGATGACACTTCATGCTGCTAAAGGTCTTGAGTTTGACAAGGTATTTCTTCCTGGTTGGGAGGAAGGCGTTTTCCCAAATCAAAGATCATTGGATGAAAGTGGTGCTAAGGGTTTAGAGGAGGAAAGGAGGTTAGCTTATGTTGGTTTAACCCGAGCACGAGAAACAGTAGAGATAAGTTTTGCGGCAAACCGAAGGGTTTATGGTAATTGGCAAAGCTCCATACCGTCGCGATTTGTGTCGGAAATTCCCGAAAGTGAGATAGAGCAATTTGATGAAATGGGTTTATCGGGCGACTTTTTTGGTGGAACAGTTCAATCAGAGCCTTGGGGGCAGGATGACTTTTTAGGTCAAGCTCAGTTACAAAGTACGAAGAAACGTCAGCGCCTAAATGTAAAGAGTACAACATCCCTAAACATGCAGGTTGCGCTACAGGATAGATCTTCTGCTGACGTGACTGTCGACGAAACTTTTTTTGCACCAGGCGACCGGGTGTTTCATCAAAAATTTGGAATGGGTACTGTAAAACGCTCAGACGGTGACAAACTAGAAATTGCTTTTGATAAAGCTGGCGAGAAAAAAGTTATTTCAAGGTTTGTTAGGCAGCTATGACAAAGCGCTGGCAAATAAATATCAAAGTGCTTCAAAAAGATATAAACACTGTCTCTGAGAGATTAGAGTCTTGTACTGATGTGCTTTCAACATTTGAATTAAATGGGACAGAATTTTGGGAAATTAGCGGGATCACAAAACCAACTTCTGATAAGGGCGAAGCAAACGTACTTGTTAGGGAATTGGTTCAACAACTTAATCTTCAACCTACAGATTTCAGTATCGAAATGTTACCAGACCGAGATTGGTTAGCTGAAAATAGGGCATCATTTCCTTGTTTATCTTATGGTCGGTTTCTGATACACGGCTCGCATAATAGGCCAAAAACCGCAAATGGATGTTTAAATATAGAGTTAGAGGCGGGTAGAGCCTTTGGATCAGGGAGTCACGAAAGCACAGCAGGTTGCTTGTTATCTCTTTTATATTTATCTAAGATCATTTCGCCTAAGAGGGTAATGGATCTTGGCTGCGGGTCAGGAATTCTTTCAATAGCTTCCGTAAAACTTTGGCCTACCGTAAATACCCTAGCGTTGGACATAGACTATGACGCGGTCGAAACGACTTTGGAAAACATCAAGGTTAATAAAGTATGGCGCCAAGTTAGATGCGAACACAGCAACGGATTTCCTAGGGTTCGGCCCGGAACGAGTAAAAAATATGATCTTATAGTGGCAAATATTTTAGCGCAGCCTCTTATCGCGCTCGCGCCTCATTCCACTGGTTTCTTGCGGAGTGGAGGTTACATAGTCTTGAGTGGTCTTCTGGAAACCCAAGAAAGAGAGATTTTAGCAGTATATAATTCTTTTGGATTTAGAGTAGTATCACGAAAGAGATTGAAGGGGTGGACCACTTTCATTCTGAAATATAAAAGAACTTAAATTATTGTGTTTTGGATTAAAAGAGCAAAGAGATATAAGATTGAAAAAAGGTAAAAGGTGGATGTTGGGGGAAGAACAAACCTACGCTTTGAAAAAAGAAAAGCGGTCTTCAGACGAGTTATCAGACGAACTAATTAAACTTCTGAAATCTTATAATATCTCAAAGTCTCTTTCCGACATTTTTTCTATCGTCGATGGAGTGAATGCGTCAGCTTTGCCTCAGACTGATAATTGTTGGATGTCTATGGTCTTACATCCAATACCCTCTGAACTTGAGCCGACGCTCTGCGCAATACGGAAAGACAGATTTCTGAGTTCTATCAAAAAACAACCCGCCTTCAGTAAAGAGCGACTAGGTTCACTCCGAAAAACGATGGATGAGAAAAATTTGCAGGGGTATTTAATCCCGAGGGCTGACGAATATCAAAGTGAATACTTACCAAAGTCATCGCAGCGCCTCGCCTGGCTAACTGGCTTTGATGGTTCAGCTGGTTTCGCTATTGTACTTAAGCAACGGGCAGCGATTTTTACGGATGGACGTTATACACTTCAGATAAGGGACCAGGTAGATAAAAAATATTTTGAAATATATAATACTGCAGAAATGCCACCTCTCGACTGGTTAGAATCCAATTTGGGGAAAAATGATCGTATCGGTTTTGATCCGTGGCTTCATACGTGTGATGAAGTGATAAAAATTTCTACCGTACTCAAATCAAAAAATGCTGAAGCAATAAAGTTGTCTAAAAATTTGATTGACGAAATTTGGTTGGATAGACCTCCCGTTCCGTTAGGGCCAATTACTCCTCATCCTGAAATATATGCAGGGGAATCAGTTGCATCCAAATTTGACACCATAAACGCTGGAATGATGAAGAATGAGGAGGACGTGGTAATAATATCTTCGCCAGAGTCAATTGCTTGGTTGTTGAACATAAGAGGTTCAGATGTTGCTCGGACACCTTTGCCTTTATCTTTTTTGATTCTGAATAAAGAAGGCCGCGCAAAGTTATTTGTAGACCAAAGAAAAATTATCGACGAAACACGAAACCATCTTGGAAATGCTGTATCACTAGTACCAATTAATGAGTTCAACTCTGAGTTAAATATCTTGGCGCGTGGCAGCAAAAAAATACGCTTAGACCCAAAGACGTGCCCAGCTTGGGTCGCAGAGGTATTTAATTCCACATCAAGCAGTATAGTCCACGGAAGTGACCCAACACTGATAGCAAAAGCAACGAAAAACAAGGTAGAACTTGCAGGGACACGAGCTGCTCATATCCGCGATGGGGCAGCTTTTGTTAGGTTTTTAAACTGGTTCTCACGTAATTCAAAACAAGGCCAATTGGACGAAATAATTGCGGCTACAAAATTACAAAAATTTCGCGAAAAGGATCCACTCTTCAAAGACCTAAGTTTCGATACAATTTCAGGTTCCGGTCCTAATGGTGCGATAGTGCACTATCGTGTAACGGAAGAGTCAAATAGGACTATTGAGTTGGGAGATTTGTATCTCGTCGATTCTGGAGCTCAATATTTGGATGGGACCACGGATATCACGAGAACGATTGCAGTCGGAGATCCTGGTGATGAAGCAAAAAATTATTTCACGCGAGTTCTGAAGGGTCACATCGCGATAGCATCAAGTAAATTTCCCGTTGGTACAAACGGATCACAGTTGGATGTGCTCGCAAGGGCACCTCTTTGGGCTATTGGTGCAGATTACGATCATGGAACCGGTCATGGTGTTGGATCATATCTAGGAGTACATGAGGGGCCGCAACGAATATCAAAACTACCTAACTCAGTGTCGTTGGAACCTGGAATGATACTTTCCAATGAACCAGGCTATTATAAGTCGGGTGCATACGGCATTAGGTTGGAAAATCTTTTGGTAGTGCAGTCTGAAATAGTACCCAATTCAGAACGCGCAATGTTAAGTTTTGAAACAATAACACTAGCTCCGTTTGACAGGAGTATGATCCTGAAAGAATTACTCGAGAATCATGAAAAAAATTGGTTGAATAATTATCATGCATGGGTTCGCAAAGAGTTACTGCCTTTGTTAAATACTCACGATGGTGCGTGGTTGACAGATGCTACTGAACCGCTTTAGTCAGATTAGTTATGGACTGGAACATTAAATGACTTATGAAACTATCAAATACGCTGTAGATGACGGGTTGGCAAAAATTGCATTTAATAGGCCAGACGCGGGCAACTCAATAAATAGAAAATTTGCTCATGAATTTATGGATGTTGCTATAAAATCAACTACTGATCCAAGTGTCAGATGCATTGTGATAGGGGCAGTTGGATCAATGTATAGTTTCGGTGGTGACTTGAAATTTTTTTCAACTGAGATGGATAAAATCGAGGGTACACTCATGGAATTGACAGCTGTTCTACACCAGGGAATACAGCGCTTTCATAATTGTAAAGTCCCAGTCATCATAGTGGTCAACGGTATGGCTGCTGGGGGAGGATTTAGCCTAGCGTTATTTGCGGACATTGTTTTTGCATCCAGGTCATCGAAATTTACGATGGCTTATACGAACGCCGGTTTATCGCCCGATGGAAGCTCGTCATATTATCTTCCTCGACTTGTTGGGCTCAGAAGGGCGCAAGAATTAATGCTCACTAATAGAGTTTTGTCTGCTGAGGAGGCACAGGAATGGGGTGTTGTTACTTACGTCTGCGATGATGATAAATTGGATGGGGAAGTAGAAAAGTTAGCACTCAAACTTGCTTCTGGGCCAACTAGAGCTCATGGAGCTGTAAAGCAATTACTGGCCCGTACTTATGATCAATCTTTGGAAGTTCAATTAGAGCAAGAGTCTCGGTTAATTGCTGAGATGGCTGACTCAAAAGATGGAAGAGAAGGACTTGATGCTTTTCTCAACAAGCGGAAACCAGTTTTTAAGGGCCATTAAAATCATTTAGCTAGTGATAAAAATATTCATATTCAGCTATGGTAACTCGTGACAGATAACCATTTTTTTATCGCTAGCAAAAATCTAGTTATTATCCATGGTATAGATAACAGCTTGCCAGCCAAACTCATTAATGATTAAAGATGCGCACTTCGCCATAGTTTGGTGAACGATAAAATCCTCACCATCATATGTATTTCGAGCTTGTGAAGCCGTTATAAATTGTCCAACAAACTTGCCATCTAGTGTAAGCGGGCTGTACATGGCGGAGCCCATCCGAGCCGTTTTGAGAATTTGTTCGAAGTTCGAGTGTTCATCGGTATTTGCCAACAATAGCGGCTTTTCATTTTTTACTACCCATCCCGGGTGACCAAGGTTATCGGGAATAATAAGTCTGTGTTGTTCTGGAGGAAATCCTGTTTCTGCTAATAAGACACTCTTTTGATCATCTTTAAGATGCATGAAAAATCCAGCAACAGTGAATTGTCGCTCACCTTTTTTCAGGCCCCCAGGTTTGTCTGATGCACTCATGTCGCCTAACTGTGCTGCAGCTAGCAAGCTAAATTTTTTTAGTTTTGTCTCAAGAATTTCATTATCCTCGCACACGTATAAAATACTGTTCAGCTGTTCGAGAATTCGATAGACGTTCTTTTTTGAAACTATTGTTGAGCTTTTCATTGAGAATTCTTAAGAGATCAAAATCCTGCGCATATTATCATCCAACTAAGTCTTGGAGAATTGAAAAATTGAATTTAGACCGCGGTATTTTTTAAATTTTGATATTAGTTCAGTTAACATTGTAAATATTATTACATACCAGTAGCTTGTATTTGCAGGAGGCTATAAGTTGAAAACAATTGCAAATCTTTGATGGGAAACAGAATGTCTATGAAAAATTCATTGAAATTTGGGTTTACCGCTGTAGCTGCTTCAACTGGCAATGATGCGGGTGATGATAAATCTCGATATAATCAAATGATAAAAGATTGCCGACTTGGTTATCAGCTGGGTTTTGACTGTGCATGGGTTTTGGAACATCATTTTACAGACTATTTCCCAACTCCGAGCCCACTTATTCTCATGTCACATTTAGCTGCAGCGTTTCCTGGATTATCTCTAGGGTCATGTGTCCTTGTCGTTCCTTGGTATAATCCGTTGAGATTGGCGGAAGAAATTTCCATGCTAAGCCACTTATGCGCGGGCGAATTACACTTAGCGTTTGGTAGAGGCACTGCAAAACTGGAATATGACGCGTATGATATTGATATGGCCTCTGCAAAAGACAGGTTTAAAGAAGCCATTGCAATTATTGACACGGGGCTCTCCGGTGAAGCCATTGAACATAGCGGGGAGCACTATAATATTGGTAGGCGGGTTAAGCTTAGACCAACCCCTAATAGGGAGAAGATCTTTTTTTACGGTGCCGTTGGAAGCAGAGAGAGTGCCGCAGGAAACGCTGATATGGGCATGCCGATTCTTCTAAATACTCAATTTCCGCCGCATATGTTAAAAAAGGTCACAGAAGGTTGGCAGGAAAGAGCTGATCATATAGGACTTTCTGCCCCCGGAGACCGACCAATTTCAACGAACTGTGTCGTTGCTGATAGTGATGAAGAGGCAAGGGAGACAGCTAGAGGTTACATGGCTAAATTTTTTGAACTCCAAGCAGATCATTACGAAGCAGATGCAGACCACTGGAAGGATATTGAGGGATACAAGCAATTTTCCAAGACTTTCGGTAATTTGAGAAAAATGGCAGATCCTTCCAACCTTGATGGCTTCCTTGACAATCAACTGGTGGGTTGCCCAAAAACAATTTCAGGTAAATTGGAAGAATATCGAGATTTGGGGTTTAATCATTTCATTTTAAATTGCGCAAGAGAAGGATGGCCAAGACATCTCAGGGAGATTAGCATGACCCGATTTGCAACAGAAATAGCGCCAGCATTCAAATCAGCGGCTTAAGCTAATAAACTAATGTTTAATTTTCAACATTATGTTCTGAAAGAGATTGAAGAATCTCACTTAATTCTATCAAAAGCTCTTGGAGATAAGGTATGAAATTAGGTTTGTCTTTTCCTCAAACTGAAATTGGCACTGACCCGATTATTATAAAAGATTTTCTTCAAGCAGCCGAAGAGCTTGGTTACGATTTCGTTACTTTTGTAGATCACGTGTTGGGTGAGGAAGCTCCTCGTGGGGCCACTTTTGCGAATAAATATACCCGTGATTATATGTTTCATGAAGTCATGGTGCTCATGGGTTACGCGGCAGCCGTTACACAAAAAATTGGGCTTGGCACGGCTGTCATGATTCTTCCGCAAAGACAAGCGGTCCTAGTTGCTAAACAGGCAGCGCAAATTGATATTTTATCTGGTGGTCGGTTGCGGTTAGGTGTGGGACTTGGCTGGAATAAAGTAGAGTACGACGCACTTGGTATGACTTTTGGCAATCGAGCTAAGAGATTTGGCGAGCAAATAGACGTTATGAGGAAACTTTGGTCAAATAGAACTGTCGAGTACAATGGGGAGTTTCATAAGTTTGAGAGTGCAGGCATAAATCCCGAACCTGTACAAAGACCAATACCAGTATGGATTGGCGCAATGAAAGAAGTGGCTGTTCGCAGAGCCGCGGCTGTAGGGGACGGCTGGTTCATGTTCCCTCGTCAAGATCCAAGTGATGAAGCACAAAAAATGATCTCTGTTTTTCGTCAATCAGCAGCAGAGGCTGGCAAAGAACCGGATGATCTTGGAATAAATGCAACAGTATTTGCAAATCAAGGAGCTGGGCCTGGCGAGTGGAGAGAGGTCATGAACAAATGGAGAAATTTAGGTGCAAATGAATTCACCTTTCGTACTGCAGAGTCTGGCTTAAAAGATCTTGATGAACATTTACAGGCAATCAAAGGGATGGCTGAAGAAAGGTGAACCACTATGGATGAAAACAATTTAGATCACGTTGTAATTAATGTTAAGGATGATATGGACCTCGCGCAATTAGTCTTTTCAAATCTTGGGTTCACTTTAACCCCGAGGGGATATCATACTCTCGGTTCAATAAATCACCTGATGATGTTCGGTAGTGACTATATGGAGTTGATAGGCTTTCCCGAACATGGAGTAGTTAATAATCCAAATTCTCGTTCTGATCTTACCACCGCTCCCTTTGGTATAAATGGTTTGGTTTTTAAAAGTAGCGATGTGGACAAAACGTTTGAGAAATTAGTTGAACTTGAAATGGATGGTGACCCCCCCAAATCTTTTAGTAGGCCGGTCGAATTAGATGGGCGTAAAACCGATGCTAAATTTAGGACAGTAACTGTTAGGGCCGGGGTATTCCCAGAAGGGCGGGTTTATTTTTGTGAGCATGGTACCCCAGAACTTGTTTGGCGGCCGGAGTGGCAGAGCCACGAAAACGGTATAGAGGCAGTGAGCGAAATAGTTGTTGTGACCAGAGATCCTGCTAAATCCGGTGATCTCTATAGTAAATTACTCGGAACTTCTTTTGTTAAAAAGTCACTTGGTAAAAGTATAGAGATACCCGGGGGTGGCTTTATAAGCGTCTACTCAGAAGACGAATATCAGGAGCGTTATGGACAACTCGCTTCAAGTCTCGAAGGACGCGATGCGATATTTGGTGCCTTGGTTTTTGAAAGTGCCAAAGATATATTGAAGTTAGACATTCAGGGGGCAGAGCATTTTGAGCTGGAGCGAAAGAAAAGCAGCTTGGTTTTAAGAGTGCCAAAATATGACTCAGTTTTGGAATTCACTAAGTCCGGTGGTTGAGTCAATTTTTAATAATACCTTTGAAAACCGGGCTGTAGACGAAACTCACCCTACATGGATAGAGTTTGACGCAGAAGCGTTAAGCCACAATCTAAGTCTAGTTAGAAATTCTTTAACACCGGGGACTCAAATAATTGCCTCAGTAAAGGCAAATGCTTACGGTCACGGGATAATTCCAGTCTCGCAAGTGCTTGAACGGGAAGGTGTTGAAATGTTGGCGACAGGATCCTTCTCAGACGCTCAGGCAATACGTCTAGCAGGAGTTGAAACACCAATTTTGATGTTAGCCGGCACTTTGCCGGGAGGCATGAAAAATCTTATCCAAGAGGGATTTATCCCAACGATTTATGATTTAGTTGGGGCGCGGTCTGCAGCCGCTGCAGCCAAAGCTATCAAAGACGATTACCAACATCCCATTTTTATCAAGGTTGACTGTGGTATGGGTAGACTAGGGATAAGTCTTTCGAACACTTTACCTTTTCTCGAAGAAATAAAAAATATGCCAAACCTTTGGGTGCAGGGGCTCTATACACATCTGTCTTTCAAAGACGATATTAGTATGAAATTTACAAGAAAAAGGTTGTCGCTTTTTTATGAAATGCTGGAAAAAATCGAACAAAAAGGCCATGTAATCCCTATAACACAGGCGTTAGCAAGTTCAGCACTAATCATGGGCCTAGATGATAAATGCACTGCTATTTGCCCTGGCCATGTTTTATACGGGCTATCATCCATAACTGAGCCGCCCGCCAGCATGAACGAATTCTTGCCAGTCTTATACTCAGTTAAAAGTCGCGTTATCCACGTTGCCGACCACAGGGATGGTCCAAGTCCTGGATCGGGCGGGTATCATAGGAATCGGACTTGTTCGAGAACGGGTGTTGTGCCATTTGGTTTGCACGATGGCAACGCATCTATTGTTGAAGAAAATCGACCAGCAGTCCTCTTTAAGGATAAACGGCGCGAGGTCTTGGGGGTATCTCTTGAGCATCTTGTTTTTGAAGTTGAGGATGGTACCGAACTAGAAATTGGTGACGAAATAACTCTAGTTGGCGGAAAGGGACCTGAGAAAATTGAATTAGTTGAATTTGCGGCTTGGCAACAAAATTCTCCCCTGGAAGCTCTTATGATACTAAGTAACAGGCTGCCGATTACTTTCAAAAAGAAGATCTAACTTTTTTCAATCTTTTGAAAAGGTTTTTCCATAACCACCTCCGCCAGGAGTCGCCAGTAAAATATAATCTCCTGGATTAACTACATGCTGTAATTTAGGGTCAATGGGGCCTCCGTTTAACTCTAATCGGCCTCTAGCCCCATTCTCGCCACCGACAATTCCGCTAGCTGGGATCCGTGTTCTTTCGGCTAAGAATGCGAAGACGCCTGGTTTCTTTCCAATATATTGAAATTCGACAGTTTGACCGTCACCACCTTTGAATGCACCATTGCCGCCAGAGTTTGAGCGTAAAGAGCGCTGTTTGAATCTGACAGGGTAACGTTGTTCTATCTCCTCAATTGGCGTAGAGGAAATATTAGAGGGCCAGCTTGTGCATGATAAGCCGTCACCAGAGGAAGACGCCCCCATTCCACCATTAAAGAAAAATAGACCCGCTATTCTAGTGCCATCGACTTGGTAACCGTTAAGATTAACGCACCAGATTGGCGAACCCGATCCAGCAAGTATTTTCTCAGGAGCTATTTCTGATATAGCATCCATTATCAAAGCTGGGATGAAGTGTCCTGTTAAAACCCGGCTTCCGACTGACGCTGGATGGCTAGGATTAACAATACTTGAGGGTTCTGCTAGCAAATTTAATGGTTTAAGGGCACCCTCATTGTTTGGTAATTCAGGTGCGAGAGCAGACTTGATAGCGTAGCTGGTCATTGCTCGTGTGTAACAAAGTGGACAATTTACTGCTTTATGGACTTGACTAGAGGACCCTGAAAAATCTGCTACCAGCTCGTCTTCTGTAATTTTAACCAACACTTTTATTTCTACTGGTAAGTCTGCTAAGCCATCGGTTTTAACAGTAGAACGATACTCGCCGTCTGGTAAACTCTTTATGGCAGAACGGACGGCTTGCTCCGTTCTTTCACAAATAACTTTCGATAATTTTGAAAGGTCTTTAAGCTGGTAGGTGTCCGTTATTTGCAGAATACGTTGGTTTATTGTAAAGAGTGCGCCAAGTTGGGCTTCTAAGTCACCCTCCACCTGATCCGAGACCCTAACATTTTGACGGATGATAGACATCAATGTTTCGTTAACTTCGCCCTTTTCGTATAATTTCATAGGTGGAATTTGAAGTCCCTCTTCAAATACCTCTCTCGGCTCTGGCGACCGTATTTTCCCGCCTATATCCGGTGCGTGGGCTGTGCTGGCAGCAAACCCTATAATTTTTTTACCATTGAAAATTGGGCGACAAACGGAAATGTCAGGGAGATGGCCAGTTCCCATATGTGGATCGTTTGTGATGAGAATATCACCTGGAAATAACTTTTCTCTTGGGAATCTTCTTATGAAATGTTTTACAGTATCGGGCAAGGTGCCAATAAATGAGGGTATGCTGTCAGTAGCCTGTACCAGCGAGTTCCCTTGCTCGTCTGTTACGACACAAGAAAAATCATAAGATTCCCTAACTACAGTGGAAAATGCTGATCGTAGTAGAGATGCGGCGGCCTCATCTACTGCGGAGATGAGCTGATTCCATAGTATTTCCAGATGTATCGGGTTGTTTAGATCCGTTTCCAACTTCTTACACAATTTCTTTGTGTCTAAAATCTCAATAACTAAACCGCCTTGGGATGAAACGGTCAGCTTAGTGTTCTCGGGTATAACAGTAGTAGATTGTCCTTCTTCAATTATTGCGGGGCCGTGTATTACTTTTCCGGCTAAGAGGGTTTCGCGTCGATAGACATTGACGTTGCAATTTTTTATGGAGTTAGGAAGTCTTACTTTCCTCTTTTTAATTTTAGACCTTTTAAGATTTTGTGGCTGTGCCGATGGCTGCAAATTATTTCTGGTAGTGGATGCCGAGGCATTCACTCTTGCGGTCATAAGCTCGATGGCATGATGTTCAAAGGCTCTACCGTACGTAGCCTTGTGAAGTTTGTGAAACTCATCATTAATGTACTTGTGTGGTTTAGTCTTCGTGAATGCCTTTGTTATATCGACAACAAGTACAGCGCCCTGGCCCAAATAACGAAGTTCAGCAAGGTATTGAATTTTGATTGTTTTTTTTGGAACAGAAGCCCGTACCACTTCGGACGCACTGGCTTGGAGGCTTTCGTATATTGTTTCTATCTTATTGGCATCAAGGCTCGCTAACGGTCTGGAGATAGCAATGCTTTTGTCAGCTCTTGCTGGGGCGAGGGTTAAACCTAGCGCAGATGCTACGCCTGCTGCAGGTGGAATTATAACGCGCTTAATTCCCAGTCTTTTTGCTACTGCACAAGCATGGACTGGTGCTGCACCACCAGTGGCGTAAAGGGAATAATCTCTTGGGTCTCTTCCTTTACGCGCCAAATGAATTTGAGCAGCTTGAGCCATATTTTCGCAAACTACGTCATGTATACCCAAAGCAATGTCATTCGCATCTAAATCAAATTCAGTTCCAAAACTGTCCAAAGATACGGAGGTTTTAACCGGGTCAATGTCTAATGAGCTCTCAGAGAAACCTTCTACGCTTAGGTGACCTAATTGCAGATCAGCATCAGTTACAGTAGGTTGGGCACCTCCCTGATTATAGCAAATTGGTCCGGGCATAGATCCAGCACTTTGCGGGCCGACCTTCAACAAATTCAATGAGTCTTTTGTCGCAATGCTTCCACCTCCAGCGCCAATCTCGACGAGTTCAACAGTAGTTATTCGCACTGGCAGGCCACTTCCTGGAGCAAAACGTCTCTCCCTTGCTGCCTCGAAAGAATATGAAATTTCAGGTTGGCCGTTATCAATAATGGCTATCTTTGCGGTTGTTCCGCCCATGTCGAAAGCTATAAGTCGTTCTTCATTCTGTAGTTTGCCTATTAACGCTGCGGAAAGTGCGCCTCCTGCGGGGCCAGACTCAAGTAACTCCACGGGACGATGTTTCGCTTCCGAGGTATTTGTGAGCCCACCATTTGAAAGCATAAGCATTAAAGGGGCCTGGATTCTTTTGTTTTTAAGAGCTAGCCCCAACTTTTGTATATAATCGGCTGCTAACGGTTTTATATAGGCGTTTATTGTAGCAGTAGACGTGCGTTCAAATTCCCCACTCTCCTGACTAATGTCAGAGGATAGCGTTAAGGATAAGTTGGGGAAATTTTTCGCTAAAAGTTGTGATGCAATTTTTTCATGCTTGGGGTTAGCATTTGAATTCAGAAATGAGATCGCGATGGAGGTAACCCCTTTTGATTGGAGCTCTTTGGCCGATTTTAATAAATCTCTTTCATCTAGAGGCGTAAGAACTTCGCCATCTGAGCTTATTCTTTCCTTGACTTCATATCTTAGATTCTGGGGAACAAGTGGTGATGGATAAGTTAGAAAAAGATCGTAAATGTCGTACTTCCGTTCTCTACCAAGTTGGAGAGTATCCTTGAAGCCCATTGTAGTTATTAGACCAGTCTTTGCACCCGTTCTCTCTATTAGTGCATTGCTAAACAATGTCGTAGCGTGAACAAGTCTCTTGATTTGCGTTGGGTCTCCAATTTGTTCTAAAATTTTGTCAACCCCGTTGATTGCTCCAAGTTGAGGGTTCTCGGGTGTTGTTAAAACTTTTGCGGTCGCGTATTTACCAGTTTTTAAGTCCAGTGCTACAACGTCAGTGAATGTCCCGCCAATATCAATTCCTACAGCAAACTCTGTCATTTTAAGCCAATATTTGATTTTGATGGGTTAAAGGTGTAGCAGGCACTTACCATTGAGATCAAGCAACTGATGTTTTTCTTTTAAGTATTATAGTTGCTAGACGTCTTTTTTTGCTCGATTTACGGTGGTGCTGAACTACATTTCAAATGACAACATCTTTTTTTGAAGCAATTTTGCGACGGTTTTGATGGCCATCTCCATAAAAAAAATAACTGAGCATATTGGAGCGGAAATAGATTGTGATGTGCGTCTTCGCGAGCTCTCGGAAAGTGATTTTATAGATGTTAAAAAAGCATTTGACGAACATTCAGTGCTTGTTTTTAGAGGGCAACTTCTTTCAGACGAGGATCAAATTAGTTTTTCTGAACGGTTTGGTTCCTTAGAAACCACAGTTAACTCCAACCCCGAAGGTGGTGGAACTGTGATGACGGTTTTATCCAATGTTGACCAACAGAATAAAGTTATTCCGCCTGAAGACAAAAGGATGGTCTTCAATACTGGTAACCAGATGTGGCACACAGATAGCTCATTTAAACGAGTGCCTGCTTTGATGTCTTTGCTTTCAGGGAGGGAAGTTCCCTCTATAGGCGGTGAAACACAATTTGCATCTATGAGAGCCGCCTACGGCTCCCTTGCCGATCAGAAAAAAATGGAACTCGATGATTTAGTTTGTATGCATGATTTTGCCTATTCACGCGCTTTAATTGATCCAAACTTGTTGACAAATGACGATAAGGCGGAAGTTCCACCAGTTCGGCAGGCAATGGTTAGAAAAAACCCAGTTCATAAGAAGAAAAATCTATTTCTGGGCGCTCATGCATCTTATATTGAAGGATGGGACCTAGAAGAGAGTAGAAAACTTATAGCAGAGTTGAACGAGAAAATAACCCACCCAGATTTTGTTTACTCACATTCTTGGAAAAAGGATGACCTACTTATTTGGGATAACCGTACTGTCCTGCATAGAGGGCGGCCTTGGGATAGAAATCAAAAACGGATAATGCATCGAACAACCGTTGTAGGTGAATTAACAGTTTATTAATTATCACATATAAGCCATTTGTTTTAGAGATGTATTATCGGCAGAGTTCTCTAAACATTCACTTCAAATAGGTTACGGCACGTTGTTAGTATAAAGTTGAAGTTATTCTAAAATAACAACACTAAAATGTACTAAAAGGAAACATTCTTTCGCATGGACTTTTATAGATCAATCGCCTTAGACATCGAATTATCAAAACCGCAGGCAACAGATAGTCTCAAAGAACTAGCTTATCATAGGCTAGAAGATAAAATTGTCAGGTTGGAGTTTAAACCTGGGATATTTGTTACTGAAAGGGAACTGGCTGACTCTATCGGCATCGGAAGAACTCCCGTTAGAGAAGCTATCCAACACCTGGCGACAGCTGGTCTTCTAAGCGTGCTGCCGCGGCGGGGCATAAAAGTATCTGAAGTAGACGCTCTTTCAGTTTTGCGCTTACTTGAAGTTAGTCGAAGTTTGGACATCGCAGTAGCAAGGGCTGCGGCTTCAAGAGCGACATCTGCGCAAAAACACGAATTCTCAAGACTGGCGGAAGAATTTGATGGTGTAAGTACAAGTAATGATAGCGTTGCTCAAATAAGATTAGACAGTGAATTTAACAATTTATGTATGTTGGCTATGGGTAACGAACATGCAAGAAAAATGTGTCGTTTAATACAACCACTGACAAGGCGTTTTTGGTTTGCGCATCATGGAGAATCAACTGACATTGGACTTGCTCCGCGCCTGCATTCAGAGGCGGCGAAAGCTATAGCCCAAGGCGACGCAGAGGGGGCTTCCGCTGCTTTTAATCGCATAAACAATTGGTTTGAGACATTTGTTTATTCGACTATTCAGGGATAAACTAACTATTTAAACATTTATATTATGTCTTTGCAAAAATCTTTAGCTTAGCTTATTGCGTGCTCTGGTACGTGATGGCACTTTCGACAATTATGATCACAAATCAAGAAGACGGCTTTTTTAGTGATATTTGGTACTTTTCAACCTGTTCTAATGAGCTGGAGTCCAGGCATTTCTTATTATTAAATTTACCTGGTGAGCCCGTAGTACGAGGTCGTCAAAAAGGGGGGCAACCCTTTGCTTTACGGGATATTGTGGAAAAGCAGCAGAGAGGTTTACAGTACAAACCGAACTTGATCTTTATTAATGATGCGGACGTTCAAGACAGGTTGTATTTTCTATTCAAAATATCCTATGGCGAGGCTGTAAAAAATAAAGAACCATTTGTTAATCCGGTAAAGCTACAGACCCTTAATTGGCGAAGTTAAGGAAGTCGTATTGTATTATCTATATTTCTTAAAACAAAACTTACGATTCATTGGTTTTGGTTACTTAGCAGCGCTCTTATCAACATTTGGTCAAACGTTCTACATAGCAATGTACAGTGGGGAATTAAGAGCAACTTTTAACCTCAGCCATGGGGATTTTGGGAACATATATGCTTTTGGAACACTCTCGAGTGGTTTTATTCTTATCTGGTTAGGTAAAATAATAGACCGAGTAGATTTGAGGTTTTACGCTGTTTGTCTATGCCTAGGGCTAGCTGGTGCTTGCTTGTTGATGTCCGTGGCTCATGGCGTAATCACATTAGTATTGGCTATTTTCCTACTTCGGTTGATGGGGCAAGGCTTATTAAGTCAAGCCGCAACAGTTACAATGGCCAGATACTTTGACGACTTTAGCAGGGGAAAAGCCGTAAGCCTCGCGGCTTTGGGATTTCCTAGTGGTCAGGCTATTTTTCCATTCGCTTCCGTGTTGGTATTGACTTTAGTGGCCTGGCGGGAGGTCTGGGCTACAAGCGCTATTTTTTTGTTTGTGACTGCCCCATTCTTATTACTTTGGTTATTGAAAGGACATAAACAACGGCACCTAAAGTTTTTGGCACGTGACGTGCCTCACAATAAGAGAAGCGATAGTCATGTCACGAAACAGTGGACACGCGGTGACGTGCTTAGAGATATAAGGTTTTTTTTGTCTATGGCGGCGCTAATGTCATCTGCATTCATAATAACTGGTTTGAATTTTCATCAAGTACACCTAACTGACGTTAAAGGCTGGAATCTTGGGTTTTATGCATCCTGTTTTTCTATTTACGCAGTTTGTCAGGTTGCTATGTCTATTGTTACAGGGGTGCTAGTTGATCGATTTG
>CACOPQ010000019.1 GCA_902629125.1 uncultured Alphaproteobacteria bacterium
CTCAGCACGCCAAGGGAAAATTGACCGCTCGTGAAAGGATTGAAATTCTCTATGATGAAGGGTCTTTTGAAGAATGGGATATGTTTGTAGAGCATCGCTGCAATGACTTTGGGATGGAGAAAGAAAAGATACCTGGTGATGGAGTTGTAACAGGATTTGGCACAATTAACGGCCGCTTGTGCTTCGTCTTTAGCCAAGATTTTACAGTGTTTGGCGGGGCTTTATCAGAGGCGCATGCCGAAAAGATTTGTAAAATAATGGACCAAGCTATTAAGGTTGGTGCACCAGTAATTGGTCTAAATGACTCTGGAGGGGCTAGAATTCAAGAGGGAGTAGCATCACTGGGTGGTTATGCAGAAGTTTTCCAAAGGAATGTATTAGCCTCGGGGGTTGTTCCACAAATCTCTATGATTATGGGTCCCTGCGCTGGGGGAGCAGTTTATTCGCCCGCCATGACAGACTTTATTTTCATGGTTGAAGATAGTTCTTATATGTTCGTCACAGGGCCGGATGTTGTAAAAACGGTTACGCACGAAACCGTCTCACATGAGGAACTTGGAGGTGCTATTACACACTCCAGCAAATCTGGTGTTGCTGACCATGCTTTTGAAAATGACGTCGAAGCGTTACTGCAGTTGCGGCGGTTTATAGATTTTCTGCCTGCCTCGAACCGAGAGAAAGCACCAGAGTGGAAAACAACTGATCCAATAGAAAGATCAGAGTCTTCTCTCAACACTTTGGTCCCTAAAAATGCCAACAAGCCTTACGATATGAAGGAGTTAATCGTAAAAATTATAGATGAAGGTGATTTCTTTGAGCTGCAACCAAATTTTGCGGCGAATATTATCATCGGCTTCGCACGTGTGCAGGGATCAACTATTGGTATTATAGCTAATCAACCTATGGTTCTGGCTGGTTGTCTCGATATAGACTCATCTAAAAAAGCCGCAAGATTTGTTCGATTTTGTGATTGCTTTAATATCCCAATCCTCACTTTAGTTGACGTTCCGGGCTTTCTTCCTGGCACCCAACAAGAGTATGGGGGCATTATTAAACATGGTGCCAAACTGCTCTTTGCTTACGCGGAGGCAACAATTCCAAAAGTTACAGTTATTACGCGGAAGGCATATGGCGGGGCATACGATGTTATGAGCTCAAAACACCTCAGAGGAGACGTTAACTTTGCTTGGCCAACTGCAGAGATCGCTGTTATGGGAGCAAAAGGCGCTGTAGAGATAATTTTTAGGGGAGATTTGGGGGATCAAGAGAAGATTGCAAACCGTACAGCCGAATATAGCGAAAAATTTGCAAATCCTTCAGCAGCTAGCGCTAGGGGGTATATTGACGATGTCATCATGCCCCAAAATACACGTAGTCGTATCGCGAGGGCATTTATGATGCTTCGCAATAAACAACTAGAAAACCCTTGGAAAAAGCATGATAATATCCCCTTGTAGGGGCCTCTAGTACACGACCGTTTCTAGCCTAAGTTAGGCAGGGATAGCATCCCTGGCTAATTTGTCTGCTCTCTCATTTTCAATATGTCCAGCGTGACCCTTTATCCAGCACCACTCTATTTCGTGAATTTTCATCGCCGCTTCGAGACGTATCCATAAATCTTTATTTTTCACTGGCTTCTTACCGGCCGTTTTCCATTCGCGGTCTTTCCACGTGTGTATCCATTTTGTGATACCGTCTTTCAAATATATACTATCTGTGTATAAGCTGACCTTGATAGGTTTAGTTAGAGCCTCAAGTGCAGAAATTGCTGCCATCAGCTCCATTCGATTATTAGTGGTTAAAATTTCTCCTCCAGATAGCTCTTTTTCGTTCTGCTTATAACGAAGTATAGCGCCCCATCCTCCTGGACCCGGATTTCCACTGCAAGCGCCGTCGGTAAAAATAAAAACTTTTTTCATATTTCCGCACCGTAACTTGATGCATCACTGACCTGCTGATGAAACCGGAGTTTTTTCAAATAGCTCATTGGATCCTTTGGCTTCACCAATGCATCTTTTGGATGATTCAACCAGTCGTAAAGTCTCGTTAGTAAAAATCGAATGGCGCTACCTCTAATTAACACAGGCAGGGAATCAATCTCCTCCTTGGACAAAGCGCGCCTCTCGTTATATGCAGATAAAATACAATGTGACTTTTTTAGATTGAAAAGTTCATTTTCATCAAAACACCAAGCATTAATGCAAACAGCTATGTCGTAAGCCAAAAAGTCATTACACGCGAAGTAAAAGTCGATAACTCCAGATAAGTCATTGTTTTTGAAAAACACATTATCAGGGAAGAGATCAGCATGTATAATCCCAGAGGGCAGGCTTTTAGGCCAGTTTGCTTCTAGCCAGTTCAATTCTCGATTAAGTTCATTAAATAGAGTTATATAAATTTCTCGTTCGGGGAGCCTACATGAATCCAATAACGGTCGCCAAGCAGTAAGTGTTAATGCATTTGTGCGGGTGCCTTGGAAACTTTTGCCAAACTCATGCATAATAGCCATGGTCGAACCCAACGCCTTACAGTGATTGGAAGTGGTTTGTCTTGGCCAGCTACCTTGTAGATATGTCACAATAGCGGCGGGTTTTCCACAAAGTGTTCGCAAAGCCTTACCATCTGTACCTTCGACGGGTAGGGGGCAGGAGAGCCCCGCACTAGCCAAATGAGATAGTAATTCAAGAAAGAATGGTAGATCATGAGGGTCGACGCGTTTTTCGTAAAGAGTAAGAATGTACTTATTCTTACTTGTGGTGAGGAGAAAATTCGAATTTTCGACGCCTTCGGCGATTTCGGAAAAATTCAATAACTGGCCAATATCATATTCGGTCAGAAATTTTCTGATTTCTGTATCTGACAGGTGTGTATAAACAGCCATTAAACAACTAATTGCCTAGGTAATTTAAAGTGAACAGTTTCACGTGCAATTTCAACTTCTTCCAGTTCGACGTTGAATCTTTTTTTGCACGCCTCTACGACTTCTTCGACTAATATCTCGGGCGCTGAGGCACCAGCACTGACACCAAGTGTTTTAGCGGTCTGAAGCCATTCCCAGTCAATTTCGCTGGCGCATCCGATGAGTCGTGCTTCTTTACAGCCATTTAACTCGGCTACTTCCACTAATCGTCTGGAATTAGATGAGTTGGGCGCACCAATAACAATTAAAGCATCACAATTAGTTGCTATAGCTTTAATTGCCTGTTGCCGGTTTGTGGTCGCATAGCATATATCTTGTTTTGCAGGTTCAATTAAGTTTGGAAAACGCTTTTTTAATACATCGATAATCGTTTGAGTGTCGTCTACTGATAACGTTGTTTGTGTAATGTAAGCGATTTCTTGTTCTGTGGGCGGCGAGAAGATTAGTGCGTCATCTGGTGTTTCAATTAGTGTGATAGCCCCTTTTGGAAGCTGTCCCATGGTGCCGATTACCTCCGGATGTCCAGAGTGACCAATGAGAAGTATATGTCTGCCAGCTTTGTAATGACGCTCTGCCCCGATATGAACCTTGCTCACTAAAGGACACGTTGCATCAACGTAGTATAGTCCGCGTTTGTTCGCCTCCTCTGGAATTGATTTTGGAACACCATGGGCGGAAAATATTACAGGGAATCCGTCAGGAATTTGGTCGAGTTCTTCAACAAAAATAGCCCCTTTTGCTTCAAGAGCCCGAACTACAAATTGGTTATGGACTATCTCGTGTCTCACATATACGGGTACACCATGTTTCTCTATGCATTTCTCGACAATTTGAATGGCTCGATCAACACCAGCACAAAAGCCGCGGGGAGCAGCAAGCCGAATCTTTAAATCTGAACGAAGCATCCCTAATCTCTCAGCATGTACATAAGAATTTTACCGGCTAATAAAAGTTTGGTGTGAATTTCCAGCCTATATTAGGATATAAATAATTTATATTAGTTTATCATCCATATAGGTTTGTCGCCAGACTACAAAAGTTATTTTTTGGAAATTGAATTATAACTAGTTGGATAAAAATTTTTAGGTTAATGATATGGCACCGCAAAAAATTACAAGATTCTTGCTTCAAATATTAATAATTTGTCTGGGTTTTGGCTGTGCTAGCTCTTCAACTGAAATGAACTATTGTCCTACAGTTGGTCTAATCAGTGACCTTGACAGGGTTGCAGTAATTGAAGGAGCTGATAATAAATCAAAGCCGGATATTTTATTCTCTTCAAAAATCCACCGTTTAGGCACCAAGTGTAAGGTGAGTACTGAAGGTATCACTATTTCAATAGTATTTGATTTATCTTCTAAACTTTCCAGGTACGACACACCAACAGATGTTGATATAAAATATTTAGTCGCAACTATTGATCCTAACGGGCTAATTTTAGCAAAAGAAGTTTACCAAACCACAGTAAATTTTATGGATGGTGTCCAAACAGCAAGAAATACCCAAGAGGTTGAGGTTTTTATGCCATCACCGGGCAATATTGACTTGCGGAAACATAAGATTTTAATAGGTTTTGAATTAACAAAATCTCAACTTCGATATAATAGAGGATTACGCTAAAAGCAGACTCACTTCACTTTTTTTCAGTCAAATTCTATTTTTTTTTGCAACAATATTTGGTAAAGCCCTATACGCTCTTTCAACCCATCGGGTTAGCATAGGCCGAGTGTCCCGCGGGTCAATAAGATCGTGTACGGAAAGTGCTTCACCACGAGGAACTGACGAATATCTATGAGACATCTCGGCCTCTAATTCTTTTCTTCGCTGTTCTGGGTTCGGGTGGGCTTCTATTTCTCTGGAGAATGCGACAGCAACTCCTCCCTCTACGGGAACAGCCCCCATTTCAGCAGACGGCCAGGCTAGTACAAAGGCGTTCGGACCATAATGAGCAACTGCTGCTACACCAAATGATTTTCTAACAATTATTGATGCCCATGGCAGTTTACAGTTGGCTGACTTCAAAACTAAATCGGTCCCATGACGTATTGTTGCAGCCTTCTCAGCCTCAGGACCAATCATAAATCCAGGTTCGTCGACGAAACTTATTATGGGCAAGTTGAATGTCTCACATGTTTCTATAAATCTCTTTACTTTTTGTGAGCCATGTGCGGTCATTGAACCCGCATTATATTTGCAATCATTTGCGAATATCCCGACGGGGTATCCGTTAATCCTAGCAAAACAAATAATTTGACCTTTTGCAAAATCCTTGGACATTTCAAACATGGACCCTTCGTCAAAAACGCTTTGGATTATTTTTCGCATGTCGTAAATTTTACGTCGATCACGGGGGACTATATCTGCAAGAAAATTGTCACTGCGATCACAGGGATCAGACGTCGAAACATGAGGGGGAAGCTCCCAAGCATTATTTGGAAGATACGAAAGAAAAATTTTAATTTGGGTTAGTGCGTCGGTCTCATCTTCAGCAATGTTGTCTACAACACCGTTTCGTGTATGGATATGGGCGCCTCCCATATCTTCTTTTGTAACATTTTGGCCAAGCGCTCGCTCTACTACTTTCGGGCCTGCTATTAAAACTTGACTATTATTTTTTGTCATAATTGAAAAGTGTGAGGCAACAAGCCGGGCAGCAGGCAGTCCGGCAACTGCTCCTAATGCAGCCGTTGCAACTGGTATCGCTTGTAATGTTTGTGCAACCGTTTTAAAACGGGGAGGGTTATACACAGGGCTTGTTGAGACCTGTGTATTACCGGACGCCCCTGTCACACTACCTCCCCCTCCTTGATGAAGCCTCACAAGAGGTACAAGATTTTGAATAGCTAAATCTTCAATGTAAATGCTTTTGCGCAAGCCTGCCTCTGTTGGCGACCCACCTTTCACGGTGAAATCTTCTCCGCCAATGACACAATCTCGTCCATTAATTTTTCCAAATCCAAGCACAAAATTTGCTGGATTGAATTTTATCAAGCCGCCGTTTTTATCTCTTTCCGCTCCACCTGCACCGGGTCCGATTTCTTCGAAGGTATTATCGTCTAAAATTAAAGTAATGCGTTCTCGGATTGTAAGGAGACCCCTGGAATGTTGTCTTTCGACATTGTCTTTACCCCCTTGCTGTAGAGCGAATTCTTTTTTCTTCAGAATCTCGTTTATTTCTTTATCCCAAGACATTTGATTACCTGTGATTGCCTAACGATTTGTTAAATAGTTAATTACAATTGCGAGATTAATTGTAGGCAACGATCAATCGCAAGCCCCTTTTTTTAAATGAATGCTTTTCGAGAAGGGATTTAATCGCTACAGTTGATAATTAAATCTCTAAAGACCCTTAATGAAGAGAGCGACATCTACTCATTTCGTTGCCGCCGAAGGAGCAACCGCCCCGGAAACTCTCAGGCAAAAGGACTTTAAGGCGAGGAGCCTCTGGAAAGTGGGGAGCATTAGCTCTCTCACCGACGGTGTAAGCCGGTCTTGATTTAGATTGGTTAATCTCTCAGGTTTTCGACAGAGGGGGCTAAAGTTTTCGCTTTTGCGAAGATCATCAGTCTTTTTATATGGGAGTCATTATGCCCCAAATAAAGCTTGATAAGACACCGCTTGAGATGTTCCATAAAGAGCATGGGGCAACGATGGTTGAGTTCGCTGGGTACAGTATGCCTCTGCAATATCAATTAGGCATTAAAGGCGAACACCTTCATACGCGATCAAAATCTGGTCTTTTTGATGTCTCGCACATGGGGCAGATTCGTCTTAAAGGTGTAAGTGTCTTGAAGGATCTCGAAAGCCTAGTCCCGAGCGATCTTCAAAGTCTTGAAGTGGGAGCTATGCGTTATACGGTGTTTACAAATGAGTCTGGGGGTATTTTAGATGATTTAATCGTTACAAGAGGGGATGGATATGCTCTTCTTGTTTTAAACGCTGCATCAAAAGTAGCTGGCTTAGAGCTATTACAAGAAAATTTAGACTGTGAAATAGAATTAATGACTGGAAGCGCTCTGCTAGCTCTTCAGGGACCAGGGTCGGTAAAAATTTTGAATGAGTTGGTTCCCGGTGTTGAAAAACTTTTTTTTCTGCAATCAGCTGAATTCACATTTTTGGGTTCTCCGATAACCGTAAGTAGATCTGGGTACACCGGCGAGGATGGTTTTGAGGTTTCTATTCCTAAGTCAGATGTGCGGAAATTTGCTGAAATACTCCTGAATGACCCAGATGTAGCTTTGGTTGGCTTAGGGGCACGTGATGCGTTACGTTTAGAGGCTGGCCTCTGCCTTTATGGTCAGGATCTTTCAAAAGATGTGACGCCTGTCGAGGCTTCTCTGAGTTGGGTAATCAGTAAGCGCCGTCGCGAAGAGGGTAATTTCCCGGGCTTTGGGCCAATTAAAGAACAGCTTGTAAGCGGTATTAAAAAACGTCGGGTTGGTATTTTGCCGTTAGGTAAAGCACCAGCGAGGGCAGGTTGTGAAATAATTTTAGATGGAGGTAGGAAAATCGGCTCGATAACTAGTGGTGGCTATAGTCCAACTCTTGAACGACCTATAGCTATGGGGTACGTCGAAGAGTTGTTCAGTAAGATTGGCACAGAGGTTTTGCTTTTAGTTCGGGGTAAATATTTACCAGCGAAAATTGTTGATTTGCCTTTTGTTAACACGAAATATTTTCGGCAATAAAATTGGGGAGGTCGTCAAAATGTCAAAAACATATTTTTCGAAAGAACATGAATGGATTGAAGTAGAGGGTGATCTTGGCACAGTGGGGATCACATCATATGCCCAGGAGCAACTTGGCGATATTGTTTTTGCAGAGGTCACAAAGTTGAAAGAAAAAGTGTCGCGCAATGACGACGTTGCAGTTGTGGAGTCTGTTAAGGCCGCAAGTGATATTTTTGCCCCAGTTTCAGGTACTGTAATTCAATGGAATGACTTGTTGGATGATGCCCCGGAGACATTGAATAGTGATCCAACAAAATCAGGATGGGTTTTTAAAATTACAGTCGACGCTCCCGAAGAGCTTCAGGAACTAATGGATGAAGAGGCATACAACAAATTTATTCAAGAACTGAAATAGTCTTTAAGCGTTTTACACTAGAAAGATATTCAAATGGATAGCGGCAATAATATCGAGATATTGGACAATGGTGACGGCGAGTTCATAAGGCGCCATATAGGACCATCAATAGCAGATCAAAAAGAAATGCTTAATGAACTGGGCTTTCAAGATATCGAACAACTCATGAAAGCCACACTCCCAGGGAATATTAAACTTGATTTACCTCTTGAATTGCCAGCCCCTGTTAGTGAACAACGAACCTTAGCTAAACTTCGAACTTTCGCGGACCGCATAAAACCAACCAGATCGCTCATTGGTACCGGATACTATCCCACAATTACACCAAGCGTAATCCAGAGAAATATTTTAGAAAACCCTGCATGGTACACTGCTTATACACCATATCAGCCAGAAATATCACAAGGCAGACTTGAGGCATTGCTCAATTTCCAAACGATGGTTTGTGATTTAACTGGGATGGAAATGGCCAACGCCTCACTTTTAGATGAGGCAACTGCAGCAGCGGAGGCCATGGTCTTTTGTCATAAGATCACCAAATCCCAGAGTGATGTAATTTTTGTTTCTAATTCATGCCACCCACAAATCATTGACGTTATTCAGACCAGAGCTGAACCAATCGGGATCAGGGTAGTAATTGGCGATGAACAAGAAAATCTTTTAAATCAGGCTTTCGCTGTTTTGCTACAATATCCCTCTACTAATGGAGGAATCCAAGATTATTCACAGTTAACAAAAGATATAAAATCTAATGGTGGCATGACTATTGTAGCCGCGGACTTGTTATCACTTGCACTTCTTAAACCCCCAGGGGAATGGGGAGCAGATGTTGTTGTTGGTTCTAGTCAACGATTTGGAGTTCCCCTTGGTTTTGGTGGACCGCATGCTGCTTTTTTTGCTACACGCGAGGAATATAAGCGGTCTATCCCTGGTCGCATCGTTGGAGTTTCGCAGGATGCTAACGGTGATGTTGCCTTACGATTGGCTCTCCAGACGAGGGAGCAACATATTCGACGGGAGAAAGCAACAAGCAATATTTGTACGGCGCAAGTTTTACTCGCAATCCTAGCCTCAATGTATGCCGTTTACCATGGCCCGGATGGCATTTTGAAAATTGCTAAAAGAGTAAATATTCTTGCAAAGATCCTAGCCGAGGGGATTAAGCAACTTGGCTATACCATCGAGACAGCCGCATTTTTTGATACCATCATCGTAAAGACTGAGGATTGGACCCACTCAGTTTTAGAAGCTGCACGGGTAGAGGGAATTAACCTTAGGGCGTTTGATGACAAGGTAGGTATTTCAATTGACGAAACTTGTGATAGGGAGCTCATAGAACGTCTTTGGTCTCTTATGGCATTTGACAGCGTGCAGCAGCCATCTTTTGAGTCAATATTGGCAAGCAAGGTTGGATCAGCAATACCTTCAGCTTTAGAGCGTAAAACAGAATTTTTAACACATCCTACTTTTAACAGCTATCACTCTGAAACTGAAATGCTTAGGTATATTAGGAGGTTGTCCGATAAAGATATTGCACTTGATCGATCAATGATCCCGCTAGGCTCCTGCACAATGAAATTAAATGCGACTACGGAAATGATCCCCATAACATGGCCAGAATTTAGCAAAATACACCCCTTCGCGCCAAAAGATCAAGTGGAGGGTTATATCGAAATGATAGCTGAATTAGAACGGATGCTGTGTATTTGTACCGGTTATGCAGCTGTATCGCTTCAGCCGAATGCGGGATCTCAGGGTGAATATGCTGGTCTACTTGCTATTCGAGCTTATCATAGGAGCAGAGGTAATGTAGAAAGAGATATTTGCTTAATTCCTAGTTCGGCTCATGGTACCAACCCAGCTTCCGCGACAATGTGCGGTATGAAGGTGGTTGTTGTGAATTGCGACAGTTCTGGAAACATTGATATAGCGGATCTTCGTGAAAAAACGGATGAATATAAGAAATCACTTGCGGCTATCATGGTAACTTACCCATCAACTCATGGTGTTTTTGAGGACGGGATAAAAGAGGTTTGTGAAATAGTACATAATGCCGGTGGGCAGGTATACGTAGATGGAGCTAACTTAAATGCAATGGTTGGGCTATGCCAACCTGGTAGGTTCGGAGCGGATGTAAGTCATTTAAATTTGCATAAAACTTTCTGTATCCCGCATGGAGGAGGAGGACCGGGAGTAGGGCCTGTCGCGGTGGCGGAACATCTTGCACCATTTCTGCCTGGACATAGGTTTGGACACTCTGAAAATTATAAAGTTGGTCCAATAAGTGCAGCTCCATGGGGAAGTGCTGGGATACTGCCTATTTCCTGGGTTTACATCACACTGATGGGTGCGCGCGGTATGCTTTCTGCCAGTCAGATTGCTATATTGAATGCAAACTATATTGCAAAAAAAAATAAATAAGCACTTCCCTGTCCTATACACGGGCGCAAATGGATGCGTGGCACATGAGTGTATTATCGATCTTCGTAAAATTAAAGAAACGACAGGGATAGACGTGGAGGATGTAGCCAAAAGGTTAGTTGATTTCGGTTTTCACGCACCAACGATGTCTTTTCCAGTTGCTGGCACGCTCATGATCGAGCCGACGGAGAGCGAGTCAAAAGCAGAGTTAGATCGTTTTTTAGAAGCAATGGCAACTATTCGTAACGAGATTAAAGCAGTTGAGAATGGAGAGTTGAATGTTGACGAAAGTCCACTAAAGTTTGCGCCTCATACTGCAAATTCTATTACTCAATCGACATGGGATAGAAAGTATTCAAGAAAAGAGGCAGTTTTCCCATCGACCACCAAACCCGAATTTAAGTATTGGCCTCCTGTCGAAAGAATAGACAATGCATTTGGCGACCGTAACCTTGTTTGTTCTTGCCCGCCACTAGAAAATTACGAGTTTGGAAGTTGATTTTTAATCATATTGTTCTGCGAACACACGATAGTTTTAAGTTTTCGAAAAATGATTTTTGAAATAAATATCCTAAGATGAGAACGCGAATCGCATAGCAGACAAATAGCTGTAAACACCCTTACTATTAAGAGGCTCAAATTTTGGATTAGACTAAAGGATGAGTGAGTATTGGTTATGTTTTTGACCAGAAATAATTCTACTGCAACCGCTTTCTGCAAAACCATTTTTGTCAAAAACCCTTTTGGCACCAACCATACGCGAATTCAACAGAGCTGCCAAAACGTGGGCTCTATCGGTTTTTGCTATATCTAAGCAGGTCTGAAGGAGTTTTGACCCAAGTCCACTGCGACGATACTTAGGAAGAACGGCTAAAACCGTTACAGAGGCCCAGTTCGGCGGGAAGTATCTATTTCCATCTAAATTTGGCGCGTGATATACGACTAAGCCAGACATTCCCTCGTTCGTTATTGCTACTAATAACTCGCCTCCAACTTTAAGCTGCGAGGCATCAGAAATCATTTTTTGCATACTGGGCCATAAACCAGGTGGATAGATAAACTCAAGACACTGGTATGCTTCTAGTGCTACCAAAGATGCGCCCTCATATTCTTCAAGGTATGCATGCCGTATTTGATGCTGCTCTTTTTTCATATTTCATAGCTCAAACTATGTTTTTTTATAGGGAGAGCGCTGATCTAATTTTCTGTTCGTATCTTAAATTCGTGCGCGGCATCTACCAGCCAGTCCCATAGATAGCTAGCAAAACTTGCCCGTACAATAATCTGGTAGACGGGGTCGTCAGCTGTTTTTAATAATATAATATTCGCCAACCCAAGGTCTGTTTGGGCGGAGCATCCGGTTTGGAAAACGCTCGGATGGATATCTAGTGAACAACCTTTCATAAGGATTTCACGTGAATATCGTCCTTTTATTTCTATGATAGTTGAGTTGTCTGAGACATCAACTAATGCAGAATGTGATTTTATTAATGCTCGGGTAAGATCGTCCTTCAAAGAATCCAATTCTGTTACGTCAGTAAGGATCAGCCACTCGTCTGGTCCTAGCCAAATGACGCGAACCTTGGTGTCGTCATAAAACGAGTTAGGGGATGCCGGAAATTGTTGTGATAGATGTTTTTTTGTTGAGGTGATAAATTTTTTCTCGCTTAGGGACCCCCTTAGTATCATTTTCCCCACATGCTTATTTTCTTTCAGTGTAATTTCAGCATCAGTAGGGCCTTTATTGAAAATAAGCTTGGTTTCTAGAGGAGAGGTCTTAGTAGCGGAGCCAATCGTTTTGTCGTTAGAAGCCATTTTTATTTGCTTACATTATCTAAGAAATTTACATCGGTGATAGTCGCGGCGATAGATTTATTTTTAAGAGGAATGTGGACAGTTTGTCCCATTCTATCTCTGCCGGACTTGATCAGCGCCATCGCTATCGGGCGTCCACAATTTGGACTAAAATAGCTCGATGTGACATGACCTATCATTGACATTGGAGGTTTAGGCAGAACTTCTTCGACAATTTGAGAACCTTCTGGAAGAATATCGGTTGCGTTATTGGTTAATAGTCCGACTAATTGTTTCCTATCTGCTTTAATTATGTCCCTACGAGACAAGGCTCGCTTCCCAATAAAGTCTGGTTTTGTTTTAGAGATAATCCAATCCATACCTAGATCGACTGGTGTTACTGTTCCATCAGTTTCTTGTCCAACAATTATGAAACCTTTTTCAGCTCGAAGGACATGCATGGCCTCTGTTCCATATGGACAGATTTCATATTTTTTTCCTATGTCTAAAAGTTTTTCCCATAAAGATAATCCGTAACTCCGCGGCACGTTAATTTCAAAACTTAATTCCCCGGTAAAAGATATTCTAAATATTCTAGCTTTGATGCCGGCAACAGTTCCTTCCCTATATCCCATGAAAGGGAATGCTTTGTCTGATAAATCTATATCCGTGCATAATTCCTTAAGTAATTCTCGGCTTTTTGGGCCGCAAATTGCGGCAACGGCCCATTGTTCCGTCACCGATGTCAGATAGACCTTAAGGTTTGGCCACTCGGTCTGAAGCCATTCCTCAAGCCATTCTAACACGCTAGCAGCGCCGCCGGTGGTTGTTGTCATGTGATAATGGTTTTCCTTAATGCAGGTCGTCACCCCATCATCCATTACCATGCCATCTTCTTTCAACATTAACCCATAACGTGATGTGCCGGGTGGGAGTTTCAGCCAGGCATTGGTGTAAACACGGTTAAGAAATTCTGCTGCATCGGGTCCTTGTATGTCGATTTTACCTAGGGTCGAGGCATCTAGAATTCCTATATTTGTGCGAGCCGCTTTAACCTCCCGGTCTACTGCTTGTCGCATTGTTTCGTTTGCCTTCGGGTAGTACCAGGCACGCATCCATTGGCCTACATGCTCAAATCTTGCACCTGCTTCTTTATGCCAGGGGTTTATTGCCGTTGTTCGCACGGGTGAAAATAAATTCCCAATATTTCGACCTGCATAAGCACCAATTGTTGTTGGAGCATATGGTGGTCTAAACGTTGTATAGCCAACCTGCTCTGGTTCGCAGTCTAGGATTTGACTTAAAAGCATGAGTGCATTTACGTTCGAAGTCTTCCCTTGATCAGTACCCATTCCAACTGTTGTGTAACGTTTTAAGTGTTCAACGGAATTATATCCCTCTCTTGAAGCCAGTTGAATGTCAGCTAGTGTTACGTCGTTTTGGAAATCAATGAAGACTTTCTCATCCACAAGTTTATTTTTTTGTGTTGGAATAGGTAAAACAAACCGCGTTTCAGATTGTTTGGGTTCTTGGACAGATGGGATTGCAGGAGGATGCCCCTTGTTTCCGGACAATCTTGCTGCCGAAACTCCTGCTTGCAAGCCTTCTTTAAGCGATTTAGCAAGGTCAGCGGTTCCATTGCAACCTCCTATGGCTAAAACGTTTTGGGTTGCTTCACTTGGAATAAAGGTAGCTAGTTCATGGTTCCACTTAACCCTGCCGCCGCTTTGCGAGAAAAGGTGTATTGCTGGGTTCCAGCCTCCGGACATAGCCAAGCAATCACATTCTAAAACTTTTCGCTCTCCAGTCAGCGTTTTCCCATCGGATGATAGCTTAATAATCGTCGCTGATTTAATACGATTGTAACCTTTGGTCGTTACTACCGCTGAGCCGACATGGATTGGGATTTGCATCTCTTGAGCTTGTCTAAAAAGTTCGCTGTCAGGATTTTCCCGTATGTCTACAATAGCCGCCACATTGATATTATTTTTCCGCATTGTTATCGCGGTCCGATACGCGTCGTCATTGTTTGTGAAAATAAGAGGGTTCTGGCCTGGTGTTACGCCATATTTATTGATGTACTCTCGTATCGCGGATGAGAGCATAATTCCGGGGCGGTCGTTGTTCGCGAACAAGAGCGGACGTTCAATCATACCAGTGGCCAAGATCACCTGTTTCGCCCGCACTTTCCATAGCCGTTGTCGTGTTTGTTGTATTGTACTTTTAAAAAAATGGGGTTTTGTCGTTTCTAGCAATGTCAGATAGTTCTGTTCGTAATAACCAGAAACAGTGGTGTTTGGGAGCATGGTGACGTCGGGTAAGCCCTCTAAAGTAGCTACCACATCTTTGCCCCAATCCACCGTGGTTTTATCGTTTATATAACAATCTGTGTCCGTATTAAGGCTGCCGCCAAAAGTCTGCTGATCATCTGCAATAATGACACGGGCGCCTGTTTTGCTTGCGGCAAGTGCAGCTGCCAAGCCGGCCGGGCCAGCTCCTACAATTAGAACATCGCAATGAGCATGCATTTTTTCATACCGATCTGGATCGCGACCGGTTGGGGCCTTGCCAAGTCCAGCAGCGCGTCTGATAAAATACTCGTACTTCATCCACCATTTGCGCGGCCACATAAAAGTCTTGTAGTAAAAACCAGCCGGGATAAGTCCTCCTAGTAGATCGTTTACTACGCCCAAATCGAAAAGAAGGCTAGGCCATCGATTTTGGCTCGAGGCGACTAGCCCGTCGTATATTTCGACTTGAGATGCCCGAACATTTGGTTCAGTACTATTCCCGTCCCCAACTTGGATAAGGGCGTTTGCTTCCACGGCGCCTACACCCAGGTGTCCTCGTGGTCTATGATATTTAAAGCTTCTGCCAACCAAATGAACGCCATTGGCAAGAAGGGCTGAAGACAAAGTGTCGCCTCGAAACCCTTCATAAATTTTCCCATCAAATTTGAATTTTAATGGTGCATTTCTGTCTAGTCGGCCAGCTTCTTTCAACCTGAAACGTTGGGAACTCATTTTGCTTCATCCGTTTTAGGAGTCTTTTTTGAGGGTGATATACGCCGCCAGTTTCTGTCGTATGTTTCTTTACCTTGTTTGGAACTTGGTGTCTCGGTAACGGGATAAACTTCTAAAATTTCGTTGGTAATTGTGTTGCGTAGCACATTGAACCACCTACGACATCCGGACCTATGGCACCACCTTTCTAATATCAGTCCCTTCGTATTGGTCTTTAAGAACAGATATTCGGAAAACTTTTCGTCCGTTAAGGTTTTTGAAGGATCAGGACGAGTAATATGGGCCTCTCCGCCATAGTGAAACTCAGCATCATCGCGAAAACCGCACCAAGGGCATTCTATATGCAGCATATACTCCCTCCGTTAATGTGCTACCCCAGCAGCCCCATGCTCATCTATCAGATACCCACCTACGAATCGGTCTAAGGAAAAGGGGGCTGCGAGTGAATTTGGTTCATCCTTAGCTACAAGATCGGCAAAGACATGACCTGAACCGGGTGTGGCTTTGAATCCTCCGGTTCCCCATCCACAATTGAAGTAGAGATTTTTAACAGGTGTTTTCGAAATAATTGGCGATGCGTCCGGGCATGTATCGACTATTCCTCCCCATGATCTCAACATGCGGAGACGTGAGAATACTGGAAAAAGTTCTACCGCCGCCGCAAGCATGCCTTCTATTATGTTCAGGCTACCGCGCTGTGAGTAGGAATTATAAGAATCTGCGCCTGCGCCGAGAACTAGTTCACCCTTATCTGATTGACTTACGTACATGTGAACGCTGTTTGACATTATCACTGTATCAAGAATTGGTTTGATTGGTTCCGAAACCAGGGCCTGCAGCGGACGACTGTCAATTGGAAGTCTAAAACCTGCCATCTCGGCAATAACGCCAGCGTGGCCGGCAACAACACAAGCTACCTTGTTGGCTTTAATCTCTCCTTTGACAGTTTTTACTGCCGTTATTGTTCCCTTTTTTATATTAAAGCCCGTTACTTCACAATTCTGAATAATGTCTACACCGAGTTGGTCTGCTGCTCGCGCATATCCCCATGCTACTGCATCATGGCGAGCAGTTCCTCCGCGTCGTTGAATGAAGCCACCCATGACTGGGTACCTTAATTGTGGATTGATATCTATTATTGGTACAATCTGTTTGATAGCACGGGGGTTTAGGACTTCTGAGTCGATCCCATTTAAGCGAATTGCTTCGACGCGGCGTGTCATTTCTTTTAGTTCATGTTCTGTATGCGCTAGGGTCAAAACACCTCTTTGGCTAAACATCGTATTAAAATTTAGCTCATGGCTGAGTGTTTCCCAAAGTTTAAGCGAATGCTCATAAATACCAGCACTCTCATCCCACATATAATTAGAGCGGATGATAGTAGTATTCCTGCCAGTGTTGCCGCCTCCTAACCATCCTTTATCGATAACCGCTATATTTTTGCTGCCGTGTTCTTTTGCGAGATAGTACGCTGTGGCTAATCCGTGGCCTCCAGCACCAACAACTATAACGTCGTACTCTGGCTTTGGTTCTGTTGATCGCCAGGCTTGCGGCCAGTTCTTGTGTTTAGAAAACGCATTTTTTGCAAGACTAAAAAACGAGTAGTTATTCTCCTTAAGCGTTAAGCTTCTCGGTTGCGCTTTTTCCCTTTTTTCTATCATATATAAATCTATAGCCTAAAAATCTGTTGTTAAGCGTTTGTGTATTTCGCCTTCTACATTAAGATATTAGCATCGCTAAAAAAAGGTTTTTAAAGATGGGGGTTAAATTTTCATAGGTGCGGTTCGGTACGGCAGTCTCTGGTTGTATAACGAATACTAGTTAAATACTTAACCTTATACGGTTTTACTGATTTTATGGTTTTATGAAGGGGAATAGAAATGCAGAACTCTGCAGAGAGACAGGCTCGGCTGGATGTAGCAGCCGCACATAGATTAGCTGTGATGCATGAATTAAATGAGGGGGTCTGGAATCATATAAGTTTAACCTCTCCAGATGAACCCGATAACATATTGATAAGCCCAGGACATACGCACTGGAGCCAGGTTACAGCAAGCAACCTTGCCTTAATGTCTCCAAAGGGTGAGTTAATTTCGGGAGACCGCCCGCCCATTCGGGCAGGCTGGATAATACATCACCCTGTCCACAAGGCGCGACCAGATGCAAAGTGCGTGATACATGTTCACGCTCCCTATATCACAGCAATGTCAATTAGAAAGGATATGGTCTTGGAAACGAGGAGTTCTCAACAGGCTGCAGGCTTTCACGATGATGTTGTTTATTATGAAGTTTATGACGGTGTTTTGAACGATGAGTCCGAAGGTGAACATATGGCTGAGGTTCTTGGCCAAAAACGTATTTTGATGATGCGTAATCATGGTGCAATGATTGTTGGAAACTCCGTTGCTAGGGCATATCTTGATGCCTATCAATTAGAAAGAGCATGCATGTATCAACTTTTGGCGGCCTCAGGTGGTGGGGAAATGCAGCTTATCCCGGAAGAAGTTGCTTCTGACATGGGCCGGCTAGCTAGAGAGGGTAAGAACCTCGAGCATTTTGAAGGCATGAGACGTTTAGTCGAAGCAAACGAACCTGACTTTGCCAATTGATTTCCCAATCAGGTTATATGTTATTTTTCACATTCACTTTGGTCTGGAGAGATGATGGTGTTGATAGATTCCTCCTTCGAGGGAGGTAATATAGAAGTTGTTGATGCGAGTAGTTTTGACGACATAAAGCTAAAAATAAGGAAAGATACAAAATCTGATTTCTTTCAGTGGTTTGCGTTTCGCTTAATTGGAGCGCGAAATAAACCGTGTGTGTTGAAAATATTAAATGCTGCTCAGGCCAGCTTTCCGTCAGGCTGGGAAGATTATAGGGCTGTGAAATCTTCAAACAAATGTGATTGGCATAGAGTTCCTACTTCCTTTAAAAATGGCATTCTCGAGATAAAAATAACGCCTGATTCTGACGCCGAATATCTTTCATATTTCGCAATGTACCCTTCTGACAGACACGCTAATCTTGTGGCAAAATGTCAGGCGGAACCAGACGTTTCTTTATTGGTTCCTGGTTTTACTACAAGAGGGCAGCCGCTAGAGGTCTTGAAATTTGATGATGAAGCTAGAAGGAAACCGGTATTTTGGATAATAGCACGACAACATCCAGGCGAGACCATGGCGGAGTGGTTTATGGAAGGTCTTCTTCTTCGTCTGCTGGATAAAAGCGACGGTGCTGCTCGATCGCTATTGGAACAAGCAACCATCTACACAATACCAAATATGAATCCTGATGGAAGTGCACTTGGGAATCTTAGAGTTAATGCGGAAGGGATCAATTTAAATAGAGAGTGGGAAAACCCAAAAAAAGAGTCTAGCCCGGAAGTTTATTATGCGCGGCAAATGATGATTGATACAGAGATAAAGTTTTGTCTGGATGTTCACGGAGATGAGGGACTACCCTATAACTTTATTGCTGGATTTGAGGGCATAGCGGAGGCTAGCGCGAAACAACTTGAACTGCTGGATGCTTATCGTAATAACCTAGCAAAGTTCAACGGCGATTTTCAAACCACCTATGGTTATCCGAAGGTACAACCTGGGAAAGGGATGAAGACAACCGCGACAGGATACTTCTCAGCTTATCATGGAGCAGTAGCAATGACTTTAGAAATGCCATTCAAAGATGCAAAAAATGCTCCTGATGAAAAATATGGCTGGTCGCCGGCAAGGAGCATGGCATTAGGAAGGTCAACGGTCGAAGCTATACTCAGCATCGTTGATGAATTTTAATCAGGAGAAATTTGGAAAAATGATACGGGTTTTTGGTATCTCGAATTGTGACAAATGTAGAGAAGCAAAAAAGTGGCTAGCGAAAAAGGAAATAGACTTTGAATTTATAGATTTTCGTAAACAGGCGCTCACGGTTGAAGACATAAAGAGGTGGATTGAAAATGTTGGAGAACACAAGCTTATAAATCGGCGAGGCACAACGTGGCGAGCTCTGCCCGATGAATTGAAAGAAAATTTTGAAACGTCAGACTTGGTCAGAATTATCTTGGAAAAACCAACATTAATGAAAAGGCCTATTTTCGAAACGCAAGAAAGATTAATTGTGGGATTTTCAAGTGGTGTAATTAACGAACTTACCCGCTTTAGGTGAATTCTTAGGTGTAAAATCAAACATAGAGAATAATCTAGATATCGTCTGATTTTATTAATTATAGGAGGTGGGCTAGTTGGAGCTAGTGTTTCTTATGGGCTTCGGCGGTCGGGCACCTATGTCATAATGCTGGACGAGGGTGATATTGCTTTCCGCGCTTCGAGGGGAAATTTTGGTTTGGGTTCAATCAAAAAGTGACGGGATGCACGAATATGCAGCCTGGGGTAATAAATCATCCAACCTCCTATTAAATCAATTTCGCTCGGTGAACTTGCACGTCGCAATGAGTGGTAGAGCCAAAAAGATCTGCTTATTGCTAAGTAAGTTAAAGCTTGTGTAGTTGTGTTTTAGGAATAAAGTTGCATAGAAGTTTTGTTGAGGAGATGATGAGCGAAATTAGAGAGTTTGCCCATAAAACCTTAGAAGTGAACGGGGAAGCCGTATCTTTTATAGACGAAGGTTCTGGACCCACTTTATTCTTGATGCACGGTATAGGCGGTAATTCTCGTTCGTGGAGAGAGCAATTTAGGGAATTAACTTCAAAATTTAGATTAATTGCGTGGGATGCGCCTGGGTATGGGAACAGCAAATTACGGAAAAGTACTCTTTCAGACTACGTAACGACAGCAACAGGTTTGCTCGGCGCCCTAAAGGTTAAACGCGCGAATGTCCTTGGTCACTCCATGGGAGGAGTGATTGCCCAAGGAATGGTGGGTTTGGGGGGCATCAAGGTTGATAAATTAATTTTATCAAGCACTTTTATGGGGCACGGGGAGCGTGTGGGTAGACCATTGCAAGCAGGATATATTTCGCGTTTGGATGAGATTACATCAATGTCGCCTGAGGAATTCGGTGAGGCCAGAGCAAAATCAATGTTGGCTGATACAACATCCAGAAAAGTTTTCCAAGAGGTTGCAAGTATAGCATCCGAGGTCAAAAAGTCGGGACTCTTAGCAGCTTGTGAGGTATTAAACTATTCAGATACTAGTAAATTTTTAAAAGGTTTTACTAAACCAGTTTTAATTTTTACTGGTCGCCACGATAAGATAGTAGCGCCAACACGGTCTACCGAAATGGTAGCTCACATTTCTAACGTGCAACATATCGAATTTGGAAATAGCGGGCATGCCGCATATTTTGAAGAGCCATTGGTTTATAACGCGGCTATTAATAAATTTTTATCCAACTAATAAAATACTTACCGCTCCACTAAACAAATATAGGCACAAAGACCCGGTTGAAATTTTTCTAGTAATTAGGCCGTTCCAGCTACTAATTGGATATTCCAGCGCGTTTTAATTGTGATTGAAACCTTTCCATTACCTTGTCTTTCTCGGCTTCATCGACTTGCGCAACTAATTCTGTATTGAAATTCGGTTTTTTTAAGTGCTCGGTTATAACGTCACGTGCAATGTTTGATGCCTTTCCTTTTGGCAGCATCTCGGATTGGCACATGCCAACAAGCATCATAGCCCTTAAGTGCATTGGCCGACTCGGGTTATCTATCTTCTCAATAATTTTTGATTCTTCTAAATACGAGGCTAAAATATCATCAAGTCTCGCTGTTATTTTATCCTTTAATTCCTGATCTAACTGAGACTTTTCTATTTGGTAAAAACTAGAAGTAATTTGTTCCATCTTCTTGTTTGGCGGTAGGTCAGAACTAACCATGCCATTTATTGACGATGGTTTAACTAAGAGCATCTCTATGTGTTCTTGGATGAATTCCTCAAGCTTTTCCTCAGCCATCTTGCTGTTGGCTATTGAAAGAAGAAATGCTGTTTTGCGCGCCGGAGACCTCAACGATGGAATAAGAGTATTTATCGCCTCTTTTAGACCTGTTAATCCACCCTTGTTGATGAGTCGGGTTTGACGTTCAGTTAATGCTTCCGTCATTTGAGACCCACCTAAGACTTCGTCCTTGGTTATTACTCTATCCAAAATTGCGTTAAAACGCTCATTTTCTCCAGTCTCGCCCTCTTTGGACAAATTCCCGGACCCAGCAATTTGCTGCTCCGCTCGTTCGAGTAATATTAATTGACTAACTGTAAATGTTGGTCGGGACATTATTTGGTTGAGTTTCGCCTTTGTCCACTCAATTCCTTCCTCTTGGAGTTCCTCGATATCACCAGTTTCTAAAGAACCGGATCCCAAGTCCAGCATTTCAATTATGGCACTTCCCAGATCTAACTGGTCGCCTAGTAAGTCCTGGATCACGGAATTGTTCGCTAAAATATCAGCAACAAATCGATCAAGAACCGCTTCAACTGCCGAATCATCTAGATCAGATGCCCAACGAATAGTCTGAAGCAATTTACCCCAATAACTCCGCGTATCTATCAGTTCTTTCGCTATGATAACATTTAATAAATATTGCTGATCTCCTTCTGAGGCGGTTTCCTTTAACGCTGAAATTGCCTCCTTAAAGCTGGTTTTTTTGATTGCAGGCAAGCCTCTTTCCTCAGCTTGATTTGCCTTGTTGGTTATCTCTTGCATGAATTCAAATAAAATATCCCGTCTTTCGTTTGAACTCACGTCGCTGTTTTCTGATTGGATTTTAGCTACTTTGCCTACCGCTGAGGGCACCAGAGTATCAGCATCATTCAAGCGCTTTATTTCTTTACCATTATGAATAACCTCCATAGCGGTAATATCATTTTTATCCAGATATTTCCGGAAAAGACGGTTGAGTGTTTTGAGCGCATCGGGTTTCAAAAGGTCGTCTGCCGCTTCGCAGTTGGGAGCACTATCAATTTCACCAACGAAGATTTTTTCCTGTACAGCCTCCTTTATTTTTTCAAATACGAAATCTTCTTCTTCTAAGTCGTTGATAGATTTTTCAATTAAAACACTATCTTGGACTACCCGAACGCCGCTAACGCCAGACTCCCCAAGTATTTGAGTTGCAATCTCTTCGATTTCAGACTTTTTGTTAACGGTAGCTTCGATTTGCCAAGTATCACCGTGAAGAGCAAGAATTTCAAAAGGCATCAGAAATTTCCTAATATTTCTTAATAAATTTACGGATCATTAACTTTAGAGTCATTTTTTATAATTAAAGCCTATTGGTCGCCCTAAGAACAAGTCTTTGTTGGAGCAATTGTCCAAAAATTTTTTTGAGTCATAAGTTTTTCAGGTCCAAAAAACGCTACTTCGCCAAATTCTTATTTTTAGGGGCTTTCGCCACTCTATGCTCAGTCCATAAGTTAAGTAAGTTTCCAGAAAATATAATAGTCCCACCTAAAAAGATTAGTAAGTCCCATGACTCATTATAAAATGTCCATCCAATTAATGCTATTAAAGGTAAACGAAAGAAATCTAGCGGAGTTACTACGATTGCATCAGCATGTCGAAAGGCATGAGCAAAACAGAAATGCGATCCAAGACCGGTCAAGCCAAGTAATAACACCCAGGGCCAACTTTGCATTGATGGGTAATTCCAATCATGTAGAGAAGTAAGCAGCCCAATAGGTAGCTGTATAAGGTTCATATAAAAAATAATGGTTAGCGGTGACTCCGTGTTAGACATATGCCGAGTGAAGACATATGTCGAGGCAAAGCAGAAAGTTGCAAAAAGCACGACCAACGCTGCTGGTTGTATTATATTAATCCCCGGTCTAAGAATAATCATAACACCTGCAAACCCCAAAAAAATACTTAATGTTCGATAGTTTGTTAAAGGTTCTTTTAAAAAAATTACTGCTAAAAGAGCCGTCCAAATCGGAGCTGTGAATTCTATGGCAAAAACTTCAGCAAGCGGCAGGAAGGCAACACCGTAGAGCCAGCCAGTTTGGCCGCCAAAATGAATAGTATTTCTTAAGAGATGCAATTTCAGCTTCGTTGTTTTTACCTTATTAAATCCAATAAAGCACAAGATTATTATCAACGTCATTAGACAGAAAAGGCTCCGAGCGAAAGATATTTGGAAGGCATTTAGTTCAGAAGAAAGTTCACGGCCGGCTACTGCCATTCCAGAAAGAGATACCAGTACTCCAATCATCCATAAACTAGCTAGAAGAGGGCGTTGTTTTCGTGGGCTCATATCTCAATCACTTTAGCAACGTCTTAAAAAGGACGATGTAAACTAACCCATCTTTACGTGTGCGGGAACAAAACAAACTTTAGAATAGAAAGTTTCAAAATCAAAATAAATGTTTATGCCAAAAATTGAATAAAACGTGCGCGATCTCAGCTATATTTTTGTGATTTTTTTAAAAAAAACTTGAAATAGTACTAATTAAGTACGAATAAGATTGTTTTTCTTTCAAAACAGCTTATGTTGGTATTGGGAAAACGAGAAGAGTCAATGATTAAGCTAAACAAACTCACGGATTATGCAGTTGTTGTCTTGGGGCAACTAGCTAGGAATAGTGGCAAGGTGGAGACCGCGACTGAGGTTGCGGTGTCGACAGGGCTACCTCTGCCTACGGTATCAAAAATCTTAAAAATTCTAAGCAGCGCCTCAATCGTTACGTCCCATCGGGGTTCTAGCGGGGGGTATTTACTTGATCGTCGCGCTGATGATGTTCGAGTGGCTGAAATTATAGAAGCCTTTGAAGGACCAATTGCGCTAACAGCTTGTGTTGATAGCGCCGTGGAAAACTGCAGTATCGAAGCGCTCTGCCCGATGAAAGGGAACTGGAATACGGTTAATGAGGCCATTAGGGCTGCACTCTTTAACTTAACTTTGGCCGATATGATAACGACCACCCGGCTAGAAAAAAAATGAAAAAGGCTCAAGCCGTGCGGCGGCTCAGCCGTATGGAAACTGAAAACTATATTTGACGAAACGAGTTTAAAGAACAGCTATGTCTATTGATGCAAATACCGCCGATCGGGTAAAAGAATTAGAAGTTGACAAATACAAATATGGCTTTGTCACCGACATAGAGATGGAAACAGCCCCAAAGGGTTTGAACGAAGATATTATTCGGTTTATTTCCGCAAAAAAAGAAGAACCGGATTGGTTACTCGAATGGCGTTTGAAGGCTTATCGGCACTGGTTGACTATGGATGAGCCCGATTGGGCAAAGGTTGGTTACGATAAAATAGATTATCAGGACCTGCATTATTATGCTGCGCCAAAGAATATTGATCGCCCAAAGAGTTTGGATGAGGTGGATCCAGAGTTACTAAATACTTACGAGAAACTCGGAATTCCGCTGAAAGAGCAGGAGCTCTTATCGGGTGTCGTGGCTGTCGACGCTGTCTTTGACTCTGTTTCGGTAGCTACGACATATAAGGCAAAACTGACTGAAATGGGTGTGATTTTTTGTTCGATATCAGAAGCAGTTCGCGAGTACCCAGAGCTTGTTAAAAAATATATCGGATCGGTTGTTCCGTATTCTGATAATTACTTTGCAACGTTGAACAGCGCTGTTTTCACAGATGGATCGTTTGTTTATGTCCCAAAGGGGCTCAGATGCCCAATGGAGCTCTCCACTTATTTTCGCATAAACGCTGAAAATACCGGACAATTCGAGAGAACACTTATCATCGCTGATGACGGCGCTTACGTCAGCTACTTGGAAGGATGCACCGCACCACAGCGGGACGAAAACCAATTGCACGCAGCAGTTGTTGAACTTGTCACATTAGACAACGCAGAAATAAAATATTCAACCGTTCAAAATTGGTACCCGGGGGATGAAAATGGTAAAGGTGGAATTTATAATTTTGTTACCAAACGAGGTGCCTGCAGGGGCGAAAACTCCAAGATTTCTTGGACACAAGTAGAAACAGGTTCAGCTGTAACATGGAAGTACCCTAGTTGTATTCTGCAAGGCGATAACTCTATCGGTGAATTCTACTCAGTCGCAATTACGAATAACGCTCAGCAAGCTGATACGGGCACAAAAATGATCCATCTTGGAAAAAACACCCGGTCAACAGTCATTTCAAAAGGTATAAGCGCTGGTCGAGCTGATAATACTTACAGGGGATTGGTTAAAATTCTGCCACGGGCCGAGGGCGCTAGGAATTTTACGCAGTGCGATAGTCTTTTAATAGGTAACAAATGCGGTGCGCATACTGTTCCCTATATAGAATCACGTAATCCTTCTGCCAGAGTTGAGCATGAGGCTACTACATCCAAAATTAGTGAGGATCAGATGTTTTATTGCATGCAACGTGGTCTATCATCTGAGGCAGCGGTATCGTTGATCGTAAATGGGTTTTGTAAAGAAGTCATGAAAGAGCTTCCTATGGAGTTCGCAGTTGAAGCGCAAAAACTGATCGGTATAAGCCTTGAAGGAAGCGTTGGCTAGGTAATAATAGAAAATTGAGATAAGTTCTGGGAAAAAATGAAATGTCTATCTTGTCGATAGAAAACCTGCACGCAAATGTTGGTGAAACGGAAATTTTGCGCGGCATTAATTTGAAAATTGAACCTGGAGAGGTTCACGCTGTCATGGGGCCAAACGGCTCTGGGAAAAGCACGCTATCCTATGTTTTAGCTGGGCGAGATGGATACTGCGTCACGGATGGTTCGGTTGAATTTAAGGATATAGATTTACTGGAACTTGAAGCGGATGAAAGAGCTAATGAAGGCGTATTTTTAGCCTTTCAATATCCAGTCGAAGTACCCGGTGTCACCGGTATGACATTTTTACGCGAAGCATATAATTCGCGCTTGCGATATGAGGGGAAAGAAGAAGCTGATGCTATGGAGTTTCTTAAATTAGTTAGGTCAAAGGCAAAAGATCTGAATATGAGCGATGATATGCTTAAAAGGCCCGTCAATGTAGGTTTTTCAGGCGGCGAGAAAAAGCGGAATGAGATACTCCAAATGGCAGTCTTAGAGCCAAAGCTTGCAATATTAGATGAAACTGACTCAGGTCTGGATATCGACGCCCTTAAGCTTGTTGCAGATGGTGTCAACGCGTTGCGGACCAATGAGCGGAGTATGCTGATCATAACACATTATCAAAGGCTGCTGGATTACATCAAACCAGACCACGTACACGTTTTAGCGCGCGGTCAGATCCAAAGATCAGGCGGTAAAGAACTTGCGCTAGAACTAGAGGCCAACGGCTATGCGGGATTTGACGGTAAAGGTTGATCATGAATACAAGCATCGGACCTGCGGCACCATTCAATGATTTCATCGACTCCGCAAGCGGTGAATCAGCACATGAAAACCTCGGCGAATGGTTATCCGAAATAAAGGAAAAGGGTAGAGATGAGTTCTACAAGCTTGGTTGGCCGTCACCTAAATTGGAAAGTTGGCGATACACCAATCTTAATAAATTAGCAAAAACTCAATTCCGCCTTCCCCAAACTACTGAGCTAGACAAACTACCATGCCATAATATTATACCCATTGATGCCCCTAGAATAGTTCTGATAAATGGAAAACTTAAACGGGAACTTTCAGACCTATCCGAGATTGGCGAAGGCATTTTTATAAATAGCTTTCAGGACATGCGAGATGAGCAGAGAGCTCTTTTTTGCCTTGCAAACCACGCTATTCTTCCAAAAGAGGGCTTGCCTATCAAAGCCTTGAATGACGCGATTTTGTCAGGCGCTCTTTTTATCGAGATAATGCCGGGTTGGCAATCAGATGTTCCACTTCATATCGTCTCGATTGGATATGGTGATCACGTAGGCTTTTCCTCAAAAATATTTGTATCAGCTGGCGAAAATAGCCAGGTTAATCTCCTAGAAACCCATGCAGGTGACTCTGGAAGTACATATTTTTCAAGTTGTGTAAGCAATATCGACATAAAAGCTGGAGCGAGGCTCGGACACTACAAATTTCAAAATGATACAAACACTTCGACCCACCTAGCCTTGGCCCAAACAAGTATTGAAGCTGATGCAGTTTATGACAACTTCGTAATGAGTGTGGGCGGAATTCTGTCAAGAAATGAAGTCCGTAGTCTTATAACAGCTCCAGGAGTTGAATGCTGCGTCAATGGTGCGTATTTAGGTACTTCAAATCAGCACATAGACAATACAACGTTCATTGAACATGCAGCTGAAGGGAGCAAGAGCAGGGAAGTTTTTAAGGGTGTATTGGCCGATCATGCTAAGGGAGTTTTTCAAGGGAAAATATTCGTTCATCCTGAAGCACAGAAGACAGACGGCTATCAGATGAATAGAGCCCTGTTACTATCGGACAAAGCGGAAATAGATAGCAAACCTGAATTGGAAATATACGCCGACGATGTAAGGTGTAGTCACGGGGCAACCGTGGGTGAATTGGAGGAGGAGCATCTTTTTTATCTGAAAGCTCGTGGGATAGATGCGGAGTCTGCCAGGCGTTTGTTGGTGGAGGGATATCTAGGCGAGGTAATAGATGAAATTCAATCACAAGTAATTAGAGAAACACTTAGCAAAGTTGCGAGTGATTTATTGAAAAAGAAATTATTCGAGAGAAGCGATGGAAGATAGTAAAAAAACATTTGATCCAAATCAAGTAAAGGAAGACTTTCCGATATTGGGCCAATCTGTTCGTGGTAAGCGATTGGTATATCTAGACTCAGCAGGTTCCGCCCAAAAGCCTGCACAAGTAATTAACGCTGTAAGCGATGTTTACGAGCAGGAATACTCTAACGTTCATAGAGGCTTGCATTACTTATCGGAACAAGCTTCAACTAGATATGAAAATGCTCGCTCCAAAGTTGCAGCATTTATAAACGCAGAAAGGGACCTCGAAGTCATTTTCACCAAGGGCACAACAGAGGCAATCAACCTAGTGGCGAATAGCTATGGCAAAGATAATGTTAAGCCTGGTGATGAAATAGTAATCACGTATGCCGAGCATCATTCTAACATTATTCCATGGCAACTTCTTAGAGATCAGGTTGGGTGTGAACTTAAGGTCGTACCGGTAGATGACGACGGCGGGATAACTATTGAAGATTTTAAGCAGGTTGTTACGGACAGAACAAAAATTGTAGCTTTCTGCCACGTTTCGAACGTTTTAGGAACAGTGTTGCCGGTTAAAGAAATCAACAATTTGGCGCATGCGCACGGAGCAATAACTGTTGTTGATGGGGCTCAGGGTATCGTTCATATGCCTATTGATGTTCAGAACCTAGATGTTGATTTTTATGCCTTTGGCGGACATAAACTCTACGGACCATCTGGAATTGGTGTTCTTTATGGAAAAGAAAAACTTCTAGAGTTAATGTCCCCCTATCAAGGAGGTGGAGGGATGATAAATACGGTCTCTTTCGAAAAAACGACTTGGGCAGACCTTCCAGATAAATTTGAAGCAGGAACCCCGCCAATCGCTCAAGCCATCGGATTGGGTGAGGCGATAGATTATATCAACAGCTACGGTATAAAAGCTATCGGCGAGCACGAGTTGGACGTACTTAATTATGCTATGCAGAGATTGGCATCTATTGAAGGCTTAAGATTAATAGGGACAGCTCCTGGAAAGGTTAGTGTCATATCATTTACGATGGATTGTGCTCACCCCCACGATATTGCTACCATTATTGATCAGAATGGGGTAGCGGTTAGAGCAGGGCATCACTGTGCACAACCACTTATGGAAAGATTTGATCTTCCGTCTACCGCAAGAGCTAGCCTTGGTTTGTATAACACTCGAGAGGACATAGATACTCTGGCTGAGAGTTTAGAGAAGGTTCAGGAGATTTTCAAATGAGCGAGTTTGGACCGGAAACTAATCCATATGGATCATTTATGATGGAACCGGCAGTACCTGAAGGAACATCAGCAAGAGCGGGGGCCAAGTTAATAGAAGGTCAAGAAAAAGCGTCCGATGAAGCAATAGTTGAAGCACTTCGCACTGTTCATGATCCAGAAATACCTGTCAATATCTATGACCTGGGCTTAATATATGACACGGAGCGTCTCGAAGATGGAGACGTTCGTATTTTGATGACGCTAACGGCTCCGGCGTGTCCGGTTGCGGGTGAGATGCCATTTGATGTAGCGGCTGCTGTTTCCGGCGTCGACGGCGTCGGAGAGGTAGAAGTAGTCTTGACATGGGAACCCCCTTGGACACAGGATAGGATGACGGAAGATGCGAAATTAATCCTTAATATTTATTGATCAATTTTTGTTCTAATTTTTTGAAAATACGTGTAGTATTGCTAAAGGTTTTATGAGGTCTACAAATGCTACAGTTTGAACCAGGAAAAGCACCGATAACCCTCACCGCAGCAGCAGTAGAGAGAGCAAAGTACCTTATTGAAAAAAAGTGAAGATAAAGAAATCCTCGGGCTACGGGTTGGTGTAAAATCTACCGGTTGTTCAGGATTAAGCTACTTTGTCGAGTATGCGACGGAGCAGAAGAAGTTTGAGGATAAGATAGAAGAAAGTGGTGTCACACTTTTTATAGACCCGACAGCCGTCATGTTTATTTTGGGGTCCGAAATGGACTATAAAGAAGACAAAATGTCGTCCGGTTTCGTCTTCAATAATCCTAACGAAGTTAGCCGTTGTGGATGTGGGGAAAGCTTCTCAGTCAAGTGACCTCATCTTGGCTTTATAATGTTACGTCGGTATTTAGTTATCTAGAAGTGTCTCGGCGCTGTTCCGTTTATTATAAAAAGTAAAGAATGATGTCGGTTTCGTCGGAAAAACAACATCCTTTGAAGGGCATTTTGTTTTTTATGACAGCAATCTTTCTTATTTCTGTCGTCGATACGGTTTGTAAAGTTTTTACAAGGGACCTTCATTCAATCCAACTTGTGTGGGGTTATTTCGTTGGCATAAATCTATCATTATGGGTCTTTTTTCTTTTCAAGAAAAAAAAACTGTCCAAACTGCGAACAACTGAACGGCTATTGCTCCAAATTATACGCCCTGCTTTTTTGGTTTGTTCGATATCAAGTCTCTTTATCGGTCTCACGTATTTGCCAATAGCGGAGGCCACAGCGATTGGCTTTGTTGCTCCGTTGTTCATAACAGCCCTGGCGGTTCCTATTCTAAAAGAGAAGGTGGATATACACAGGTGGAGCGCGGTAGGTATTGGTTTAGTAGGTGTAATTGTAATAATCCGTCCAGGCGGTGATCTTTGGCATTTTGCTTCCGTTATGCCATTATTGGGAGCTCTGTTTTTCGCACTTTTCCAAATTATGACCAGGCTGCTGGCTGCGACTGAAAGGACACATACAACTCTATTTTATACGGGCCTTGGGGGGTTAGCTTGGTCCAGCCTAATTGTGCCTTTCGTCTGGACCACACCATCTGTCACGCATATCCTTGTGTTCTTAGCAACTGGAACTATGGGAGCCATGGCTCATCTATGTATGATTACCGCTTTCGATAACGCTGAGGCCTCATTGTTGGCACCTTATAATTACACCAAGCTGATATGGGTGGCGGCTTTGGGGTATTTAGTTTTTAATGACATACCAAGCCTGGATATGTGGCTCGGAGCAATCATCATAGTTTCAGCAGGTTTTTATGTTCTCTACCGAGAAAAAAATGTAAATGTAAAAACGTAGATTTTTTGAAGTGGAAAGTAATTGTGGCTGAGGTAATTAATGGGGGGTGTCATTGTGGGAATATTACTTTGTGCTTCAACATCTCTAGCTCTTTTGACGAATTACCAATAAGGGCATGCCAATGCAGCTTTTGCAGGAAACATAACGTTAGAGCAACTGCCGATCCAAAAGGCGAGCTTGAAGTTTATATCAAAGATAAAAGTAAACTATCTAAGTATCGTTTTGGTTTGGGAATAACGGACTTTTTGGTTTGCAAGGAATGTGGAATATACGTTGCGGCCGTTATGGAAGATCCTGAAAATGGAAAACTCCTTGCAACATGTGTAGTCAATGCATTGGATGTTTCTGATAAAAACGTTAAGGCCCCGGCTGCTGCCCACTATGAAGAGGAAACATCAACTGATCGCCTTCAAAGAAGGCGAAAGCGGTGGATGAGAGCAAACTTCATCGGGTAAATTCATGCCTGCTTAATGCCACTAATTCGTTTCAGTACACCAGGTATAAATTCTTTTGCTTGAATGTTGATAAACCCAGCATTGCTGAAATATTGCATGCAATCATCGACAGAATGCGCTAATCCCGTTGAATTATTCAGTGTTTGTGCAAGCCCCCACATGGCGGGGTCAGCTGGCCCATCTCGGCTGCCATTTAATGCCTCACCTATTAAGTGCATTTCTCCTCCTGCCACAAGAGCGTCGTACGATTTGGATATAACATGACCGATCGCCTCTCGCCCATACATTGGTAAATTACTTGCCATAATGGCGACATCAATACCCGATGGGAAAGCGTCAAAATTGAAGTCTGCTGCTAATGTTGCTATGCGATCTGAAAGGTTGAATGACTCGATGAATTCGGCAGCTATTTGTACTACTTCCGGAAGGTCTAAAACGGTAGCTGTCAGTTTTGGATATTTTTTGCAGGCTTCTATGCAATAAGCCCCCGAACCACCGCCAATATCGAGAAGTTTTGTCCTGCCAGTGAGGTCCACCTGTCGGAGGAACTGCCGACCAGCACCTCTTCCGATACTTAAAGTAGCCCCGTGATACCGGCGCGCCTCAGAGAGTGAGATATTCTTTACTGTTTTATTATCTAGTTCAGGGGGAGATTTTTCTCTGAGGAATTCCGCTAATTGTCCCCATTTATCCCAATCTGGGTGCGTGAAAAACATCCACTCTCCTGCATAGGTAGATTTTGTTCTAACTAAAAACCTTTCTACGTCTGGAGCGTTCTCAATAAATTGTTGTTTTCGGATAATTAATCCTAAGCCGAGGCAAGCAACGATGATTCGTTCGGCGTTTAGTTTGCTTATACCTAAAGCATCTATGAGTAAGTGCTCTGTGTTTGCGCCTTCGCTAATCTTAGAAAATAGATCGAGTTCGACAGCTGCCAATAGAGCGCCAGTCTCTCGGTAAGCTCGTGCAAGTCTTTGAAGCCGAACGGTGTTCGGCCGACTTGGGTTCAAATTAACGACCCTTCCAGTTTGGTTTTCTTTTTTCGGAAAAAGCTAACGGACCCTCAATCATATCCTCACTGGCGTATAGTGTTTTGACGCTATCATATTCCTTAAGCATTGCCTCTTTAACATCACTATGTTCTAAGCCACGCCTTATTACATCCAGGCTTGTCCGAATTGAAACAGGGGAACATTCTAAAATTCGTTTTGCGAAATCCTTGGCGGCTGTAACCGCTTGTCCCTCAGGCACTAATTCTGTGACGAAGCCGAGTTGATAACCCTCTGCTGCCGGAACGTGTCTTCCTGTTAATATCATTCCCATTGCACGTTTTAAGGGTATCATTCTGGGGAGGCGATGAAGACCCCCTGCCAAGGCAGCTAGTCCGACCTTAGGCTCCGGCAATGCAAATAGTGCATTTTCAGCGGCAATAATCACATCGCATGCGAGAGCAAGTTCAAAACCTCCACCCATAGCTACGCCGTTTACAGCTGCTATAAGGGGTTTAGTTCTCTCAAAACGCTCGGTTATTCCACCAAATCCACTTTTGGGCTTTTCTCGAGAACCTCCTTCTGCTTGCCAACGTAGGTCGTTGCCCGCACTGAAGGCTCGATCACCTTCGCCTGTTAATATGCCAACCCAAATTTCTGGGTCGTTTTCAAATTCGTCAAAAATTTCGTGCAACTCAAAATGCGCTGGGGAATGAAGGGCATTCATGCGTTCAGGTCGGTTTAATGTAATTGTAAGGATATGACCGTCCCTATCTGCTTTAAAAAATTCTGGCATATTTAGCTCCTCTTTAAAACTTATGCTGCTTCTTTAACCTGTCTTGGTTTATAGATGGCGGTATGTTTAATCTGCGTTAAAAGCGAATTCTCTTCACCAATAACCGATACGTCTATCTCAACAAAGCTGTGACCCTTTCTTTCATACAAATTTGTTACTAATGCGTGTGCCGCTATGGTCTGGCCAACATGTGCGGCTGTTATATTTTGAATTTCGCTTCCGACATGTATCCATGGTCCCAACAACACATTCATCGACAATGCTCTGTTCGCCAAGCGTAAGATCCAACCTGGATGGATAATACCTTCTTTTTTAAAAATTTTACTTGGTTCTCTAACATCCTGTAGATACTGACTCTGGTCCTCCCTAGACATTATCTGCTTGAAAGTTCCAAGCGTCTTTCCAATTGGGAGGGATGTTTTGGACGCTTGAGGGCGTTTTTCAAATTCTGGAAGTTCGACCTCTTGAAAATCAATACTCTTTCGTTCTGAAGAGCTGGCGGCCAATTTAGCGATCCCAGTAGCGCATCGTTCACCCAAACTTTCAACAACTAGTGATAAACTATTATCTAAAGGATCACCTATAATGTCCGTCTTCGCTCCATCGTAGACAGGTTTAAGTAAGCGACATTCTGCATAACCGTTGTTTAGCCATTCTTCTCCAAAGTGTTGAACCATAGGATAAATCATGTACGCATATATCTCTACCCCAGGGACGAGTCCGCCTTTGAAACCAAATTTTTTTGCAACAGAGTCATCATGTATTTTATTCTCTGAACTAGCCGATAGATTATAAGCTTGGACGGAATGTTTAAGGGTTGAAGTGTTGCTCATTCCTTGGGCTCCTGTAATCTCTATGTATTATTCTATGTCGGACGATCTTGGCAGAAACACTAATCTTCTACTTAGAGTTCTTTTTGTTAATGTTAAATGTTTACTAGACGATAATATTTTTGCGGTGGTGATTTGGCAAATAAGTTATTTTTTTAGCATATTAAAGATAACTGCTATCATCATTTACAAGCTCCGTGCAAGAAAACCAAAGTTTCAAGGCAATTCGATTCGTAATGATGGGAGGAAGCGTTATGAAGGCCGCGGTATTTAAAAATTCAGGATTACCATTATCGATTGAAGAAATAGAAGACCCAGTTCCCTCGCCGACAGAAATGGTGATAAAGGTTTGCGCATGTGGCATTTGCGGTACTGATTTGCATTGGTCAGAAATTAATAATGAGGAGTCAGGTTTTCGTGATATCCATCCTGGTGCTGTAATGGGGCATGAATTTTCAGGCGAAATAGTTGAAATTGGCAAAGACGTTACCAATAATTGGAAGATAGGAGAGCGCGTGTGTGCTATGCCCCAAATAGGATGCGCGAAATGTAGCAATTGTAGAGCGGGTAGACCTCATCGCTGTGATAAAGCATTGAATCGTGCCACCCCGGGAAATCCTGGCGCTTATTCAGAATTTGTACGTATTGGCGCTCAGGAAACTTTTCGTTTGCCTGCTAGTGTAACGTTCCAAGAGGGAGCTCTTGTTGAACCTCTAGCCGTAGGCTTACATGCGGTGAAAAGAGCCAAAATTACGGCTGGAGACAATGTCTTGATTGTAGGAGGTGGTCCTGTGGGACTTTCTGTTGCAGTTTGGTGCAAGTTTTTTGGAGCGCGACATATTATTGTAAGCGATTTGATCGCGGACCGGGCTGAACAGGCGGGTGACTTTGGTGCTACTGGTTTTGTAGATGCTTCCGTTTCTAACGTGCCAGAAACGTATGAAAAAATAGTCGGTTCACCGCCATCAATCATTTTTGATGCGGTGGGAGTTGCTGGATCAATGCAGCTTTCGATTGATTATATTTCAAATTATGGAAAGGTTGTGGTCGTAGGTCTCTGTATGGTATCTGATCGTTTTGAGCCTGCGGCAGCAGTTGTGAAGGAAGTCGAAATAATATTTTGTTTTTGCTATGATCATGCAGACTTCCAAATGACTCTGGAGATGCTAGCCCAAGAGCGTATCGACGTTAAAGGGCTTGTCACAGAAAGTGTTGGATTTGAAAAATTTCCTGAAGCTTTCGAAAGACTGAAGCAACCTAGCGACCAAATAAAGGTTATGTTAAAGCCGCATTAAACATGCTTACAAAACCTGTTATCAAAATCAATTTTTGACCAATGTTGTTGCTAAATCGAGTGGATATTGTTCCTGAGTTTTCGAATTATGGAGTTGTGGAAATGAGCCAGAATACGGAGCCAACTTTTGTTTCAAGTTGGAATGAATGGGATCCATTAAGGCATGTGATTGTTGGAAGGGCAGATGGCACGTGTATCCCTGCAACCGAACCCGCGCTTGATGCAAAAGTGCCTGAAGATAGCGACATGCGGGGGCAGTTTGGTCCACGACCAAAGGATACAATAGATAAAGCGAATGAACTATTAGATGCATTTGCGAGTAAGCTCGAAAGCCTCGGCATCAAAGTAGATCGACCAACACCAATTGACTTTAATCAGGTCACTTCCACGCCTGATTGGAAGACTGAAACAATGTTTGGCTGTATGCCTCCAAGAGATGTTTTGCTAACCGTCGGAAAAGAAATGCTCGAAGCCACCATGTCTTATAGATGTCGTTGGTTCGAATATTTATGTTATCGGCCGTTGCTGCAGCGTTATTACGCTGAGGATCCAGAGATGAGGCACGAGGCGGCTCCCAAGCCAAGGTTAACTGAGGCTGATTACAGACCGGACTATTTATCAGACAAAATTGGCGTAGAAAAACGATTAGAGTGGACGGAACAAAAGTTCTTCGTAACTACTGAAGAAGAGCCATTGTTTGATGCTGCTGACGTGCTACGTTTTGGCCGTGACTTAGTCGTTCAGCATGGCTTTACAACTAACCTTAAAGGTATTGACTGGTTGTCGCGGCACTTTCCAGAACATAGAGTGCACGCCGTAAATTTTCCGGGCGATCCTTATCCAATTCACATCGATGCAACTTTTACCCCAATAAAGCCAGGCCTCATTTTGAACAATCCCCAACGGAGGTTACCTTTAGAACAGCGGATGATGTTCGAAAAGAATGGGTGGGAAATTGTAGATGCGGCGCAACCCGCGCATAATTCGCCGCCTCCTTTATGTTACTCATCTGTTTGGTTGTCCATGAATGTATTGGTACTAGATACTAAAACCGTTTGCGTTGAAAAATCTGAAGTTTACCAAGCAGATCAATTAGACAAGTTAGGCATGGAAATTATTGAAGTTGATTTGCGAGATGCTTACGCATTTGGCGGGGGGTTGCACTGCTGTACAGCAGATGTACACCGTGAAGGGAGTTGCGAAGACTACTTCCCTAACTCAATATAATTAGCTGTCTGTTTCCATCCAGAGCATCCAGATCGCTAGAAGCGGCTTTTTTCCCGCTTTCATTGCATGCCATATATTAGGTGGATTATGTATCGTTTCACCAGATGTCCTAGCAAGCCAAGGGTTGGCCTCTTGACGCCATTCACCCTCACTGAGTACCAGGTAACCTTCTTCAGGGGGGTGTCGGTGATTTGGGTATTCTATATTAGGAGCGATTAAGCTAGCTCCCACCCTGACCTTACGATGATTTTCTAGACCGCCGTCTCCGATTATGACTGCATTTGCGTGGCCGTTATAAAAGTCGTCCGTTTGGTCTTTATAGTCGAGGCGTGGCTGCCAAGGCAATTTTTGGGCTATTGCTTCAAATGTGTGTCCTACATTTTTTATAGGTGCAGACATTTGGGATGCAACACTGAGGGCAGCTTGCAGGTACTCGCACACAGGCGGCAGCTCTTTCTTGTCAGAATTATTTACTTCTCCCGTATCCTCTTTGAGTGCCTGGTGGCATTTCTCAAAAAAGGCTTTGACCGAGGATTCTGGTAGGGCGCGTGCGGCAGTGCAGTGGGCATCTAAAAATGCTGAAAGGTGGGTTGGTCTCTCGGTCATAAAATCAAACTTCTCCCAGTTAAATGGTATTGAGAAAAATTATGTGATCCAATAAGACATTAATAGCCTATCGTGAGCAAAAAAACCAATATCCTTATAAAGTCGCCTCGCTCTAGTGTTATGGGTTTCTACCTCGAGGCTTAGTCTTTGGATTTCAAGAGTAGGACAGAGTGCTATAGCAAATTCTATAGCTTTGCGCCCAACCCCTGAGCCACGGAAGGGTTCGCGCAAGAAAAGCTCATCCAAGAAACCGTCTTTGCCGCCCGCTTCAATAGTGAATCCTATTGCGATCACCAGATACCCTGCCACGTTATCCGCTACATCGATTAACCAAATGCTAACATATGGATTATCCTGTAAAGCGAAGGTAAGAGAAGATGCAATTTTTTCATTACTTACCTGTTGACGATCAAACCTGTAGTATTCGCGTATCAGTGTTTTCAAAATATTGGTATCAGCTTTTTTTGCCTTCCTGAATTGAGGCTCTATTTTTATTTTGGGAGGCATCGCGTTTTTGCTCCTTTATAGATCTTGGCTATTTTATTTTACTACGAAATTATTGAATAGTTTGTTTTGAACCCAAAATAATGGGTGTGTATATTGTTAATATTCGAAGCGAAATACTAGGGCCTTTATCATGACAACATTTAAAAATAAGCGCTTCTCTCGACGAGGTTTTCTTGCAGGAACTGGGATGCTAGCTGCGGGGATTTCTTTACCTAGCAGCTTACTGAAAGCTAGTGGGTCATCAACGCTAAATTTTTATAATTGGGATACTTATATAGGCGAGACGACCCTCTCAGATTTCAAAAGTTCTAGCGGAATAGACGTAAAGATGGATTTGTTTTCTGATAATGACGAATTGTTTGGAAAACTTCGAGCTGGTAATCCTGGTTATGATCTTATTGTACCTTCAAGCGATTTTGTCGAAAGAATGATAATAGCCGATATGCTTTCGCCATTAGACAATAATGCCATTCCTAACAGGGTGAATGTGGAGCCAACGTTTCTCGAAGTAGGATTTGACCCAGGTCGACGTTATTCTCTCCCATACATGTGGGGAACCATGGGGATTGGTTATAGAAAGTCAAAAGTGGATGGAACTCCCGATAGTTGGAAATGGCTACTAGACTCCTCAAAATATCGTGGGAAAATAGCGCTTTTGAGTGAAGCCGGCGACGTGCTGGGCGCAGCTTTTAAATATATGGGACATCCACTGAACACAACAGATCCAAAAATTATTACCCAAGCAGAACAACTTTTAATAAAACAAAAACCGAACATCAAAGTGTTTGCACCAGATAATGGACAGGATCTATTACTTTCTGGTGAGGTAGACTTGGCCATGGAATGGAATGGAGATATACTCCAAGTCATGGAGGAGGATCCTGATATTTCCTACGTCGTTCCAAAAGAAGGTTCAGTCGTATGGGAAGATGCCCTGGCTATTCCAAAGGGTGCTCCAAACCCTAAAAATGCCCACAAGTTCATTAACTTCTTACTGGGTGCTGAAGCTGGTGCGGCTATAGCTGAATTCATACAATATGCTACCCCGAATGTTGCGGCAAAAAAACTGATGCCCGAAGAGTATAAAAATAATCCAGCAATATTTCCCTCAGACACAACACTAAAGTCGTGTGAGGCCTCGATCTATAAGGGCGAGGAAGCAGTCAGACTATATGACGAGGCATGGACTAGGGTGTTGGCGGCGTAATTGGATGCTGTCAGATAGGTTTAGAGCTAAAAATGAAAATAGTAGAAAGGTTTTCCTGGTAACTTTTTTACCGCCAACAATTTGGTTAATTCTTTTCCTATTCGCCCCAGTTCTCATTATTGTAGTTTATAGTTTTTCACAAAAAGTCGGCTTGATAAATATCGAAGTAAACTGGGTAATGGATAATTACTGGCGAGCTGCGGATCCTCTCTATCTAAAAATTTTTGCAAAGAGTTTTTATATCGCTGGAACTACAACATTTTTGTGCCTTGTTATCTCTTTTCCTGTCGTATTAGCCATTACGAAAATCCGACAAAATTGGAAGTTAATTATTCTAGTTCTTCTAATGCTTCCGTTTTGGATAAATCTGCTCATAAGGACTTATGCGCTAATTGCAGTTTTAAGAACACGCGGATTTTTGAATTCTGGCTTCGAATGGATAGCAGCTCATTTAGGATTACGATTTGAGCCCGTACAATTTCTTTACAACGACACAGCTATAATAATAGGTTTGGTTTACATACATCTCCCATTTATGATTCTTCCAATTTATGCTGGTTTGGAAGGCTTTGATGAAACACTCAAGCAAGCTGCCGAAGATCTTGGAAGCTCAAGTATGCAAGTTTATCGTCATATTGTTTTCCCTTTAATTAGGCCCAGTGTTTTTGCTGGTTGCATGTTGGTTTTTATTCCTGCGCTGGGTTCATATTTGACACCGGAGTTGTTGGGTGGGACAGATGGACAGTTGATAGCAAACGTTATTGAGCGTCAATTCAAGCATGCAAATGATTGGCCTTTTGGCGCCGCACTTTCGATGGTTTTAATTTATGTTACCTGTGGCGTAATAGCAGTGTGGTTATTAGTTGCAAAGCGTAAGAAATCCTGATGCGGGAAAGGTAAAACTATTGTTGTTTGGTGAATTCATATCGGCAATTAAATCCAGCCTAAGAAACCCATGGTTAAATATTTCTCTTCTGGTGACCTTATTATTTCTCTACACGCCAATCATTGTCTTGATAATATTTTCCTTTAATGACAGCCGCAGAAATATCGTTTGGAAAGGCTTTACGTTAAAATATTATAAGAAGATGTTTTCTAATGAAATTCTCTTGGAGGCTTTTTTAAATTCAATAGTAATTGCTCTTATTACTACGATACTTAGCTTGGTTTTAGGTGTTTTAACAGCTATTTTATTGTGGCGTTTTCAGTTTCCTCTTAAGTCCTTATATCAAGGAATGGTAATGATCCCCGTCATTGTTCCTGAGATATGTATTGGCATAGCGTTTTTGGTGTTTTTTAATATGATCGGCTGGCCATCCGATCTTATTTGGCCGTTGAGTCTAGCAAAAATCATTTTTGCTCATAGCCTATTTTGTTTCCCATTTGTTGCGATCGTTGTTCGGGCAAAGTTGGTTAATCTAAATTGGGAGTGTGAGGAAGCCGCTAAAGATTTAGGGGCAAACGCTTGGCATGTTTACAGAGATATTTGGTTACCACATTTAAAACCAAGCCTTATTGCTGGTGGTTTGCTGGCCTTTACTTTGTCGCTAGACGACTTTGTAATAACGTTTTTTACGTCTGGTCCCGAGACTATCACACTGCCAATCAAAATATATTCAATGGTAAGGTTCTCTGTTACCCCTGAGGTGAATGCCGCTTCAACGGTACTTATTGTTGTGACAATTCTTTCGGTCTGTACCGCAATATTCCTTCAAAAAGAAAATTTAAAGAAGGGAAGTTTCGAATGAGCGCGCCTTTGATCAGTTTGCAGGGACTTTCTAAAAGTTTTCAAGGTAATGATGCTGTTAAGTTTGTTGATCTTACAGTTGATAAGGGCGAATTTTATGGGATTCTGGGACCTTCAGGCTGCGGTAAAACCACGCTCTTAAAAATGATTGCTGGTCTGGAAGAGCCTAGTGCAGGGAGGGTAATTATTGATGGGCTTGACATGAGCCCGGTTCCGGCAAATCGCCGTCCGGTAAATACAGTATTCCAGTCATACGCCATTTTCCCGCACATGTCACTGGAGGACAACATAAGCTATGGGTTGAAATTGAAAGGCATTGGCTCTGGAGAGTTAAAAAAACGGGTGTTAGATATGCTAGATGTCGTGGATTTAAAAGGTTTGGAACGGCGCTGGCCGGATCAACTTTCCGGAGGGCAACTTCAGCGGGTAGCTCTAGCGCGTGCATTAATAATGCAGCCAAAGGTGGTTTTGCTCGATGAACCACTTGCCGCTTTAGACGCAAAGTTACGAGAAACTATGAAATATGAGCTGGTAAAGATTCAAAAAGAAATAGGTATCACATTTATTATGGTTACGCATGATCAACAGGAAGCTTTGTCCATGATGGATAAAATTGCTGTAATGAATGAGGGAAGAATACAACAAGTTGATCAGCCTAACTTATTGTATGAAAAGCCAAAAAATCTTTTTGTAGCTAATTTTATAGGGTCCGCAAATTGCCTCATGGGGAGGGTTGCAAAAGTAGAAAAGGGACGGACACATGTAATGCTTGCAGATCTCAACCAGGAAATCATAGCATTTTCTTGTGAAAACTTTAAGGTCAGTGACCGTGTCCAGGTTATTATTCGGCCTGAAAAACTAACATTCCAGGATATTGAACTTCCAAGCAATCATGAAAAAACTATCAACCGCGTTAGCGGCAAATTGTTGGAAATAATATATCATGGGGGTGTTTCTACGTTCAGGGTTGGTTTTAAGAATAAGAATTTAAAACCTCTTATTGTAAGTCAACTCAATGACGATCAGCAAACAAAGGACGGGTATCGCATTGGAAGTCATGTTGAAGTTTGCTGGCGACTTGACGCAGCAACTTTAGTGCCTGTCATCTAATACTTTTTCTTCTGAATGAAATATTGGCTTGTCAGTTTAAAGGCTAGAGGCGCAAATAGAATAATAATGCCTATCCTGCAAAGATGATGGGTTGCCACAAACGGAACGTCTTGACCAATTCCAATGGCTATCAAGCTCATCTCCGCAAGCCCACCGGGTGCGTATGCTAATGTAACGAGATACCAAGGTAACCCGGTGATCTCGCCAATTAATAGGCCCCCCGCTACCGCAGTTGACATCAGAATAAATGTGGACCCTATGGAAATTTTTAAAATTCTGAGCAGTTCAGAAGGTTTCGTTCCAGTGAACCTGCACCCAATTGCAGTACCTAATACAACCTGGGCAATGGCAACTAGACCGGCGGGGGGTGATGAGCTCGCCCAACCGTTTATATGGGCAATTGCCGTCAGGATCATAGCTCCCAGTAAGAATGCCGCAGGTAATCTAAGGCATTTCGCTAAAAAGGGGCCCAAAGTGACACTTATGCCCATGGCAAACCATTCAGAAAGTGGGAGATCAAAACTGGGCCCCTCAGGAATAAGGCCTTCGGGTGTTTCATATCCACCGAAAATTCTAAACATAAAAGGTATAGTTAGGACGACGAATAATACTCGTGATGCTTGTGTCAGAGCAATGGCCCTATCATCACCCCCCATCTCACCTCCGATAATAGTCATATCGTTTAAGCCGCCAGGTGCTGCTGAAAAATAGGAAGTTATCGGGTCATAATTAGCAAATTTGTATAAGTAAAATAAAACACATAGCATTGATATTATTATATAACCGACCATGCCAGTCACGGAGAAGGTCCAACTGCTCAATCTCTCGAGTAGGTCTGGCGTAAATTGGCTGCCGAGCATAACGCCGATAAAGACAACCATACATTGTCTCAAGGCGTATGGTAATTTCACTGACCACCCGAAGATCGCGGCAATCGTAACAAAGACCATTGATCCCAGCATCCAGGGAAGGGGCAGCTTCCAAAAGGCAAACATTAGACCACCAAAAGTCCCTATAGATATTGCCAAAATAAGAGGTTTGCACTTCGTTGTAATGTTTTGGATGATCATTTATGTATGCTTCATTTCTTACTGAAATATCGGCTTAAGTAATCGTTTTGGGTTCGAGCATTTAAGCGATGCCAGTGGCTTTCTCTTAACGGTTTATTTGAATTAATAAAGCGCCTAGTCGACTTTACTCTTGATGAAAAACCTTAATTTCAGTTTTTTGGTTTATCCGGGTTACTCTGGCGGATTTTATCCAACGCTGCTTCTTTTTCACTTATTTTTTCCATAGCTTGCTGCGCTCCGCGCGCTGTTTTAAGATATTTTCTGTGTTGTAAAAGGCGTTTTTTCATGAAAACAGATGCTTCGTCGCTACCTGGTAACGGATTATTGTCTGGCTCGATGAAGTTTTCCATAGAACTTTTTTTACCCTCTATGTCTCTATCTTTTGACATTTTTAAACCGTTTTGTTGGCTTTTACGTTAACCCTTGATCATTAAATTATAGTAATTTCGGTCTCAAGTCACCTCACGGTGAAAATTGTTCCTTGAGCACTCGCTCATCTAGATTGTGGTCCGGGTCGTATAAGAGATTCAGCTTAATACTTCTATCTTCCTTCACGGAAACGGTTTTAATATCCCGCACTTCTGTGGAGTCGGCAGTTGCACTTACAGGGCGTTTTCCAACATCAAGAGATTCAATTTTTATTTCTGCATCATGTTGCAGTAATGCTCCCCGCCACCTTCTGGGTCTAAATGCGCTTATAGGAGTAAGGGCAAGAATCCCAGCGCCAAGTGGAATGATTGGTCCATGCGCGGATAAATTGTATGCTGTG
>CACOPQ010000020.1 GCA_902629125.1 uncultured Alphaproteobacteria bacterium
TAACCCGATTTGGGCGCCAGGTAATAACAGAAATGAACCGCGTAGGTATGGTGGTTGACATGTCTCACTCAGGAGAAAAATCTACATTCCATGCTATAGAGTTATCGGAACGGCCAATAACGATAACGCACGCAAATCCTAAGTGCTGGCAACCGGCACTGCGAAACAAATCTGACGAACTTCTGAAAGCTCTATCTGACAGTGGGGGTATGCTTGGCTTTTCTATGTACCCATTTCATTTAAAAAATGGACCAAAATGTAGTCTTCGCGACTTTTGCGAGATGATTGCCTCCACAGCAGACCTAATAGGCATTGAAAGTATCGGTATTGGATCGGACCTCGTGCAGGGGCATGGAAATGAAGTAGTCGAGTGGATGCGCAACGGCCGCTGGAGCAAAGAAATGGATTTTGGAGAAGGGTCATCGGACAATGCCGGCTGGCCCTCGCCTGTTGAGTGGTTTTCTGGAAATCGCGATTTTAGTAATATAGCAGTCGGGTTAGCTGAAGTTGGTTTTCAGAAGAGTGAAATAAAAAAAATCATGGGTGAGAACTGGCTGAGTTTTTTTGATAACGCCTTTGGACCATTATGAACCACTTTAGCAAGATCTCTGATAAAGCTTTTGAAATACCGCTTCGCTCACCAGATGTTGTGATGAAACTTGAACGGCTCGGCTCGCTCTTCCCAAACCGGTTAAGCTTTGCACGAACTTTAGTCAGGAGAATGGCAAAGGAGAATTGGTCTATAACCAAGGAAAAATTTGACCTTGATAATAGAGGAATTGGGACGGCTATTTATAAAATAAACACACCTGTTTTCCCAGTTTGGTTTGTTGTTTTTGCCGATGATTTAAAAGCCTCCGAGAGAACCGATAGGGTAATAGCAGAAAAATGGGATGCAACATTTACCCTTACAACCAAAGAGCCGGACGAAGACAAACTTCGATACTTGAAAGAAAATATCCCATTTCAGGAAGCTGGGCGCTGCACTAGCGACGAGTTTATTCTCAGTAGAGCAAATAAAAGTGTCCGGCTCTTTAACCATGTAGTGGAAAAACTTGCCTCAGGTCAGCAGCCTAATCCAACCAAACTAATCGAAGTAGGTTATCTAATGCGAACAACCGCCGTCTATGGCAATGGGAAATTTGGGCTTGCCGACATCAGTCACATCAAGAAACAGGGGTTGTTTGCCTTACCATTTCAAGCCGAAATGTTGTGTGTTTACCTTGCACGCAATTTTAGTTTTGACTGGGTTGAACATATCGCAAGCAAAATGAAACCAAATTCATGCTGCCGCTTAGATGACAAGCTCAAACGGGGACTGGGAGTAGGAAATGCGACCGGATTGGGAATGGCACCGTTTCTTGTCAATCACCCGAAATTAATATCAAATTGGATATTAACGCGCGAACGAGCGCTTCAAAGGGTAAACGAAACCCGAGACATATCTGCCACGAAAAGGCGTCAGTTTTCTGATATCCTTAAGCAAGCCAAGATGCATATTGAAGAATGGTCAACTACAGACCAACGGCAAGCGAAAAGTTTATCCCTTATAATTAATGAACTTGACGCTCCCCCTCCATTCGATCGGTTCCTCTCGATGAAAAATGGATGGTGTCGACTTACCGATTGGTCGACTGAAAATTTAAGCATCGAAACACAAGAACTTATCAACTCCATCTTAATCGAGCTCTATCCAGAATTAGTGGACAATCTAGAACTAGAAACAGGCGCAGATGAAAATATGCCTCTTGTTCCTAGTATGGCTCTTGATGAGCTCGAGGAAATTATAGAAACCAAGTATTACTGGGCTATGGCTTTTGACAATAAAGAAAAGGCAAATAATGCAAGATTTTGGTACGCATCTGAGAACAAAGAAGAACCGAGATTTGGGTGGCGCTATTTAGAGCCCGGAGCGGATAAAGAGTTACGCATCGGTATTGCACAGGAGGTACAAAGTTTAAAAACTGCGCTCGCTGAAAGGAAACCGACCGCATCAAAGTTAAACGTTGCAGAGTTTTTAATCTTGAGGCCAGAATTCAGAGAAATAATTCAACGAATTCAAAATCTCCAGAGCCATCCGTATGCGGAGATCAGAGATAACCTTCTTGCGGACATTTGCAGACCCATTAACCTCCTACGTTGCAAATTAGCAATGTTTGGAGCAACAAAGTTTGATCCGAAGTCAGACCTTTGGATTAGGATAACGCTCTTTCAAGGCGCTCCGCTAAAGGAACAATTACACCATGAAAATTTGGATAATTGGCTTTTTCCTTCTCTAGAAAATGGTTTCTAAATGGAACTGCGTTTGGCACTGAATGAAGTCATCAGTAAGTCCACTCAAGCACTAAGGGCGCTGAATTTTCCTGCCGGATCAGATATAGAAAATGCAAAAAATATAGGCTGGCTTGCCACTCAGGGCTTGCCGGGGCTTCAAATACTTTCTGCTGAAATAAAGGCATCGTCTAGGACACCTAGTCGTAACAAAATAGAGATAGAAACGAGTAAGGATAGTGTTCAATTCGTAAGTCGTGAGTATTCCGCTTTTTATGTTGCCCAGTCTGCAGTTGATTTTGCGGAAAATGGTAAAAAGGTTGTCGTTAAGAATTGCAAGTTTCCCCTGTTGATATTTGCGGAGATGGGAAGGCGGCAGCATCTCCCTTTTGGGTTTCAACTCGAATGGAAAAGCGATAAAGAGATATATAAAGGATATTCAATGTGTGGAAGATCAGCACTAAGCAGTACTCCAACGGCGTTAAGTACAGCAACGGATCTAACGTTATCAGCGACCAAACAGTTAGTGAATTTCAGTCCTGTTATAAACCTGGCCCAAGCACACCCATATGACACGATTGGAGTATGCGTAAATTCGCCTCATTGGAAGATTATTTGTGCCGCCGCAAAAACAGTTTTAATTCCTGACAGCCCACGAAGCCGCAGCAGCGCCGGGGCCGAAGTTGACGATAGTTTTTAATGGCAGTCCCGTCCTAAGAGTGGATTACGTGGCCCACATCCTTTAGTACGCCCCTACAATACATTCTACGCTATTTTGGGCTTAGGACAGCTTCGAGGAACTACTTGGATGCTAAGGCAGTTCCATTTTCTTATATGCTTTGTCCGGCTGTAAGTAACGTGATGATAAGACAGCGACTAATAGAGGACGTAAAAAAAGCCCCCCATAAATGGGGGGCTTTCCTATTACGTGTTTATAAACCTTAAGCGTAATCTAGGTTATCAACGTTAAAGCTATTTAAGTCGGTTATACCGCTCAGCTTGACAACGTTGTTAACTTGAAGGTTTGTTGAAGCAAATGTTGTGCTTGCAATGTTACCGCCACTGACGTTGGTAGCCGCAGCAATATAGGAGTCGGTACCATCGGTGTAAAGAACCATGAAACCATCATCGTTTGCAAGTGTACCACCGGTCGTTGCTTGAAATGTACCGCCAGCCTCTAGAGCTGTCTCAACAGCGTCAGTATCGTCTAGATTTTGACCAGATAAGACAAATAGAGTCCTGTTTAACATGGTGAAACTACCAACTGCGACCTGAATGGTTGCAGCAGCAGCCGAGATACTTGTATTTGTACCTGATACCAAGTCACTTGTGGTAATACCACCGATACCGTCAAGCTGATCTTCAATATCATCGAAAGTCAGGTTTAGGTTATCGATGTCAGCAGTAGCTGTCTGATCACCGATCTTGAAGTCAGTGATTGTCAGAAGATTCACAGAAGCTCCACCTGTCGCTGCATCTGCATAGGTAACAGTATTATCACCAGCACCCAAGGTTACAGTGTCAGCTCCACCAGTGGTGTTAAACGTATCATCACCCGCATTACCGAAGAACAAATCAGCCTGTGCGGTACCAGTTACAACGTCATCCCCGGACCCCGTTGTTATACGGATACCGTTTCCTGTACCGGCGGCTGCGTTGAAGGTGACAGTACCAGTAGCTGTAGATGCATCAATCGCAGTGTTTGCATTAATTGCGAGCGCGTTAGTTGTGATCGTATGGTCACCTGCACCACTTAAAGTCATCGCCGCTACAGAAGCTGCATTTCTCAGGTCAGCAATTTCGACGTCGTCAACTGCAACAAAGTTAATCGTTTCGATGCCTGTGGCTGTTATTACGCCAGCTGTACCACTGATATCTTCACTGTTTGTAGTGTCACCATCATCGACAGTAACTGTAAGTGTATCTAACTGACCGATACCTGTGGCAGTTTTGATACCCAGCGTAAACGCACCTTCGATGTCACGAGCTGTAACATTTGCTGCCTGAGCCGCACTCATATCAGTAACCGATGTATTATTAGCAGCATTGCTATCAGTGAAACGAACTGATGTGATACCGGCCACATGATCCATATCAAGCGCCACGTTATTACCGACAGCAAGTGTCTCAAAGTTCGTGTATCTGGCACCAACAGTTGCTGTTATATGACCAGAGGTACCAACAGTTAAGGTGTCGGTTCCATCACCTGCATCAACAGATCCAGTGGCACCTAAAATGGCACCGGTTGTGAAAGAGTCGTTACCGGAGCCACCAGTCACAACTAGAGCTGTATTTGAGTTTAGTGTTGCCGTGATCCCACCTGTTGAATTAGCCCCAGATATTGTTCTAACTGTGGTATTCTCAATGGTACCCAGATCAACGTCACCAGCTCCTGTAACCGTGATTGTTGAAGTAGTGCCGGTAAAGTTGGTGATGTTACCTGTTGTCAGATCGGTAGTTGCATTAACGTTAAGCGCTGTTACTGAGGCTGTATTACCATCAGAGTTCAAGTCAATTGCACCTACTGTGTTATCTGCCCCGGACGAAGTAATGTTTACTGTGGTAATCGAGTCGTTACCATCACCGATGTTAATTGCACCGGCTGTCGTACCATTTTCGATACCGAGGTTAATGGTTGCAACGTTATTAGCATGAGTAGCCGTAAACGCGCCGTTCGTAGTTGATTCGTCACCACGAATTGTCAAAGCAGTACCATCTGCAACGCCGGTAAATGTAACACCGCCTGTAGAGCGGTCACTTACCAACGCGGTTTCACCGCCAAAAGCCGTTGTGTCAATTGATGTACCGTTGGCCAATTCGCGAACAACGATATTTTCAATGTTGGATATTGTAGCAGCAGGGAATACAGAGGCGTTATCATCTAACACAACGTTGAGTGTATCTGTACCGTCACCGCCGTTAAGAATATCGATGACTGTGAACGTATCTGTAGATCCGTTAACGCCATTAAACGTATCGGCGTTAGCCGTTCCAGTAAAATTATCGGCATTAGTCGTGAACTGAGAGGTTGTACCCGGATTTATTACCGCAGTTACACCACTTCCAGCTCTATTTTCGTTTTGACCAAAAGCTATGAAGTGATCCAAAGCAGAAGAAAACGTTCCCGCTGTGACGGCAGCAGCAACGTCTGTGTTAGCAGCCAAATAACCAGCTGCATCAAAAGTTGCGAAAGCTGATGTTGGCGCACGGTTTTCAGATTCACCGAATGCTTGATAATGCGCGAATACATTCGGGAAAACGCCCGCGGAAACAGCATTTAGTACATCAGCGTTGTTAACCGCGTAATAGTTTGGATCAAAAGTTGCGTTTGGTGCGCGAAGTTCTTTACCACCAAACAAATTAAAGTGCTGCAGCGCAGAGCCAAAAATGCCCTGTGAGATTGCCACAACAACATCAGCGTTGTTGGTCAGGTAGAACTGTTCGTCAAAAATTGCAGAAGCTGACATTTCTTTCCCACTCCTATAATAGTTAAAATTAGAGTTGCCCCGCAACCACGCGGAGAAGCTCGCTTAAGTTAACCAACTACACCGCGGACAGTCGACCGCTGTTTGGTGCGGTGGCCCCCAAAGATGGCCGGTGACCATCTTTGGGAGATACCGCAAAAGTGCAGTGAGCAATCCAAGTTTATAACCGCTCGAATCACTAGTGTACAGTAAATACTATACCTTTGTTGATAAATCAAACTTTTTTTTAAAACTCTATCTTCTTAATTTAGAAAAGCTTTATTGTTTATAGTCAGTTACCGCGCCTTCTTCAAGCGCCATGAGATGCACTGCATGTCCTTGCAAGAATGTGGCAGCGGCCTTTCTACCCATCAAATCAACTAATAAACCTGCATAGCAATTCGCTAATGCGCTAACAACTTCTTGGTCGGTCGCTTCCTTTCGCGATTCTGCAAGGGCTTTTTGAAGAGCGGGTTCAATAATTTTAGTTGCAACATGAAGAACGGACTCTTTATTTTCTGGCGCCACTTCAGGGTTTACAACTCCACTTTGATCATCTGACATATTGCTCTCCTTTTTTAGAAGTAATTAATCATATTTTTACGTGATAGGTTTTTTGAGAAGCAATTCATTAGTCTTCGTTTAGCCCCCTAACAAATGCGTCTGTCATTGGCTTCAAAAGATAATCCAAAACGGTTCTTTCACCTGTTTGTATTAAAACGTCAGCCGGCATACCTGCAGTCAGCTTGATCCCATCGAGCTTTTTCTGTTCATCAGTCGGTATCTCGATTCTGGCAAGAAAGAAAGGTTCTGACATTCTATTGTCTTGAATTCTGTCTCCAGAGATAGAAACTACAACCCCAAAAATAGCCGGGGTCGTTCTCATATTCAAGGCGGTGAGGCGGACTTCTGCAGTTTGCCCGACTTCAACGTTATCTATGTCGTTTGGTGACACTTCGGCATTGACGATCAAATCATCATCTTGCGGCACAATTTCCATTAGGGGTTCGCCCGGCCCGACAACGCCGCCGACAGTATGGAATTGCAGAGCTTGAACGATACCTCCTTTTGGAGCCTTTATTTCTATTCTTTGGAGAACATCTTTGGCAACCAACAGTTGCTCATAGAGGTCTGATACTTCAAGTTTGACGTCACGTAACTCCTTAACAGTTGCTTCTCGAAAACGTTGTTTGACACTAATAATTTGATTTTGAGATTCTCGCTGCGAGCTCTTTGCCCGAGCGATTTTTGCCAATTCTGTTCCAGCTGCACCGCGCAACTGTGCCATGGCTCTTTCCCTGGCTAAAAGTTTTGTTTTAGGAAAATAACCTTTCCGATGCAATTCTCGCAAACCTATTATTTCCTCCTCAAAAATCGTATGCTGTTCAATGTGAGCCGACCTCTGTATCTCGAGTCCTTGAATTTCATCGTCTAACTGCTGTATTCGCTGTTCTAAGATCGCAATATGTCCATCTAATGTTTCTCGCCTTGCCGTCATGTGTTCCTGTTCGGCATCAATAATATCTATAATTTCTCTATTTTGGTCTAATCGTCTAAGCAAGTGCCCACTCAAGTTGATTTCCCTGAGTCCGCTCAATTCGCTCTCTAGCCTTGACTCTCTCGCTAGAGCCTGGTCGAGTTTACCATTGTGCCGAGCCACGTTCGCGGATGCTTTGAGTGGGTCTAGTGAGATGAGTCGTTGTCCGGTTTCAACAAACTGTCCCTCCACTACATGAACGGAGCTAATGATACCACCCTCAAAATGCTGTATTGTCTTTCTGTCTCCCTTTAACGTAAGGGTGGCTAGAGCCGGAACCGCTCGTGCCAACGGTGCTGTCGCCGACCACGCACCCAGGCCCAAAAAAATCACACAAACAACAAAGCTCCCAAACAGAACGATACCTTTTACACTAGAAGATGGCTTCTGAGCCTCATTGACTGCAGGTAAAGCTGTATTAGCTATTGGTTCGTTATCAGCTTGCTGCATTTATCTCTTTCCTTAATAAAACTAGAGAGCAGTCACAAATCTAGCTACTTGGTGCTGTGTTTGAAGGAGATCTTGCGCCACCCAGCTCTCTCAAAATTTGTTCTCGCTCTCCAAATTTAACTAATGTTCCTTTATTTAAAACTGCTATTTTATCAGTGCTTGAGAGAAGGGACGGACGGTGACTTATTACAACTACTGTTGTTCCCTCATTCTTTAGTGAGATTATCGTATCAGCTAACGCTTTTTCGCCATCGGCATCCAAATTTGAATTTGGTTCATCTAAAACGATGACTTTTGGACTTTTATAAACCGCGCGGGCGAGCGCTATACGTTGACGCTGGCCTCCTGATAAAGCCTGACCATTTGATCCAATATCAGTGTCATAGCCTTTAGGAAGTTGCAAGATTAGATCATGCACTCCCGCCTTTTTAGCTGCAAGAACCACCGCTTCAGGATCGGCCTCTTGAAATCTCGAAATATTAGCAGCAACACTACCGTCAAACAGTTCAACGTCTTGAGGCATATAGCCAATAAAAGGGCCTAGGGCTTCAGAGTTCCAATTGGTTAGACTCGCCCCATCATATCTCACATTCCCTCTCAGAAGCGGCCAAACTCCCACCAACGCTCGGGCCAGAGTAGATTTTCCGCTGCCACTCGGCCCTACTATACCAGTAATAGTTGCCGGCTCAAATGCTAAGGACAGGTTATTGACCACACTTGTTTGCGAACCTGGAGGAACTATGAAGGCATTTTGAAGGATCACCGAACCTCTAGGTGGCGGTAAGTCCATCTTTTCGCCTTCATCGGGGTATTGTTCAATAAGTTTCTTAAGTCTACCGTAAGCATTTCTCGCTGAGACGAAGTTTTTCCATTGGGAAACTGCCATATCTACTGGGGCTAGAGCTCTGCCCATGATTATTGATGCAGCAATCATAGTGCCCGGGCTAATTAGGTCTTGTATGGCTAGGTAACCTCCGGTCGCTAGCATGATTACCTGGAGGGCCATCCGTATGAATCTTGATGTTGCGATGATGCCTCCCGCCCGATCACTTGCTACAGATTGGTGCTTAAGCATTTTGTCCCTACTATTTGACCAACCATCTCTGATCCCTGCGAACATGCCTAGTGCCTTTATAATTTCCGCATTCCTAAGGCTACCCATGGCATATCCCGATGCCTGCAGCGCGTTGTTACCAGCTTCTGAAAGTGCCGTTTTTGTTAGCCACTCGTTGACAGCAGCTAGCGAAAAGACACAGATAGCCCCACCAAGAGCCACAAGCCCCAAGATCGGGTGAAGAATGAAGCATGCTCCAATAAAAATGGGCACCCAGGGTGCGTCACACAAGCTGATTATTGCCATCCCCCCAACAAAGTCTCGGATTGTATCGACATCTCTGAAAACTTGCGATCCTTGTAACTTCGGCTTCAGAATTTGCGTCTCAAACACCATATCAAACAACTTGGAACTGATGAGTTCATCAAACAATAAACTCATTCTTACAAGTATCCGTGAACGTATCCCTTCTAGAAGGCCATATATCACAAGCAGTCCAACTGCTAACCCCGTTAACGCTATGAGGGTAACTTCACTTCTACTCACCAAAACTCGATCGTACATTTGCAACATATGGAGTGGCGCTACAAACATTAGTAGATTTACAAAAAAACTGAAAAAAATAACTACATACAATCTAGAGCTGCATTTCCTCAGAGCTGACTGCAGTAAGTGTTTATTGCTTAGCATTAAGACGATACTCTATTTTCAAGGTCGAATTCGCTATCATATGGATCCACGAGTCCGATGGTGCAAGAACTTTTTTTCAATAGCTATAAATTTTACCGATGAGCGTACCCTAGTGATGCTCTTAAACGATTAACTCATCTGTAAAGGTTGGTACCAAGCCTAAAAATACGAGCGAACCATTCTCCCCAAAATCTAGGAGCAAATCTCCATCATTGTTTATGCTCTTTTCCCCATTACTTACTTGATCGGCTGAGAGAAAAAACCACAACAAGTCTACCCCTAGTTCAAACCCCTCTATTTCCACATCACCACCTTCGTAAAAAACAACATCGATACCTGGCGTCATGTCTATCAAATTAGAAGAATTTCTTGTCGAGTGTCCTATTATCGGCAATTGCAATGCTGGGGTTAACTCGGGCGACTCTACCATCGCACTTTCGGAACTTATTAAAGGGCCTACCGATCCTTTATACTGCTCGGCTGTGACGAAACCCACTGTTGACAGACTTGCTAAGTCTTTTGAGAACTGATCCAAAACCAGGACATCGTTTCCCAGTTCTACCTTCTGCACGGCTACTAAACCAAGACCATCAAATCCATCGACAGACAGTTCCACTGGCTCCACTCCGGCTATAGTCCCCACGTCGTCGCCAAAGCTTTTATTCTCCAAAATTCCCCCGACCGTCTTAGCTCCAGAAATCAGCATGTCGTCTTTAGATAAATCATCCTGGGAAATTGTTAGCGACGATAATTCAGGCTCGTGATGCGCCGCCTCTTGCACATGAACTAGCTGATCGTTGTTACGATATTCGATCTTGGATTTGGAAACTTCCGCCTGCAAAGCATTTATCAGATTAGATGCGGACATCCCAACGGGCACTTGATCAGGGAAGGCAACAGCGGAAAATTCGCTTGGTGCGTCTTTGTTTAAATCGCTCGCACTTTCGTTGTTTTCGCTCTCATCTTCCTCGCCCTGCAAATACTCTTTTAGGCCTATTTTCTCAAATTCTTGCTGCGCAATGTAACTGGCCTTTAATGAAAAATCTGCAAGTGATTTTACAAAGAAACTTAGTTCATTATCACGCGGAAGAATATCATTACCAAGATCAAAATCAGAAGTTCTCAACCCCACTTGCTCAGGGCCTTCTCCATCTAAATCTGTTGATGTAAATTCATGAGCGATTAGAGCAGCGCCAAGAACAACAAAATTAAAACTCATCGATGTTGTGTCGCCCCAGCCCCACTTATTTAATTCGCCTTTGCTACTATTTTGCAGTAAAACGGCCGCCTCCGTAACCGCCGACGGGTCCTTAGAGGCAAGCGTAACTAATATTTCTTTAACATTCGAGAATTTGATACCGTCTATATTTAACACGAAGGCGGCTGCTAAAAACGCTGTAATAGCCGCCGTGGGATGCAAGGAAAAAGTAGCCCTACCCGTCTGCTTTGGTAATACGAGAGGATGCCGATCTAACATTTTATCCACTATTTCTCTTATGCCGCTACCCTTGTAAACCTCTTGTTTCATTGAACTAACGGCGACAAATTGTCCGTCAATTTGCGCAAAGTGGGCTAGAACCTCTCCGTCTCCCGATCTAACAAATACAAACCAAGGCTCCCCTTCATCGGTTACACCGGAGTCAACCTCTACGTCAAGGCCCGCGCGCTTTAAAATATCAACAGCCCTGTAAAAGTCTGCGATATCTTGGTTGTCCCAGTATCTCTGCCCATGCTTAGGAGCGCTTTGTTTAGATCTAAAAAGGGCGATTTTCATTTTTTTTATTCCAGGAAAATAAACAGTTTCTCCGCCGTATCAAACTTAAACTGATAGATTACTCAAATTTCCCAAACACTAACGCGTATGTAAATGGGTCGTAATACTGCATAAGTTTAATTGCGAACTCTCTTGAGTTCATTTCCAATGCCTCTGCCCAGTCTTGGAGCCTATCTGCAGGGACCCTGCCCCGACCTGCTTCTATCTGTGAGACAAACGTGTAATAGTCCATGTTTACTCGCTTAGCCAACTCGCGCTGGGAAAGACCTAGCTCGCACCGCCTTGCACGCAGCCACGCCCCCGCTTGTCTTCGTAACTCTGCAGAGTCTTTTACCCCTGATTGTTGTTCCACCACGCTTAGAAGCATAAAGCTCCTCCAAACTACTGTTAAAAAAATTTTGTTAACAATTTACTGTACTAGTAAGAGAATGTCCATAGTATCCTCCAATTGCATTAGAAGCCGGAAGAACTATCTCTAGACCGATTGTCACAGCTCCACGTCGGTATACGCGTAAAAGGCGGCTCCCTCGTATCGAAATTGCGACATGCTGGAAACGATTTCCATTTCGAAAGTATTAGCTGTGAAAAAATGACCGCCAATCTCGGTGTTAAAAAACCGGTGCACGGGTACGGTGGCGGAACTCTGGGAAGCAAAGGCTTTAAAAGCCACACCTTCAAATACAAAGTCTGCGTTTGTGATTAAGTGATCCTTCTCTTTCTCAAATGCAGTAAAAAGATGGCTACCCGAAAATGCATTCAAAAATCGGTATACTGGCATCAAGTCAGGTTCTTGTGCCTGATTTTTGGCAATTGCGTGGAAACCTATTCCCTCCAAAGAAAATATATCAGAGTTTTCTACAGTTGTTTTTTCAAGGCCATCAGATGTAAAGAAATGCCCTCCTGCATTTGGGTTGAAAAAACGGAATATCTCAATCTTAGTGATATCATTTTCTCCATAAATTTCAATCGCTGCATCCTTATCATCGTTTTGGAGATCAAGTATTGTTCTAGAATAGGTCGCATTCATTAAAGCTTTAGATTTTTGAGAATGACCGATTCCAATTGCATGCCCTATTTCGTGCGTTACCGTAGCTGAAAAGTCGATATTCTCCGGTGGCGCATCTCCATTCAAAAACCAGTCCTCATCGATATCTAGAATTATTACGACATCGGATAGCGCACCAAATGAGGGCACGGTTGTTTGACCTAATATTCCGCCACCACCATCAATGTTACCCCACCCAAGCCTTATATCAACCGATCCCGAATCTGGAACCAGTTGGAACCGAATATCCGCAACATTTTCCCAAGCCGCAAAGGACTGTGTCACCTCCCGCTGAAATGAAACATCTGTAAGAAACGAGTCAAAGTTTTCAAACTGTCCAAGAATATTTTGCGTCGCAAAACTATAGGTAACGGTGTCGCCCGAAAAACCATTAACCTGGTTCCCGCCCCACTTGCCCCCCTGTAATTGAAAGTTTTCTACGGTTTCGAAGCTTTCTACCGTAAAATCCATCAAACAAAACAGGCACATCAGGTCACCCCTACATTAAAAGTACTATTCGCAAAAAGGCGTTATATGGCGCCACAGCGTTAATTGACATCAAAGTCAAGGTTCGCCGAGGACTCTTCAAAAATTTTCGATCCTAGCTCTTCAAGGCCTCTACCATTTTCTTTTTTTAACATTTTAAACTGTTGTAACTTCATAATACCGCCCATTGAAAAGAAATGAGCGTAGCAAAAGTCCAGTGCATTTGACTGGCGCAACTGCATGAACTTTTTGTCGCCTATATCCTTAAATTTTTGTGGATTGATCCTTAATATCCCCTGAAGGCTAATGTCTTTTTTACTGTCGACACCCCCCTTTATTGTAATCGGTTCTAAAAAATCCATCTCCGCAAGGTTAGAGCAAGCCTCCACAACCCTTCGATTGCCCTGATCAATTCTCTTCAGAAGCTGAATGTAGTGATCTAAGACCTTCGAAGCCGTGCCGTCTTCATTAAACAGCCTTTCACCATTATTATCCTTAGTAATGAGGGAACCATCATCAAAAAAAGCTACAATATTTTGATCACCTTCCCCTTTTGCTAGTCTAAAGGGGAAGGCTGCAAAAATGGATGGAAAGAAATTTATAGGCCATTTTCCACGAGGATTGATTACTAGATTTTTACCAGGCTCTAGTCCCATCAATGCAAATGGTTTAATTTGGCTGTTTTCTTTAGCAAATACTATTGGCAACCACGGAGAGCAATTAGCGAGTTCAAAATCATAAATCGGTGCTAAAACCTGGTCTTGCAAGAAATCCAGGCTATCTATGCTCTTTATATAGAAGTCCGAGTGCTTTTCCTTTGAAAGGGGTGTCCAGTTCATTTACATTTCCACAATTGTAAAATTGTAATTCGATTTGTTTGCGATTTGTAGGGTATTAATTGAAAGAGTCTAGAGGTTTTTGACGTGCTTGCACCAATTTTGCAAGTCATTCTTGCGACTATTTATGCACGTTGGAACAAAATTTTTGCAGAGGCCTACATTAGACGCCCTAATAATTAATTGAATAGTTGATCAAACCTTAATATTTAGTAGGCCATGGCCCTACTGTTCGCAATTTGGACACTGAAAATATCACTTTCATTAATTGTCCTGTAATCAGTAAATAGACTCCATAAAAGCCTATTGAAGTAGAACGCCCCTTTAAGTGGCTCTGAGTAGCGATTTTATTTATTTTATTTTTTTTACTTGTTTAAATGCAGCAACTCATTACAAATCTTCTTGAACTTTTTCTTTGCTGAAACAACCTTTTAGATTAGCAGATTCTGATTAGCTTATGTTTCAAATCTATCGCAACGGTAAACATAATCCAACTGGTTCAGGTTGAGAAAATTCATAACACCGTTATTTTCTGAAAGTTGCGTAGAATTTATCTATAATCAATAAAACAAGTCTTACGCTTTTTCTTTTTAAAACCTTGTAGACGACCAGGAGTTCTCCTTGCAAACGTTCAATCTCAGCGCGACTACTTATTTGGGTTGCCGTCAACTCTTCTTTCAATTTTAGGTTAAGTTCTGAGGAAGTTTGAAGAGCGGCACTTAAAGCTCGGACTTGTGGCATGTAGGGTGATAGAATACTTTCAATCTCAAACTTTGGTATGGACGCCAGACATCTAGACTTTACAAGCTCATTTGGTTCATTTTGTGGTTTTTTAAGTTGCAGCATAAACTCAATTTGTCCCACCTGTGTGTCTACAAATTTGTTCACTTCGAAGAATACTATCTCGTGTGATATTGCCTGTTCCAGAATTGAACAAAAACTCTCTGGCGTGAAGATATTCACATGTACATCATAATAATGGCCCTCTTTATGAACTCGATGAGCCGCTTCCCACCCGATGCTTTCCGACGCTAGAAGACGAGTATCATCAGCATTTACAATACCATGCCATAAATTGTGGCCATTGGCGTTAATAGCCATGGCAGAATGGTCGTAAACTGCAGAAATACTCGGATATGCAGCTTTTGAAAGAAAATTTTCTAATACGGAGCCAAATGTGCTAACTGGCCTATTTATGTCGAAAGTGAACCGTTTGTCAGGTATTATTAAGACACATGTGCCACCTGGCTTAAGAATATTATGAACGTCTGACAGAAACAACAATAGATTGGGTGCATGTTCTATCATATGGGAAGCCACAACGTAGTCGAATGTATGTCCAGAAGTAGCCTTCAAAAGATCGCCATCCCTACAAACAAAGTCTATGGAGACTATCTCATCTTTTTTGACAGAAGCCTCATCTTTATACTTTTCTTGTAATTCTTCCCTAGATAAATGGTCCAAGTAAAAAATTTCGCCATTACTTTCTAGATCCTCTTTTTTCACAAGCGGCTTGTTTAGAGGACCAATCTCAAGTCCAACAGACCCTTTTACGTTTTCCAACTCAAACAGGAATTCTCTGCGGGCATTTGACATTTAGTTTTTCAGACTCATCAATTATTTTGCCACGGCCAGGATTTGCCACGGTTATTATCTAGTTTAAAACCTTCCATTAATGAAAGATTTTGATTGTATGAGGGATCATTGTCTATAAAAGTTTTCCATTTATTTTTCATATACAAAGCTTCTTTTTCAAACCGTTTCGCTTTTATGGGTTCCGTATCCGGCCCTCTGGAGACGGACTCATGATGGTATAATTCAGCGAAAGGCGTATACAAATTTTGATAGCCCGCCTCTATAATTCGCAAACAAAAATCAACATCGTTAAAGGCAACAGCCAGATTTTCAGCGTCTAAGCCACCAACTTCATCATACACCGACTTCTTTATTGCAAGCGCTGCAGCCGTGACGGCTGAGTAGTTTTGAACAACCTTACTCCTGCCAAATTCCCCACTATCTTCCCTTTTTGAATGAGGATGTGCATATCCAGCAACGCCTCCCATGCCAATGATAATGCCGTCATGTTGGACGCGATCATCTGGGTAATAAAGCCTGCAACCAACAGCACCTACACCCGGGCGAGTTGCCTGAGAAACCAATTCCGTTAGCCAATTTTCACTTATTACCTCTATATCATTATTTAACAAAATGATTACTTCACCGTTTGCTTTTGAGACTGCAAAATTATTTATTGCAGAAAAATTAAATTCATCAGGAAACTTCAGAACACGTACCTTTTCGTTTTGTTCTATCATTTCAAAATACTCGAAACTTCGTGCTTCAGTACTGTTATTGTCAACAACAAGGATTTCAAAGTTGTCGTAACTAGTCTTTTCAAGGAGACCATTTAAACAAACAGAAAGTAAATCCGCTCGATCTTTTGTTGGGATAATAACACTTACACTGGGAGCTGGAGTTGGCAGGTCATAACGAATCCGGTGATAAGCACCAAGACCCGTCTCTAATACCTCGGCAGATAAATTTCTACGCACTATCGCATCGTTTAAAACCTTAATTGCTCTCTGATGAGCGTAGTCTTTTTCCTGCGCTCCCAATGCAGTCGATCCTTCTACAGCTCTCCAATGATATAAAACATGCGGAATATGTTTTATTTTTTCTGTTTGTTCTGATGCTCTCAAGATTAAGTCATAATCCTGCGCACCCTCTGTCGCTTCTCTAGTGCCATTTAACTTATCTATCAGCGTTTTTCTATAAACTGAAAGATGACAGGTGTAATTTTGAGACAAAAGAAGGTCCGGGCTCCATTCTGGTTTAAAGAACGGTTCACTCCTATTTCCGTGTTCATCAATTTTATCCTCGTCGCTATAAAGGATATCTAGGTCCTGATTTTCGTTTAATTGACCAACCACTGCTGCAAGCGCATGGGGATGCAATTTATCATCGTGGTCGAGAAAAGTTACAAATTCTCCATTTGCCAAGTCTAAGGCCGAGTTAGTAGCTGCTGAAATATGGCCATTGGTGTCCCGATAAAGAATAGAGATGTTTTCGACATGCTCTAATCCTCTTAGATACTCTTTTAAATCTCGGGTGGTCGACGCATCATCTGCAACGCAAAGTTGCCAACTTGGATACGACTGCCCTATCACAGACTCAATTGCTTGTTTTAAAAAAGTTAAATTCGAATTAAAGGTGGGTAGGATTATCGAAATAAGTGGTTGATACGCCAAATCAGCCACGAATTCTTTAACTTCTCGGTGCTGATCTGGCCCATCATATTTAAGAAGCCATTCGTCATACGAACCTATAGTTGCTTTATTCGAGGGCCAAAAATTAGCCAATGCTGCACCTAAGCCTTCATCAGTCGCCATCTTATACGATCTTAAGATCAATCCAATTGCACGTTGTAGGCCGTTACCCCTTCGCCAACGATCACCTAAAATACTCCGCCAGGCTTTACTGCTACTTACATGATAAAAGCTTATTTCACCGGGTGCTCCCCGCAGAACATTTAGCAATATTTCTGGATATCCAGGCTCTACCCTCACTAACCAGCTTGCCATATTATCAGCACCAGGAAGCTTTAATGTGGTCAGCCTGATGTTATTTTGTTTGTTTTTTGCAAAAAAGCTTACTTCATACTCCCTTGGTTTATTGCCAAAAGCACTTACCATTATCCAACGAATATTTTTAGTAACTTGGATTAGCTTCTTGGTTCCATCCTGTTGTCCCTCTATTAGAGACGGTTTTAAAGGAAGGTTGATATCAACTAACTTTTTTAGGATTCTAAAGGGCCTGGTTACTTTCCAGGACAATGATTGACTTCGCTCGTTAAAAAGTTGTTGTAGGTCTAGTCGAGCTGATCGTTCAACCTCGATAATATCTTCTAGATTAGCGGCATGCTCTGAAGCCTGCTGAATAGCATTTTCCTGGAGTTTATTTATTTCAGACAGTTGGTTTATTTTACTCTCAAAAAATTCTCTTTCATTTTCTAAAACATTTGTTCGGTGGTTCGAACGCGCAAAATAATAGTCTTGAAGTTTTTTTTCTCCGAACAACTCTTGTATTCCAACAGCAATCGGTTTTTTCGATCTTCGAAATAAAATGGCGTAGGGAGTTAAGTAGCCGGCATCATGTGTAATGTCTGGAACAAAACCAAATTTAGCGAATTGTTTCACCCAGTAAACTGGTGGCTGTACATTAAAGTGAGTCGGATCATCGAAGTCATCTGGCGTAGTCGCCAAAAGAACGCTATTTGCTGCCGCGCACATGTTTTGGACTGCAGTTTCGCAATCTTCTTCTTTAATATGTTCGATTACCTCAATAGAAACTATAAGATCGAATTTTCTGCTTATGGGACGAAGTATGGTATCAACGGATAGATACTTTACAATATCGTCACGAGCTCTGGAGAGAGCATAGTCCGACACATCTATGCCGAAAGCCTCACAACCCCTATCTCTCAATGATTCTACCAGAAGACCGTATGCACAGCCTATGTCTAATACTGTTTTAGGTTGGATTTTTTCAACAATGTTATCCGCTATATTGCCAAAAAAGTTGAACCATTTCTCGTTCCGGCCGTAGTTATCCCCGTTATAGTTCTGATAATACTTCTCATTATAGAGTAAATCGTTCTCTCTTTGTAATCTTTCGATCTTAGTCACTTCACCCATTATCTAACTTTCACGATTGAAAAATCTGAGACCTTTAATGGAGATATTGGTTATTTGAGATATTTGGTTGTAAAATCCTTCGAATTACCGATGCCCACAGTCTTTATAACAAAATTAGTAGTTTGCCAAATAAAGCTTCTCTTGAAGAAGCAACCAATTGAGGGATACTTTGCGCAGTAAAGTTTATAAACTCTAGCTTAATATCTTTTCGGTTAAAAACTAAAATTCTTTTGATTATTTTTGCACGATCATATCGATTATTATACAAATCTTAGATATCGTTCATCTTAGTTAGAGTTTCGTAGATCCCGTGGAGACCTTTTGAAGACAAAAACACCTCAGATAGATAATTCAAGAAGCAGCTTTTTTGAAACATTAAGGGACCTTCAGCAAGGTTTAATGATGTATCACTTGTGGGGGCGACTTGGATGGAACGATATTCTTCAACGCTATAGAAGGTCTATTCTTGGACCTCTATGGCTTACAATAAGCATGGCCGTTTTGATTGGCGCACTGGGATTGCTGTACGCCAAACTTTTCAAAGTCGATGTCGCAGAATATATTCCGTTCCTGGCAATAGGCTTTGTCTTGTGGCAGCTAATATCTGGCATTCTTCTCGATGGATGTAATGTTTTTGTTCATTCTGAGGGAATTATTAAGCAGATCAAGCTTCCCTTATCATTGCATGTTTACAGGGTCCTCTGGCGCAACTTTCTTACGCTTCTCCACAACTCTGTCGTGGTTGTTTTTGTATTGGTATACTTTAACATCGGCGTCAATTTAGACACTCTTCTCGCCTTGGTTGGCACATTTTTTATCATCATTAACGGCGGCTGGTTCTCTTTTTTAATTGGAATGCTTTGTGCCCGCCATAGAGATCTAAACCCCACTATAGCGAGTCTCGTAACTCTGAGTTTTTTCTTAACTCCTATCATTTGGAACCCCTCTCTTATTCCTGATCGAGCATTTATCTTGCTCTACAATCCATTTTTTCATTTTGTTGATAGTATACGGGCGCCACTTTTAGGCCAACCTGTCGCGGTTGAAACCTGGTGGGTTTTAATATCAATCACAATTATAGGTTGGATTCTGGTGATCCCTGCAGTATCCAAGATGAGTCGGAAACTTGTTTATTGGCTTTAAGAGGAAAACGTGGCTTACATTGAATTGAAAGACGTTTGCATCGACTTCCCAATGCCAAAGTCAAAATCAAGAACGGACTTGCGGCGTTCAGTTAAACACACTATTGGGGGGAAGTTTAAAAATAGTGTTGGTGCCTCATCCTTAAGAGCCCTCGATAACATAACCTTACAACTTACCAAAGGGGAGCGCGTAGGTCTTGTCGGACATAATGGTGCGGGTAAAACAACATTGCTCAGGGTTTTAGCCGGCGTTTACCCGCCTTCAAATGGCGAGATAAGATGTGAAGGCAGAATAGCCTCCCTACTAGATATCTCGCTAGGTTTTGATTTAGAAGCTTCAGGATATGAGAACATTTTTCTGCGAGGCCTCTATCTTGGCTTAACAAAACACCAAATTTCTGCCTGCATAGATAAAATCAGTAATTTCACAAATCTAGGCAACTATCTATCTATGCCAATCAGAACGTATTCAAGTGGCATGTTGATGCGATTAGCATTCGCAATTACCACCGAAGTTGAACCAGACATTATCTTGATGGATGAATGGATTAGTGTAGGTGATACCAAGTTTATGGAGCAAGCCAAAGAACGACTAGAAAGCTTCATTAACACCTCAAGTATCATGGTGCTCGCATCACATTCCGAAGATCTAATCCGATCAACGTGCAATAAGGCTATTCTCCTTGGACAAGGCGAAATATTGGCTCAAGGAAGTGTTGAGGAAGTATATCATCATTATAATTTCTTTGGATCAAGCGCATTCTTTGACATAGATGAATACATATCTATCCATCCAGATCTTGAGGCATCTATGTCGGTTCCAGGAATGGCGCCATGGATGCACTTTATTCGGTACGGCATCTTTGAGGGGAGGTCCCCTGGCTGCGGTATAAGTCTTGAAGCATTCGATAACGATCCCGTATTTACTAGTGCCCTTCAAGCAAGAAATGGCCTCGCAGCAGCCGAAAGAATAGAGAATATAGCCCCATTTTTGTCATCTTTTATTCCTCCAAAAGGATGGCGTCAGAACAAGGAATTAAGCTATCCCGACGAGTTTATAGAGACAGATGGTCACCCGTTAATATCGTTAGAGGAGTCGATGGCCAAATACTCGTGACATGAGGTCTCTACGGCCTTAGGGCGCGTTGATTTACCCTGTTAACCATCTAAATTTCCTAGGAAATGTGATAACAAGCGATTAAACACCTCATGTTGTTCTATGTTCGCTAGATGAGCTGCGTCGCTAATCAATTCCAACTTAGCAGTAGGTATAGCATCAGCGATCTCTTTTGCTTGCTGGGGCGTAGTGCCGGTATCTTGTTTTCCACAAATGACAAGAGTTGGTGCGGTTATTTTTGGGTTGCCTGGACGCATATCCATGGATTTAATGGCTTCGCTGCAAGCCACAAAACCTTGAACGGGCGTGTTCAAAATCATTTGGCGAATTAATTCAACTTGATCCGGGAGACGGTCACGTCCCTCGGAAGTTATCCATCTCTCAATTGTTGCATCTACTACGGCCTCCATCCCGCCCGCTGTCACAGCCTGAATACGTTGCTCCCAAGTGTCTTTGGCAGGCATAAATGCTGCGCTATCTGCAATTATTAAACTCTTGACTTTATCTGCATGTCTTACCCCCATCATTTGAGCTACCATCCCACCTTTCGACAGCCCACAAAAATGAACTGATTCTATGTCAAAGACATCCAATAGTGCCGCCGCATCATCAGCTAACATTTCTATTGAATAAGGTCCCTTTGGCGCTTCTGATTGCCCATGCCCTCTACTATCATACCGAATGATGCCAAACCCCTGAGCCAAGAGGTGTTCGATTTGCAAATCCCACATATTCAGAGTAGAAGCTAGAGAGTTAGAGAACATAATTGTTTTATCAGAAATATCACCGTCGATTTGATAGTGTATATCTATTCCATTCACCGCATGCTTTGCCATTTCTCTACTCTCCCTAAATGTTGAACCAAAAATACTATCATTCTTCGCAAAGTGATTTTAACCGTTATAAAAAACCCTGTCATGGTCCCGTAGCCACACCCTACATAGGTGACGTTTTTTGTGACTATTTGGCCAGTCTTTAAAGCTGGTCCTTTTGTGACCTATGACCCTATTATTCAAAAACTGAATTTGACCTGCTGCAAATTGGAATTCTTTGTACATCTCAGGATCATTAATAAGATCGAAAAAAGCTGCAAGTGCCTCTTCACCTTCGTTGTCAATACTTTCACCCCGAAGCGCATAACCTTGATAAATTAGATTTCGTGATACTCTGATTCGTAAGCCGTCTTCACTACGCTTAAGGATAGGGTTTTCGAGGGTTGCCGGATCCCGTTCTGAATGCTCTTTTTGCCTATCGAATACAAAAGGTCGGTACAAACGTTCGGTGTGTGTTTTATTAGTAATTTCCATCCTTTCCAGCACTGCTTTCATATTCACCACGCGGCTTAAACCACCACTCATTGAGGGCTGAAGACACAGAAGGCCAACAATGTTGGGCGGGCAAATATTATACGAGTTATCCGTATGGAAGCTTTGTTCTTCATTAGTGACATCCGGGCGGACACCATTTCCAGATGGCCGTCCTAAGTCTGTGACAGAATATAACATCCTACCATCACACCATTTTTGAGCGACGGGTCTACCAAGCATTTGGGACAGCAACCAGAATATAGATTTTGCTTCGTTGTCTGTGATGTCCTCAATCGGCAGCCTATCAAGCAAACAAAATCCGAAACCATTTTCCAAACAGTCAAGAACGCTATTTATTAGCTCTTTACACCTAGGCATATAAAAATTGCTTGGATGAAGCATCAACAAGGGAAGCGGATTGTCACGGATCAAACATAAGGCATTCTCTATCTCGCTCAAGCAGGCTTCATTTAAAGTAAACAAACCATCCATTGGATTAAGCTCAGATCCTATCCACGTCTTTACAGGCAAAAATTTCCTCTCCCTCTAAAAATTGAACATTTTCTAAACGGAACTTTATACTAATCCACCATTAACATGAATAACCTGACCGGTGATATAGGATGCTTCGTTAGAAGCACAAAACGCTACGGCACTTGCTATTTCTTCCGGTTCCCCGACGCGACCCATAGGCACCTCAGCTACCAGTTTTTTTAATGTTTTGGGACTTATAGCAACATGCGCCTTTTGATCCTTTCTAACAAAACCTGGCGCGATTAAATTGACTGTGATACCTCTAGGTGCAAGTTGAAGCGCAAGTGCTTTAGCTGTAATTTCCATAGAAGCTTTGGCAGCAGCGGTAGCAGCAAACGGGGTTACTTTTGTTCTCCATACGTGGGGACCGAAAGCACTTATACCAACAATACGACCACAATTAGATTTTTCTAAGTGCGGTATTGCAGCGGTGGCTAATTCAAAGAAGCTCCTCGCTATTGTGGCGTGTGCCATTTCAAAATCTTCATCTGAAACATCTGTAATTGGGGTCTTTAAGGCATAACCCGCGTTTGCGACAAGGACATCCAACCCACCTAAGCATTCGATTGCCCGCTGAATCAATAATCGCGCTGCCCCTTTAAGTGCAAGATCAGCAAATTCTGCTTTTGCTCTGCCTCCATTTTTTTCTATATCACGTATCGTTTTTTCTAAACCCGCTTTATTAGCTCGAGTATGCACCAGGAAATGGCAGTTACTGTCAGACATTCGTCGGCAAATAGCAGCGCCTATCCCCGAAGCTCCGCCCGTCACAAGTATTTTTTTGACGCGTTCTTTCATAAGATCAACAAAGTTTTACCGTTTGTTCCCATTTAGGAACAATTAGCATAACGCCTGCTTAAAAGGATTGTCAAAACTAGCCGCGAATCCTCAAGGAAACGAGCCCTACCGGTGATTTTTAGGGATTGTGCCCTTGATTTATTCCATTAATGCAAGAAATCAATGATTTTTTGCATTAATCATTGCTGCTAAGATTTGCTCCCGCTCTTCTATGTTTTTTCTGATTTTTTCGGCTGAACCACTTTCAGAACGAGAGGCTTCATCCTTCAGCATCTCTGTTTGCTTTTCGTATTTATCCGTATCAATATCTTCGACAGGAATAACTTCTTCAGCCAGTACGGTGCAACGCTCTTCGGTGACCTCAGCAAAACCATTTATCACGAAAAGGCTGTCGGTCACGTCATCACCATCGTATACGTTAATCACTCCAGGGGCCAGCGTTGAAAGCATGGATGAGTGCCGAGGCAAGACCCCAAAAAGTCCCTCTGTTCCAGGCACAACAACCATTGAGACATTCTTAGACATAACCAATTTTTCAGGTGAGACTAATTCAAAAAGGGTAGTGTCAACCATTATCGATAATCCTAGTTTGCTTGTTTATCTCTAAGCCGCTTCCTGCTCCATCTGCTTGGCCTTTTCAATAGCTTCATCAATCGTCCCAACCATGTAGAAAGCAGCTTCTGGAAGGTCGTCATGCTTTCCTTCCACAATCTCCTTGAACCCTCTGATGGTTTCTTCCAATGGAACTAAGACGCCTGGAGTTCCGGTAAAAATCTCAGCTACAAAGAAGGGTTGTGATAGAAAACGCTGTATTTTTCTAGCTCTATCGACGACCAACCTATCTTCTTCTGACAGCTCATCCATACCCAAAATAGCTATGATGTCCTGCAACGACTTATAGGTTTGAAGAACTTCTTGCACCTGCCGTGCAACTGAATAGTGTTCTTCACCTAAAATGCGCGGGTCAAGCATTCTAGAAGTAGAGTCTAAGGGATCGACCGCTGGATAAATTCCTAGTTCTGCTATCTGCCGACTAAGAACGGTTGTAGCATCAAGGTGCGAAAACGAAGTAGCTGGCGCTGGGTCAGTTAAATCATCAGCCGGCACGTAAATAGCTTGCACCGAAGTAATGGAACCTTTGTTCGTAGATGTTATTCGTTCTTGAAGCGTACCCATGTCAGTGGCTAAGGTCGGTTGGTACCCGACTGCTGAAGGAATTCGCCCCAGCAATGCCGACACTTCCGAACCCGCCTGTGTAAATCTGAAGATATTATCAACGAAAAATAGCACGTCTTGACCTTCTTCATCTCTGAAGTATTCAGCTAGTGTTAGTCCCGTTAAAGCAACTCGAGCTCTTGCCCCAGGAGGTTCATTCATTTGCCCATAAACTAGTGCGGCTTTGGAACCCTCTTCTCCGTTCTCTTTTATGACACCAGACTCTACCATTTCGTGGTATAAGTCATTACCTTCCCTCGTGCGCTCTCCCACGCCTGCAAAAACTGAGTATCCGCCGTGTGCTTTTGCGATATTATTAATTAATTCCATTATGATAACGGTCTTTCCAACACCAGCACCACCGAAGAGGCCAATTTTTCCGCCCTTAGCATAGGGAGCAAGAAGGTCTACCACCTTTATACCTGTCACGAGTATCTCTGCTTCTGTGGACTGATCGACATAAGCGGGCGCAGGCCTGTGTATCGGGTATGCCATTTTGGATTTTATAGGCTTACCCTCGTCAATTGTCTCACCGATAACATTAATTAACCGCCCGAGTGTCTCTGGTCCTACCGGGACCTTTATCGCGTCACCTGTATCGATAACTTCGCTTCCTCTAACGAGACCCTCGGTACTATCCATAGCAATGGTTCGAACCATATTTTCGCCTAAATGCTGAGCTACCTCTAGAACAAGTCGCGTATCACCATTTTGAGTATGCAAAGCATTTAAAATTGGCGGCAGATCGCCTTCAAATTGAACGTCCACGACTGCACCAATAACCTGTGTAATTTTACCGGTTGCGTTAGTACTCATTGATTACTCCCATCTAAATTTACGGCAACAACGCTAGCCCAAGAACTTTTTGTCATAAGGCCTCAGCACCAGATATTATCTCTATAAGTTCTTTCGTAATGAAGGCTTGTCTTGTTCTGTTATACGTCAAAGTTAGTTTGTCTATCATATCACCGGCGTTGCGAGTTGCACTATCCATAGCCGTCATTCTCGCCCCATGTTCACTCGCCGTATTTTCTAATAACGCGGAGAATATTTGTGTAGATACATTCCTTGGTAACAATTCTGCCAATATCTGTTCCTCGTCAGGCTCATATTCGTAGGCTCCTATTGATGGAGTAGTATTCGTCTCTCCTGCAACACTTGCGGGGATAATTTGCTGTTCGGTTACAATCTGGGTCATAGCAGATTGGAATTTATTATAAATAAGTGAGCACACGTCGAACTCATCCGCCTCAAACATTTGTATTAATCTTGCGCCAATATCAGACGCCGCTGCAAACTCTATTGGGCCCCTTGTGATACCTTCCAATGCGTCAGTTATTAAGTCACTAGCATCCCGTCGTAACTGATCTGCGCCTTTCTTGCCAACACATAGGAGCTTTACTGACTTTCCATTTTCTTGGAGTTCCGCTATACGCTTACGCGTTGCTCTCACAATACTTGAGTTAAAACCTCCACAAAGACCTCTATCTGCAGTCATGACCACGAGCAAAAACTTCTCTTTTGAGCCCGTTCCAGCCAACAGTTCTGGCCCACCAACATTGCTCATTTTCCCTGCTAATGCCGCAATCATACGATCCATCCGCTGGGAATATGGTCTAGCTTCCTCTGCTTGCTCTTGAGCTCGACGAAGCTTGGCTGCCGCGACCATCTTCATTGCAGAAGTGATCTTCTGCGTCGACTGAACACTATTAATTCTGACTTTTAGATCCTTGAGATTTGGCATACTGCATTAGTTCCCAGTATAAGCTCAGCCCGTTCGATTTATGCAAACTTCTTGGCGTAAGCGTCTACAAACTCCGTTAAAGCTTTGTCCGTATTATCGCTAAGTTCTTGCTCATCTCTTATAGATTCCAGAATGGAAGCGCCGCTAGCACGAACCTCAGATAAGAGCCCTTGTTCAAATCTAGTAACGTCGTTGACTGCAATCTCGTCAAGATACCCACGAACACCAGCAAAAATTGATACCACCTGCTCTTCTACAGTAAGCGGCGCATACTGCCCCTGTTTCAATAGCTCGGTCAATCGAACACCCCTCGCTAGCAATCTCTGTGTTACTGGGTCCAGATCGGATGCGAATTGAGCAAAAGCCGCCATCTCGCGGTACTGGGCCAGCTCTAGTTTAATCCTACCAGCCACTTGTTTCATTGCTTTTATCTGTGCCGCCGAACCAACCCGACTGACTGATAGGCCAACGTTAACCGCAGGCCTTATTCCTCTATAAAATAGTTCCGTTTCGAGAAAAATTTGTCCATCAGTTATAGAAATAACATTAGTCGGTATGTAAGCAGACACATCCCCTGCCTGTGTTTCAATAACTGGCAACGCAGTAAGTGAACCAGCACCGTTTTCATCATTCATTTTAGCTGCTCGCTCTAACAATCGCGAGTGAATGTAAAATACATCACCAGGATACGCTTCGCGTCCAGGCGGCCTTCTAAGAAGCAAGGACATTTGCCTGTATGCGACTGCTTGCTTCGATAGGTCGTCGTAAACTATCAAGGCATGCATGCCATTATCTCTAAAATACTCTCCCATCGTGCAACCCGCGTACGGAGCTAAAAACTGCATTGGTGCGGGTTCAGAAGCGGTTGAGGCAATAACTATAGAGTACTCCATCGCTCCGTAGTCTTCTAAAGTTTTAACTATTTGTGCGACGGTAGACCGCTTTTGCCCAACTGCCACATAAATGCAAAACAGCTTCTTAGAGTCATCGTTGCCAGCGGCATCATTAACTGATTTTTGGTTAATGAAAGTATCTATAGCAATGGCAGTTTTCCCAGTTTGTCGATCACCAATGATGAGCTCGCGTTGACCGCGACCTACAGGGATTAAACTATCAATCGCCTTCAGACCAGTTTGCATTGGCTCGTGGACACCCTTACGAGGCATAATGCCTGGAGCTTTTACCTCCACACGACCCCTTTGTTTTGCTTCAATCGGCCCTTTACCGTCTATTGGGTTTCCCAGAGGGTCTACAACCCGGCCTAACAATTCTTTGCCGACCGGAACGTCAACGATGCTTCCTGTACGTTTAACCGTATCGCCTTCCTTGATCTCCCTATCGTCACCAAATATGACAATACCGACATTATCAGTCTCAAGGTTGAGGGCCATGCCTTGCACACCGTTTGGAAACTCCAGCATCTCACCAGCTTGAACATCATCTAGGCCATAAACCCTTGCAATTCCGTCGCCAACAGAAAGCACTTGCCCAACTTCAGCAACCTCTGCTTCTGTTCCAAAATTTTCAATCTGATCTTTTAAGATTGATGAAATTTCTGCTGCTCTGATATCCATCAATTCATACCCTTCATTGCAATTTGTAATCTTTCTAACTTAGAACGAATCGAACTATCTATCATGCGTGACCCAACCCGAACAATCAGACCGCCAATTAGTGACGTATCGACTGTAAGATCAATAGACACTTTTTGGCCGAGCGCTTTGTTGAGCGAAGCTGTCAAATCCTTCAATTGCCTAGCACTAAGCTCAACTGCCGAAATCACCGTTGCTTTAATCTCGCCTCTGCGCTCTGCCAATTCCGACAAAAACACGTCGATTATTTCAGCAATAACAAAAATTCGGCGGTTCATTACGACCGCGCCGATAAATTTTTTCGTTAACGAACTAGCGTTAGCTTTTTCGAGAATTGTCATGAGGCCACTGTTTTGATCTGCCCTGCTAATTACCGGCGACCTGATAAGGCGGTTCAAGTCTTCGCTTTCCAACATTAGCTGACGAAACTTCGCCAAATCTTCTGCAATAGCATCGAGAACGCGGTCTTTATCTGCTAGTTCGTAAAGAGCCGACGCATACCTTCCCGCTAAACTTTGTGAATTGGCAACCACTCCGAGACGCCCCTTCTTAGATACGGTAATTCAGTGCAATGAGAGTGTTATAAACACTTAAACTGGCGTTTCCTAGCACACAGATCACATGCACGCAAGCGGTTGCTGACACAGAAAACCAACAACCCAAGACGTGTTGTGATTGATCGCTTTTCTGAATAGATTTTTTTTACCGTGTTTTTAGCCGTTTGATGACGTTAAATGGCCATTTAAGCAAAACTTTGAGGATCAATGTCTATTTCTACTTTTGCTGAACCGCGTATTTTTAAACCGTCCAGCCAATCTGATATCATTTTTTGAACATTGAGATTCTTGTCGGCTTTTACGAGCAACCTTCGACGATGTCTCCCTCTCAAAAACGCAAGTGCAGAAGGCGCAGGGCCTAAAATTTGTGCCCGCGGAGTGGAAGGAGCAGATGCAGCCAAAAGCCTAGCAATCTGGTCTGCTTCTATCTCCTTTTTTGAACTAATAATCAGGGAGACCAACCTTCCAAAGGGTGGCATAGCCGCTTCACTTCTAGCCTGTTTTTCTAGCTGTAAAAAACTTTCTCTATCCCAGTTCGAAAGCGCCTGCATCAACGGATTATCTGGCTGTCTTGTTTGCAACCAAACTTTACCCACCTTATCTTCCCTCCCCGCTCTTCCTGCCACTTGATGTAGCATTTGATATGTCTTCTCCGCCGCACGCAAATCACCACCAGCCAGCCCCAAGTCTGCATCCAGCACACCAACGCAAGTGATTAAAGGAAAATGGTGACCTTTTGCTATCACCTGAGTACCTATGATAATTTCTATCTCGCGTTGTCTAACCAATTGCAGGAAATTAATTAATGCTGCCCCATTCGAAAGGGTATCACTAGAGGCAATTCCCACCCGCGCATCTGGAAACATCTGGCCAACTTCTTCTTCTATTCTTTCAACTCCCGGCCCTGCTGCTATCAAAGAATCTTCAGCGCCGCATTCAGGACAACAAGTCGGAACTTTTATTTTGTATCCGCAGTGGTGGCATTGCAGACGGGACTTCGATCTGTGTTCCACCAACCAAGCCGAGCAGCTTGGACATTCATTTCTGTGTCCACAAACCTTACAAATATTTAAGGGTGCGTATCCTCGTCTGTTTAGGAAAAGTAAAACCTGTTCTTCGCGTTCTATCGTTGCATGGATTGCCTTTTGAAGTACAGGCGATATCCATGAACCATTCCGGTTTTCGTTACTTCTTATATCTATCAATACTACCTTGGGCAAACTTGCTTCACCATATCGTTGGGATAACGATACTTTCCTAAATCGGCCTGTTTCCGAGTTATGTAAGGTTTCAAGAGATGGTGTCGCGGAAGCCAATATAATGGGTATGTCACTACATTTGGCTCGCAAAATCGACATATCCCGCGCATGATATCTTGGGCCCTCCATTTGTTTAAAGGCAGACTCATGCTCCTCATCCACCACTAAAAGCCCAAGATTACGAAAAGGTAAAAACAATGCAGAGCGGGCTCCAACTAGAACATTTACTTCGCCTTCCAAAATAGCGCGCCATATCCGCCGTCGTTTCTTTGTTGGCAACTCCGAATGCCACTCAACTGGAGCAGCGCCAAACCGCTTGGAGAACCTCTCAATAAATGGGCGAGCTAAAGCTATTTCAGGAACTAGAATAAGGACTTGAAGCCCTTTTTTTAGAACCTCTGCTATTACTTCAAAATAAACCTCGGTCTTGCCAGAACCGGTAACCCCATCGATAAGTGAAACAGAGAATTTATTCTCTCGCGTCACGTTGATAAGACTTTTTACTGCCGTTGCTTGTTCATCATTTAGTTCAACGAAATTTTTATCCAAAGCTCCAAGTGGTTGAGGAGTGAAATTGTCCGCAACAAACTGTTTTTGGATTACACCACAAGAAAGCAACCCCTTTATTACCCCGCTTCCCACTCCTGTATCACCCTTTATTTGCACTGACGTCTGGGGGCCATTTTTCGCTAACGCGTCCAAGACAAGCTTTCGTGAAGGTGTGATCCTAAAATTCTTTAAGCAGCTAGTTTCGGATTGAACAAATAACTCAATCTTGTCAGAAAATTTAAAAATCTCAGGAACGTTTAGAACCATTTTCAAAACGGCACCAAGCGGGATCATATTGTAGCTTGCTACACGAGAAATAAAATCCAGCATCGCAACCGGTATTCTATGTTCTCCGTATTTATCTGAGACAAACTTTAATTTTTGGTTTGCTACATCCGATGCAACGCTAGCAACCACGACACCGATACACATCCTATTAACGAATGGAACTTGAACTATATCACCAATTTGAAGATCAATACCATTTGACAAATAGTCATATGGTTTAGTCACAGGTCTTGCTATTAAAACGCTCACACGTCCCACTGATTTAATCTGATCTGAGATGATCGCCTGTTGTTCCATATTCTCTGCCAATAGGTGACACAACGAACAAGTATATTTCTCTACTAGTTACTATTGCTTTTTTGAGATCACAAGAGAGAACTCTGCTATATAATGAATTTTCTAAGAAGCTAGCCATCAATCGACCATTTTGATAACATCACTGTGTCCGTGAGCTGTAGAAATAGAGGTCCAAATGAAATTTTTTCTCGATACCGCGAATGTAGATGAAATTACAGAGTTAGCATCAACTGGGCTAGTTGACGGAATCACAACTAATCCATCTCTTATTGCAGCTTCAGGGAGAAACATGATCGAGGTCATTAAAGAAATAACAGGACTAGTTGATGGCCCGGTAAGTGCCGAGGTAACCGCAACGGATTATGACAACATGGTAGCAGAAGGCAGGCTTCTGAAGCAAATTGCAAAAAATGTTGCTGTGAAAGTTCCACTCACTTTTGATGGACTTAAAGCGTGCAAAACACTGGCAGATGAAGGAACATCTGTTAACGTGACACTGTGTTTTTCCGCTACTCAAGCGCTACTTGCTGCGAAGGCTGGGGCAACATTCATCTCGCCTTTTGCTGGTAGGTTAGATGACATAGGCGGTGTAGGCATGGAACTCATTTCGGATATTATAGAGGTCTACTCAAATTACGATTTTAAAACGGAGGTTTTAGTTGCTTCTGTTAGAGGACCGCTTCACGTTCTCCAAGCTGCTAGGATGGGGGCGGATATAGCCACTGTTCCGGCAGCGGTAATCAAGGCATTATACAAGCACCCACTGACCGATAAAGGTCTGGAAGCATTCATTTCGGATTGGGAAAAAACAGGCCAGTCTATTCTGGAAAAATAAATTCAGTAAGAAAGCAATTCTGACTCTCAACTTTTTTAAAAACCAACTGGAAATGACTGCAAATGGCAAAGCATTTTCAATCAGTGAGTGAATTAGGTACAGATAAGCAAGTACTTAACGTTTTTAAAGGCTGGCAAGATTGGCTATTTAATGAGAGAAGATTATCGGGAAATACGTGTACAGCTTATCTCAACGATGTAGAAACCTTTTTGTATTTTCTTTCGAAACACATAGGTTCAAGCATTAGCATGCTGAACTTGCAACAGCTCTCCATTACAGACTTACGATCGTTTTTAGCCCACAGAAAACGGTCTGGTCTCTCAAACACTTCAATGGCAAGAAATGTCTCGAGTATACGGAGTTTTTTCTACTTTCTAAATAAATTTGGCCACCTAAAAAATGAGGCCATAAACCTATTAACATCGCCAAAGATTCCTCAAGCTATTCCAAAGGCTCTAGACAAAGATGAAGCTTTATCACTTCTTGAAACAACCCCAGGTACAGCTATGCAACCTTGGGTCAAGTCCCGCGATAAAGCTATTTTTGCGCTGATGTACGGCTGCGGATTGCGGATTGGGGAAATAATTGCGCTAAACGGCTCCGATATTCCCTTATCAGACGCCATTATTGTAAATGGTAAAGGAAATAAGCAGCGATTAGTTCCAGTAATTCCAATTATTAGGCACAGTGTTGCGGAGTACATGTCGCTGTGTCCGTTTACGATCTCAAAAAATGGGCCTGCTTTTTTTGGTGTAAGAGGCAACCGCTTAAACCCCGGCGTTGTGCAGAGGTCTATGAGAGCGATTAGAGGAAGTTTAGGACTTCCTGCTACTGCAACACCCCACTCGCTCCGTCACTCTTTTGGGACGCATTTACTGATGAATGGTGGAGATTTGAGATCGATTCAAGAGCTCCTTGGACATGCTTCGCTTTCGACAACTCAAAGATATACAGCAATCGACACGAACTATCTCAAAGAAGTGCATCAAAAATTTCATCCCAGAGCCGAGTTGAAATAATAACTTTAATAGCGTCTTAAGCCATCAAAATTTCAATCATTTTGTCACCAATCATCGCGGGGGATTCAGCAACGTGGATGCCAGCCTCAGCGAGCGCTTGCATTTTTTCTTTAGCACCACCCTTTCCTCCGGCTATTATAGCACCGGCGTGTCCCATCCGTCTTCCGGGGGGCGCTGTCATTCCCGCTATAAAACCGACAATTGGCTTGGAGATTTTTGAGCTTTTTACAAATTCGGCAGCTTCCTCCTCCGCCACCCCACCAATTTCCCCGATCATCACAATAGATTCAGTTTGAGGATCGGCTAAAAACATTTCGAGGCATTCAATAAAGTTGGTCCCGTTGACTGGATCTCCACCTATGCCTATGCATGTCGATTGGCCTAAACCAACGGCCGTCGTCTGTGCAACAGCTTCATAGGTTAGCGTTCCAGATCGTGAAACTATTCCCACGCTTCCAGCCCTATGAATGTGTCCAGGCATAATACCAATTTTGCAAGCACCTGGCGTTATTACGCCAGGACAGTTGGGTCCAATGAGCCTCGTTTTGGAACCAACTAATGCTCTTTTAACCCTAACCATGTCCAAAACCGGGATGCCTTCTGTGATACAAATTACTAAAGGTATTTCTGACTCAATTGCTTCTAGTATTGAGTCAGCGGCATATTTTGGAGGGACATAGATGACCGATGCATCTGGTTCTGTTACTGACACTGCCTCAGCGACTGTGTCGAAAACAGGCAGCGACAGGTGCGTTTCTCCTCCTCTACCTGGCGTGACGCCTCCCACCATTTTAGTACCATAGTTGATTGCTTGTTCAGAATGGAATGTTCCCTGTTTGCCAGTAAACCCCTGACATATAACCTTTGTATTCTGGTCAACCAGTACGGCCATTAGCTCGAATTCCCAACAACGTCTACAATTTTTTGTGCTGCGGTTGATAAGTTATCTGCTGACAATATTGGAAGACCACTTTCAGCTAAAATACTTTTGCCTTTTTCAACATTTGTACCCTCCAAGCGCACGACTAGTGGAACTTGCAGGTCTATTTCCTGAGCTGCTGAAACGACACCTTCAGCTATTATGTCACATCGCATTATGCCGCCAAAAATGTTCACCAGAATACCATTTACGTTTTCGTCGGACATAATAATTTTAAATGCGGCCGCCACCTTTTCTTTTGTCGCACTTCCGCCCACATCTAGAAAATTTGCAGGGTCCCCTCCGTGCAATTTAATGATGTCCATAGTTGCCATCGCTAACCCAGCACCATTTACCAAACACCCTATATTACCATCCAGTTTTATATAATTTAAATCCAGTTCGGCCGCCTCAATCTCTGCTGGCTCCTCCTCACTTTCATCACGCAGTTGTTCCACCTCTGGCTGCCTGAAGAGAGCGTTATCATCAAAACTCATCTTAGCATCAATAGCTAGTAGGTTATCTGTCGTTGTCATGACTAAAGGATTTATTTCGATCATGGCGGCATCCAGCTGTAAAAAGGCCCTAAATAAGGATTGTAATAAATTTGACAAATCTTTTTGCTGGTTTTTTGTGAAACCTAACTCTTTTGAAATTTTTTGTACGTGGTAACTTTTTAGTCCGGTGTAACTATCCACGTTTACATGGATAATTTTTTCTGGCGTACTCTCCGCTACTTCTTCGATTTCCATGCCGCCTTCGGTAGAGCAAATTATGGTCACGCCGCCAAGCTTCCTATCCACAAGCATGGATAAATAAAATTCGTTAGCAATCTCACAAGCTTCTTCAATGTAAACGGTTGTTACCTCTTTTCCCTGAATTCCAGTTTGCTTCGTTACAAGAGTATTATTCAGCATTCTTTTTACGTTTACTTCAACATCCTCGATATTTTTTGCTAGTGTGACACCGCCACCAGCGGCTTCTTTATCTTTGAAAAAACCCGCCCCTCGTCCACCTGCATGGATTTGAGATTTCACAACAAACTTTGATCCAGTTAATTTTTCTTCCAGCCCTATTAGGTCAGACAAGGAATCAACCACAATCCCGTTCGGAACAGGTATACCAAAATCTCTCAGCAAACTCTTGGCTTGGTACTCGTGAATGTTCATTCTAGTTCACAGTATTTTGGGGCATACCACCACTGTAATCCTGCCCCGTTCAGGATTGGCGGCTCACAAGGTCCGTTTAACGCTTAATTTAACCCGTAGTCAACAGTCTATTTTCAAGATGAGAACAGGATGCCCAACCTCGTGATAGCGTCATTAGCTTAAAGTAAGGATCCTCAGCGCCCTAACTTAGAGGCCGCCTCATTCAATTCTTTAACAGCCTGCACTGAATGATCGAACATTGCACGTTCAGAATCATTCATTTCTATTTCTACGATTCGTTCTACACCATCACTTCCCAAAACCGCCGGCACGCCGACATAAAGACCTTCGAGACCGTATTGACCATCGCAATACGCCGCGCAAGGTAAGACCCTTTTCTTATCGCGCAAATACGCCTCAGCCATCTCTATTGCAGAAGAAGCCGGTGCGTAAAATGCTGATCCAGTCTTAAGCAACTTAACAATTTCCGCTCCGCCATCTCGGGTGCGCTGTACAATTTCAGCCAGCCTTTCCTCGGTACTCCATCCCATTTTTATTAAATCCGGCACTGGAATACCTGCTACAGTAGAATATCTCTCGAGGGGCACCATTGTATCCCCATGCCCACCAAGAACAAATGCGGTGACGTCTTCAACTGAAACCTTAAATTCCTCCGCCAGAAAATAACGGAACCGAGCACTATCCAATACACCTGCCATCCCAACTACTTTGTTAGTTGGAAGGCCACATGCTTTTTGAAGGATGCCTACCATTACGTCGAGTGGGTTTGTTATACAAATAACAAAGGCGTTAGGACAATTTTCTTTTATGCCTTTGCCCACCGAATGCATTACTTTAGTGTTAGTTTCGATCAAATCGTCCCTACTCATTCCGGGTTTTCGAGCAATCCCAGCGGTTACAATTACAACGTCGGCGCCAGATATTTCTGAATAATCATCAGTCCCAGCTACACTGGCATCAAAGCCTTCAACCGGCGAAGCTTCTGCTATATCTAATGCTTTACCCTGAGGAATACCGTCAACAATATCGAACAGAACAACATCGCCCAACTCTTTTAGCCCAGCCAACAGTGCTAATGTACCGCCAATATTACCAGCACCAACTAATGCGATTTTGTTTCTAGACATCAATAAATTCTCCAGTGGTTTATTAAATTCCTATTTATTAGAAATCTCGTGTTGGGTTTACCGTGTTTGAACTCTTTCTACAAGCCAATAGAATCTGAGCTTCGGTCACTTATCTGTACCACGGGCTTCTTTAATATATTCTATAGATTGCATCTCCATCAGTCTTGAGACTGTCCTATCAAATTCGAAACTCCAGTCGTGGCCAGAATAAAGCTCGGTCGGTTGAGCCGCTGCAGAGAAAACGACATGCCTTTTCGCATCATAGAAAGCATCCACCAGCACCATAAATCTTCGGGCTATATCTCGTTGACTATCCTCCAACACAGGAACATCAGATATTATGATAGATCTGTAGCGTTCTGCAATCGCCAGAAAATCGGCAGCGGCAAGAGGTTTTCTACAAAGGTCATCAAAACAGAACATAGCTACCCCATCGCATGCTCTTGGGATAAAAATTTCTCGGCCTTTGAATTCAAAGCTCTCACTTGCACTAGAATGACCGTCGGTTAACTCAGAAAAAATTTTATCTAGTGTTTTACTTGTGTTTCGGCTACATGGATAGATATAAGCTTCCATTTCTTTTAGCCTATCCAAGCGATAATCAAGCCCATCGGTCAGTTGCAAAACTTCCATTCGATCCTTGATTAGATCTATAAATGGTATAAATCTATCTCGCTGTAGACCATCCTTATATAGATCATTCGGATGCCTATTTGACGTAGCCACAACAACAACTCCCAACTCCATCATTGCGGTGAACAGTCTGGCTACTATCATGGCATCTGCTATATCCCTGACTTCGAATTCATCAAAACAAAGCAATGCATTTTTTTCAGCTAAAACTTTTGCCGTGGGACCAATTGGCTCACCGCTTTTATCGTTTTTATTTTTATTGCGCCAACTATGGATTGCTTCATGAGCCTCTTGCATGAACTTATGAAAGTGTATTCTTCGCTTCCTTTTTACATTTACTCCATCAAAAAATAGATCCATTAGCATCGATTTGCCTCGTCCAACAGACCCAAAAATATAAAGTCCTTTGGTATATAATTCTTCATTTTTCGATTGAAACGAGAACAGCGACTTCCAGCTAAAACGTGGCTGCTCTAGATTATAGCCTGCTAACTTGCCGTGGAGTATTTGTAGTTTCTCAACTGCGAGTTCTTGCCCTGTATCACGGGACAAAGTGCCTGAAGAAACCAAATTATTATATCCTGCCCAAGGACCTTCTCTTGTTTCCATGCCCGTATTCTTATCGCCCCCCTGTGACCGGCAGAATAGCGCCTGCGCAGTAACTTGCGCCCGGACTTAGCAGCCAAACTATCGCTTCAGCAACCTCCTCGGGTTTTCCAACACGCCGTATAGGGATTCCTGGAGCTGCCTCGACTGCCCGGTTAGGGAGACCTGCTGATGCGTGAATTTCGGTGTCTATCATTCCTGGTGACACCGCATTGACAATGACACCCTCTTTAGCAACCTCTCTTGCGAATCCCAACGTGAAAGAATCTACCGCCCCCTTCGAAGCCGCATAATGGACAAATTCATTTGAGCCACCTAGTCTTGAGGCTGCCGAGCCCACGTTGACAATATAGCCGCCTATTCCCCCATTAACCGTTGACATTCGTTTTACAGCTTCTCGACAACATAACATTAAACCGACCACGTTTAGCTCTAGTATCTGCCTGATTGCCAACGCGGTCATATCCTCTACTCTAGCAGTCTTGCCAGTGGTACCCGCGCTATTTACTAGCCCCTTAATATTGCCCAACCCAATCTCGACTTCTTCAAACATGTTAAGAATATCATCCTCAGAAGTCATATCCCCCTTAATAGTAATTGCTCGCCTTCCAAAAGCCTTTACTTCGTTAGCCACCTTTTTTGCAGCCCCTGCGTCGCGGGCATAATTAATTGCGACATCCCAGCCTTTTTTTGCCGCACAAACTGCAGTGGCCGCTCCAATTCCTCTACTGCCTCCTGTGACTAAAAGTACATCAGACATCTAACTGCCCCTTTTTACTCTATTGTTAAAATTTTGTTGTTATTATAATTCATTTTCGTCCACAACTTATAACTCTACATTCGCCACAACGGTGCAATTAAACTAACCATCGGTATTAGATTAAATTTTTGTATATGAACAGTCCAATAAGGGATGCTGATATAATCCAACCTATTAATATAATGTATATTTGACGCGGTTTAATCAGCCATAAAACTCCATGCAAAAATCTTGCAATCCACGATCCCTTTAATGCAGGGTAAAAAAATACAAAGGCACAAAACATTGCGGGGACCGCTGCAAAGATAAAACCTAATCCGTATGAATCAGTTAAAGCTAAAAGTGTGCCATAAATGGCTGGGTAAACCATCATAGCTATCGATGTAAAAGCCAAAACACCGCCTGTAATCCCACCTACGTTTCCTTCAGGAGAAAGCCTTGCTGTTTCTGCAAGAAGGATCCCGTGCCAGCTTAATGACGTAACGTTGTATAGTACCGCAACTAACAATATGGCGTTGTAACTCCAGCTTGTGTCCAAGATCCCAACAAATAGACCGCCCAGAGCTGCAAAAAAACTTATACCAAACATAACAGTCCTTGCTGACAGGTAGGTGCTCCCCAGCCAACCCCATAGAATCCGGGCGCCTATGGCGGTTAAACTTGCTATTGCGAAGACGGACCCAGCCTCCAATTCACTATAATTCAACCCGTCGATCATAAATAAAATGAAAAACCCTGCAAAAACGGATTGCAACCCACCTAAAGAAAAAGCACAGAGAGCCAAATCTCGTAATTCGGGTTGAGAAATAACTATTTTCATAGTTTGAAATGCACCAGAGAAAGAAAATTTAACATCTGGTTTTCGATCGCTATCAAAATGTTCTCTGAGAGGCTGTAATGACAGCGCGACAACATAAACTATAATGCCGATGACAAAACATGTTCCATAAGCATCCAACTGAATGGAGAGATCGAAAGTTCCTATATAAATTCCAGCGCCAAGCAACGCCGGAACCAATACACCGGCGATAAGACTTCCAACGGGAACACCCGTCTGCTTGATAGAGAAAATAATTGGAGCGAGGTGTTTTGGGCTATATTTAGCGAGTATATGTGAGCTTGCTGGGGTAGAGACGGATGCAGCGCCCAACAAAATAGCGGCAACTGGATAAAGCCATAGAATACCCAATGCGCATACAAACAAGCTACCTCCCATGAAATACAAACACCATTGACTTATCCGCAGCGCCCCCACACGGATTATAATGGCTCCACAACCCATGGCAGCCGCTATTGATGTGACGTTTTGAATAAATAAATAAAGGCCCAGCCAGGCTCTGGAGATTCCAAAATCCTCCGCTAAGCGGTCTGCAAGAAACGGAATCACTATTTGGCAAACATAGGAGAATGCTTGTTGCATCAGCATAGAAGAAGTTGCCAGTGCAAGGATTATTCGCCAATCGAAGCGCGCCAAATTCACTTGAATAAGGTCCGATCTCGAATTTGTATATTTACTTCAACCAGCATCCCTGGCGCCGTAATTTTAGGTTTATCTAGTATCTTAATTTTGACAGGTATTCTCTGTTCAATTTTCCTGGCCTTATTAGATATTGCGCCGCTTTGCGTCTCTTGCAAATCATTTAATGTGACCTGTCCTATACCAATAACTTCGCCGCGAAACATCTCAAATGGATATGCATTGAGGTGCAGTTTGACCGGTTGCCCTATCTCTAAGTGTCTGATTTGGCCTTCTACTATATTGGCCTCCACCCAGACATTTTCTGGGTCATGCACAATTATAAGCTCATCGGCATCCTCGACATATTCGCCTGGGTTTTTGAAAATTCTATCCACTATACCATCGGTTGGGCTATGAATTTGCCTTTCAGAAAGATCTACCTCTAATTCCCTTTTTCTCGCTTTTAAGCGCTCTAGCGTGATGGAAGCAATCTTTATGTCTTGGTCGAAAACTACGAGCTCTGCCTTCCTTGACAATATTTCTTTGCTTTCTAACTCGGCCACCCTTATACGCGCCTCAGCGGCTTTAATTTGGCCTTTTAAGTTGAGAACATTATCTTGCTCGCTCTCCATATTTTTCCGGGAAGCTAGATTCTTCGAAAATAGATATCGGCTGCGTTCTAGCTTCTTTTCGGCAAGTCGCAATCGATCCTTTAGGGTCGTTAAATCTAATTTGAATGCCAGTATTTCTTCTATCTTAGTTGCAGTTCGCGAACTTAGACTTGATTCAAGGGAAAACTTCTCTGCAATCAGTTTGTCTTTCTGCGCACCTGCTTCTTTTAACTGGGCTTCTATTGCCCTAATACGTTCTTTTATTTGTTCCACCTTCATAGTTACCAGAAGGTCCCCCTTTTTAATAGAGGCCCCTTCTTTTACATGGATATTCTCGATTGTCCCGTTTACACGACTCGATACTCTAGTCATATCCGACCTTATCCTGGCATCGAACTCATAGACATGAGTAAACCAATGAAAACCCTCATAAGTGGCAAACGCTAGACCCACCAAGATGGCAAATATAGATATCCACTTAAGATGAAAATTTCGTGTGCGCATTCGTATAGGATTCTTTCTCAGCGATTGAGGACTCGTTTAATACGTAATGGGAACCCTAATCTCAATACAATCTTATGACACTTCTGCTTTCAGGCAACATAATACGTATAAAACCCACATACTGATGGCGCATGAGCAATTTGAATCAGAATTCTTGCCGGTATTGGTCAAAAACAGTTATGTTGTTTAGGTTCGATTATTGAAGAAGTGAATAGATAATAACTATGGGTACTGTTATGGAAGATGAATTCGTTGATGCTGAGTTGACGTATATTGTCGATGACGGAAAACCTTCTATTCGCTACGTTGATTGGCCAGAAGAAAAGCATAACGAAAGATTAGCGTCGTACGAACCGAGGCGAACCCGAATTTTGAATGGCCGATTACTTGAAAACCCACCCGAATTAGACGACTTCGGATTCAAGTTACTAAAAAGAAAAAGCGCAGTTTCTAACTTTTACAGCGAAGAAGAAGTTAAAGAATTATATTATTCTGAAACGGCAAAAATCATAAAACAAGAGAGCGGGGCAAAGTCCGTGCATGTTTTTGACCACACCGTGCGTACGCCTGATACTTCAACACATAAAAAGGGGTGGGTACGAAGCCCTGTCCGTTACGTGCATAACGACTACACCGAACGTTCGGCCGCTCAAAGAGTAAACGATTTTTTCCCGGAGAAGGCAGCTAACTTACTTAAAAGACGATTTGCAATAATTCAAACTTGGAGGTCAATCGGCGACCGAGTTGAGTCCGAGCCTTTGGCACTTTGTGATGGAAAAACTATCCCAAAAACGGGGTTTATTCGAAACGAACGCAGGTATAGAGATAGAACGGCTGAGACCTATCATATTAGTTACAACCCCGCGCACAGGTGGTATTACTTCCCACTTATGACCAACGAAGAGTTACTTATCTTCAAGGTCTTTGATACAAGCCCAGATGTCGAAGTCCGTTTCACTGCTCATACGGCTTTTTCGGATCCAAACACGAACCCTAATGCCCCCGCTAGGCAAAGTATAGAAATGCGAGCGTTGGCATTTTTCTAATCTCAAATTACGTT
>CACOPQ010000021.1 GCA_902629125.1 uncultured Alphaproteobacteria bacterium
ATTCCGATTTTTTGACCGTAGAAAATGGTGAGATTATTTTCGATGATGTCCGGTTTGGCTATGACGGCAACAGGGAAATCCTAAAGGGTATTTCCTTCAAGGTGGGAAGCGGTAAGAAAGTTGCAATTGTGGGCCCCTCTGGAGCAGGGAAATCTACCATTGCTAGATTATTATTCCGTTTTTATGACGTTACGGCGGGTTCTATAAAAATAGATAAGCAAAATATCCGACAAGTATCACAAGACAGCCTTCGAAAAGTAATTGGAATTGTTCCTCAAGACTCTGTGTTATTTAATGACACTATTTTTTACAATATTGCTTATGGCAGGCCTGAGGCTAGTCCCCAAGAAGTTCAAAATGCTGCTGAACTAGCACAAGTGCATCATTTTATAATGGGCCTGCCCGATGGATACAATACTCCGGTGGGGGAAAGAGGGCTAAAACTCTCCGGCGGCGAAAAACAACGGGTGGCCATTGCTAGGGCACTATTGAAAGATCCAAAAATATTTTTATTCGATGAGGCTACATCTGCCTTGGACACAACAACAGAAAAAGAAATCCAAACAAGTTTAGGGCAAATCTCATCCGGGCGTACAACATTAGTCATTGCACATCGACTTTCAACAGTGATTGATGCAGACGAAATTCTGGTTCTGAGCGATGGCGAGATAAAGGAGCGGGGTCAGCACTCCTCTTTACTCAACTTAGATGGCTTGTATGCTGATTTATGGCGCCGCCAGCAAGATGCAAAGTCACAACAAAATATTCCTACGGAACACGATACTCCTTTAGACTAAATGCATATACAAGCAATAATAATCTTAGATATCACGCTGCAATCCGGAATTTATCCGATATTTGGAAAGAAATAATAACTTTTATTGTGTTTTATAGTCACTTCTCGACATTAAATTACGCACTAGGCATAATTATCGCCGTGTTCGTTGATTCTTTAAAAAGTAAACAGACGTGACCTTAAAAACGAAACAAGTCAAAAAAGCTGATCTTCGAATTTTACAGTCCTTAGAAAAGAAGGTCTTATGGTTATCCATGTGGATGATTCATAATGCTAATCATTTGCGTGACAGCATTGATGGGTTGAAAGTTGGAGGTCATCAAGCCTCATCAGCATCCATTACGACAATTATGACAGCACTCTATTTTAACGTTCTAAGAATCCAGGACAGAGTCGCTGTAAAACCCCATGCGAGCCCAGTCTTTCATGCCATCCAATATATGTTGGGCAGACAGACAGAAGACAAATTAAAAGCTTTCAGATCTCTGGGAGGCACTCAATCATATCCATCACGTACAAAAGATACCGACGGTGTTGACTTTTCCACTGGTTCGGTTGGCTTAGGCGTTGCGATGACGCTATTCGCATCGATGGTTCAGGATTACACCAGATTGAACGAAGTGGTAGTTAAACAATCTGCTAAAGTAAATGAGCCTGGCCGAATGATTGCAGTAATGGGTGATGCAGAACTTGATGAAGGCAACATATACGAAGCAATGCTAGAGGGCTGGAAGTATGATGTTCGCAATCTCTGGTGGATCATTGATTACAACAGGCAGAGTTTAGATGGTGTTGTCTCAGACGGATTATTTAAGAAGATTCAGGATTTTTTTGACAACGTAGGGTGGAACGTAGTTCCTTTAAAGTACGGCAAAAAGCTTGAAAAAGTTTTTGCTCTGCAAGGCGGTGACACGCTACGACAATGGATAGATGATTGTCCTAATGATCTTTACAGCGCTCTAACCTTCAAAGGACAAACAGGCGAAAAAGATGCATGGCGTACCCCTTTAAAAAAAGATTTGATGGGCGTTCATGGCATTAAGTCCATCCTTGAAGACCATGATGATGAAACGCTGCATGCGTTAATGACAAATTTAGCGGGCCACGATATGGAAGCTGTTCTGGAAGCTTTTCATAGTGTTGCTGATGATACACCTCAGTGTTTTATAGCTTACACAATCAAAGGTCATGGAACCCCACTAGCCGGACACCGAGACAATCACGCTGGGCTTATGAACTTGGAACAGATGGATATATTCAGAAATAAAATGCAAATACCGGAAGGTTCGGAATGGTCAGCTTATGATAACCTTTTGATAGAACCCAAAACAGCAAAAAAGTTCTGCTTACAAGCCCCATTCAATAATAGACCATCCCAAGAAAACGAGCCTCCAAAAATAACGATACCGGATAAACTACCGTTAAGTTTCCGATCATCAACTTCTACGCAAGCAAGTTTTGGTAACATTTTACATGAACTTAGCCGCAGCAACACAGATCTTGCATCGAGAATAGTTACAACCTCACCCGATGTATCTGTCTCAACAAACCTAGGACCATGGGTCAATCAGCGAGGCGTTTTCAGCCTCGATGTTCGGAATGATGTTTTTCGAGATGAGAAAGTGGCATCCGCCCAAAAGTGGCTTCGACATGGTACAGGACAACATTTCGAGCTTGGAATAGCGGAGAACAACCTCTTTATTATGTTAGCGGCCCTTGGCCTTTCGGGTCCACTTTTTGGGACTAGACTTCTGCCTATAGGAACATTGTACGACCCGTTCATTGCGCGGGGCTTAGATTCCCTTAACTACGCTTGTTACCAAGACGCCCGTTTTATGTTGGTGGCAACCCCCGCCGGAATAACGTTAGCCCCCGAAGGCGGCGCGCATCAATCTATCTCTAGTCCTTTGATAGGCATCGGACAGCCGGGCCTTTCCTCTTATGAACCTGCCTATGCAGACGAACTAGCTGTGATTATGAGATGGGGTTTTGATTATATGCAGGCAAAAAATGGGGGCTCTATTTATCTTCGTCTCTCAACGAGAGCAATAGAGCAACCATCACGAGAGATGAGTTCAGATCTGGAAAGCCAAATTATCAAGGGCGCTTATTGGCTTATTCCCCCTGCTGACGGTGCAAGAATTGCTATAGTTTATTCAGGCGCGGTAGTCCCAGAGGTGATCGAGGCTTATGAACAAATCAAGGAAGAAATTCATGGACTGGGAGTAATGGCAATCACCTCTTTTGATAGGCTTTATCATGAATGGCAAAGGTCACAAGTGGATGATGTGGAAGGAGGAAGTAATACTGACTGTCATATCATAAACTTACTCGCTCCGCTGCACAGTGATGCTGTATTAATAACGGTTCAGGACGCACATCCAGCAACCCTTTCATGGCTTGGGTCTGCTACCGGACGTAAATTGTTACCTCTAGGGGTCACAGAATTTGGTCAGTCGGGAAACATCCAAGATTTGTACCGCGAATACGGAATTGGTGTTGATGCCATAATTGATGCAGCAGCTCGAGCTAGTATAAAAAATTCGCCTTCATTATCAACCTAGGGTTTAAGTGAAAATAAGTTCCTCGCCACATCCAAATCTTGTGGATGATTGACATTGAAAAAGGGATCCACCTCCCCCGGTATAAAGTCAACCACCTGGAGATTATAGCGTGATGTCCAAACGTCAATCCGCCGAATACCTTCTTTCATTATAGCCCGACGCAAGTCTTCCAAAAGAGGCACATACCACAAGCCAAAGACTGGATGAGAACGTCCTTTTGAAGACGCACAAACGAGTTCTGCGCTCGTCTTTTCAATGGTACTCAGAAACTTCTGCACCAAATCCATCGGTAAAAACGGCGTATCGGCCGCAAAGGTCGCAATCCAATTTGATCCCGGAGCATTTTTTTTAGACCATTCCATTCCAGCTAACACACCGGCCAATGGACCTGCAAATCCGTCAATAGTATCCTCAACAAAAGGCAAATTGACGAACTCAAATAAAGCGGTATCTTCGTTAACATTTAAAATGAGGCGGTCAACTTGAGGGCTTGCTCGTTTAATTACATGCTCCAGCAAAGTGTCGTTGCCCAAGCTCAGGAGGGACTTGTGACCACCACCCATTCTCTGGGACCTCCCCCCTGCCAGGATTACTCCTACAACGTTATTTTTTTTGCTCTGCACATCATCCCGCAATCAATTGACACCAGATCAATTTTCTTATCACTTATCTTATTAAGTAGGGGCATCGTAGATTATTCTCTCCGTACCGCTCAGCACTATGAAGCGCCGTCCCTTTGCTCGCCCGACAAGGGTCAAGCCCGCTTCCCGAGCCAGCTCCACTCCCCATGCCGTAAAGCCGGACCTTGAAACTAGAATAGGAATCCTCATTTGGACGGTTTTTATAACCATCTCACTCGTGAGGCGCCCAGTTGTGTAAAATATTTTATCTATTGGCTCTATGCTGTTTAAAAACATGTAGCCCGCAATTTTATCGATAGCATTGTGTCGTCCAACATCCTCCATATAAATTAAAGGATGGTTTTGTTTGCAAAGTACACAACCATGGATAGCGCCTGCCTCTAGATAAATGCTTGGGGTATTGTTAATTTTTTTCGATAATTCATATAGCCAGGACGTTCGAAGCCTTTCTGATGATGATAAGGAAATGCTACTAAGCTTGTTCATAAGGTCACCAAAAACCGTGCCTTGCGCGCAACCAGAAGTGATCGTTTTTTTCTTGAGGACTTTTTCAAAATCTGTTTCTTGGTCCGTTCTAACCACGACCACGTCGAGATCCTCTTCATAGTCTATACCAGAAATTTTATCACCGCGCCTTAACATGTTTTGATTTAATAAAAAACCGACAGCCAGTAACTCTGGCTCGTCACCTATTGTCATCAAAGTCACAATCTCTTGGCTATTTAGAAACACCGTAAGTGGCTTTTCCGTGACTACCGAAGTGATAAGCCGATCCCCATTATGATCAATGCCCTCCAATTTCTTGGTAAGTCTAGGGTCATTAGGCTTTGGAGCGAGAATATATCCATTCGGACTCTTTGACATTGTATAACCTAATTTCTTTAACGGCTTGGCGCTGAGTTTAAATCATGAAACCGACGGGGCTAGGGATAAGATCACATTCAGGGCGATAAGAAGCAAGTAATTTACAAGGCTTTTACCTTTGATCTTCCAGGATCATATCAGAAGCCTTTTCTCCTATCATGATGCATGCGGCATTGGTATTGCCGGAAACGGCAGTAGGCATGATTGAAGCATCCGCAATTCTTATGTTTGTTAGACCGTGAATTCTGAGCCTTTCATCAACAACGGATAACTTGTCGGTTCCCATCCTGCAAGTGCTTGTCGGATGCCAATTGGATTGCACGAGATCTCTCGCGGCGTCTAAAAGCTCATCATCTTCTTTGATATCTTTTCCTGGGGTTAATTCACACCCATACAAGTCTGACATTGCATTAGCTTCCATTAACTGGCGACATATTTTCATTGATAAAACTGCTGTCTTTCGATCTCCTTCGGTCTCTAACAAGTTATGAAAGATAGCCGGAGCGTCGTAAGCGTTTGATGAGGTGATATGCACCCAGCCACGGCTTTCAGGTCGAAGCATTGTCGCACCGAGTGTAACACCCGGTTGTGGGTCCAGTTTTCTAGCTTCAAGCTTTTCATAGCTTCCGGGAAAAACCTGAATCTGAAGGTCTGGACTGCTTAATTCAGGTTTAGTTTTAGCAAATGCGCTGATCGGTAGCGTGGGCATGCTCAGAACACCAGACCTTTTGAAAAGATATTTAATTACGGAGCGCATAGCGCGCCACCCATATACCTGTTCATTAAAGGTTACTTTACGAGCTATTCGCCAGCGCATCCTTATGATTTGATGGTCCTGAAGTTGATTTCCGACTCCGGGCAAATCATGGAAAACTTCTACCCCAGCTTTTTTAAGAACTTCGGGCTGCCCTACACCGGAGAGTTCTAAAAGCTGCGGCGAGTTGAATGCACCTCCAGATAATATTACCTCGGAATTGGCAAACGCCGTGTATGAAACCCCATTTTTTGTAAATTCAACTCCCGCAGCCTTTTTACCGTGAAATATGATCTTTTCCACGAGGGCTTCGGTCTCGATTTTAAGGTTTTGTCGATATTTTGCCGGTTTCAAAAAAGCGACTGCCGCGCTGCACCTCCGCCCATTTCTTATTGTAGCTTGATGATAACCAATACCTTCTTGAACTTCACCATTTATATCATCGTTGCGGGCTAACCCTAATTCAGCACCCGCATCAATAAGTTTATCACAAAGTTCGTTTGTTTCAGATATATCAGAAACGGTGAGAAGACCTCCAGAGCCTCGCAGGCTACTCGAACCTCTGGTGTTATCTTCCGATTTTATAAAATAAGGAAGCACATCATCAAATGACCAACCACGATTTCCAAGTTGAGCCCAATGGTTAAAATCCTCTGCTTGTCCTCTGACATAGACCATTCCATTGATCGAGCTCGATCCGCCCAAAACTTTACCTCTAGGCAGAAGATACTGGTTACCCCGGCAATAGGGCTCGGCTTCTCCTTGGTAACACCAATTTACTTCGGAGTTATTAACATTTTTTCCAAAACCTAGCGGGACATGTATCCAAAAATTCTTATCTTCTGGACCAGCTTCAAGCAGTAATACTCTATTGCTTTGAATTTGTGACAACCTATTGGCAAGGACACAACCCGAAGAACCTGCGCCGACTACTATATAATCGTAGTCCATCTTTGCCCCCCCTCACTCAACAGCCAAATCATCCTGACTTAGTGTGGTGATTTTTACAATCACATTCATGATGGCGCCAACTCTGACAAGTAAACCGGCACATCGACCGACTACCGAAAAGCTTTATTTCATCGATAGGTTCCTAAATTCTAATTTGCTCAATTTCTGCATCCTATTCCGCAGAAATTATCTTTGATGGTCGCTTTTAATTTCGATACTTATTCGCGATATTAGCCAAATCGTCTAGAATCGGAATTACTACGTCGGGCAATTCCGATGGTAGAGCAAAAATTATCCTATCTATGCCAGCATCGAGCGTTCGTTTGATCTTATCTTCTTCTGGCTGCAAACCAAATGAGGTAATTGGGAGTTGATCCGGCTCTCTTCCTGCCTCCGCCGCCATTTGTCTAAACCTTGGTACTAATTCTGCAACATCCATACGACCACCTATTGGCATCCACCCATCACCATAGGTAATCGCGCGTTTTGCACCGTGCGGGAAACCGCCACCTACAATAATAGGTGGATGGGGTTTTTGGACTGGCTTCGGCCATGTCATCATTGGGCCAAATTTTACATAATCACCATCAAATTTTGGCTTAGATTCGGTCCAGATCACCCGCATAGCTTGCAAGCGTTCATCCAATAATTTAAATCTGTTTTTAAAGTCAGTTGTACCGTGATTGGCCATCTCTTCTGCATTCCAACCTCCTCCAACACCAAAAAGGAATCGTCCCTTTGAGATTTGATCTAAGGTGGCTATTTCTTTAGCAACCTGTATCGGATCCCTTTGTATGACCAAACATATTCCTGTTGCTAATTTAATCTTTTTAGTCACAGACGCAGCAGAAGCCAAAGAAACGAAGGGATCCATAACATCGTAATAAATTTTTGGTAATTCGCCGCCACCAGGCCAAGGAGAGACCCTTGGAATTGGTATGTGTGAATGCTCGGGAAGCCATAGGGATTCAAAATCTCTTTCCTCGGCCGCTAATGCTAATTCGCTAGGGGATATCGAATAATCTGTTGTGAACATTGTAATGCCAAATTTCATGAATATCTCCCATCTACTTTGAAAAGTGGTGCTCTAAATTTACAGAAATATGGCTGTATAAAATTATTCACAACAGCCTCCTTCTTGCTTCTTCCAAGACTTGAGTGATTTCAACAGCACCCTGCTCTAAATTACATAAAACCTCCTGTTTTCCCTCCAACGCTCGCAAGAATTGTGTAAAGCATTCGGTTAAAAGCGAAACTGGTGTAACATTCGGGTAACGTGTTGATTTTATTCGCTTTATCTCTGGCGTGAAGCCACCGACGGACGGGTGGAAAGCAACTTCAGCAACCTCCATAACATCTTCATTAAAATCTAAATCGATAGACCCGCTCTCTCCAATGAGCTTAAGACTTTTAGTAGTTAAAGAGCCAACTGTGTAGGCATCCTTCTGTTTGCCTCCAAAAGCAACTCCCAGTTTTAACCAGGCTTTGATTTCGTTCGGGAAAATTAGCTTTAAGTGCATCGTTTCTGGCACAGTTCCTCTAAGTAAGCTTTCCGCCGACACATGGAAATCATCTGGAGGTGTTTTTGCAAAAAGTCGCATCAAGTCTAACATATGAACGCCATCATTTTCCAGAATGGACGCATCCGGACGCATCCTTTTCCACCCTGTGAATACGCCGTCCATTGCCACCAAACGACCGATAGTTCCTGCAGAAATGACCTTTTGTGCCAATAATACAAGCGGGTGAGCTCTGAGTACAAATTGCACCTGAACCGGTAATCCTCTTTCTTCGGATTTATCCTTTAAAAATTCTGCTTCTTCGATCGACTTAACTGCCGGCTTTTCTATCAATGTTGGCTTACCCGCTGACAAGGACGCTTTTGCCAAATCAAAGTGTGACTCAGATGTTGTTACGATATCGACAATGTCGGACCGAGAAATGAGATCATTAAAATCGCCTACATCCTCTGAATTACAACCAGCTTCGATAGCTGCCTTTTGCATCTCCGGGTTGATATCCGCCACAAGAAGTTTGCAGTCGACAGCAGCTTTCTTCCAAGCTTCGGCGTGCTTGCGGCCGAAAACACCAAATCCGCAAATAAGAATGTTCATTGCCATCCAAAATTAAACTAGAGTGAAGCCTTCATAATTATTTCCCACGACTTGCTCGCATCGTTCAACATATTTAGGAAATCCTCCAATATAAGGAGAAAAAACTCTAGGCTTACCCGGCACGTTAGCGCCAACATACCATGAAGCACACGTCGACCGAAGTGAGAGACCCGCTACTTCATTTACGTGCAGACCCCAATCAATTTCTGCTTCCCTATCGGGCTCGATAATAGAAAAATTGTGCTCTGTCATGTGGGAAATACATTCTGAAATAAAGTTCACATGCTGTTCAATTGAAGGAAGCATATTAGTTAACACAGACGGGCTACCCGGTCCGGTTATCATAAACATATTGGGAAAACCGTTAGACGTCAGCCCGAGATATGTTTGCGGCCCATCCTGCCATTTTTCGGCGAGCACGCTACCTTCTTTACCGACGATCTCTATATTCGCAAGTGCGCCAGTCATGGCGTCAAAACCGGTAGCAAAAACTATGGCATCAAATTCGTACTCCTTATCGCCATGCAGAATTCCCTTGGGCGTAATTCGATCAATTGATTTACTAGAAACATCAACCAGTTGCACATTTTTGCGGTTATAGGTCGCATAATAGTCAGTGTCTACGCACAAACGTTTACAACCGATAATGTTTTTTGGGCAGAGTAGTTCAGCGATTTCTGGGTCGGAGACTATTTCTCTTATCTTACTTTTCACAAAATCGGCCGCAACTTCATTAGCGTCAGGGTTCAAAAGAAGGTCACCATAAGCTCCTAGGAATTGGGTGCCTCCCAATTTCCAGCGCCGCTGAAACTCATTGTTCGCATCTTCTCTGCCGACTTCTAATACAGATTGTGGGTTCAAAGGAATATCATAACCAGCCGGTTTATTCCGTGCCCTTTCGCGTAGGCCCGGATAATCCGCTTTAATTGAAGATATATAATCTTCTGTCAATTTCGAGTTTCTCGCTGGTATAGTATAGTTTGCCGTTCGCTGAAAAACGGTAAGTTGACTAGCCTCTTTTGCAATCTCTGGAATAGACTGAATTGCTGAGGAGCCCGTCCCAATAACTCCTACCCGCAGACCCGAAAAGTCAACTCCTTCATGCGGCCATCTGCCCGTGTGGTAGGAAAGCCCTTTAAATGTTTCAAAGCCTTCAAATTGTGGCACGTTAGAGGAAGACAAGCATCCGGTAGCAAAAACGCAGTACCGAGAGCTAGCTTTTTCGTTTCTATCCGTCTCTACCACCCATAGTTTATCTGCTTCAGAATATTGAGCAGAGATAACACGTGTCTCGAACTGAATGTCATCACGTAAATCAAATCGATCTGCCACATGATTTGCGTATCTTAATATCTCCGGCTGAGTAGAGTATTTTTCTGACCAGGTCCACTCCTGTTCTAACTCAGAATCAAATTGATACGAGTATTGCACGCTTTCAACATCACAACGAGCACCTGGGTATCTGTTCCAATACCACGTACCTCCAACACCTTCACCGACTTCAAAAACTCGCGTTGACAGACCAAGCTGCCGACATTTGTGTAACATGTACATTCCGGCAAAACCGGCTCCAACAATCACAACATCGAAATTTGCACAATTCTCTCTAGGTTGAGTTATGCTTCTAGTTTGCCTCGACATTCATATCTCCGTAGTCAAAGGTATTCAAAAATATATTCAGCTTCACTAAACTAAAAAAAACCACTATATGCAACTCGCTAAAGATTATTCTCTCCGGACGTAATTAAGCTATTTAACCACAAACGGCTTATTCCAGATTGTTCAGATTTTTTTAACCGCTGCTTCAATGAGCCAGAAACCATGATTTAGTTCTGCTTTAATTTTAGAATAAGGTGAAGAAAATAACCCATTAACATCGCCCAGAAAGGAGCTGCTATATTCAATAGCGAGAAATTACTTATCGTCACTACGAAGGTAATCAGAGGCGGTATAGCTTCCTTACTCGACCCATCCAACGCGGAGAAAGCTTGCTTAAATGCCGTGCTTAATACTGGAAGCATGGCTAGCCCCCCTAACACCATAATAAAATAGGGGGTCATACTGGTCGCGACTTCAGTCAGAACCGGTGCTAATAATCCAATGCAGGCAACTAACGCGCCAAATAAAATAGCTCCAGCTAAGTGTGTGCCTTTCTGACCGCTTGATACAAGAATTGCATTAGCTGGGCCTGTAAGACAGGTCGGCACAGAACCAAATATCCCCATAATAAATGAACCGTAGCCACAGACTACCGTTAGAACATTAATCGGCGGACGATATCCTGCAGCAGTTAGAACGGAAACACCCTGCATATTTTGAACAGCCAAGACAGATATTACTAGAGGTATTACAAGTTCTATCATTGCGGAGATTGTGAACTCGGGTCTGATCAAAATGGGCGTAGCGATCCAAGATAACTCTGGCGATATAACGGGCCCATCTCCAGATAAAACAGCCACCAACATACCCATTAATAATGCCCCAAACATCGGCGGGCAAAATCGGCCGAGAGGCCTGAAAATTGTCAGAATTAGGAATGTCACGATACACACTCCTGCAATGCCAGGAGCTTCTTGCAGTCCATGTATTAAGTTCAGAGCAAACGGCAGGAAAATACCCGCAACCATTGCCATTACAACGTCAGTAGGGAACCTTTCCATTATCCAACGTACAATACCAGACAGCCCCAAAAAAAAGATTACTAAACCCGCAGCCAAGAAAGCTCCTACAGCTTGGCTGAATGACATATGATTTAGGGCCGAAATTAGCAATGCTGCTCCAGGCATTGTCCAGGCAATTGCTATTGGTTGACGGTACGCAAAGCTCAAGAGAACTGTGAAAACCCCGCCTGTGAAAAAAGCTGCGAATATCCAGGAATTCACAATCGTGTTGTGGAGGCCAGCCGAATTTGCCACGGCTAGTATTATAGCAAGCGGACCAGTTGCAGCAAAAATTGCTGCCACCAGCCCATTTGTCATACTGTTATAATCGAATGCTCGCCAACCACGAAGCTGCAACGCCCCGACTCTCTCGGGCGGTTCTAAGATAAATTTCAATTACGCCAACCAAACCGGGCACTAATACTCTTTTGGGGGCTAGAATAAACCTTCAATATTTCCCTCTTCATTCAGCGTTATTTTTGTTGCTGCCGGCACCCTCGGAAGACCCGGCATAGTCATTATCTCACCCGCGATCGCCACTATGAATTCTGCACCATTTGACAATCTCACCTCTCTTATAGGGAGTTCATGCCCGGTAGGAGCCCCCTTTGCATTTGGATCTGTAGAGAAACTGTATTGTGTTTTGGCTATGCAAATTGGCAAATGCCCAAGCCCAATATTCTCCCAATCAGCCAATTGATTTTTTACTTGTTGCGAGGCAGACACACTAGAGGCATGGTATATTTTACTTGCGATTGTTTCTATTTTTTCCATTAAAGGCATAGCATCTGGATAAATTGGTTTAAAATTTGCTGTTCCACTATCCGCTAATTCTACCACCTTATGAGCCAAATCTTCCGCGCCTGCGCCGCCATCCGACCAGTGAGAACAGGGTATAGCTTCAACACCATGTTCAGCCAAAATATCTTTAACTGCCTCAACTTCTGCGTTCGTGTCAGTGATGAATTGGTTAAGTGCCACAATTACAGGAAGCCCAAATTGTTGGGTATTGACCACATGTCTTTCTATATTAGCAACACCCTTACGAACAGCTTCCACATTTTCTTTCCCCAAATCCTCTCTAGCCACTCCACCGTGCATTTTTAGTGCTCGTATTGTGCCCACAACGACCGCCGCAGCTGGCTTTAATCCCGCTTTTCGGCATTTAATATCAAAGAACTTTTCTGCGCCCAAATCAGCCCCAAACCCTGCCTCAGTTACGACGTAGTCAGCCAACTTCAAACCTACCTGTGTTGCCATAACAGAATTACAACCATGAGCTATGTTTGCGAACGGACCTCCATGAATAAAGGCGGGATTATTTTCCAAAGTTTGAACTAAATTCGGGGCCAGTGCATCCTTCAACAAGACAGTCATTGCGCCATCAGCTTCTAGATCTCTCGCATAGACCGGCTTTCTATCTCTGGTATATCCAACAATAATATTTCCTAAACGCCTTTGCATGTCCTCTAGGCTTGTTGCAAGGCAAAAAATCGCCATGATTTCAGATGCTACAACAATATCGAAACCATCTGATCTAGGAAAACCATTGGCCACACCTCCTAACGAGCCGACAATTGAGCGAAGCGCACGATCATTCATATCTACAGCTCTGCGCCACGCTATTCGCCGTTCATCTAATTGTAACGAATTACCCCAATAAATATGATTATCAATCATCGCTGCTAGTAAATTATTAGCAGCACCAATCGCGTGAAAATCACCGGTAAAATGAAGATTAATATCTTCCATCGGAACGACTTGAGCGTAACCGCCACCCGCAGCTCCACCTTTAACGCCGAAGCACGGCCCCAAACTCGGCTCTCTAAGGCACATAATAGCCTTCTTCCCAATTCGATTCAAAGCATCACCTAATCCAACAGAGGTCGTAGTTTTCCCTTCGCCTGCTGGTGTCGGATTAATTCCTGTTACTAATATGAGTTTTCCATCATCTTGGCTCTTTAGACCGTTTACATAATCCATCGATATTTTAGCCTTGAAGTGGCCATAGGGGTCTAGCGAAGACTCTGGTATCCCGAGGTCAGCACCTACCTCTAAAATGGGTCGCATTTTTGCCTTACGTGCGATTTCTATATCTGACTTCACCATAACTCCATCTCCTCGAAAATGTTTTTTCGACTAAAAATCATTCCCTATTTCGAAAGAGAATGACTAAACAACAAGTCTCGTTATTCAACCTACCGCACCGCTCTCCAAAATCTCGTCGAGCTCATTGTCAGTATATCCAAGTTCACGCTTCAGTATTTCTTTTGTATGCTCACCTAAAAGTGGAGATCTTTTTACATGAGCAGGTGATGCTGACAACTTTACTGGGCACCCGACGCTCAAATACTTTCCTCGTTCAGGGTGATCAATTTCAACTATCGTTCCTGTTTCTCTGAGACTTTCCTCTTCTGAAATTTCTTTCATCGACAAAATTGGGCCGACTGGTATATCCAATGGGTTACATATTTGCATAACTTCAAATTTTGTTTTAGTCATCGTCCAGCTTTCTATCGCATCGAAGACTTCATTCAACCTGGTTAAACGAGCCTTTGGTGTGGCGTAGTTTGGATCATCCGCCCACGCGGGTTTATTAATTGCCTTACATATTTTTGGCCATGCCGCTGCTTGAGTTATAAAATAAGTGTAGGCATTTGGGTCAGTTTCCCAACCCTTACACTTAAGAATTTTTCCTGGTTGCCCTCCACCGGAATCATTTCCCGCCCTAGGTGTTGTATCCCCGAAATCTATTCCCTCCCCATACTGTGAATATTCGGTTAGTGGTCCAGCTGCCAAACGTTGCTGATCTCTAAGTTTCACACGGCATAAATTGATTACGCCATCTTGCATGGCCGCGAGAACCCTCTGGCCTATGCCCGTTTCATGCCTTTGGTATAAAGCCGTAACGATCCCCAATGCTAGATGTAATCCTGTTCCACTATCGCCGATCTGTGCGCCGGTGACGGTTGGTGGCCCATCTAAAAAACCAGTAGTTGAAGCGGCGCCGCCCGCACATTGGGCCACATTCTCATAAACTTTACAGTCTTCATATGGCCCAGGCCCAAACCCTTTTACTGACGCCATTATCATACGTGGGTTCAGTTTCTGAATCTGCTCCCATCCGAAGCCCATGCGCTCCATAGCTCCAGGCGCAAAATTCTCGACCAAAACATCGCATTTTTTTATTAGTCTCTCTAAAATTCTCTTCCCCGTTTCATTTTTTGTGTTCAGGGTTAAAGAGCGTTTATTGTGATTAAGCATCGTAAAATATAAGCTATCGGCTCCTGGGACATCTACTAATTGGCCCCTCGTAGGATCGCCTGAGCCTGGCCTCTCAACTTTTATGACATCAGCTCCAAACCAAGCCAGTAATTGAGTGCAAGTTGGTCCAGACTGAACATGCGTGAAATCTAAAACCTTTATTCCCTTGAGAGCTTCCATGCTGTGATTCTCCAAAAGCTACTTGTACATCGTCTGTGCTTTAGTGCCTGGAGCATATTCGTTGGGATCTACCCACACATTTACTACAGCACATTTGCCCGTTTTGGCGATAGAATTGCGGGCTCTTTCAAGAGCAGGCTGGATTTCAGAAGCTTCTCTTACCTCTTCTCCATATCCTCCTATCATTTTGCCAAAGAGGGAAAAGTCTACATCTCCAAGTTTATTTCCAACCCCACCGCGCTGTTCACCATATTTTGCAATTTGCCCATACCGTATTTGGTTCATCGCCGAGTTGTTTCCAACTATTGCTAGATATGGAGCACCAAATCTCTGTGCCGTCTCCATATCAAATGCAGTCATACCAAAGGACCCATCACCATAAAGGCAAACAACCTCTTTTTGTGGATTTGCTAATTTCGCGGCCATGGAAAACCCTGTGCCAACACCCAAAGATCCAAGCGCGCCCGGGTCCATCCACTGCCCAGCCCTCCTGGGACGAACAGCTTGTGCTGATATTGTTACGATATCCCCGCCATCGCCGATATAGATTGTGTCTTCATTCAAAAATTCATTTACTTCATAAGCTAATCTGTAGGGGTGGATGGGGTTTTGTTCACTCTTAAACATCGGCAATAATTTCTCTAATTTTGCCTTTTCGATTTCCCGTAATCGAGCCATCCATGCTTGCCTGTTCCTCTGAGCACCTTTGTCTATCCTGCCCGATGCCGCCTGCTCAACCGCCTTAAGGATAGCTCCTGGATCGCCTGCAAGACCTAAGCTAATATCCCGATTTTTTCCAACCGTAGCGTAACTCTGATCTATTTGCACTAGAGTAGCCGAATTGGAAATACGCCTGCCATACCCCATCCTAAAATCAAACGGTGTCCCGACAATTAAAATAACATCCGCCTCTTTGAACGCATCTGAACGAGTTCTGTCAAAATGGTGTGGATCAGTTTCCGGAAGCATTCCGCGGCTCGCGCCATTCATGTAGGCGGGAATATCGAGTGAACGGATGAATTCTATTGCGGAGGTGTGACTTCCACTTGCCCAGACTTGCTGACCGAATAAGACTGCCGGACGTTCGGAAGCTACTAAAATGTCCGCAAGTCGTTCAATATCTGCAGGGTCCCCAATCGATTTCGTTGAAGAGCGATAGCTTCCTGCCTTTGGAATTACAGCTTTTTCGACAGGAATTTCGGCATCTAAAATATCTCTCGGAATTTCCAGGTATGATGGACCATAAGCGCCATTAAAGCACTCACGCGCTGCCATCGATACCATATCGGCAACACGTTCTGTGGAAAAAACGCCTGATGCAAACTTCGTAATTGGCGTCATCATATCTACATGAGGAAGATCCTGCAACGAACCTTGTTTATGTTGGGTGAGTGAACTCTGTCCACCTATGTGTAAAATCGGGCTCTCTGATCTAAATGCTGTGGCCACACCGGTAACAGCGTTAGTACACCCCGGCCCAGCAGTTGTTACAACACAGCCGAGTTTACCTGTCTGCCTTGCATAACCATCGGCGGCATGCGCTGCCGTTTGTTCGTGACGCACATCTACGATACGGATTCCCTCATCGATACATCCATCATAGATATCAATTATATGCCCACCACAGAGTGTAAAAATAGTATCTACACCCTCTGCCTTTAAAGCTTTCGCAACGAGATGACCGCCCGAAATTACACTTTCATCGCGGCTTTTCTTGGCTAAAGTGTCATGTGCTGTTTTTGATGTGTTACTTTTTACTTCGCGGCTCACCCTTTTTTCTCCCTTCAACTTCAAACCCACATTTTTTTCGTTTACTGAAACCCGTCTGCCTAAAACTTATCTGATTGGTCGCACATCCTCGTTTCAAACCTCGAATTTTAAAATACAGATTTTTTGAAGAAAACGAGTATTTCGACAAAAATCTTAAACAGAAAGCCTCCACGTTTAAACATCAAAATTGTCAGTGTCAAAAAACCTACTATTTTTTTTATTCCAATTGGAGTTATTTAATACAACTATCAGACCTATTTCGCTTATAATATTGTAATGTACTCTCTACGTCATTTTACAATTCAGGAGATCTGTGTTGCCGGCGAGAACTAAATATACCTCGATTGGAACTATCGAGCGAAAAACCCGCGGCCAACCAAAACACCTCGGGAATTTAAACTTTGATAATACATACTCAAGGCTGCCTAAAAGTTTTTTCCAGACGATAGCTCCAAAACCCGTATCGGATCCAAAACTAATTAGATTGAACAAGAGCTTAGCAAAAGAGCTCGGAATGGATCCCTCTATCGTTGAACAACAAAACTTAGATATCTTCGCCGGCAACGCTACACCTATGAAATCAAAGCAAATAGCGATGGCTTATGCTGGACACCAATTTGGGAACTGGGTGCCCCGACTTGGGGATGGTAGGGCCGTATTAATTGGGGAAGTGCTGGATGAAAACGGAAGAAGACGCGATATACAATTAAAAGGTTCCGGCCCCACACTATTTTCCCGGATGGGTGATGGGCGAGCAACTATCGGTCCTGTGATCCGAGAATATATTGTAAGTGAAGGTATGGCAGCACTTAATATACCGACCACCAGATCATTAGCGATTGTCACAACGGGTGAACTTGTAGCGCGGGAAAGAATGGAACCTGGCGCAATTTTGACCCGAGTAGCATCTAGTCATATACGGGTAGGAACTTTCCAATACTTTTATGGGCAACAGGACGAGGATGCTATTCGCAAATTAGCTGACTATACGATAAATCGTCATTATCCTAGCGCTGCAAAAGACTCAAATCCCTACGTTGGATTTTTAAGATCCGTTGTGAACAGAACGGCAGAATTAATAAGTTCCTGGATGTTGGTTGGATTTATCCACGGTGTGATGAATACGGATAATTCTTCTATATCAGGTGAAACGATAGACTATGGCCCTTGCGCCTTTATGGATGGGTTTTACCCGAACAAAGTCTTCAGCTCAATCGATACGCTAGGACGGTACGCCTACGATCAACAGCCTGCTGTCGGGTTGTGGAACCTTAGCCGTTTTGCAGAAACTTTGCTTTGTATTATTAATTCGAACAAAGAAAAGGCGACGGTCGAAGCGCGCGCGGTGCTGGAAACCTACTGGCCTACTTTTGAGAAACATTTTCATATCGGTTTGTGTCAAAAAATTGGGTTAGATCATAATGAAGAAAACTTATCATTAACCTTCAGATTACTCGACTGCATGTCCGAAACAAGGGCCGATTTTACTAACACGTTTCGGAACCTACCAAAACTTTTCACAGCACCTGACATCTTTGATCTTGAGACTGAGGAAAAATTGAAATTTCATAAGGAATTTGCAGAATGGTCAAACGAATGGAAAACAAAAATTGCTGAACAAACAGCGTCCTTGGATGCAACTTGGAGGAATATGTATGAAATTAACCCATTATTTATTCCAAGGAACCATCAGATACAACGCGTGATCGATTTTGCTATTGATGCAGATGACTATCAACCACTGGACCAAATGTTAACTGCAATAACAGATCCATTTACAGAGAACGCTGAATTGAAGCACCTGGCCAAACAACCAAAGCCCGAAGAGGAAATTAGGCAGACTTTTTGCGGAACGTAATTTATGCTTCAACAGAAATAATCAGGCTAATACAGAAATCACAACTGCTTATCTGTAACACTCATAAAACTGTAATAACCAACAAATAGCGACTTTTAAGAATTTGCAAATCAAAGGAGTAGGAAATTGAATCGTTTGGATGGAAAAATTGCGCTTATTTCTGGTGCTGGCCGCGGAATTGGGGCAGCTACAGCAAAACTAATGATAGAAGCGGGCGCGAAAGTAATTATTGGCGACATAATCGAGAAAGAAGGACAAGAGTTATCAGAAAAGCTGGGTCCAAACGCCAGTTTTGTCCGATTGGATGTAACTATGGAAGAGGATTGGGAGAGAGCCGTGAACCTAGCCCAGTCATCTTTCGGTGGATTAGATATTTTAGTAAACAATGCCGGGCTATTTCTTGGTAGAGACTTTTCAGATGTTTCGCTCGATGACTGGAACCGATTAGCATCGGTAAATATGACGGGTGTATGGCTTGGAACCAAGATAGCGGCCGATGCTCTAGCGGAGAGAGGCGCATCCAGTCCACAAGGCAGTGCGATTATCAATACTGCTTCAATTGCAGGTTTAGTAGGTTCAGAACTTGACCCTTTATATTCGATGACCAAGGGCGGCGTGACACTATTTACAAAATCCACAGCGCTTAACTTTGCAAGGAAAGGCTACAAAATTAGGGTAAATTCCGTTCACCCTGGAGTAGTTATCACAGACATGGGAGAACAAACCTTTGTATCCCGAGCAAAACAATTTGGCACTAATGATATAGAAAAATCTAAAGCGACGGCTCTTTCTGCACATCCGATTGGTCGTCTCGGAGTACCTGAGGACATAGCAAACGGCATTGTATTTTTGGCCTCTGATGACGCTGGTTTCATGACTGGGTCAGGGTTAGTAATAGACGGTGGCTTAACCGCGAGGTAATGACCCAAGCTTATTTGTGCGATCGTAATTCTCGGTACAAAAATCGAGAAGGGGATAACGACAATGCTATTGAGCGTTCTACAGGCCAAGGTTCCCCTAACATCTGACTTACGAGAATATCAGATGAAAGTTCAGCGGTCAGAAATCCTCTCGAACCTAAGCCGGTAGCGACAAAAAGCTTTGGCTGGTACGTAGGAGCTTCAGGAAACCGACCTTGAGGACCATGCCGCAAACGATCAAAGTCTTCTCTAAAAACTTTGGGATCAACAACCGGCCCAACACAGGGAAGCCTATCCGGAGTGGCAGCTCTCACTCCGGCATAGCCGTTCCAATTACAAATATCATCTTTTACAAGTAATGTTTGAATTGTGGGTTCCAAATTTTTATAGTTTTCCAAGTGACCTTCTGTTGTCAGATGCGAGTCATTTTTGTTGCAGATTTTGGAACCGCGAATATGAGTAGAGCCAATTGCATGAATGTTACCGCAGGCAGGCGTTATATAGCTTTGACCAAGAATTGTCGCCCTGAGAGACGAACTTTCCGAAGTAGCATTCACCAGGGATAACTGTCCACCTATTCCAATTAGAGGAATATGTCTGGTGCAAGTGAACTCATTAGAACCTGACGCCGCTGCAATAATTAAAACATCTAGCCGCGATATTTCGCGCTTCCCTTCCGAAAATAATATCCATTCACCGTTTAAAAATTCTATGTGAGCAACTTTTCGATCCTTAATTAGCTGATGCCCATGCATTAGCTTGGATAAATACTCAACAGGCGATAAAGTACCAGCATCTTTAAACCATAATCCATGACCAGAACATTCTATATTTGTTTTACTTCGAATTTCGGCAGCGGTTACGTTTATAGCGGCACCATCCCAGAGGTTTTTGCGGCGGTTTAATGAGTCTATTTGCCTGGTGATAATTTGCTTTGGTTTAATTTTCAGCACTCCCCTACTCAACCATTCTACTCCTGATTCCTCGATAGAAGCCAAAATGGAACGATAGGACCGGTCATAAAAATTGCTTAACTCATTTGCCTTTTCGGTAAGAGTTGGTGATATGAGCGCTACAGGGAGAGTGGAAGCGCCCTTAATAGATGAATGACCGTCAATTATTTCGGCATGAAGTCCTCGACGGTGAAGTGCTCTCGCTATTGACGCGCCTGCAATGCCGCCCCCCAAAATCCCTATTCTTGATTTTGGTTCTATTGGGGGAGGCGGGACAAACCATGGAGGGATCAAAGTTATTTCAGCATCCATGCAACTTCGACCAATTTTTACCTCGGCACTTGAAGGGTAGCTTGAAGCTCCAACAACTTCATAGCCAATTCTTTTTAATTCACCATCCACGTACCCCTCCATATTACCAGAGCAAATCAAGGTGTTTTTTCGACTTAAGCGGCTTATTTCTGAAAATATCTCGGGGGACCAATGATCCGGAGCAGATACATTCGAAAATTGACTCAAGAACCAGGCATCAAATGCTCCTTCAATTTGAGAAATTCCTCTCAAAGTTGGCTCAAATATAAGTGTAAGCGCAACCGCACCTGATTTCAGCCATATTCTATGAAACCCGGTGTGTATAGGCGGGTATTTATCTATTAGTTCTTGGAACTCGTTTGCAAGACCTGGAAACTTTTGCACCGCGAGTTTTAAGTTTTCCTTACTTAATGGAAAACTTTCAATCGCAAAATAATGGAGCCGTTTTGTGGTTCCTAATACCGCACTCCAATTCTTTAAGATATTGACAAAATTCAAGCCCAGGCCAAAACCAATTTCCCCAAAGGTAAAAATATCATTAGCTTTTTTCTTTTCTTCAAATAATTTGTGGTTAAAAAAACAATTTTGTTGGCTATTAATTACATTAAGGTTTGCTATGTAGAATGCATTTCGTTTTTTTGAAAAAACCTTGCCACCTTCATGAAATAAAACTTCGGGATCAAGATCTACCGGCAAGTCCGAAACTGCTTCAGAAGATTTTGGCCGAAAAAAACGTTGTGCCTTTTGGGTGTTTGCTCTCATACTTATAAAGTGCCTCAAGGTGCCGCAGCCTAGCAACAATTATAAAGTGAAAAATATAAATGTCAGAAGAAGACGCCCCGCTACCAGAAGACGAACAGAAACAGCTTGCTCTAAGAATCATTTTGGAAGCTTGGGAAGATGCCTTATCGCAAGGAGTTTCAGCCGAAATGGTTGCTTCATCCGCCATATTTGCCGCTTTAACTGATATGATCGAGCATTATGGCGAAGAACCAGTAGCAGAAATGGTGGCAGAGTGGCCGGATAGAATAAGAAATAGTGAGTTCACACTTTCCCAAGATGAACAATTCTCAAGTTAATCTAAATAACCACCAACTTGTAGAGATGTAGTAGATATGTTTGATAAGCTAGCTGAAGCTGTAAATGCCGATCACCACCTAGTATTAAGGGGAAAGAATTGTAGTCTAACTCTTCTAATCGAGGTCGATAATGATGAATATTTTATCGACATATTCGCGGGAAAGATCACCGATATTGTCTCCGGCCAATTCTTAATGCGACACTGGGATCTCGCTATTCGTGCCTCAAACGCCACCTGGTCAAAATTTTGGCAAAAATATCCCGAACCTGGATTCCATGATATTTTCGCTATGAACCGGTTTGGACATTGTAAAATAGAGGGCAATACAAAAATCCTTCTCTCTCATATTCGCTTCATCAAGGACGTCATTAGCAAGCCACGTTTTTTAGGAACAGGAGTTAGTTCAAATGGCAAAGCTTGATCCTATAATCGGAAGATATGTAACAATAAACCAGGGTGGAAAGGATTTCCGTATTTACTTTGAAGAGAACGGTACCGGTATCCCCCTACTGTGCCTTCACACCGCAGGCGCACACTCGAGTCAATTTAGGCATTTGATGTGTGATCCAGAGATTACAAAAAATTTTAGAATTATAGCTTTTGACTTGCCGTGGCACGGTAAATCAACACCGCCAGTTGGCTGGCAAGATGAAGAGTACCAACTAACGAGCGACTTCTATGTCGACATCATAAAAAATTTTATCGGAAGCCTGGATTTACAAAAACCCCTTGTGATGGGCTGCTCGATGGGAGGGCGGGTTGTCATTCGTTTAGCTTATGAACTAGGAACAGAACTGTTAGGCGTTATCGGTTTAGAGGGATCCGACCGACCTGCCCCTTGGTATGATAACTCATGGACGAGCCACCCAAACTTTGCAAACGGTGATTTTTGCGTTGGTTTGGTCTCAGGATTGTGCGCCCCCCAAAGCCCTGACGAGTATAAATGGGAAACCCTTTGGCACTACTATCAAAGTGGGCATGGGGTGTTTAAGGGTGACATGCATTTCTTTAGAACAGACTCAGATTATGCTGACAACAGCGCAACTATAGACACCGAACTGTGTCCGGTTTATCTTATGACTGGGGAATATGACTACTCTTGTACTCCAGAGGCTACAATAGAAACAGCTAGCAGAATTCCTGGCGCTGAATCAGTAATAATGAGAGAGGTTGGCCATTTTCCAATGAGCGAAAACCCAGATGTTTTCAAGAACTATCTGATTCCAGTGCTAGACAACTTCACAGAGGGAGAGAAACATGAACCATCTTCCAGTTGATTTTAAAGTCGACCGGTCAAACATGAGTGACACAGAGTGGGACCTTCGGGTTCAACTGGCTGCAGCTTACCGGCTGGTAGATTATTTTGGATGGACAGAACTTATATACGGGCATCTTACCGCCCGCGTTCCTGGCCCTGAACCTCATTTTTTAATCAATCCATATGGTTTGAACTACGACGAAATTACAGCTTCAAATTTGGTGAAAATTGATGTGGATGGAACTGTTATAGATAACACTCCATTTGAGATAAATCATGCCGGATTCATTATCCATTCAGCAATACATATGAAACATTCAGAAGAGAACCAAGTAGTCATGCACACGCATACGCGCGAAGGTATGGCGGTAGCTGGCACAAAAGAGGGGCTTCTGCCGATTAGCATGTTTTCAACAAGTTTTTACAAGCGACTTGCCTACCATGAGTATGAAGGACCTAGTTTATTTTTGGACGAACGAGAGCGCCTCCTGGAATCTCTGGGTGACAAAAAAGCGATGATTTTAAAGAACCACGGTCTTCTAACAGTCGGCAAAACAATACCTGATGCCTTTCTAAGACTTCACGCCTTGGAAAGGTCTTGCCAAATCCAAGTAGACGCCGGCGCAGCCGGTACACTTAGTACATTGAGTGATAATGTTGCTTCAAAATCAGGTGCAGACAGAGATGACTTCCTAAATTCAAATAGAGTTGAAGCTGGACAATTGGAGTTCGCCGCTTTAATGAGAAAAATTGACAAGATCGACCCAAGTTATAGGGATTAGCTAACGTGGGTCATCCGACCGATCAAAATGCATTCTGGAAGACCAAAACACTTAGGCAAATGTCACCCTCAGAGTGGGAAGCTCTTTGCGATGGTTGTGGAAAATGCTGTCTGGTAAAATTGATTGATGATTTAACCGACGATCTGCATTACACAACTGTGGCATGCAAGCTTTTAGATTGTGAAAGCTGCCAATGCGGTGATTACGAAAATCGGAAAACGTTAGTCGAAGACTGTGTAATTTTGTCTCCACGACTAATCGAAGAGCTTAATTGGATGCCGTCTACCTGCGCTTATAGACTAATTCATGAGGGGAAAGATCTTTACTGGTGGCATCCCCTTATGTCCGGAAGCCCAGATACAGTTCATGAGGCCGGTATATCTGTTCGAGGCCGAGCCATCTCAGAGCGTGAAGTAAAGGATTCAGAATTATTCGAATATATCGACGAGCAATTAGAGTAAAGTTTGGTAACTAGGTTTAAAGGAGAGATTTTTGAGTCGATCAATGTGGATATTAGCCGCTATTTTTGCTGTTTTAGCTATTGCAATGATTTATCAATCAAATACGGATGAGGGAATTGAGCGTCCCTGGGCGGCCTGCAAGGAGAATCTTTTTCAACAAATGCTAGGCGGTGCCTGTACACCAGTAGAAAATCGTATCAGAGTACCTTCAAATTAAAACTATAAGCAAATCCCAAATTAGGAAATCTAATCATCTATTAGCTAGGTAGAAAAAATGAAAAATGATCCAGCACTTTTCTCAGCAACAGAACTTTTAGGAGCCTACCAAAGAAAAACGCTGTCTCCTGTTGAGGCAACTGAGGCAACGTTAGCAAGAATAGAAAAGTTTAATCCAAAATTTAATGCATTTCGGCTGGTAGATCCTGAAAAAGCCCTTGCCGATGCAAGGGCATCCGAGGAACGCTGGATTAAAGGGAAGCCCACCGGCCTAATAGATGGAATTCCTAGTACAATCAAAGACCTTGTTGATACTAAAGGATGGTCAACAAGGAGGGGGTCTTTGACGACAAGCGATAACGGCACTTGGGAAAACGATGCTCCACTTGTAGCTAGGCTCCGGGAAAACGGAGCAGTTCTTTTAGGTAAAACAACTACCCCCGAATTTGGCTGGAAAGGAGTAACCGACAGCCCACTGACAGGCATTACTCGAAACCCGTGGAATCCTGAAAAAACCCCAGGTGGTTCTTCAGGCGGTGCCGCCGCAGCGGCCGCAGCATGTTTGGGTGCGCTGCACCATGGTTCCGATGGCGGCGGCTCAATTAGAATGCCGAGTGGTTATACAGGAATATATGGTCTCAAACCTACGTTTGGAAGGGTGCCTACATGGCCGGCAAGTGGTTTTGGTACATTATCTCATCAAGGTCCTATGACACGTACGGTGAGTGACGCTGCACTGATGTTAACCGTTATGGCTCAAGCTGACAGTCACGATTGGTACGCGCTTCCAGCTTCAGAAACAAATTGGAGTTCTTATGTGACTAAACGGGTTAAGGGATGGAAAATAGCATTCAGTCCCGACTTGGGTCATGCAAAAGTAGATCCGGAAATAGCGAATCTTGTAAAAGCAGCCGCTAGTACATTTGCCGCACTTGGCGCCCATGTTGAAGAAGTGGACCCTGGCTTAGGCGATCAACATGATTTATTCAAGACCTTCTGGTATACCGGCGCAGCACGCCTGCAAAAAACCATGACACAGGATGAGCTAAATCAGCTTGACCCAGGTTTCAGGGAAGTCGGCAGGGAGGGCTCTGAGATCCATTTGGATCAATATCTGGATGCTGTTAGCGAACGCGAGCTTGCGGGAACCAAATTGAACAAATTTTTTGACAACTACGATCTGCTTTTAACTCCTACCCTCCCGATAACGGCTTTCGACGCCGGAACCGAAGTCCCAGCGGGTTCGGGGATGGATCGTTGGACCAGATGGACACCTTTTTCCTATCCATTCAACTTGGGACGTCATCCAGCGGCGTCTATACCTTGTGGTTTGTGCTCAAATGGCCTTCCAGCGGGATTGCAAATTGTAGGGCCGATGAACTGTGACGGCCAAGTGCTTACAGCAAGTGCCGCATACGAAGCCACTAATCCAATAAGGACGCCATCCTTAGAGGACTGATAGCAAAAGCATTATGTTTGCGAAGTTTAGTAAATTCAGTTAGCCGCCATGACGAAGTGCACGCCCGGGTCGGTTCCCCGTCGCCTCACCATTTTCCCAAACCGACCTGCCGTTTACTAACACGAAATCTATCCCTTTAGCAGGCTTAGTTGGACATTGAAAATCAGCCGCATCCAACACCGTGTCCTCATCAAAAATGGTAATATCCGCGAAAAAGTTTTCCCTTAGCATCCCACGTTTACTAAGCCCAAATGTTTCCGCGGAGTATCCTGTCATGCGGCGCACCGCTTCTTCTAAAGGAAATAACTTTAAGTCCCTACAATAATGCCCCAATACACGCGGAAACGTGCCCCACAATCTTGGATGCGGATGTTCATCATGCGGCAATCCATCTGAACCAATCATCGCGTGGGGATGTTGTAGAATTCTTTGCACGTCTTCTTCAGACATTGCAAAGTATATAGCGCCAGCTGGCTGCAATTGTGCCGCAGCTTCATAGATATCACAGTTTAGCTCGTCGGCTATATCAGACAATTCACGACCGGCTAATTCTGGACGCGCCTTCGACCAGGTTATCAAGACCCGTTCTGCAACTTGAATAGAGTCATTTTTCAAAACAGTGGACGAAGCAATATAGGGATATACATCAAAAGCTATACCATGATGGTGACCAGCCAGATGTTTTTCGAAACAAGCAAGGGTTTCCTTTGATCGGCCAAAATTTTGCCTTCCATGGACCTTGTGATGTGAGACAATAACAGGAGAGCTTGCCTCACGCCCAATCTGAAAGGTTTCCTCGAGCGATCTTATGACGTGGTCACCTTCATCCCGCATATGTGTGACATATTTTGCCTTATGATTTTTTAATGCCAATGCAATCTCGATTACTTCTTCTGTGGGAGCCTGTGATGCGGGCTTGTAAAAGAGGCCCGTCGAAAATCCTATTGCACCACTGCCAAGCCCTTCTTCCAAAAGGGTCCTCATCTTTTTTATTTCGGTTGATGAAGCGGCACGATCAAGGGAGTCCATAACACCAACTCTTAAAGTTGAATGACCCACTAAGAACGCTGCATTGACTGCCGCCGGGCCATCATCAAAAGCACCCAAAAAATCAGAGAAAGTCGCAAAACGGCATTCGCCAGGCTCCGCAATAAGGTCTAACGGCGGCGGCGGGTCCTCGGCCACAAGAGGAGCTAAACTGATACCGCAATTTCCAACCACAACCGATGTAACACCCTGGCTAACTTTCATATCCATTGAAGGTTTAGCTAACAAAATCCGATCATCATGCGTGTGAACATCAATGAAGCCTGGAGCAACAATTCTATTGGTAGCATCAATAACTTTGCCACCGCTCACCCCGGACAAACAGCCAATTTCTTTTATTGTATCGTCAACAATACCTATGTCAGCCTGAAAGCGATCGTCGCCCGAACCATCGACTACGGTGCCGCCGCGGATAATAATGTCAAAAAGATTTTCACCGGCCATTACTTTTCCTTTAATTCATTTAACAGACTAAAACGAGCTATTATAAAGACCACCGTCCAATAAGAGGCTTTGCCCCGTGATATATCCTGCCTGCAAACTGCACAAGAAAGCCGCAGCATCGCCAAATTCCTCTGGCGTCCCTGCTCGCTTAGCCGGAACCTCGTTTATACGCATAGCATGCGCCTCCTCATGCTCCACACCAAGCTGCTTTGCCAAAGCATCTATCCCAGCCCTGTATCGATCCGTATCAAAAAATCCTGGCTGAATATGATTTATTGTAACACCCGTTCCTGCAATGCTGCGACAAACACCAGCGCAAAACGCTGTAAGACCAGCTCTGGCACCGCTTGACAAATCTAAGCCCGAGACCGGCATATTTACTGAAACAGAAGTAATATTTAGTATTCGGCCAAAGCCTCTTTCCGCCATCCCATCAACAAATTTCTGTATTAGTTCAATCGGCGTGATCATATTCCATGTTACGCCTGTTAGCATAGATTCGCGCTCTAGTTCTCTAAAATCTTTGAATGGTGGGCCCCCGGCATTCGTGATTAATATATCTGGGTCAGGACATGCCGCGGCTATTGCACTCTGCCCATCGTGGCTGGTTATATCTCCCTGAACCTCTATAATTTCCGCGTTTGTCGAACTGCGCAATTCACTTGCCGTCTCTGATAGTCGCTTAGCATCCATGCCATTTATTACCACTATGCAGCCGGCTCTGGCCAAGGATGCAGCACATGCCTTTCCAAGCCCCCTACTCGAGCCACATACTATTGCCTTTCTGCCAGAAATCCCCAAATCCATCGTTAACTCCAAACACTATCGCCAGGACACCCATTGTGCAAAAGACGAGAGAGTGTTGCAAGTCCCATCCTCAGTAAAGTCCTTCTTTGACTTCTTGGTTGAAGAATCGTACAACCAAGAAAAAATCTTCGGAATTTTTTATGAACCATCTAGATACTCTAGAATCGCAAAGCATATTTATTCTTCGAGAAGCATTCGCCAAATTTCAAAATTTGGGGCTTTTGTGGTCTTTAGGGAAAGACTCCAATGTCATGGTATGGCTAGCAAAAAAAGCTTTTTGTGGAAACATACCTTTTCCACTTTTATTCTGCGATACGGGCAAAAAATTTCCAGAAATGTATTCATTCCAGGAGCGTTACTCCAAGGAGTGGAATTTAAATTTAATCGTTCAGAACTGCCCTCCACTCGAAACTATAGATCAAACCTTACCACCAGCATCCCGATCCGCCGCAAGAAAGACAGAAGCATTAAAGATCCTTATAAAAGATCAAAAGTTAGAGGGTGTGATCGCAGGTATTCGGCGGGATGAAGAAGGAACAAGAGCTAAGGAGAGAGTTTTTAGCCCTCGGAGCCAAGAGGCAGATTGGAACTTTAAAGATCAACCACCCGAATTTTGGGACCAGTATAAAACAAGTTTCCCGCCGGGCACTCACGTAAGAATTCATCCCTTACTCGCCTGGACAGAGTTAGATATTTGGCGCTACATAGAAAGGGAAAATATCCCGGTTGTTCCATTATATTTTGCGAAAAACGGGAAGCGTTATCGTTCTCTTGGTGACCGGGACATAACATTTCCGGTTGATAGTAATGCCATAAATATCAAAGAAATCATCAAGGAACTTGAAACCACCAGGGTCGCCGAAAGGTCCGGTCGCGCTATGGATCATGAAAGTGAAGATGCTTTTGAGCGCCTGAGGGTCTCGGGTTATATGTAGACATATGTTGATAGAAGATAACGACAAAAACCCTGTCCAACTTGTTATAGCAGGACATGTAGATCATGGTAAATCCACTTTAGTTGGACGGTTGCTCCATGATAGCGGCTTATTAACAGATGGCAAAATGGAGTCTATCAAAGCAATGTCTAAACGAAGGGGTATGCCACTCGAGTATGCTTTCCTGCTAGATTCACTGCAAGCAGAAAGAGACCAAGGCATCACTATCGATGTGACAAAAATTCCTTTTAAGTCTTCCAAACGGACTTACGTAATAATCGATGCGCCTGGTCACAAAGAATTCTTGAAAAATATGATTACCGGAGCGGCACAAGCAGATGGTGGTGTCGTAGTTATTGATGCATTAGAGGGACTTCAAGAGCAGTCCCGTCGACATTGCTATCTACTCAAACTACTTGGATTTAGTTCCGTCACTGTAGTTGTAAACAAAATGGATTTGGTTAGATACGACCGTAAAATATTTCAACAAATTACTAATAAACTAGTCGATTATCTTAATCAGATTGGTATGCATGCGCAAAATATTGTTCCCATTTCTGCACGAGAAGGCGAGGGACTTATTACTATTTCTGAATTCATGACGTGGCACGACGGGCTGACATTTGTTGAAGCGATTGATTCAATAGAACAGAAAGAACCGCTCGCCCGCGGACCGCTCCGATTACCGATACAAGATATATATAAATTTGACGAACGACGTATCCTTGTAGGGCGAATTGAAACAGGTAGCTTATCAATTGGAAATAAATTGCTTTTTTCACCCTCAAACAAAACAGCACATGTCTCCTCTTTCGAAACCTGGAATGAAACAGAAAAACAGGAAACATTCAGTGCTGGAAGATGTGTTGCATTTACGCTAGATGACCAAATTTTTGTTGAGCGTGGACATATTGCTAGTGATCCCAAATCACCACCGTTTGAAACGAATATCTTCAAAGCTCGCTTGTTTTGGCTGGCAGAAGAACCTCTCGTTAGATCTTGTAGAATGACTCTTAAACTTACTACTGCAGAATACTCGGTGGAAATTCAATCAATTGAAAAGTGCATCGACACGCAAACTTTGGAGTCTGTAACCGCCCATGAGATTGGACGAAACGAGATTGGCGATGTTATTATTCGCTCAAAAGAGACCATTGTTTTAGATCCATACAATGTCAACAGAAAGACGGGCCGCTTTGTATTAGTCGATCAATATGAAACGGTAGGTGGTGGAATTATCTCTATGGAAGGTTACCCTAATCAACGTGGCCGCCATAACGTTGTCTCAACAAATATTGAATCCGTTGCCTCAAAGGTTGATCAGAAAACACGAGCATTGGTAAATGGACACAGGGGCGGTATCATGTGGCTTACTGGATTATCCGGCGCAGGTAAATCAACAATCGCAATAGAAGCAGAACGGCAGCTTTTTCAAAAAGGATATCAAGTATATGTCCTAGATGGCGATAATATACGTTTTGGCTTATCAGCTGATCTTGGCTTCACACCTGAGGATCGAACTGAAAACATTCGTCGAATTGGCGAAGTAGCTAAACTTTTCGCAGATGCAGGGGTTTTAGTGATAACGGCCTTCATTTCTCCTTACAGGGATGATCGCAACCGCGTGCGGGCCATAGCCCCAGGTCTATTCCACGAAGTGTTTATCAAAGCCGACTTATCAACTTGTGAGACAAGGGATCCAAAAGGTCTTTATGCCAGAGCACGGAACGGCGAAATCACAGATTTTACCGGGGTGTCTGCCCCGTATGAGGAACCAACTGATGCAAATCTCATTGTTGATACAGGTGAACAAACCGTTGATCAATCTGTTTTAAGGGTAATCGATTATATCTCCGTAAATTTCAAATCCTAATATTTAAACTTAATATACGATTACCTGATTATATCGAGCCATAATTTTGTGAGCGCTTGTCGGCAACTAGTTTTACGGCTTTATTTGTTCCTGATTTACGGGTGTAAGCTCCGGGCTAATTTTATAGGATGAATCTCCGAAAAGAAAGTATCCGAATGCTAGGATTAACAAGCCTAACAAATAGATACTTACAATAACGCCTCTCTTATCAAATCGTTTCATTTACAAAACCCAAATAAATTTCAGGTATTTTATAAAACTTTTTCTAACCAAGCTGCTGCTGCAAGTGCGCTCGCATCTTTGCCTGCAGGACCAACGACCTGTACTCCAAGAGGCAACCTTTGTGCCCCCGCCCCCGCCGGTATACTAATGCAAGGCCAACCAAGTAGCGTCCAGACTCTATTAAATAAAGGATCACCAGTGAAGCCGATACCTTCTGGCGCCTCTCCGCTTGCCGGAAGTGTTAATAAAATATCCACTTTCTCAAAAATACTTACTTCTCGCTGTCTTGCATCATCAGCAAGTTGTTTCGCATTTTTCAGAGCTGACTCACAAATAGCTTTTCCTGTAGCAATACTATCGCGGTAGAATCTGATCAAACGTTCGGGGTGATGTTCATATTCCCATGACAATGCTGCGCCTGCATCTCCAGTCATAATAACTGTCTGCAAATCAGCCAAACTTTCGAATGTCATTGAAGAGGGAATATCAACGAGAGATGCGCCAGCCTTCTCTGCTTCCTTATAAACGTTTTCATAAGCTAAAAGTGCATCCTTACTAGCCTCAACACTAAACGGAATCATGAGTCCAACCACCGGAGGTTGATTATTATAATCCGTGAGATTGGGACAGCTCTGCCCTCGAAGAGCATAGTCAAAAAAAGATACATCTGCAACATCTCGTGCAAATGTTCCAACGGTGTCGAGGTAGTTGGAAAGTTCTTTGACTCCTTTTCGCTTATGCGTTCCAAAAGTTGGTTTAAATCCCACCACACCGCAATATGCTGCAGGGCGTATTACCGAGCCAGCAGTTTGCGTTCCAAAAGCTAATGGGACTTGCATGTCAGCGACGCTGGCTGCTGACCCACTAGATGACCCGCCAGGAGTATGGTTTGTATTATGAGGATTTCTTGTTTTTCCTGGGTTACGCCATGCAAATTCAGTGGTTACTGTCTTGCCAATTATGATGCCACCATTAGTCCTAACATTTTTCACGCAATCCGCATCTTCGGACGGCTGATGGTTTCCATATATTGTTGAGCCATACGTGGTAGGCATATCAGCTGTATCCATAATATCTTTAACAGCAACCGGCAAACCGCCAAGAGACCCAGGGTTTCCTGCTTTATCAGACTTAATTGCTTCTGAGATGGCTCTATCTTTATCAAAATATGACCAAGCACCAATAAGTTTATCTCTTTCATCTATTCTTTCAAAACAAGAACGCATTAGGGCCTCGGCGGTTAGGTCACCAGACTTGATTTTCGCTGAAGCTTCTAGCGCAGATAATTCATGGAACTCTGTCACAATCTTCCTCCTAAAAAACAATCGATATTTGATATAACATATCGAAACCAAAACCTTTCATAAATAACAATTACATCTTAGGTTAACGTAAAATCGGATAAACTGATTCATAATATGTGAGAGACGAAATGAAGCTGGATATTTCCGGGGATGCTCAAAGACTGGCAACATCAGATCCTGACTTCGGTGAGTTAATTTTAGAAATAGGCCTACCAAGAGAACGATACCGAGAACCAACTCTCGCAACTCTCATACATATTGTAGTCTCCCAACAGATTTCACTCACAGCTGCGGACTCTATTTGGAGAAAGTTTAATGCTGAAATAAGTAAAATTACTCCCGATAGTATAATCCATCTGGGAGAGGAAGGACTTCGCAAACTTGGATTCACTAGGTCAAAATCAAGAGCTACATTAAATTTATGCCAGCAAATGCGGCGCAAAACGTTTGATATCAATGCCTTATTTTCTATGGATGACGATAACGCGAAGAAATATATTATGCGTCTCCGCGGCTTTGGGGAATGGAGTGCGTCAATATTTCTCATTTTTTGTTTGGGACGTGCCGATGTTTGGCCGAGTGGGGACGTCGCCCTACAAGAAGCCACGCGATCGTTGAAAAAATTAAGTTTCCGTCCAACACCAAAACAAATGGATGACATTAGTATCACCTGGCAGCCATGGAGAAGCACCGCTGCCCACCTTCTGTGGCATTACTATGCTGAGGTCGTGCGAAAAAAGAGAATTAAAAAGCTCGAAGGATTTCAGTGACAAATTCTTAGAAAAGCTGATATTTTGTATTCAATAACTGAAAACAGAAGAAAATAAAATCAACACGCTCCCATCAGTGCGAAAACCCAAGATGATTGGTTCTCTATGAGTAGAAAAAAATCCACCACATCGGAGGAAAGTGTTCAGGAAGAAAATGAACGATATATCCTGGCAATGGCGGCAGCTAATGATGGTCTATGGGATTGGAATTTAAGAACTGGAAAGATTTTCTTCTCAACCAGATGGAAGCAAATGCTCGGTTATGAAGAAAGTGAAATTAGAGACATACCGGACGAGTGGTTCGATAGGGTACATGAAGATGACATAGATCGATTAAAGACAATGCTAGACGCATATCTAAATAACGATACTGCGAGCTTCGCAGTCGAGTACAGGGCCAAACATTTCAATGACGGCTATAGATGGATGTTAATTCGCGGTCTAGCCGTAAGAGATAACGACGGAACGGCATATCGCATTGCAGGTTCCCAAACAGATATTACTGAAAAAAAATTATCTGATGCAAAATCTATTCATGACGCACTCCATGACACATTAACTGGATTACCTAACCGCACACTTTTTCTTGATCGAATAAGACAAATTTTAAAAAAACGAGAGCGAAATCCAAAATTACAATATGCGGTGATCTACATCGATTTAGACAGATTTCGGCTAGTTAATGAAAGTTTAGGGCATGTTCACGGCGATGAACTAATTATTCAGACTGGCCATCGGCTCAGGGATTGCGTTCAACCGGGCGATACAGTCGCAAGGCTGGGAGGTGACGAATATGCAATCCTTATGGAAGACATTGATGAGATTGATTTGGCAATCAAATTGACCGAAACAATCCAATCTGAATTTTCCAAACCTTTCTCGTTAGGTGATAAAGAAGTGTTTAGTTCTGGGTCTATGGGTGTGGCATGTTCAAATATAGACTACGAGCGACCAGAGGATATCATAAGAGATGCAGAATTAGCCATGTACAAAGCAAAAAGACTGGGCAATTCAAAAAGCATCTTGTTTGATGACAATTTCCGTCGATCTCCTATTTCCCCAATTGACCTTGATACCGATCTGCGCCGTGCTCTTGATCGAAATGAAATGCAGATTCACTATCAGCCAATAATATCTCTTCGCGATGGTGTAATAAGTGGATTTGAAGCCTTGCTTCGGTGGAAACATCGGATACGAGGAAATATATCTCCAAGCGAGTTCATACCGTTAGCCGAGGAAACCGGCTTGATTTATGAGCTAGGCCAATGGGTCCTGCATCAAGCCTGCCTTCAAACATTGTACTGGAACAATGAGAGAGAGCCAGAAAAGGCATTGGAATTAAGCATAAATCTCTCAGGCAGACAGTTTGCAGACCCAAATTTAGTGAATGGTGTATTAGACAATCTTGATAAATCGGGTCTTAAAGCTAAAAATCTTAAATTAGAGATTACAGAGAGCGTGTTAATGGAAAACGCACCTCGTTCAATAGACATGCTCAATCAACTTAAGGAGCATGATATTAAAGTTTGTGTAGACGACTTTGGCACTGGCTATTCCTCTTTGAGTTATCTTCATACTTTCCCCATTGACACTTTAAAAGTTGACCGTTCGTTCGTTAACGACATGGGTCGAAACTATAAAAATATGGAAATTATCAGAACAATAACAATGCTTGCTCATAACCTAAAACTGGATGTTATAGCGGAAGGTGTCGAAACCGCTGAACAGCACGCGCAATTGAGCGCACTCGGCTGTCAGTACGCGCAAGGCTTTTATTTTTCAAGACCAGTTGATAGCAACGATGCCTCTAATTTGATCCAATTAGATCGACGCTGGTGAAATAGCTTCAAAACCTCATGACAGAAAAAGCTGAGCATTTCTTTCTACAAAGGCAGCATCGATCAAGTTGGCAAACGTTGTATGATGCGCCCACCTACGATTCGGTTTATTTAGTACTGAAAAAAGCTCGCGATCAAATTGCCTCCTCAAAGGTAAGAATAATACGAGGTCTGTGGGATCATGACACTAATAAGTGGAACTATCAGCTTATTAAATTAATTGATCTCAGAGAGACCGATTACAGCGCACCGCTAAAAACAAACTCGCCTGAACAAATATCAAAAGAGGCGGCGCACAATGTGTTAGATCTTCAAAACATCGTAGAGAAAAACAAAACTGACGAAAAAACTCAAAAAGCTCCGGCAAAAAAATCCTATAATTATAAGATACTTATAACGACAGCATTAATTTTTTTAGTTTCTACAATAGGTTGCATTCTCTTCATAAAGAACGAATTCCCCATCATGTTCGACCAGCTAAATCTGTTGGCTGACAATACCGACCCGAAGTTGAAACCCCGTAGTCAACAATCCTCAATTGAAAAAAAAATACCTAATCCGCTCACTGTTGGCAAAGTAACAAAAACATATGGCGTCAACGAGAAACTATTTGGAAAATGGACGGTAGACAAATGTTTGAGAGACTATGTGATTTTCACTCCTTTCGATATTCAATTCTTTTCTAAAGCGAAAGACCCAATCCCACATTTAAAATATCAAGTTTTTGAAACAACAGAAGACGATTTTAATTTCTTTTTAAAAATAGGAGACGGCACCATTCTCCATTATCTTAAAATAACAGAGGATAATATTAGCTTTACTGGAATCACCAAAAGGGAGGGCTTTGTTGAGAATTCAGAGAACCAAAAAGTTTATAAACGTTGTCCATAAAAGCTTTAAATCTAATAATCAGAATAGTGCCAACTGAGGTTGAATGAACTTATCGCATAAGCTAGGGTCATCATTTCTGACATTGCCCACGCGATCAGACACCTCGTGGCAAGATAACTCTATATGATGATTTTCATTCAACAAATTAGTCGCGGCAGCAACTGTACCATTTAACCAAGCTTCACAGTGTTCGGCATTTAAAATAAACGGCATTCGATGGTGAATTCGTTTTATAGACGTAACTGCTGCCCGTGTTAAAATCACAAAATTTTTACTATCGAAACCTAGATGCGTATTATTAGACTCAGAGCGCCAAAGCCCTGCAAAAGCAAATGACTTATGATCATTTGCATAAATATAATAGGCTTTTTTACCTCCGCCATCGCGTTTCCACTCATAAAACCCATCTGCAAGAATTAGACAACGTTGCGAGACTGCGACATCTTTAAAAGATTTCTTTTCTAATAGAGTTTCAGATCTCGCATTTATTATGCGTTTAGTTGCTCCACTTTTTGTTTTATAATTTTCAGATAAAAAACCCCAGTCCATCATACTAAGGTGACGGGATCCTTTGTCGTTTTCAGTTATTATGGGCGCTGCTTGTCCAGGTGCTAAATTAAACCGTGGCTGCAAATTCAGAGAGTTTTTAAAACAAAAACTCGCCTTCAATTTTGAAACAGTTTCGCTTATGGTATAGCGACCGCACATAAACTAGCTTCCAGAGACTTAAATCAAGCAATGAAACTTTACCTACAGAATCAAAGCTTAACCCCTAGCAAAAAATTGGTCTAGGGGGAATCAAATGACAATGTCACCGGATTCAATGATAGATCAGGTCATAGAAGTATCTCGCCAAGCCGGCAGAATAATAATGAAATACTTTGAGGAGGGCACGTCGACAAAAATTAAGGCTGATGGATCGCCAGTTACAGCGGCCGATCAGGACGCTGAAAAAATAATTATTCCTATTCTAAGAGATCTAACTCCATCTATCCCTATAGTCGCAGAGGAGAGTGCTGCCACCGGAAATCTTCCCAGAACAGATGCAAATACTTTCTGGCTGGTGGATCCTTTAGACGGAACGAAAGAATTTATAAATCGCCGTACAGATTTCACTGTAAATATAGCACTAATAAAAGTTGGGCTGCCTGTCTTAGGCGTTGTGCTCACCCCATATGATGGTCTCCTATGGGCCGGAAGCGAGACACTGGGCGCCTTTGTTGAGGATGCCGGGGGAAACCGAGAGGTAATTTCTACGCGAAAACCTAACACAGAGAAGTTAACGGTAGTAGCAAGTCGATCCCACAGGAGCCCAGAGTTGGAAGATTACATCGCAGCGCTCAATGTGGGTAAAGCCATTTCCCGCGGATCATCTTTAAAATTCTGTCTTTTAGCTTCGGGGCAGGCAGATATTTACCCAAGGTTGGGACCTACCATGGAATGGGATACGGCTGCAGGTCATGCTGTTTTATTAGCTGCAGGCGGCCGTCTCACAAATTTCGACGGCACCCCTTTTGAATACGGAAAACCAGAATACAGAAATGGCTGGTTTATCGCTTACGGCCATTAGTAATGCCTGAGGCCATAACTATGATCTCATCCAAGCGTTTCCCCATAAATTCAAGGTACAGCGATTGTGCGGCCAGTACCTTAAAGGATGATCCCAATCCATGAGCTCTAGCTCAGCTGAGATTTCAATTTAATTTCCATCTGGATCCAGGACCATGAAAAATAGTTTATTTCCTGCGCTATAGCGACCGGAACCCCACCAAATTGGGATGTCCATTTTTGCAAGATGATCGGCCCAGTCCCTAATTCGGTTCCACGAAGGTGTTTCAAAGGCAAAATGATCAAATCCCGGTTCATTAGCGGCAAAAGCTGCGGAACTATGATGCTCAGGATTAGATCTATAAAAGGCAACAGTCAGACGCCCCTCTTCAGTTTTTACGATATCCGAAGGCAAAAACCCAAGCATATCTTGATAATATTTCATCATTTTTTGTAAATTAGCCGTTGGCACCACAACCCGCTGTAATCGCCCATCTAAGCATTCATTGGGAAGCGTTTGCTGATTACTTACTCCGAAACAAAATATATGGTCGTCAGAGTCTTGCACTGGAAATCCACCCTACTGCGCTAGTAGCGAAGGGCTTTCTAGCGGTACGCCACTTGTTTCAAGATATGTTACCTTATACCAATAAGTTGAGTTTCATCGAGAGTATTAAAACCAGTATAGGAAAGCTTTTTCGCTGTGCCTTTTGTAAATATTAGCTGGCGATTTGGCACCTGCGACAGCCATTTATCATTCGAGACAACCGTCTCCTTAAGCCCTAATGCCGACCTTAAAATTTCTCGCATAACGTCGGGTTGGGCTGTTTCCAAACAGATATGATCTAAAGTAGTTGACCATAAAGGAGTTTTTGCCATTAGGTTCCTCAAAAATGTTACCATCGCATTTTAGATTTCAACTTCACGACTAAGCTATTATAAAGACAATCCTTGGCAGATATTTTCAAAACGCAATTACTAGAATTCCTCTTGTAAAAAATTACCGAGGTTTTTTAATAATTATTAAAATTGAATACCGGAGTATAGTTAAAAGTCTGTCATTGAATGCAAAATTCTAGTTAATACTGGGAATAACTAACTTGCCTTATAAAACAATAAAGAAAGCAGTGAAATTGCTGAAAGACGGCGAACTGGTTGCTTTTCCGACAGAAACGGTTTACGGCCTCGGGGCTGATGCAACAAATGACAAGGCCGTTGCAAAAATTTTTGAGATGAAAGGGCGACCGCAGTTCAATCCTCTTATATCGCATCTTCCTACAGCTCAACATGCCTTTGAATTTGGTGCATTCTCTGAAACAGCTAAACAACTGGCCTCAATGCTTTGGCCTGGGCCTATAACCTTTGTCGTTCCTCGCTCAAATGAATGCCCGATCTCGTGGCTTGCTTCAGCCGGTCTAGAAACTGTTGCTATCAGAGTACCTGATCACCCTGTAGCAAAGGAGTTATTAGAACTAGTTGATGTCCCTGTAGCTGCACCAAGCGCCAATATCTCTGGGAGAATAAGCCCCACACGATTAAGACATGTGGAGGAAGAATTTGGTTGCAATATTTCTTCTATTTTAGAAGGTGGTGACTGCAAAGTTGGTTTAGAGTCAACAGTACTAGATTTATCAGGCACGATCCCCACAATACTGCGTCCAGGCCACGTCACAAAGGAGCAATTAGAGTCTAAAATTGGTGAAATAGAAATGGCATCCAAAACTAACACCATTTCTTCGCCTGGAATGTTAGTAAGTCATTATGCTCCGAAAGCTAAAGTGAAGACACATATGACGACAGTCATGGATGGGGAAGCTTTTTTGGGATTTGGAAATATTTCTTTTGAGCCTTTTCCGAATTTAAGCACTAAGGGTGATCTTGTGGAGGCAGCATCAAACCTTTTTCATATGATGCGTGAGTTGGATAAACAAAATCCAACATATATTTCAGTAGCTCCAATACCAAACGATGGACTTGGAATTGCAATAAATGACCGTTTGCAACGAGCTGCAGCGCCGCGCGAGTGCGACTGTTAGGTTGATCTCGGTGTTAAACATTTGCTATTTTCTTTAAACAAATAATTTAAGGAGAGCCTTATGTCCTCACTCGGGGAAACGGTGGCTAGAATGTCAATATCACCTCAACAGATCAAATCATTAGCCATCGAAAAAATAAAGCAAATTCTTGGTGAGAAAGGTTTCATAGAACATAAAGATGAAATGACACCTTTTCTGACTGAGTGGCGCGGCTTTTATACTGGCGACGCCCAGCTTGTTGCTTTCCCTGAAAACGTAAAAATGGTTTCTGACATAACTAAGGTTTGCGCAGAAGCAGGCATTTCAATTGTACCTCAAGGTGGAAACACAAGTATGTGTGGAGGAGCTGTGCCCTCCTCTGAAGGTAATGCGATTGTTCTATCGATGTCAAAAATGAACAAGATTTTGTCGATAGACACGACCAATTATACCATGACTGTAGAGGCTGGATGTATTCTTCAGAACTTACAAGAGGCCGCAAAAGCTGAGGATAGGTATTTCCCCTTGAGCTTAGCTGCCGAAGGCAGCTGTATGATCGGAGGAAATTTGGCGACAAACGCAGGTGGAACCAATGTACTTCGCTATGGCAATGCCAGGGAGTTAGTCCTAGGCCTTGAAGTTGTTTTACCGGACGGCCGTATCCTTGATCAATTAACCGGCCTAAGAAAAGATAATACGGGCTATGATCTTAAGCAGCTATTTTTAGGATCTGAAGGTACCTTAGGAATTATAACAAAGGCTATCTTAAAATTATTTCCAGCGCCCAAGAGTATTAATGCCGCTTACTGTGCCGTTCCAAGTATTACGTCCGCCTTAGAGTTACTGAATTGCGCGCGAATAGAAAGCGGCGATTGCGTTGAGACGTTCGAATTAATTTCGAGGCAAGTTCTCGACTTGGTGTTAAAACATATCCCCGACACGAGAGACCCGCTTACAGACTCCTATAACTATTATGTTTTGCTGGAAATTGTTTCCACCAAGCAAGCTGACAATGAGACCAGACAAAATTTCGAAAACATGCTCGAAAAAGCTCTTGAGAGTGGACTTATTCTAGACGCTGCCATTGCTCAAACAGAACAACAAAGACAGGAGTTTTGGGCTCTACGGGAAAATGCTACGGAATCACAAAAATTAGAAGGTACTTCAATCAAACATGACATTTCGGTACCAATCTCATCTATACCGGCTTTTTATGAGACAGCTTGGCAGGCAATATTAAAAGTTGAACCTAAAGCAAGACTTATAGCATTTGGGCATGCTGGAGACGGAAACCTGCATTTTAATGTTGCTGAACCTAAAAACAGCTCATCAACCGATTTCCTTGCTAAGTGGTCAGACATAAATCACGCTGTTCACGAGGTAGTAAGGCAATTCAATGGCTCAATCAGCGCCGAGCATGGTATCGGACAATTAAAAAAAGACGAGTTACCAAACTATAAGTCATCAACTGCGATTGATGTTATGCGAATTATAAAAGACGCCTTAGACCCTAAGGGTATAATGAACCCAGGCAAAATAATATGAACACCAAGAAAAAGCTGGATATGATGAACCAGTTCCCAAATAATCCAGACCAGCAGGCAACACTAGCAAATTGGCGAACTTCGCCCTACAATAAGTGGGCATTTCATCACGTTCGGGAACTTGTTCCCTCAGCCAATATACAAAATAATCCTTCGCAAGTTCAAAATCCCTCATACAAGGAGTTTGACTTTTCTGCTGTAAACGTTGAGATAGATGATCAAAGCCAGGTAA
>CACOPQ010000022.1 GCA_902629125.1 uncultured Alphaproteobacteria bacterium
TTTGCAAAATTATGGAATAGATACTGCCGACGCCTTAAAACTGCTTCACGTCGTCGATAACTCAGGGGCTGTCCATAGAGGCGTGGATTCGTTTATCGTTATCTGGAGTCATTTAGATCGATGGAGGTATTTGGCAGCAATAGCTTCGCTGCCGCTTGTACGTCAAATGTTACGATCACTATATGCAGTATTTGCTGAATGGCGTTTTAAGCGCCTTCCTTACTGTAGAGTGTTTATCGATAAGTAAAGGTTTGTATTTAAGTATACCAGTTTGATTGAGGACTTATTTCACGGCGTTTAATTTTTGAAGATTGCGGAAATCGGCAACTAGTTTCTTTCCACCAAAATTAATGTGTACAACATTCACATTGTGACGTCGGCACCAAACTTGTATTCCCATGTCCGTTAAACCGACATCCAATATTGTATATTGCTGAAGTGACTTACTGTCCGTCAGTCCAGCATGGTATTCCTGAAAGCACTGGTTACAGATTAGGATCTCTTTTATGTTATACAGCAAGTGGCTGTTGTCGTTTTTATTCACGTCACGGATTGGATGTTAGGTGAGTTTGAAATCTGACCCTATCGAGTAAATGATGAGAGCCATTTGAAAGAGGTTTAGTATTACGGTGAGCCTGTGGGAACGGCTAAATTTTATTGCTGAATCTGGATTGCCCTCTAACTCTTCATCTCGCCATTTATTAATCTTAGGCATTAATATTTGCCGGACAAAAACCGTCGTAACAAAAATAAAAATGCATGATGCAGTAACTACCGATATCATTTCACCTAGAAAACCAGCAATGAGCGACATAACAATGATGAAAAGATAATAGTTGGGAAATAGCTTCCTTAAGACGACGCCGGAGGTTTTTATATCCAAAGACGAAAAAATAGCTGGCGCAACAACGGCTGGAAAAAAAACCATGCCTCCTAGAAGAAGAAGCAGTACATACGTCTGAATTACTTCACTCATTAGTTATCTCCCTTATGTTGCCATACGGCTGGGCACTATTGACTAGATCACTGGTGTGAATGGTTTTCAATTGCGGCAATCGTAAAAGTGTCTTCGAAATACCTGAATATCAAGTAACATCGATATCCTAAAAGGAAATTAATTGTTCTGATATTTTTTTTGAGGTCCATATATCTAATTGCCGTTTCATGAATAAGCATTAATAGTTTATTCCTCAGAATGAGCTTTCATCTCAACTTCAATAAATGTTAATGGCTGATTTCCCGCGTTGACAACATTATGTTCAACGCCCGCTTTTCTATAATAGGAAATTCCACTGGTGAGACTAGCCCGTGTTTCTTTACCGTCTCCATCTATTAATAAAAGCTCACCATCAGTCTGTGGTACAACAACGTAATCCCACTCATGGCGATGAAAGGTAGTCTCAGCCCCACTTTTGAAGGTGTACTCAGTAACGCGTACTCGTTCGTTGTCAACTTGGATGATACTGCTGGCTTGTTCGCGATCAGAAGTGCTCTTCATCTATTATTGCTCCTTTTCAAATCAATTATATTTTTAAGCTGATGTCGATATTAACAAAATAATATATATTGATGATTTAAACCTCCGAAATTCATGAAAAATTGCGCTAATACACGATATACAAATTTATCTCTAGAGTGTTTTGATTAAGAAAATTAAGCTTATTTTGTTGCAGATAATCTCTGTAGCGAGTAGGAAAAATTTATGGTTTTTGTTAGTTACACATAGAACTGATAACAATGATTTTAAGAACAGTAATATTTTTCCTACTTTGTTTCACGCTAGAAATATTCCACGTCTTAATTGTTTTAGCTGATGACCAAACTGACAGTTCGATCAGTGAATCAAGTGAAATTGTCACTTTGGATTCGCTTTTCGCTGAGCTTGAACAAGCGGAGTCTTTAGCCGAAGCCGAAAAGGTCGAGCAAATGATCTGGAAGAGATGGCATAAGCATAAAATTCCTCGCATATCTCAGGAGCTTTGGCTCGGCACTAGGTATCTGCAAGAAAAAAATTTCAAAAAGGCTCTGTATGTTTTTGATAGGATTATTGAAAAGGCACCCGCGTTTTCTGAGGCCTTCAACAAACGAGCGACGACATACTTTTTAATGAAAAAATACGACAAGTCCCTAATGGATATAAAAGTAACACTAACACTTGAACCGCGTCATTTTGGAGCGTTGTCTGGTATGGGGCTCATTTTTATGAAATTCGGTGATTACCAAAGAGCTTTGGTGGCGTTTACAAAAGTATTGAGGATTTATCCGCTCTCATCTTCTGCTAGAGCAAATATGAAAGTACTAGAGCGTGAGTTAAATCTAAAAGTCCTTTGAGTTTGGGGACTATCTGTTAGTTATGAATTTTTCGAATACCAGCATTGCAGAGACGGCAGTGGCACATATTGGGCATTTAGGGCAACCAAAGTCCGGTGCCGTAACATAAGAGTATTTTGGTTTAATGAGAATCTATAAAAAAATATTAAAAACAATCACCATTTTGTCGCTGACCTCGGCCCCAGTGCTCGTTGCACTAAATAATATTTGCTGGAAGTGTTAAACTAGTCACGAGAATGATGTTAAAGAATCAATGAAGATGGGCGCAATCAATCCAATTAGCAAAATTGCGAGCTGCTGATAACTCAGGAACCGCTAGTTTTGTACCGCACTCACTACTCTCTGACATTGTTCCCAGGGTTAAAATTTCAAGATACGTCTGTTGAACAGCAACTGCAAAAACCTCTAAAAGGCTATCAACTATCCATGCGTGCACTTTTGGGTCATCGGAAAAACTATCCCCAAAGATAATTTTTTCGTCTTGTTCGATATCAGCCCAATTTATTTCCAGTACTGGATAAAAACTCGAGCCCTGGCTCTTCTGAGACAAATGGAATCCGAGCCTGTGCGATCCCTCAGCGCCAAAAAAAGAAAATTTTATACCCCCAGAAAAAGCATCTTCCGCGCTTTCAGGTAAATCATAACTTAACGATAACTTCGTCAAACCATACTTATTACCAAGCTTCTCAAAGTTACTGTACAATTTGATAATCCCCTCGTTAGTTCACTTCGGCTCTACATTATTCTACGCCGTTACTGGCTTATTAGATCACCGAACGAGTTTGCTATTAAGCAGCTTCTAAAATTCCTTTTTTGTACTCAAAGCACTTGAATAAGGGCTATATGGAGATGTACTTGAAAAAAGAATCCAACCACACATATCCAAAAACAGATGACGTTCGTAAATTGATTAGGGTGTACGTGAGCCAAATGCAGTCAGATTCGGAAATAATAGCGCTGGCTTGGGACGATAAAGTTTCGTTCGAGATGATACAAGGCCAGACTGGTTTATCGGAAAAAAGTGTTATTAAGTTAATGAGGCGTTCCCTTAAGCCTGGATCTTTTAGGAAATGGCGTGAACGTGTTAGCGGCCGCTCAGCTAAACATGGTATTCGCGGCTCAATCGTAGTTTCGCGAGACAATGCCGACCTGCAGTGAATGCGAGGTTGATGAATGCGAAAGTCGAGGGAGATGGCTCATTCTCCCAGACGAACATAATAATCTAGAATGGTCATTTCAGTGTTTGGCGTGTATCCGAGCCTGGCGCGGCCGTGCTCTAATTCGTCAGGGGCTTTCTCAAGATAAAATTCTTGCGCAGCTTAATCAGGAATACCCGCTTGACTTACCAGACCCGGACCATGAAAAAAAATAGTTGAGCCTTTGCGCAGCTGACCAGAAATAAGCTAGTTATAAAACAAAATTTATCATTAGAATTTCAGACTTTTTTGTGTTCCAACCCTGATATTTTGAAAACATATTTAATAAAAATGATTTTGTCGTTGTAAAGTGTGCAATAAAATAGTGGTTTTTTTGTTTAAACTGGATTGGATAACTATGAGTGAAGAAAAGAGGCCGATAGATTTAGAAATTTGGATGCTAAATATTATTGGTGACGTCTATGGCTTTATTGATAAAGCCTTTTCGGAGATATCGATAAAAGATCAAGATACGTTAAAAGACTTTCTAGACGGTGCAGAGTTCGATAATCCTTTATACATGGGTGTCAAAGAGCGATTACTGGAAAATCTATGGAATACGAAAGCTTCGTATCAAAAAAAAAGCCTGTCTATTCAATAATAAAATATATTTAAAAAATGGTCGATAGATGAGCTGACGAATTCTAATATAAAGAAGTCGCTAATTACGGTGCCTTAATAAACAGTAGCTTAAGGAGCTCCTCAATATGAACTACTTAACTGAACCGCAGAGGCAAGTAGAAATTTGTGCCAGTGCGGAAGTGCTCATCCTTGGTGGAGGTCCATCCGGTATAGCCGCTGCAATCACATCAGCGCGCTCTGGATCTAAAACAATTTTGCTTGAGAGATATGGTTTTTTAGGCGGTATGGGTACCGCGGCCATGGTTACAAATTTTTGTGGTCTCCATGCCAATATAAACGGTGCTGTACAACAAATTGTGCACGGTATTGCCGATGATATTCTTGCTCGGTTGGAAAACCTCGGCGGCTTAAATGCTCCGCATCCCATCAAAGGCAGAAATGGGGGGCACGATACTGCTGCTCAAGCTTATGACACTGCGGCTTACAAAGTTGTTGCAGATGAACTTTTGAAAGAAGCTGGCGTAGACATACGTTTTCATAGTCTTGCCGTGGGTGTCGCAATGAGTAGTAAATCTTCCATTGATGCAATTGTTTTGGAAACTAAATCTGGAAGAAAAGCCATTAAGGCGGAGATGTTTATTGATTGTTCTGGAGACGCGGATTTAGCTTTCTGGTCGGGGGCAAAGGTTGAAAAAGGCAATGACGATGGATTTATAGCATACCCGACAACTATGTTCAGGATTGGGAACGTTGATGATGATTTGGCTCACCGCTTGGGCCGTCCAAACTTAAACGAACTCATAATCAAACATGGAGACAATTATAATCTACCGCGCAAAACCGGTATAATTAATTCGCAAGCACATAAAGGTGAATGGAGAGCCAATTTAACACAAATTAGTAGACGTGACGGATCACCTATAGACGGAAGCAATTGGGATGATTTAAGTTTTGCTGAAGCAGAGGGTCGGCGTCAGGTTTTAGAATATCACAAGTTTTTAAAAGAATGTGTCCCAGGGTTTCAAAACTCTTATCTACTGGAAACAGCGGCCCAGGTAGGTATAAGAGAGACCCGCAGAATTATCGGCTCATATGTATTAACTGAAGGAGACGTTTTGGGTTGCGTAGATTTCGACGATGCAATCGGCTGTAATGGATGGCCGTTAGAGCAACATTTAAAAGGTGCAGCCAAGTGGACATTTCTGGGGGGTAGGGGCTATCATCAAATCCCATACGGCTCGTTAATTCCTATAGGGGTTGATAATCTTCTTGTTGCTGGCCGTTGTGCCTCTGCTACACCAGAAGGTCAGTCCTCTCTGCGCGTTAGCGGACCTTGCTTTGTAATGGGGCAAGCAGCGGGCACAGCTGCTAATATAGCCATTGATACTAAGACGAGGCCTGCCGCCATTAATTCTCAAGAACTTCAAAGTCGCCTTCGAAACAACGGAGTTTTCTTAGGGTAATAAAGGTTCGTGTTTGATTACAGTAATATTGTGTAAGCATGAGCCATTTAAAAGAGGAAAAGGAACAGCTGGTTGGTAAGGTTCAAAAAGTACTGAGGAGATTATTGAAATTGTGTTTAATAAGTTCTTTAAATTTACTCACTAAAACTCGAAGTAAACACAGTATCTGTTTTTTTAATTGACACAAGATGTCCCGTTAACGTGCCTAATGCTGTTTCAACCGTTAAACCTACGGGAAGAATTGGTCCACCTTTTAGTGGGCGGGCGACGTATACAAGTTTTTCCCCGGAGGTCGCGGCATACTTACTTTTTTCGCGTTTATGTCCGCCCAGCATATTAACATTAATCGTACAAACAATTGCTTTTCCCTGAAAGATGGAGAAGGGCGTTTGCTTGAGGCTTGACTCTCCTCTGTCCACAAGGGTCAAATCGTATCTACGACGTCCATCGAACACCGGAAAAGTAGCGTTGCAGCCCATCCCACGTTCAAGTCGGCGGTTCATTTGGACAATAGCTGTCAGCGGGTCGATAGTTTCTTTGACCAGACCTCTCGGGAGCGGAAAAACTTCTGAAAGGTCTGGAGGAGGTTGAATATCGCTAGAGACTAGTTTTCCGCTGCTTTCATATGATAGGACTGTCGTCCGAACATTACCGGCTCTTTTACCAATGTTTTGGTGGCGAATAGGGACTGAACGCCATTCTAGAAAATTTCCTTTTGATGTGGCTTGTCCACTCCATTCAAAAAATAAATTCAAAATACCATCTGTCTCTGACCTAGAAACTACTTTATAGCTTTTGCGCCCCAATTCTATCGTTGTCTTGGCTTGTAAAATAGTAAATCCGCCAAAATAGAAAGTATAATCTGCCACAATAGTTTTAGATTTCGCTTCACCAAAAAAAATCGTCGATAAAATCATTAAAATTGGTATGGATATTAAATATCTAGTTTTGACCACTTTTGTACAACCGGATTACGAAATTATTTTGCCTGCTTGCGCCATTGTGAATTTAGTAATTCTTTAACAGCGTCGGAAAGTAAGGCCTTAGGTTCCTCGCTACAGAAACTCAGTATTTTATACCAAATTACATCCTCGCGCGGTGCTATATCATTGGGAAGAGGGCCCTTCGTACCGGTCTTTTGTTCCAATCCTAATCGAATATAATCACCAAAATAATTAGTGGCAGTTATCCAACCTTGCGCCCAGTTTTGATAAAATTTTCTCAAACCCTTATCCTCTGGGTTTTTCAAAACAACTCTACAAGAAATTTCACCCGCGCCAAGTATCGTATGATTTTTTTCATCTCCGTGCGCAGCAATGGCTGGTAGTAAAAACACTGCAAATAGCGTGATTAAAGCATGCTTTATTATGCGTTTTTTTTGTTTGTAGTGAGGCATAGGGTCGATGATCCTAAATATAAATGTTTGGTTTGATAATTCATTTGAAAATGTAATTAAATACTATTCGATATTAAGCAAAAAACTTGGTGATAGAAACGTTTTTTGGTTTCAGAAGTTTAATTCGCCCTGAAGTTTATTCTTGAGGCTTATTCGTGTTCCTTTTGTGGTCTGCTTGCCTTTCCTGCTTCCATGTTTAATGTACACCTCTGTCGCGATTTCTTTATGCTCGGGTTTTCTTTTAACAGCATAAAGCTTCTTAGAAGCCTTTTGTCTTGATGTCTTTTCGTCGACGATTGGAGGGGGATATCCCTTTGGTTTAGACGGTGATAGCCAGGGTGTATGGATAAAGTCGGGATCGATATTTTCCAATTCTGGGACCCATTGACGGACGAAGGTGCCTGTGGGGTCCTGATCCAACCCTTGTTTTATCGGATTGTAAATTCTAATAGTATTGATGCCCGTGGTACCAGACTGCATTTGAGTTTGGCTGTAGTGAATACCGGGTTCATAATCTGTAAAAAGTCCTGCAAGGTGAAGTGATGGCTCGCGCCAATGTAACCATAAGTGTTGGCTTGAAAAGCTAATAAGAAGGGCACGCATCCTGAAATTGAGCCACCCGGTAGCCGTCAAAAAACGCATACAGGCATCAATCATAGGATATCCGGTGTGTCCACTTTTCCAAGCTTCGAAATAAATTCGATTAAAACAGTGCTCACGTAATCCATCATAACAAGAATTCATATTTCTAAATTCAATTTCGGGCTCTGACTCGAGCTTTTGTATAAAGTGGCAATGCCAACGAAGCCGACTGGAAAAAGATTTTAAGGACTGGATCCAGTCTTTTGCTGGGTGAGTTGAGTTGTCCTTCAAGTCTTGTAGTCTGTTTGTAGTGGAGTGGTATATCTCTTTTATTGATATAGTGCCAAAAGCAATGTGGGGGGATAATCGCGAGCAGCTATCAATTGCGGTAAGAGGTGAAGACATTTCGCTTCTATATTTCTCTCCTCTTGAATTTAGAAAACTGTTTAAAAGTTTTTTAGCTTCCCTCCTGCCACCCTTAGGGGCTTGATAAAGTTCATCATCATCAAGCTTCAGTTCAGAATTAGTGGGTATCAAGTCCGCTCGCTCGTTAACGAATTCAATATGTGTTGGTTTTTGAGATGCCGGCTTATTCATGCTGGAATACCATTTTGCTGACCAGCCATTGCGTGAAGATAAACCACGTACTACCCCATGCTGGGCCTTTTCAATCCAGTGGACATTAGTTTTTCTCGCCCATGCTCTCACTTGAGCATCTCGAGAGAAGGTCCAACCGTTCCACGTCTCCTGGTGAGAGTACAGTTTTATAGAACTATGTTTGTCTTTCAATTCGGCTAAAATTTGCACGGCGTCGCCGACCCTTATAATTAGTTTGCCACCGTAATTCCTGAGCGATTGATCTAACTCGTCTAAACACTGTTTGAGAAAATTATAGTGTCGGCCAGTTAAATCAGGCTGTAACCACAATTCTTTTTCTATAATATACAAGGGTAGGATTGGCCCATCGTGGGAGGCTTCTAAAAGAATTTTGTTATCCTCTAACCTTAGATCACGCTTAAACCAGACAATATTCATTTGATAGACTGCCTAAAAACTCCATTGACGCCTTGGAGAGTTTGTTCTGTTAATAAAGAGGTGTGTCGGTTCTCTCATTTTTCAATGAGAACAGTGCTTTTATTTATTTTGTTATGATTTTAACCAAATTGGCTTTGATGGAACTATTTTAATCTTTCTGATACCTTTAGGTTTCCGAAACTATATTATCACATGGGTAGAAGGGATGACGCTCCATGCAAGTGAAAAAGTATGCGCCAGCAGCTATATCGGGCAGAGAACTAATTATGGAGGGGAAAGATATGAGAGTGCAGATCCTGACACTTGACAAAGGGGAGTCAATACCCTGGCATTTTCATAGCGAAATAACCGATTATTTCGTTTGTTTAGAAGGAACCCTTGTCGTTGAAACGAAAGCACCAAGTCATAAACACCTGCTTAAAGTCGGGGAACGGTGTTCGGTTGGGCCCATGAACGCGCACTACGTTCATGGTCTTGAAATGAGCAAGGCAAAATTCTTGATCCTCCAGGGCGTGGGTGTTTACGATAATATATCGGTTGGGGTAAAGTAGCTATTATATAGAATCGAAACTCAGGAATAAGATGATAGAGAATAAAGCACTTGATATAACTGTGCCCTTTAAAAGAAGCGATTATGAAGTTAGACCTGAGTGGATCGACCACAATGGCCATATGAACGTTACCTTTTACCTTGAAGCTTTTGATCATAATATAGGTGATTTTTTTGGCTCACTAGGGCTTACAAAGGAATATAGACGTGCGGAGAATGTGGCAACATATTGTGGTGATTTTCATATACATTATACCCGGGAATTATTCAAAGGAACGCGTCTAGAGATCACTTGTCAATTGGTCGATTTCGATGAGAAACGTATTCAACTTTGTCAGTCTATGTACAATGCGAAGGAGGGTTATCTCGCGGCTGAATCAGAAGTCATTTATTTGCATGTCGACGCACTAACCCGGAAAGTTGCATCAATGAAAGCCGATCTATTTAAAAAGGTCAAACTTACGCACGAGGCACATAAAAAACTTGGACGGCCTCAGCAGCAAGGACGAACGATATCAATTAAAAAAATATAATTTTTTTCAGACTGGGTCAGTATTCTATCGTTGCGTTTCTTTTTACCGACGCATTTCCGTTTTATCGACCACTGCTCAATTCCTATAGCGTTCATGCAAATTTCTAAGGCATCTGCTGTCCACGAGATCAATAAAAACTCTTTACCCAAAATTGACGTTTGACGACTTTAGCGTCCTTTATTTTAAAGTAACTCAAACAAAATTAGTCTGCGTAAATCTCTGGCTGCAAACATTTTTCTGGTATGAAAAATTCATATTTATTATATCTTCGAGTTCGAAATTTTCGCCATTCTCTGAAAAAATAATGTGAAAAAATTTGAATATTTAATAGTTTTGCTTAATTTTTTGCGGGACAGGGTTGTTTGTGGCCGCAAGTAAAGAGAAATTTTGAAAATTTATTAAAATTATCCTTCCTACTTAAGCAAACCTTAAAGCCTTGGATTTATATCCTTCACTGCGGTGATCCGTAAATTATTGAGTGTCGTAATTTCTTTAGTTAAATGCAGGCTGGACTATTTTATTTGGCTCAGCTTTCACGCCGCCACGTGCCGCGCTGCCTACGCTGTTTGGATTTTTGAAAATATTGAGGGTTAATGTGTCTATTTTAGAACGTCATTTTGACAATAGAGATGATTTAGTATCGTACGTCAAACAACTCGCCCCATGGGCGGAGGGGAATGCCTCAGAGATCCGTGGTGGTCGATTAGAATGTGAAAAAAGAATATCGAGCCTCGACGCAGTGAGGTATGGTAAAACGCGGAACTACGGAAACGGATCTGTTTCTATGCTTTCCCCTTTTATTCACCACGGTGTTATAACGTTGAATGAAGTGAGAAACTACGTAATCCAAGGTAACGACAGTCATAAATCGATTGAAAGCTTTATTAGAGAGTTGGGGTGGAGAGATTTCTGGGCACGCTTTGCTGAAAACAACGAATATTTCTTATGGAACGATGTTGAGCACTATAAAACCGGATACGCTAGTGATCACTACCAGGAGAAATTACCTGAAGACATTTTAGAGGGAGATACGGGCGTTGCTTGTATTGACGGTTTTATAAGTGAGCTTTTGAAGACCGGGTATGTTCACAATCATGCGAGGATGTATATCGCTAGCTATATAGTGCATTTCCGCGGGATTAAATGGCAGGTTGGTGCCCGCTGGTTCTTAAGTCATTTGTTGGATGGAGACATCGCCAGCAATAATTTTTCCTGGCAGTGGATTGCGAGCACTTTTAGTAACAAGCCATATATTTTTAACCTTGAAAATGTCCATAAGTTCTTTAATGGAATTGTTAACACCACGCCATCGAAGAATAGTGTTTTAAACGCAAGCTATCAAACACTACAAAAACGTTTGTTTCCTAATTTGGAGATCCAAGATGGCTGAAAAAATCCTTCTGTTGCACGAAAAGGCGTTGCGCTATCGGTTTGACTTTGACCAAACTTCAAACGATTTCAAGGCAATTCATATATGGGACGACGCATACTATCGGATGCAACGATACTCATTTAAACGACTGGTGTTTATATATGAAACACTTTTGGAACTTCCGTTAGAAATAATACATGGAAACACACTGGATGTTTTGAAAGCACAAAACGTCGAGCAGATAGTTATTCCTCAAACAGGGGACCAAGCGCTAACGAACCTTTTTAAAGAGATAGAAAAAATTAAAACGGTTCAATATTTATCTGAGACCCCCTTCGTGCCGATAGATAGGACATTTCAATTTAAACGATTTTTTAAATATTGGAATCAAGCAAAAAAGACGGCTTTCCTAAATAACGGTAATCTATGTGCCTAAAGGGATAAAAAAAACTAACCTTCCAAGCAAAATTTGCAGCGTTTGCAAAAAGCCTTTTTCTTGGAGAAAAAAGTGGGAGACGGTTTGGCAGGATGTCAAGTTTTGTTCAAAACGATGCCGGATGGTTTCAAAGTCGAAGTAGCTCTTTGTTTGTTAATACTGTTTGTACTGCAAAGCTCTTTCCTTGCTCGAGGTGTTGCGTTTGCTTATAATCATATTTAGAATCTTCACTATGACAAAACTGATTTATGCATCGCTCTCTATTTGTGTATTGTCGTATTTACTGGTCGCTGTTGATAATCAAGTGCAGGCGAGTTGTGCAGTAGATAAAAGGTCCAAAACGATAACTGAGTGCTTATCGCTAGCACAGTCAGGTAACCCATCAGCGCAATTTGACATGAGTACTAGATATTTTACTGGTACAGACGGCGTGAAACGAAACGAAGTTTTAGCCTACATGTGGGCGAAACTTTGTGCGAAAAATGAGCGAGGAACTTGCGGTAAAATGATTAATATCCTCGAGATGAATATGTCAAAAAAGGAGATTGCCGTTGCCAAAGAAATGGCATCGAAGTGCCTTGGATCAAATCTTAAGAAATGTAAGTGAATTATCTTGTGCGCATGTTGATCAATAAATGTATTTGGTGGTGTTTTCATAGACTCAGGAGCCGTGTAACCCCCTTGTTTTTGGCAAACACAAGAAATTCGTCTTCCGTCATCTAAAAATGCCACAGCATATTGAATGACCTCAGTTATTCAGATAATAAAAATCTGCAGTTTTTCACTAACGTTACATCTAAACATTTTTCTAGAAGTTATTGCTTATGGAATGTTTTTTGAATGAAAAAGTTAAAACAGAGCTTTTAGAAATCACAGTGGAAACATTGGAGATAATAAAAGATCCACACGCTAGATTATTTTTGGAGAATTTTTATTCCAGATTAAAAGTCGTTATTTCTGAAGAACAATGGGTTGAAATTTTCATGGAGCTCTCGGCTATTATGTATTTCGACTTTTCTTTTAGCCCAAGTGAACTGAACAACATAGACAGGCTTCTGTTGGCTTGCGAGAAAATAGCAAGAACTCAAGAAGCAGATATGTCTCAAGTCAATTAATTCTACAATTGAGTATTATAGAGTAGGATTTGGCTCGGTTTTTCAATCGTTTCCGTCGGTAATTAATAAATTACTAATACAGCTTTCCTCGACTTCATAATCGATTTTATTTGGATTGCAACACACCGTGCAGTCAATAATTTCTGAATTTTTGAAAAAACTTTCAGAGGATACCTCAAGGTGTACTTCGAAAGGCTCGAAACAAAAGTAACATGTTATCTCAATAAAGCCGTCACCATTGTTTATAAACTGTTCCATTGTTTAGGATATGCGAATTAATTGAAGAATTTCAAGAAAATCACCATTGTCTTTTAGCGAAATCGCGGATTTGGACATGGTGATATGTTTTAGAAGGCGAAATGTGAATTAACATTTTAATTATTTGATTGGACGCTCATTCCGTATTTTTCATTATATCGAAGCTTACAAATGGACCGCCGATAAAATTAAAATCATCCGACGTGGAGGCCGGTTCCTCCATTTCTTGGGCTATTTTTTCTCTATAATCGTTTGCATTATCAGACGGTGACCATCCTAGGAACTTTACTGCATCATTGTTCGCCCATTTTCTATCATTGTTTGAGACGCCATAAATAATTGGGCAGCCCAGAATTGGCACCTGAAATACAGACTTAACTAATTCTACAAGATCATTATAGCTAAACCACGTTGCCAGCATTCGGTAGTTCTGTGGTGTAGGTTGACAAGAGGCAATTCGAACGCATGCTGTTTCGATACCGAACTTTTCAAAATACATTCTAGCCAGGGCTTCTCCAAATGCCTTGGAGGCGCCGTACAGAGTATCTGGTCGGATTGCAGCCTCATCATCTATCGTTTTTGTTAACGGATGAAATCCTATTGCATGAATTGAGCTTGCAAAGAAGATCCTTTTGCAGCCATTAATTCTAGCTGTTTCGTACAAGTTATACAGTCCCTCAATGTTTGAGTCCCTGACAGTGTTCCAGTCTGCCTCGGTGGCCTGACCACCAAAATGTAGAATACCATCGCACCCCTTTGTAACTTCTAAAACCGCCTCATAGTTACTTAAATCGCAGCTCATAATTTCTTCAGATTGGTTTGTCTCTGATGCCCTTAGCTTTAACTTATCGGTTACTCGAATAATATGAGCAATGCCTTTTAAGTGCTTTCTGCAATGCGATCCCAGTGCTCCGGATGCGCCGGTTATAAGTAAGCGATTTAGCTTTTTTGGCATTTTAATAATCCTTTGTAATCATAAGTGTTATTCTGAATGAAGTTAGAAAAACAGAACTCTTCAATTATCAATCAACCAGATGTTATAAGCCAATCAAAAAAAGGGAAACATTTAGATGACACTGATATTTAAAAACCCGAAAGCCGTTCCAGAACCTGCAGCTAATTATCGACATATGGCTATTATACCACCTAATAAAAGACTTTTAATCCTTGCGGGTCAAATAGGTAATTTGCAGGATGGAACCTTGTTAGGAAATGTTGAAGAACAATATGAACAGGCTCTCAAAAATATCATTGATATCGTTATTTCAGAGGGAGGGCAATCTGAAGATATTGCACGAGTTTCAATCTTTCTGGTAGATAAACCAGACGGTACCCGTATTCGCGAAAGTAACAATAAATACTTTCCTTCTGGTCCACCTGCTATGAGTTGGTTATATGTGGCAGGACTATTTAGGCCGGATGTAAAGGTAGAGATTGAAGGCATAGCCGCAGTAGATTAAGTCTATCAATAACCAAAACATTCTGACTTTTTTTGAAAGTTTTTGATGCTAGGTGAACTATTCAATTATGAAAACTATAAGTAAATACTTCTTTCTAGTAGTTATAATCCTGATGGGTTTTTACTCACCATTAGGAGCATTTAATCCTTGTGATGATAATACGTTCGAAGGTTCAATGAGATGTCTAAAGTTAGCAAAGGAGGGAAAAGTTTTTGCGCAGTCATCCATGGCTAGGAAATATATAAGTGGCCTGGGGGAAATTAAATTAAATATCGATTTTGGTTATTTATGGGGGTACATCGTGCTTCTGAAAAATCCAAATGACCTCGCTATGCGGATGCTTCTTGAAGCTATTGAGAAAGATTACATGAAACCAAAACAGATATCTAAAGTGCGGGCACTTGCAAGAAAATGTATTGAAACCGAGTTCAAGAATTGTCCTATGTGATGTTTTGGTGGGAGGCATGATAATGCGGGAAATAATTGATTCTTCACGGGGAAGTTTTAAGTGGTTCACAACAATCCCGACGAGATGGATTGATATGGATATTTACGGTCATGTCAACAATGTTCAGTATTATTCTTTTTTTGATACAGCTATAGCGCAACACCTAATAGAAGTAGGTAAACTTGATCCAAATGCAGCTGAAATTGTTGGGCTTGTTGTTGAAACGAGTTGCACATTTAAAAAATCAATAGGCTTTCCAGCTAATGTTAATGCTGGCATTCGAGTGGTTCGAGTTGGAAAGTCAAGTGTTAGATATGAAATAGGGTTATTCATTGATAATGACCTTGATGCTGCTGCTACAGGTTACTTTGTGCATGTTTATGTTAATAAAAAAACGCAACAACCAACTGAAATTCCAAGGCCGCGTTTGCTGGCAATAAACGAACTTAAGGTTTGAATCATACAGTGTTATCAAAAAAATTGAATCTTAGGCAGGCGGTTGTGTTGAATGACTGAATTAATCGGTATCTTGCAATTTTTTCCACCAGTCGAGTTTGACAGAAAAGACAAGGGGGGGTGATTGCTACGTACCATTCATCGGAACATGTTTTAGACAAATCAATAGAGCAAATAACAATTGGGGATTTTAATGAGTGGGTGTGGCGTACGTTTAATTAATACACCAGTCGAAAAAGCGCCGCAATTGTGACCACACAGTTTTTAATGATTCACCATAAAGCAATGAATGGGTAAAAAGTTAACGTATGCAGTAGTGACGTTAACGATCTACTTAACATCAATCTTATCGGAGGTTAGCGACCGAAGTTGGGTAGCATGGCAGCTTTTTATTCGACGATAATGCGCGAGCGCTTTTTTACTAAGCTCTTTAAAATATATACTGCACTTATTTCGACGGCTGCTAAAGAACCTATCAGTAAGTTCGTAGTAAGCTGCATAATTAATCCTCCCATGAGTTTAATACGAAGATTACCTCTTTATGGATCACTCACTATTGTAGGAGGTAGGAACTCAAAAATAATTTTTTAGCGTTTCTGCCCATGAAAGTCAGGTTTGCACGTAAAATGAGGACGCCTTATTTTCGTCCATAAGTGAGCTATTATTTGTGCAATTCGGTAATCTTAATTTATCTCCTTCAAGTTTTTATAGATATTTTTGTTTTATATCTTTTGGCTTTCCTCCTTAATCCGATCATTCAGAATTTCATCATTTTCTGAATAATCAACAGGACAATCGATTAAGTGAACCCCAGGTGAAGAAATGCATTTTTCAAGAGTTTGAATTAATCCTTCGGAGTCATTCACTCTATAGCCTTTTGCTCCATAGCTCTCTGCATATTTAATAAAATCGGGGTTGTTATATTTTAATCCCCAATCTTCAAAGCCCATATTTGCCTGTTTCCAGCGGATCATTCCATAGCTGGAGTCATTAAGAATTAGACAAGTTATATTCATCTTTAGCCGGACGGCGGTTTCCAGTTCTTGTGAATTCATCATAAAACCACCGTCTCCACAAACAGCCATAACCTTCCTATCTGGATAAACCAAATGTGATGCCATGGCAGACGGAAGGCCAGCTCCCATGGTTGCAAGCGCATTATCCAGCATGCAAGTGTTTGGTTGATGGGCTGCATAGTTACGAGCAAACCATATTTTATAAACGCCGTTGTCTAAACAAATCATGCCGTCATCCGGCATCACTTTTCGGATATCTGCGACCAGACGTTGAGGATATATTGGGAATCGGTCGTCATCATTTCCTTCAGTGATATTTGCATCGTGGTATTTTTTAACCTCCATCATGCGACCAAAGTCCCAAGTTTTTTTAACTCTTTCGCCAAGTCCATTTTTTATTTGCCATACGGCATTTGCTATATCACCTATAACTTCCAATTGGGGAAAATACACAGGGTCAACTTCAGCAGGACTAAATGAAACATGAATGACTTGTGTTCCTTCTGATACAAGAACTGGTTCGTCTTCAGATGAGTGACTTGATTCGTAGTCTCGTGCTGTTCCATGTGCCATAAAAAATGGTGGTTTTTCAATAACGTCATGCCCAATATTTATGATCAAATCAGCAGCCTCTATTGCTCTATGGACAAAGTCGCCAGCTGATAAGGCCGCGCATCCCATAAACAATGGATGGCGTTCATCGATGACGCCTTTGCCAAGCTGAGTACTTACAAATGGAATACCCGTTTCGTTTACAAACTCAGTAAGCATATTGCTAGTCAATTTCCGATTTCCACCGGCGCCAACCACAATTATTGGGCTTTTGGCGGTCGCAATCTTATCAACTGCTGCGCTTATTGATTTATTTTCAGCAATCGCACGCCTTACGGACGAGGCTGGAATAGGCATTTCATCCGAATGTTCGTCTGCGATATCCTCTGGAAGCTCAAGATGCACAGCGCCTGGTTTTTCTTGTTCTGCTATTCGTAGTGCTTCTCTTACGCGGCTTGGGATATTATCTGCGGCAACCAACTGCTCAGCGTACTTAGTAATTGGTTTCATCATTTCAACGACATCAAGTATTTGGAAACGTCCTTGTTTAGATTTTTTTACAGGCTTTTGCCCAGTGATCATCATCATTGGCATGCCACCTAACTGGGCATATGCAGCGCATGTCGTGAAATTAGTTGCTCCGGGACCGAGTGTCGCAATACAAATACCTGCCTTGCCTGTCAAACGACCATAAACAGCAGCCATAAATCCAGCACCTTGTTCGTGCCTCGTTAAAATTAACTTAATTTTCTTTGAACGCGATAGACTATCTAGAAAATCTAGGTTCTCCTCACCGGGGATTCCAAATATATATTCAACTCCTTCTTCTTCGAGTGCCTTTACGAAAAGATCTGAACCTTTGAGCATTTATTTTCTCCCCGCTACAATATTTCTCAATTGGATCTTTAAAGGGTTGTCATCAAAGCATTTATTTTAATCGATACACAAGAAATATTAATTAAGAGTACGATTTTGACTACGGTTACCTTTTAAGGGGAGAGCCATTCTCCTTGCCAATTAGTTATCTTTTTGTACTGAGCACGAATGTGTTTATCTGCTAAAAGAAGTAGCTCTATTGATTGTATATGACATACCAAAACGGCAAAACGTTTTTGATCTGGGGCATGATCATAGGCAAGCGGGCTTGGAATGACCGTACCCGGACTGGGAGTAGTTCCATAAGCTACCCTCGAGTTAGTTGGAACATCTCTCCAGTTTGGAGTTGTAATGTCACCAACCTTTACTTCAACAACAACGTTCATCTGAATTTGTAATTGTACTTTTGGCAGCCAAATGTGAATTCCGGCACGAGGGTCCTCCTGGAGAAAAAACATTTTTGAAGAAGTGGTGTCAGTGTGGAACTCGATCTCGTTATTTTTCCGATCGCTTCTCCTCATAACTAAGGTGCGAGCCCTTGGGAAATTATCGCTACTTGAAGTTACAAAAGTAGGGTGTCGGGCAGGCGATTTTTTGTCAGCCCGCCCTCGAGAAACTTGCGCCCAGGCGAAGTCCAAAAAAACATCCAATTTTTGAAAATTTTTCATGTAAATAATGGTTACTGATATATCGTTCAATTATTAACTAGGATTATTTGATAGATTAAAGCGTTCCGTTGATATGTTGCTACGAATTCGCCAAAAATGCTATGCCAAGGAATACAGCTCCGCCGCCTAAAACTTTTCCAAATATTACGCCTTTTTCATGCAGTTTTTCGATAGCAACAAAGATTATAAGTCCAACGATCCAATAGAGGTTCATGATACCTCCGAAAAAGAGTAAACCCATTAGAAACCAACAGCATCCGACACAATAGAAACCGTGCACAAGACCTATTCGCAATGGGGAATTTACCCAAGTATTCTTATAACCAGCCAAAAAACTTGCCGGTTGACGGCACTTTTCTAGGCATACCGTCTTCAAAGGTGTTAACTGATAGATGCCAGCAGCGATAAGGATACCTGCTGCTAAATAAATATTTGTTGTCTCCATCATCATAGGCGACATCCACCCGCGTACCTCGAGCTGCGACTGGAGTGCAGCAGCAAAAAGACTAAAAGCTGCCCACGCCAACAAATATCCGGAAATGAACAAAGTAACTTCTGTGATAATATTTTTTGTTTTTTGAGCTCGCCTTATCAACGCAGTATAAAGAAGAATCATTGGGGCGGCGCTTGGAAGCATCATTGCCACCATCATTAGCCACCACATAAGAAACACCAGAAGACCATAACTTATGCTCCAGGACGCGGGCGCCATCATCATCTTCTTCATATTTTCCATTGTAGGCATAGCAATTGTCGATTGACCAAGACCAGGTGTCATTTCGATTGCGGACATACTCATGCCTACACCGAAAATTGTATACGATGAGGCTAAAATTATAAGCAATAATATAGCAGCACAAGTTACTAGCTTGTCGCGACGCAGTAGGCCCTCTAATGAGGTTGAAGCCGGGCCGTTGTCAGACATAGTAGCCTTGATCAATGCCGCATAATTTATCGACTATCTTACGACACCCGAATTATTTAGGTGCAGCTGTGCAAACTGTGCGTAGGTATCTTTGTTATTTGGTAGATCAATCGCGCCGCCAGTAGTTGTAGTTGTAGCGCTTCCAACTTCCGCGGTGGCATACTCGAAACCTTGTGGTAAAGAAATTTGTGCGCGATGGTCGATACCTGTGATGGGATTTTTAATTGGCTGTCCTTTCACCTCAAAGACACCTTGTACATTAGATGAACCAGTGCGAGCGTCGACATTTATTTCTGCATCGATATGCCTGTACTCAGTGTCGTGCCGAGTTGGACACATTGCATTAAAAATCCACCACATCGTTGCCATATCTTCGGTATCTTTACCAGTCGCTATTTTCTCGATGGCGTCCCTTTGTTCGTCGGTAGCGGTCTCATCAATAAATAGCTGATATTCACCATTTCCCTCATGCACTGCTCCAGGCCATTTATACATACCGCCCAGCTTTAAGCCATCGAGTTTCACATCGCCATAGTGGCCCTCGTCTATGATGACAGTCATCGTTGCTTCGCAGGTCCCAAAGGTTGGCGGGGCAAGAAATTGGCAAGGGCATCCATAGGCGCAGTTGCAATTATTAAATTCTCTTCCTTTAATTTCCCACGGGGTCATAATTTTTCCAATCCTAAATGCAATTCTCTATAAAATGCTTTTTTTTACAAAACGGCAATAGGAAAGTTGTTACAATTTAATGTTACGTTCTTTTCAAATACGAGACGTGGTATTTGTGCCGAGGAGACTTTTGAATTTTCGAAATGTTTTTTTAGTCAGAAAGTTGCTTAGTGAACTCGATGATTTCCTGAATGGGATTAACGCCGAAAAAATCTGGCTTGGTGATTGAAAGTAGCAGTCCTGCATGTCCAAGGTTTTTGAAGGATTTTTGTAGTGTGATAACTCCTTTATTTTCGCATGCTTTTGCCATTAAGAGTGAATTTTTCTCATAGACAGTTGTGTCTTCTTTTCCATGAAGTAGTAAAGCCGGTGGACTATTTTTACTAACGAAGTTTATAGGTTGGGCTTGTTTTATATCATTCTTAATCGTCTCGAAGATCGGGCGGATTGATTTGGTCTTCAATGGGTTGAATGCTAGCGGTCCGGCTAGCGACACCCAGCTTTTAATTATAGATGGCGATAGTCCTTCAGCCCCAAGATAATTCGGATTAAGCGAAATTAATGCAGCGATATGTGCGCCAGCGGAATGTCCTACAAGGATTATATTTTTCAAATCCTCTGAGTTTGAAAAATTTCGATGCACCCATGCTATCGCTTTTGCGACATCATTGTTGAATTCAGGGAATCTCACCTCAGGATAAAGTCGATAATTGGGAACTATCGCTATGAAACCGGCATCAGCAAAGGGTTGAGCAATAAACCTATAGTTAGATTTCTCGCCAGATCTCCAAGACCCACCATAAATAAAGACAATTATATCATCTGAAATTGGAGTTTTTGTAGGCGTGTAGACGTCTAATTTTTGCCTTCCAAGCGTCCCGTAAGATACGTCTGCGTTTAGCTTGTAGTCAGAATAAGGTGATAAAATGTCTGCAACTTTAAAAGGGGAACACCCCGTGCTGAGGAAAATAAAAATTGAGATTAAAATATATTTATTTAAGAACATGTTCAGAAAGTTGAATGCTAAAAGTTGAAATTGAAAATTACTTCATATTTTAAGGTAGCTTATACAATAAGAGACTTTTGATAAAAAAAGTTATACAGTTTTTGGGTAGGTCTTAAACTGATCTACCGCTAAACTAAATAGTAGGAGTTTTAAACAAAACAAAAATTTGTGTTATAAAAGCATCTAGGTATGAATGGCGAAAATAGTTTGTAAGAGTGGGTTTACGATGAGGAAATACGCCAATCAAAAAGGTACTGTATCAAAATATTATTTTTAGTTAGGAAAATCACCAATCAAAACAGATGTATAGGAGGCTCCAGATGTCGATATCAGGAAAATGTTTGTGCGGATCTATTGAAGTGTTTTTGGACGAGGCACCGGATCAAATCATTGCCTGCTACTGCAAGAGTTGCCAACGTGCCACTGGTGGCGCGGCCTCTTATAATTTTATCAAGTCCGATGAAAGTGCAAGTGTGATAAAGGGAAAAACCAAGGCGTTTTATGAAACTGCTGACAGTGGTAACAGTTTACAACGGCATTTTTGTGGTGAATGCGGAAGTCCAATCTATTCGGTTACAACGTCCTACCCAGGTTTAAAAATCTGGAAGGCGGGTCTACTCGTAGATCATGATGGGATGGAGATTGTAACTAATATCTGGTGCGATAGCGCTCCATCTTGGGCTTCAATTGATAGGTCGGTTCCATCCCATGGAAAAGCAAGACAGTAAAAATTATCAGGCATGGCATTGTTAACGCAGTTTTGTATGATCTACATGGTTGCTACTAACGTAAAATAATTCAGAGTATGCCTGCTTGTAGACACTAGTGGCAAATCTTCTTCCAGTCTCTCTTCGCAGGGAAGTGCAAAGGGAGGGTGGTTTGCCGCCGAGAAATTTACTAACCACGGAAACTTAAAATTAATGCAAAACCAGAAAAACGTTCTCGGCTTTGATCTAGTGCCGTGCAGCGTAGACCCCTTAACTGGATTCTTTCGAGACGGTTGTTGTAATACTGGAAATAATGATATTGGCACACATACCGTGTGCGCTATTATGACGGAAGAGTTTCTGCTATTCTCAAAATCAAAAGGTAACGACTTATCTACGCCCAGAAAAGAATTTAACTTCCCTGGACTGAGGCCTGGCGACGCTTGGTGCTTATGCGCGCTGAGATGGATTGAAGCAAAAAATGCAGGATACGCTCCCAGAGTTAGGTTAGCATCGACGAACATTAAAACCCTTGAATATTTAAACTTAGAGGATCTGAAACAGTACCAAGTCGACCTTAATTAGGTTGCTCGATACAGTGCTTTTTATGCCCTTGACCTTCCCCTTGCAGGAAAGAGTATTTATTAACTATGGTGGAAAGATTCGTACAAGTTTCTAATAGCTTTAATATAGAATGGACTTGCAGGCCTACTTGGAGGAGAGCCAGTTATAACACTTCTTGGTGCTTGGTGGGGTGTTCAATAGGCGACATGGGCACAATCCTTTATTTTCAAATGATGGAGATAGCTTGGCCCGTCTTCTGGATTATGGCACTAGCTATTTTTAATGGCCTTATAACATCTATTCTGCTGGAAACTTTTATCCTCTTTAAGCAAATGGGCCTAAGACTCGCTCTAAAAACTGCCCTTGGAATGTCGTTGATTTCGATGATTTCGATGGAAGTCGCGATGAATGTAACAGACTTTTTCCTAACAGGAGGAGCCACACTGAACTGGTGGGTTGCTCCTCTAATGCTAGTCGCGGGGTTCATCACACCGTTGCCATATAATTATTGGCGTTTAAAAGCGCTTGGAAAAAGTTGCTGCGGATAAGAAGCGCAAAGGGGGGGAAACCAGCTTCGTGATAAGACAACGTAACTTGTTAGTGGTTCTGGTGATTTTTCCCCTAGTTGCCGTGCCCCTTACTGCTTCAGATTTATCAGCTCATAGTGGTGTATTGAATAAGGACGTTGCAGTGCGTATGACACTCATGTCGAACATGGCCCGTAGTATGGGTGTGTTAGGCAAAATGCTAAAGAAAAAAACGCCTTTTGTTCAAGCAAAGGCCGCCGATGCAATAAATACTATTGAAGAACTGGCCATTGAAACGCCCGATGCCTTTAGAAAAAAAGTGTTAGATCCGAAATCGGAGGCAAAGGTACTAGTTTGGGAAGAGTTTCCAACCTTCACTAAAATTTCAATCGATCTTGCTACTCGTGCAAAGCAACTATCCATTTCTATGAAAAGTTTTAATGACTTGCGCCCTGCGCTTATTACTCTCTCGCAGGGGTGTAAAGAATGTCACTCCAAATTTCGCGAATAGTTAATTAATGAAAATTCAGGAGAGGCTTACATTTAAAAGATCTGTCAGTATTGTCGTTATCTTCACGTTAGGTCTCTTGTCGCATTTTATCTTAACATCACCGAAAGAAATCCAAACTGGCTCGATATTAGGTCTCGACGGAGACCTGATTAGAGGAGAACGCATTTTTTATGCTGCTGGATGCGGCAGTTGCCATATAGGTTCTGATGCTTCAAAAAAGCTTTTATTGGCGGGGGGGACGGCGTTTGAGACTCGGTTCGGAACATTTTATGCACCAAATGTTTCAATGAGCAAAGAGTACGGAATAGGCGAGTGGTCTTTGGCGGATTTCTATCGAGCGATAAAACTTGGCCAAAATCCCGAAGGAAAGCATTATTACCCGGTTTTTCCTTATACCAGTTATTCCAGGATGCTAGATCAAGATATAGTTGATTTATGGCGTTTCTGGAAAACATTACCGAGCAGCAATAAACCCTCTAAAGATCACAAATTATTGCTTCCGTTTAATATGAGAAGTAATATTGGCGTATGGAAAAGCCTATTTATGGACGAAGATTTTGTTGGCGATAAAGGGAACCCGTCTACATATTTAGTCGAAGCTCTTGCTCACTGTGCGGAATGTCACACGCCGAGGAATATGTTTGAGGTATTGAAAACTAAACAGTGGATGCGGGGAGCTCTTAACCCTAGTGGTAAAGGCCACATTCCGAGTATTCATCCAGATGATCTTGCATGGACAAAGGAAGAAATAGCAGAATACCTGAGTTCGGGGTTAACCCCAGATTATGATGTTGCTGGTGGTAATATGGCTTTAGTTGTTGAAAATCTCTCCAAATTGAGTCATGAGGACTTGTTAGCGATTGCGTCATATATAAAAAATGTACGATGAACGTCAAAAATAGTGTTAAGTCCGGGGTGTTTTTTCTGATTTTTTTTTGCTCTCTGATTATCGGTCTGCGCTATATGGAACCAGTTTTAATGTGGCAAATTAAGAACAATGTTGTAGCTAAAGTTTCCAGTTTGAGAGAGGCCGGAATAAAAGTCTTTAAAACACGGCAAATTTACTAAAAAACTTTTTAATTTTTTAGAATTCTATAAACATGAGATCAAAACAAAAGGCTTTAGATAATTATGTGCTCTATTTGGAAAAACTTAGGCCATCAACTATCACCTCATTAGACGATTACGTAGCAAAAAATGTCAGGTTTAAAGACCCTTTTAATGACGTAATTGGAATTGAGAAAATGAAGGCGGTTTTCCTTCACATGTTTGATAATGTTGAGGATGTAAAATTTAGAATACGCCGGGTTTATCGCAATGACGACGGTGGATGCCTGGAATGGACTTTTTGCGGCATACTCATGAATAAAAAATGGTCTTTTGATGGAACTTCGATTGTTATTTTAGATACCAATGGGCTTGTCTTGGAACATATAGATCACTGGGATGCCGCATCTTCGTTTTTTGAAAGAATTCCAATTTTAGGTTGGCTAATTAAATTGGTACATAAAAAAATCATGATAACAGAATGATCGTAGATGGTAAGTTTTTTTGACATTATGTTTTACTTGATCGGTTTGATATCTGCCGCCGCGACATTGTTTTTTCACGGACACCAGAATAATTTCCTCAGGAATAATGGAAGGCCGCAGCCAGCATTTGCTCATACGAGTTGCGAATTAAATAAAAAAATCTATTTTAGGCAGGTGACTATCTTCGTCGCAATGTGGAGCGCTTTGATCAGTGTTGCAATTGTGGAAGGATAATGTTTTCAATCAAATTCCCGCTATCGCGAAAATAGCGTGTAAGTTAGAGATAATAGAATAATGCAATTAATTCTTATGCGTAAAAATTTGACTGAATTATTTCCTTTAAGTTTGTATGGATCGACTTATCTTGATTTTGAATTTTAAATTATGATTTGACGATGCGGTAACAGACGATTTTTGAACGAGGTTATGTAGAGCTATGAGATGGCGGACGCCGATTGCAGGATTAGCAACTATTTTGTTTCTATTTTTTTACAGCGCGTTGGTCATTAATATAGCCGATTTTATGCCTGATCATTTATTTTTCCAGACCGTTTATTTTTTGATAGCTGGTCTTATCTGGATTCCTGCAGTGGTAAAACTAATAGGCTGGGCCAATAGAGACGGATAAAGAGGCCTGGTTAGCAAGGGGAAAGAGAATGTTATTGTGCGTGACATTTACGACTTTCGGACAAATCAGCCATCGCTGTCTTGAAAAAATTTTTCGAGCGGGGATACGATATTACTCAGGAGGAGTGCGCAACCGGAAGTTTTCTTAACCTTATCCGAGGGTAGATTACCATAATTATTTCGTCGGAATGCCGGATTAACAAACAAGTATGTAAGCTCTCGTTTTTTATTATCAAAAGTGGCTTAGCCAAGTGTTGTAATTAAATTTTTTATTATAACGACGTCGCTGTTTAGAAGTTCAATAGTTTTCATGAAGTCAGCTGCAATCTGTCATTAACCGAAGTTGTTATTTCGGTTAGAAAAAAAAGTCTAGGATGGCCCATGAGGAAGCAAAAATACCAATAATAAAAAGGACTTCCATAACTACAATTCCCCTTAAAGTCTGTGTTTTCTTACGTGAACGGGTATCTTTTAGATCAGTTAGCACAAATTTATCAGACGAAACTTTTTAGTTTCTTTGCCATTTTTCCGCTATCGCTGAAGACTTGGAATGAAATAAATTTACATCTTCCCAACAAAGTGAACAAACCTAAAAGGTTTTGATGTTATGTGTAATTTTTATTCGCCGATTATTAATTTTTAAATCAACGGAGTTTGTTTGATGCTTAAAATTTTTCTTATTGTAATTTTTTATGTGGTTACGTTTTGTCAATCGACCTTTGGAGCTACGTGGCGTGCCGATGAAAAAAATTCCGTAAGAGTAGAATTGCGTGAATGTGAAGACGCAGCTGAGGATGGACTGAGAGTTGGAAGTGAGAGGATAGCAAATAGAAACCGGTTTGCGTTTGGAGAAGAGAGATCTACTCACCGTAATTATGAGGTGCAGTATTTTCTTTTTAAAGATAAAATATGGTGGATGGGCGCCTATAAGTGGGAAAATCAATCCACAGACAGTGAGCGGCGGGTTGAAATAAGGTTCTTTTGCTACGCAGCGCCGTTGGAGGAACCATCAGTTGTTAGACAGCGTAGGAGGCAATAAGGCTTAATCATGAAGAAGCTCGTAATAAATAATTTGATTATCAGTTGATACCTCGTAACCTACTAAGATGATTGTAATGAATGTCAGCCAGCAAGTTGTAATTCTTTTTGCAATAGTTTTTGTGATTATTGCAGTCATTGCTGTAACTGTTTATCACCAAAATCAACTAAATTCGTTTTTCGATTCTTCTTCAAACAGGGAATTAGAAAAACTTAATTTTCTTATTTATCCCATCTGTCACTGAGCGAAAGGTATCAGCTTATACTATGTTCTTTAGAGTTCCGTTGTCTGCGCTTGTTTTTTCAACTGCTATGTTTAGCATAGTTCTAACAGCAGCCAATGCGGGTACAGTTCAGAATCATCTTAGATTTGAGGGTGGTTGGATAAGAGTCACGTCGTCTGGTCACCCAATGACTGCAGGATACATAAGCATTTCGAATGACGGATCGAGAGATGTTGTCCTAATATCGGTCTCTTCCGCTGTTGCGAAAATGGTAGAAATCCATGAAACGACATTTCAAAGCAATGTGATGAAAATGAGAAAACTTGAGAACGGCATAAGAATTCCCGCCAAAGGTGTTATTCATCTGGAGCCGAAAGGACTTCATCTGATGTTTAGAGGGTTAAAAATGAAAATCAAGGAAGCGGAAAAATACAAAGTGAAATTTATGTTTTTGAACGGTGGCTTGGCGGAAGTTATCATGTTAGGGAAAAAATAGGAGCAAAGGCGCCGATAGAAAAACACAAACACTAGTTTGGGTATTTTGTATTAATAAGAATTATCTGTAACGGGAAACAAGTTTTGAGTTAAAAAAAATTAAAAAATTATCGATCGATAGTTTGGTGCTTTTAAGCGAACTAAGTTTCTTTTGTAATGATGCAGTATCTCGTTTTACGGCAGGAGGGGGCCACGCTGAAGAGCGTTTTGCTACAATACAAGACGATAAATAAATACTTGCTACATCGTAGGGACTAAATTTATGGACTCATGCGTCACAAGCGATTCGAATTAGATATTGTTTTAGGACAACTGGGTTCGAGCAATTCGGAATAGCTATTAATTTATTTTAGACGCCGCGTCTGTCGCTCTTGCCCAGAGAGCATATTCTAGTTAACTGAAGCTATGGCTCGGCGACGAAATACGACTTATTTTATCTTAGACATCTTTATTATATTTAAAAACTTTTCTATTATGTGTTGAGAATTTTAATAGCGTGGTTTTTTATTATGTCAGATAGAGAAATAGCAAACATTTTATGGTTGCGAATAAAAGGAAAGCCTATTCCAGATTACTACACAGAAGAAGATTGCGAACAAATAATTTATAGATATTGGCATAAATGTATGGAAGGTCAGGAAGGCTGACAATAAACCACTTTTTGCTTCAAATCTGTAATTTAAGAAATTACAGGTCGTATTTAGGTTTTAATTAGAAATACAGTCAACAACTACGGAGTCTGACCAAGAAAACCAGTTTTCTTAAACCGGTGCATTTTTTTTACTTCTATGACCCATTTATAAATACATACCGTACAACAAATATCTTGCTTGGAGGGCCGTTGATCTTTTTCTCATTCCAGATTGGTGGCCCTCAGTTTTTTATTTGTTCAGGAGGGGACGACCTAGCGTTTATCTGATGACATCGGCGTCAGTGCAAAAGGAATATGTTCTTCAACATAAGGTTCGACCATCTTTTGAAACTCTGGATTTTCCATCATTCCTTTCATCGCTAATTCATCAACGTCAAAGAGGGTGACTACTGCTGTTTTATCATTCGCTTTGCCGACAAGCGTTCGGGTCTCGTTACAAATTTTCTTTCTGTTATCTTTATCATCCAGAAAAAGCTTGTGCCAATCTTCGTAAGAAGACTTGAGTTTAACAATTATGTGGACATCCATATTTTACTCTTTCCATTTCTCTTCGTTATTTTCAACGATAAATAGTTTAGAGTAAATAAAAAACAAAGGGTGTTTTAAAATTAACAAACTCGATCTATTGGCAGTGATTAATCTTTGGATATCTTAAAAACGAATGATTGTAATTTTGGCATGGTGTAGGCATCTAGATGGGACAAATTAATAACGCCCAACAACCGACGATGGAAAACGAAAATTTTTTTTCAAACGAATTGGAGCCTTCTAATGAAAGATGCAAAATCAGCAATTTTGGGGCATCATGAGGCAATAAATAAACAGGACACAGAAAAATATCTTGCCACTATAAAGTTTCCGTTTACCTACCAAAACTTTAATGGTGTCGCTTTGACTGCTCAAACCGCGCAAGATTACACAAATAGACTCGAGATGCCGTGGGAAATAATTAAAAAGACGGAGAAGGAATGGGCTTATTCATCATTAGATCTTTTAGAAGAAGTTGCGCGGTCTGAGTCGTCCGTAGTTTTTAAGGTCGCAGCCAGTCGAATAAACAACGCCGGAGACACTGATATTGCTATTCATGCCATCTGGATTGCAGTAAAAACAGATGGAAGTTGGGGAGTTCAATTTCGGCACAATTTAGGTAAGCCAGTTACTTAGTGCGATAAAAAAAGGTAACGTGATTTTAATTAACTCCAGCGAACTTCGTCACTTACGTCAACGGCTGTTATTAATGTCGTTGTGTAAACAGTTGTCCAATCACAGAGATCGTAGCGTTTACTAAGTTTCCTGCGTACTTCTTTTTCTTCATCAGTAACGGGAATTTTTGATTTCTCCCAAACTGCGAGGTTAGGACGCCTTGTTAGCATAAGTGTACTAATGTTCCCGTTGGTATTCGCTTCTTTGTCTAATCTCCAAAGCCCTATGATTTCCGAATCATAGTTTTTTTCAAAATCAGGCCAGGCTTCAACACATAATTGTATGAATTCGTCGAAATTTTGTTTGGGTGTTTCGAACCATCTAAACGCGTAGTTCCCCTGTTTAATAGGTGATGTGTTAGACGTTGGTCTAATAGTGGGAACCATGAAATTTTCTTCAATAGCTTGAATGGTTTCAATGTTTCTGAACAATTTATCTGCGGTGTTACTTACTGTTTTAGCATCGGGCCAGAGGGTTATGACAGTAATTGCATCCCTCGGTAAGCCAATTTGACTTCGCCAAATTCCATAGAGCTTTACACCGTATTCACTTTCGTTGAAGAGGTATGAGGTCGCAATTTTTGTTGCCGTCGATTTCCATGTTCGAGGTGAACAATGGATACGATGATGTACATATAATTGCACGGTGTATCCGTTCATTAATAAGATTACATATCAAATTGATAATCTTATACGGTAGATAAATCTGCAATAAAAATACTTACAAGAAACAAAGATAGTTTCAGTGTCACAAACTCTATAACCTAAAATGTTTATTTTTTGTTGGAGTGCGAGATGTATGAGGTCGATTATAATAGTAACTTACTAGGCCTGCACTTAAGGGTGTAATAGAGAGGGTTGGGAACCGCCCTAATATCGAAACAAATATTCATAAGAATAATTGATTTAATAAAATAAAACTGCCGTTATCAACGCATTGCAGGGAGAGTTAAAATGCGGCGGCAGTGCGACGAGGTAATCAAAAATAAACCCCTTTAGATAATCTAATGTATTGGCGATACCAGTTCCATGGCTTTAATTTTAATACAAATAAGTGAAAGGTTTGGCGAACATTAATGTTTATGTTTTGGGAACTCTTTATATTTGGCGCTATTCTGCCTTTTTGCATATTCAAGCTTTTACCAACGAGGCTTGGACGGATACGATATGTTCTTTGCTTATTAGTATCCTTAATAGCTTGGTATTTAACGCAGATAATAATCTCAGCTTTACTTCAATAAGGCAGCGTAACATACATTCAGGCTTCAATGCTACATGTAAGCAACAAATTCGAGTATAGCTCCAAAGGCAGCAAAGGCGCCGATAATAATTAGGATGGTTTCCATAACTGGTTCCAGTATTAACTTATTTAAACGGTATTATTATATTTAACGTTATTTTTTTAATAAAATAGGTTTGGAATTCATTCTGTCTAGAATAAAAAAATATTTTTAAATTAAATATAATAGTTTAAGAGGTATTCGTAATTCAGTATTGGTTGTAAATCGTCTTCGCAGTCTCGCGCTAGGTGATTATCAGTTTAAATAATTTTAAAGGGTAAATGTCAGATGAAGCTTTTTGGAAGTTATGGATCCCCATTCACGAGAAGAGTTGGTGTTACCTTGTTAATGTATGGTTTCGATTTTGAACACATTGCGCTTCGTTCAAGTGTACCTGAAGAATTGGAGGAGCTAAAACGCTTAAATCCTCTGGCGCGTGTGCCAGCACTTCAAACTGACGAAGGAATGGTATTTGTAGACAGCACAACGATATTGGACTATCTCGATCAGTTGAAAGGTGTCGACGGACGGTTAATGCCAACAACCGGGCTTTCCCGTACAAAAATGCTGAATGTAATAGGTATTGCGGCGGGTGCAGCAGAGAAGGCGGTTGCCTGTTATTATGAAGAGGGAGTTAATGCAAAACGTCCATTAGATAAAGTTTATCGACCCTGGGTCGATAGGATGTATGAACAAACGAAGGATGGGCTCGACGCCCTAGAAAAGATGATCGAAGGACCCTGGTTTATGGGTGAAACTATTACGCAGGCCGACGTTTCCATTGTTTGTTTTTGGGACTTCATTATTAAAAATCGTCCAGAGTCGACGCCCGGAATTAAATGCCCGAAACTGGAAAAAATTTCGTTAGAAGCAAATGCTTTGAAGGAGTTTGCGGCAACCATTCCTAGCTGAAGTTTTGGACTAAAATAAAAAGGTTTAATCGTCGTATTTTTGAATTTGTTTTTTTATTTAGAAAACGTGGCGTTAGTTTTGAAAAATCTCACGGCTTTTGGTAACTAGCTATACCTGCATACGGTTAGTAATATAAGTTACAATTCGATCGAAAAAGTAGTTATCTTGGCCCTTCATAAGGTTACCACCTGATAGCTAGGTGGCAAAATAAACCGCGGATCTATTCACATTCGCCTGCTGTGACTGACATATGTAGAACTTGAATTTTTGTCGAGGTAACAAAAATATAATAGATATCTCAATGGCAGCAGTCTTAAAGTGGTTTCTTATAAATGAGATTTACTTTTTTTTATAAATGAGATTTACTTTTTCTGATAGATGATTAGGGAGTTACTTTATGGCGAATTACTTTGTTATATCACGCGCAAAACCTAAGCCGGGATACGCTGCTACTGGCTTGAAACATCTCAAAACGCTAGCTGATTTTACTAAAGAAAATGGTGCGGTTCACTGTGATGTAGGAACCATACAAACTGGAGCTAATGCTGGTTCATTAATTGCGGCCATGTTTGTTGAGAAAATGGCCACGATTGAAAATATTTTTGACCACTTTCCAAATCAAGAGTTTTATAAAGAAATGTTTTCAACAGGTAATATGGAAATTACTGGTCGTGCAATTGGTCGAATTCACCATCGTGAGTCGGGTTCTTCGGACAAACCAAAATATATGGTTTTAACAAAATTTACTTCAAAAACAGAAATGCTTGATGAAGCAAAACAAGTAATGAATATCTTTATGAAGAACGGGGCGTTGTCATGTGGTTATGCAACCTTTGGCGCAGGTGACTCGGCCGGCGCCAGGGTCATGGGCGTTCGGTACCCGTCACTTGACGCTATTCAAAACGCATATGAAGCAGCCAGGGCAAGTCAAGCGTACGCGTCCGCTCTGTCAGATGTAGAGTTGCATTTTCGGAATGTAGTTCGTTTGGGATAGAGAAACTTCAACGGCAAAATTTCTCTGTGTGCCCTGGCTGTTTTGTATTAGCAAAATCCATCATGTCGGGGCACATTCCTAGAATAGATTTTACATAGAGAACCAATCACAGACATAACAATTTATTAATTTTTCTCTGTCGTTTAAGGCTTTCGTTTTAACAATTGTCAAAGAGGTTGGATAATCTAGCGCATCATCTTTTTTAACAACTCGGTCTGGCTATTTATATTAAAATTGCTACGCATCGGGATCTCTGCCTTTAACGTTGCTGCCGGAATGGATCTTACAAACAAAGATAGAAGCGGTAGATGTGGCGCCTCTCCATCTGACGAAGTCTTAATTGAAGGGGGGTATTAAATGCGTTTTCTCATTCTTGGAGCGGGGGCTTTGGGAGGTTATTATGGGGGGCTGTTACAAAAGGGAGGGGCGGATGTTACGTTTCTCGTTAGATCTCGAACCGCTCATAGACTATCTTCTGAGGGTCTTAAAATAAAACTCGAGGACGAGTTTTATAGATCATCAGTTCAAATAACTTCTGCCGAACAATTAAGCGAAACCTTTGATGTAATTATCCTTACGTGTAAAGCATTTGATATTGATGAAGCGATTGACGCTATAACACCTGCTGTGGGTTCTCAAACGGCTATATTGCCGATTTTAAACGGAGTAAACCACATAGGTATGCTAATTGAACGTTTTAATATCAAAAATATTCTGGGTGGAGTTACTCAGTTTCTAGTAAACCAAGATAAAGAGGGAACCATTATTCCGACTTATCATGGGGCAGGCGGACAAAAAACCGTATTTGGAGAAGTCCAAGGAGGAATATCTAACAGGTGCATTAAAATTCTCGAAAAGATGAAAATTTATATGCCAGACGCATCAATATCCGAGGATATCATGAGTGAACTTTGGATGAAGGTTAGTGGCGCAGGACCGTCTTTTGCGGTGGCTGCTCTCCTACAGAAACGAGCTGGGAAAGTTGCAGAGACGAATATGGGGAGCGCCGTAGTATCTAGGGTATATCAAGAAAGTAGTGCGGTATGCGAGGCTGAGGGATATCCCCCGCCCACCGATATGAGATCAATACTAGTTGAAAACCTATAGGGGAAAATTGGTTCCGACTATGGGCCATCAATCCTGTCTGATATTGAAAGTGGACGAAGGACAGAGGGAAAACATGTGATAGGCGATTTAGTTAAGCGTGGAAGAAAGCACAATCTTTCTCTGCCACTTCTTGAAGCAGCTTTATGTAAAATAGAGTTGTATGAAAACGCTCTTTTAGCCGCCGAGTGATTGTTTTAAAACCGACTGTAAATTAAGTTTCTTTTTGATATCTGGATAAGAGACGGCAACTAGTTAAAATTTAAGAAGTTGATGTAGCATGAAACGAAGCATCAGAATAAAAAATTTATTAAAGTCATTCAGCATTGGTATTTTTATTACATTTGTTGGGATTATGATAGGCATCGGCTTAATGGCCCTGTAGCCTTTTGAGTTTGGTGCTGATTGACGCCCGAATAAATTTATTTCTTACGCGTGTCGTCTTTTCTGTTTTGTAGTTTCCGAGGAGTAAAATGATAAAAATTTATCACGCAAAAGGTACGCGAGGTCTCAGGGTGATGTGGCTTTGTGAAGAGTTAAATATAGACTATGAAATACAAAATGTTGATTTTTCAAAGGAGTTTAGGTTCAGCGAACAATGGTTAAAAATCAATCCCTTAGGAAAGTTACCTTCATTGCGAGATGGAGATATATTGCTTTTTGAATCATGCGCAATGATCCAATACATCTTAGATAAGTATGGAGGGGGGAAACTGCAACCTTCACCGAGCACAACAAGTTACGCATATTTTTTACAATGGCTGTGGTTTTCTGAGGCCACTTTTGCGCGGCCTATCGGTGAAATAGTAAATCATCGGAGAGAATTTCCTGATGAGCAAGAAATACCTGAGGTGGTGCAAGAAATGCAATCTAGGATCTATAAATGTCTAGATGCTCTTAATGAAGCCCTAGAAGGTAAAGATTTTATCTTAGGGAAAGACTTTACAGCAGCCGATATAAGTTTGGGTTATAGTCTCTTAATCGCTCAAAATAGAATTGATAAGGAGTTTCCCGAAAAGGTAGACAAATATTGGGGGAATATATCGTCGAGACGTGCTTTTATAACTGCTCGGAACAGGGAACAATATAATAATTAAATAATAATATTCTATTAAATTAAGTTTTGGTGACATGTTCGTGACGGCGACTAAAATTGAATAAAATAATATGTGGTTATTGATTACCTGCACTCTGGTAACAACGCTGTTTGGTACAAACCTTACAATAGCAAATGTTTCACTGCCCCAAATCCAAGGCGCTCTATCCGCGAGCCCGGATCAAATTTCATGGGTAATTACTGCTAATCTAATTGCTACAGCAGTAACTATTCCCCTAGCTAGTTGGTTGGCAAATAGATTCGGGCGTCGGAGGTCGATGATATTTGGCGTCACTGGGTTTGCCTTTGCTTCAATGATGTGTGGTCTCTCTAGCTCACTCGCTGAATTGATTGCTTGGCGAGTGCTGCAATCAGCTTCCTGCTCTCCATTGATGGCTATCGCTCAATCCGTAGTTATAGATGAATTTACCGGGGAACGGCGAAGCAAAGCAACGTCAATTTATATGATGGGGGTTGGCATTCCACCATCGGTCGCTCCTATTATCGGCGGTTACGTCTGCGAGGAACTATCGTGGTCGTGGGTTTTTTACATATTAATTCCAGTTGCGGCTCTAGCTCTTTTGGGTCTTTTCAAGTCAGTTAAACCCGATGTCCCTAATAAGAAGGTTGAGAATATAGATTGGATCGGTTTTCTTAGTCTTGCGGCTACAGTTGCTTGTATACAGTTATTCCTGGACCGTGGTGAACGAGAAGAGTGGTTTTCTTCTCTTGAAATAAGAGCAGAGTGTTTTTTAGCGCTAATCTTTGCATGGATATTTATTACGCATAGCCTCACAAAGAAGAAACCGCTAATTGATCTTGCTTTATTTCTTAATAGAAACTTCGCACTGGGAATAGCCATACATTGTGTTTTTGGGATGTTATTCGTTACGCCCTTAGTGACGATACCGACCATGCTACAGCAACTTAGCGACGCACCTGATTTTTTGGTAGGGGTGCTTATTGGATTGCGATTCATAGCAACTGCCGTGGCTATGTTGATTATGATTATTTGGGGAAATAAATGGGATCCTCGATTTTTACTGGCACTTGGCTTTGGGCTGCATACTTACGCGGGATTTTTAATGTGTAACTTCGATATGAACACGTCGGTTCAAGATATGTCGTTCGTTCTAATTTTAACGGGATTGGGCGTAGGTTTTCTTTGGGTTCCAATGACATTAGTACCATTTTCAAATCTTGAGACAGCACGTTCAGTGGAAGGAACAATGATATGGAATTTTATCCGTAGTATCGGATCAAGTTTCTATATTTCGGCTAGCTTCATCGTAATTTTTCACACTCAGAAGATTAATTATGCTCAGCTTACAGAAAACATTCATCCTTTTTTAGACTTTTTAAGTTTTAACTCGTTTTTAGAGATTAACGGCGGATTGTCCAGAACAGCTTATGAAGTTACCCAGCAAGCAATAAATATAGGTTATATCAATAGTTTTTACTTATTTTTTTGGACATCGTTAATTGTATATCCACTTATCCTTTTGATTTCGTGGCCTCCTAAAAATTTTTCCAAGGCCAATTAATCAAAATCTAATAGCCAGAGAAGGCTCAGTCCTCTCAGGAAGTTTTTTTCTTTACCACGTAAAGTAGAATTTGGGCCGCACCTACACTAAAACGGATTAGATTTTAGCCAATTGAAACGCTGTAAGATTTAGCAACAGCCACAAGCTTTTTCTCTGCTCTGTTTAGGTGCCTTTGGAAGTGCCCGAAGTGATTTTAACTTAGTAAGTTTACTCTCTTCTTCCGCGAGGGCTTGCGCCTTCTTTGCGAATTTAGCCTCCAAGTAATCGTGTAAACTTGAAAAGCCTAATTTTGCCGCACGCTTTTCTTCGTAAGCTCGCCGACCGCCAAGGTTCGATATGTATTCGGTAATATAATCATTTTGCATCTCCACAAAATATCACCAAATTTTGAAAGTTCAAGGAATTAAACAGGTTATATGCTTATGATCTCTATTTTCCTCTTTAACTCAAAAGGATTGGAAAGGTTTGAAAGCCGATAACCCTTTGTTGATTATTTTACCTTAGAATGTTTAGATTAATCTTTGCTGGCAACCTCATGAAAATGTTCTAAAATTTCTATTTGAGCATCAACTCCGTTTACCTCCCACATTGGATAAAGCATAGCCATATCTGCCCCTAACGCTCGCCATCCGTCTGCTGCGTCTCCCCATGCAAGAGGATCATTTTCATGAAATCTTAGCCATGCTTCGATCCCGAACTCATCCCTTGATCGGTTGAATTTGTTTAGGTGATTGTTCAACTTATCCAATGCGATGTTTGCAGCGTCGGCAGGCGGCAGGATCGGCATCCAGCCATCAGCAAGTTCCGCCGCTCTTTTTAAAACAGCATCCGCTGATCCGCCAAGCCAAATTGGTATCGTATTTTGTTTGGGAGATGGGATGATGGTCACTTCCTTATAATCATGAAATTGACCTTTATATGTGACTAATTTCCCAGTCCACAGTTTTCTTAGCACTTCAATTTGTTCTCTTTGTTTACGGCCGCGGGTCTTCCATTCGCAGTTAAGTGCTTCGTACTCAACATGGTTCCAGCCTACGCCAATCCCTAATCTAAGGCGCCCCTCGCTGAGTATATCCACTTCCGCTGCTTGTTTGGCGACTAAACCAGTTTGTCGTTGAGGCAATATTAGTACGCCCGACGACAATTTTATATTTTTGGTTGTCGCCGCTAAATATGCCATTGTGGTAAAGGTTTCATGAAATGGATCGAATGCATTATATCGAGGCGTCCAGCCATCCCGCGCAGCCGCACCGAAAACATGGTCCGGCACTTCAATATATTCGTATCCTAAATCTTCGGCTGCCTGGGCCCAGTCGCGAATGGCTTTTGGATCATTCCCTATTTGGACTGAAGGAAACCAAGCGTTTAGTTTCATAATTACCTCTAAATGGATTGTTACTATCAAGCTTGGACGTTTTGGATCAGTCCGATACTATTGTTTCAATGTTATAGAGCGCAAGTAAGAAGCGAAATAACTTTTTTGAATATGTGTATTTCTGAAGGGGCCAATATCCAACTGGTGAAATCTTGAGGGGAGAATACTAATGTTATTTAACGATGGTGGAGCGTACGAGACTTCTATGGGGACATGGAGCCGTCTAGTAGGGGATGTCTTTATCGACTGGTTGCAGGTTGCGAGAGATTTAAAATGGTTGGATGTGGGCTGCGGTAATGGTGCATTTTCGGGCTTGATTAGCAATTCATGCTTTCCCAAGCAAGTAGTTGCAATTGATCCGTCCTCTGAGCAAATTGATTTTGCCCGCACACGATCAGACGCAACTGACGTGAACTTTCGAGTAGGGAATGCAATGTCCATTGAAGAAGATGACAACACGTTTGATTTAGCGGTGATGGCACTTGTTATCTTCTTCGTACCTGATCCACCGAAGGGCGTATCGGAAATGGTACGCGTGGTAAAAAAAGGTGGGCTAGTTACCAGTTATACTTGGGACACACTAAATAAAGGGTCACCGTCTAGTTTGATAACAGGGCACCTTATTGATATGGGATTTAAACCCGATTCACTGCCAAATCCCCAGGTATCAGAAATGGCTGCGTTAAATAAGCTTTGGACAGAGGCTGGTATAATAGATTTAAAAAGCGATGTAATTACAGTAGAACGCCGGTTTAGAGACGTTGACGAGTACTGGGATATATCCTGTTTATTCCCTAATATCCAAAAGATTGTTCCTAATTTGACCCCTGATCACGTCATCGATCTAAAAACTAGAATAGAAGAAGATTTGACCGTTGGAGACGACGGAATGCTATACCAAACTGCAAAGGCCAACGCAATTATGGGAACTGTGACTTAATTACGAACTTTTTTATTAGATTGCGTAGCAGTTTAATTAATTTGGCGTTATGTTTAATGTGGTGTGCCAAACACCTCAGGCCCTTAGTTTTTGTGGCGTAGATGCTCTTTAACAGCCCATAAACTAAGGGTCGCTTCTCAAAACTTTATTTTGGATAATCGGCCACAACTGACTTTTAGAAAGGGCCTGATATTTGTTTGGGCGTTCTAGAATTTTTCGTGGTCTTTTATTTACATGTTATAAAGTAATGGTAGATGAAACGCTGATTGTTCCGGGGCAGGAGGTTTATTTTATGGCGGCTTTTACAATTAGTCTGGAGAACGGGTCGTATGACAAGTTAGATAATTTTGACAGTTTCGATGTTATAGTACTAGGCGGCGGCCCTGCTGGTATAGCGGCCTCAACCACTGCTGCAGAGAAAGGGCATAGAACTCTTTTAATTGAAAGATTAGGTTTTTGCGGTGGAGCTGCTGTTTCAGGCATGTCGGGCACAATCTGCGGTTTATATAATTCTGTTGAAGACCCGGAGGCTGCGCAACCCCAGCAGATAATTTTTGGTTTCGCAGAACGTATGCGGAGGGCTCTAGACATAGAGAACGGTCTAACACCACCGCAAATTTATGGGAAAACTTGGGTCGCTACCCATGATTGCGCTACCTATAAAAAAGTAGCGACGGATCTTCTGCGCACAGCAGGCGTCAATATTCTTTACCACACAGAAATGGTGGACGTAGTGATGGAGGATAAAACCATTTGTGGGTTAATTCTTCATACACGATCAGGGTTTTGTAAAGTTAGGGGTAAACGGTTTATAGATTGTAGCGGAGATGCCGATATAATCTTTCGGTCAGGATTGACTACAACAAAGGGAAATAACGGGGTCATTCAGAATCCATCAATGATGTTCAAGGTAGGAAATGTGGATGTAGGTCGATATCTAGCGTATTGGGGTAGTGACACCATATCGCCACCGAAAGTAGTTGATAAACTTGAGAAACGAAAAGAGTTAATTCGAAAGAAGGTGTGGCTATTCCCGACAGTAAATCCGGGAGAGGTCCTGGTAAATGGGACTAAAATAACGGGCTTTGATGGAAGAGCATTAGACGTCACTAACCCAGTGGATCATTCAGAGGCTGAGCAATTTTCAATTTATCAGGCAAAGGAGTTTTTCAAATTTTTAAAAGAAGAAATTCCAGGGTTTACAAACGCATATTTTATAGATTATGCGCCGGAAGTTGGAGTTCGACAGACCCGCACCATAAGTGGGGTTGATACATTAATAAACAATGACGTTGTAACCGCAAAGAAGCGAAAAGACTCTATCGCCCGATCAAGTTGGCCCATAGAACTGCATTATGGTTCAAAACCAAAAACAGAATGGTTAATTGATGATTATTATGATGTTCCTTTTGGCTCTCTCGTGCCAAGCGAAGGTCATAACATTATAGTTGCTGGTCGTTGTCTGAGTGCAGAGCATGAAGCTTTAGCCAGTTGTAGGGTGACAGCGCAATGTTTTGAATACGGACGCGCTGCGGCTTTAGCTACAGACGTTTCCTTATCGGCAAATCTGAATTATCAAAAGATAGATGGCAATCAAATTGCTGACCTTATGCACGATGAGGGCTATAGTGAAGGGGGATTAATTTTCTAAAACATGATCAATCTTTGATTGAGTTTCATTAAATTTACTTTTTTTGTTTTGTACCAGGAAATTATTTTTTGATGGCGATAGCTAATAAATAATTACGGGGTGACTGGGGGTTACACTTTACAAATATTATCTAATCTATAGTGCCTAAGTTTTGCTGGAATTGTAGACCCCAAACCCATTTCTTTTTTACCGTTATCCAAACAGCTGTGATTGGTTTATGAAGATGGATGGTATCAGTTATCCAGTGTGCCTTTACTCTGAATACAGCATAGAGATTACTTGAAACAATTTCGTCTACTTGCTCATGCTCGGTTCGAAGCCAATTGGGAAACGCAGCAATTACAGTTGTCCACGGGGCAGGGTAGATTGCACCTTATTCTTCGATGAATTTACCGTCATAGAAATGCCGTTGAAATTTTGATAGGTAAACGGGAATATTACGATTTTTATATAGGCTTTCAAATCTCTTTCATTTAAAGCTCTCGGGCGTCCTTCAATAGTGATTTAGGCGTTTCCATGAAGCTGTCCCCTTTTGATTATCTAAATCGTTTATCCCGCCAAGAAATTGCAGCTTGCAAGCCCTGCTCCTTTCGGATTTTTGAAAACTCTTCTTTTACGGGGTCTGGAGCGGCGTTTAATATGACATCGAGATTTAATGAATTCGTGAGTGCTTGATTGAGCCCCATTGATTCATATGAAGTGTTTATTGCTCTTTTTGTAAAGAAGACGGCGCGCGGGCTCGCCTGAGCTATTTTTTTAGCTACTTCGCATGCCTCAGAGAATACGAGCTCGTCAGAAACCACTTTATTTATGATTCCCATTCTGAGCGCGTCCTCTGAACTTAATTGATCTTCCCCAGTTAAAAGTATTTCTTTTGCCTGTTTAGGTCCTGTAATCCACGGTAATAACATTGCAACGATACCAGTCCCAAATCGTACCTCCGGTTCGCCAAATTTTGTGGTTTTTGCCGCAATTGTGATGTCACATGCCAATGCTAGTTCAAACGCACCAGCTAAACAGTAGCCATG
>CACOPQ010000023.1 GCA_902629125.1 uncultured Alphaproteobacteria bacterium
GCCAATATTGTTTTTTGATCCGCAGAAATAAATTTCCGGTTTAAGGCATTTACTTCTTTCAAAACGATCGGACTACCCTCAAAATTAGCGCACCCATTTCGTCCCAAATAACAACCAATACTTTCAGCAGAACGATCATTACCTAAGTCAAGTTGCAGAGAAGACGACTCTCCATAATCATAACTTTTACCGAGAGCCTCTGTTTCGTGCATGCGCTCCAATTGGTGAGGCAATAACCAAGTTACCGATACGTCAACCAGGGTGCCGTCGGATCGCCCTAGAACCGCAGGAATAGATCCATAAGACGCAATATGGGCCGAATAAAAAACATCATAATCCCGCAACTTTGCCTTGGTTACAGGTATTGTCTCGTTCTTACCGAATTTTCTAAGTAATTGTTGCGGAGATCTGTTCGAGCCAACGGCTAAGACTGCTTTCCGGTTATTAAGAAAGCTGTCATCCTCGAGCTCAATAATGCTGCCACTGGTAAAGAGAAAGTCAGCCTCTATCGGGGCGTATGGGTAGTTTAAGGCTCTATCAAGCATCTAAAACAACTCTAATGGCCCATAATTTTTAAATGAAAAGCACTCATAGTAAAATCTTTGTTTGTGACATCAATTGTCTAGAGATAGTATTTCGATAAACGAAATAAATAAATTCTATTTAGCACTAAAATTTTAGAGCAGGGGTAATAATGGAAAATAACCCACACTCATATGACCACTATAACGCGGCCGATGATCTTATTTCACGTAATATAAAGGCAGGGCGCGCCAATAACATAGCTTTTCGCGATAGAAGTGGTGTTCATAGCTACCTTGATATAGAGAAGAAGACGAACCAATTCGCCAACCTCTTGATTTCCATGAACATCAAACAAGAATCCAGACTGATCCTTGTTATGTCGGACTCTGCTGACTTGGTAATATGCTTTTTAGGTGCGATTAAAGCTGGAGTAGTTCCTATTCCTTTAAACACGCGGCTGTCATCCGAAGACTATGCCTATATTTTTTCAGATAGCCGCGCAGACGCTTGCGTAATATCAGAACATCTAATTGACATTGTATTAAAAAATATTCCCAAACCAGCTAAAGTACTCATCGATGGTGGTAGTAACGCTTATTCGAATCTCGCCTCAAGTTTAGAGTCCGCTGACGAAACCCACATAACCACCTTCACCAAATCAGACGATGTTTGTTTTTGGCTTTACACATCAGGTACGACAGGGTCACCGAAGGGCGTCGTTCATCTTCATTCCCACCTCACGCCAACCGCTGATCTCTATGCTATACCTATTTTAAATATTAGTGAGGACGATGTTGTTTTTTCTGCAGCAAAACTGTTTTTTGCTTACGGGCTAGGAAATGCACTTACCTTTCCAATGGCCGTGGGAGCTAGTGCCATTTTACTAGAAGGCCCTCCAGAACCAGAGAAAATAAACAAGATTTTTTTAGAAGAAAAGCCAACGCTTTTTTTTGCCGTTCCCACCCTTTTTGCAATGCTGCTAGCAAGTGACAATCTACCAACAAAAGATGAACATTATGTTAGGCTGTGTATATCCGCGGGAGAGCCGCTACCGTCAGACCTATTGGCACGATGGCAAAGCACATTTGGGGTCGATATTTTGGATGGTCTAGGAACTACCGAAATGCTGCATATTTTTGTCTCAAATCGGCCGGATGAGATTACACCAGGATCAACAGGGCGGGTGGTTCCAGGGTATCAGATACGTCTTATAAACGATAATGGCGAGGTTTGTGCTCCAGGTGAAATGGGTGTTTTGGAGGTAAGTGGACCAAGCTCAGCTCTTATGTATTGGGGACAACGTCAAAAAACTAAAGACACCTTCAGAGGATCTTGGACTAGGACGGGCGACAATTATTCTATTTCCGAAGAAGGGGTCATGACGTATGGGGGACGAAATGACGACATGCTGAAAGTTGGAGGCATTTACGTCTCGCCTTTTGAAGTGGAAGCAGCATTAATTAAGCATGAGGCCGTTTTAGAAGCTGCTGTTGTAGGTAAAAACGACCAAGACGGCCTCGTCAAACCGAAGGGGTTTATAGTCTTAAACAAAAACTTTGCTGGCTCAGATAAATTGGCCTCTGAATTAATAAATTTCGTTAAAACTAACCTAGCGGAATATAAATATCCTCGTTGGATTGAGTTTTTGGATGAGCTCCCGAAAACTGCCACCGGGAAAATTCAAAGATTTAAGTTGAGAACAGCTAGCTAAGGGGATGCATTGTCCGATCAATTCACTTTGAAAAAAGTAGAAATTCTTGGCGGCTTTTTAGAATATATCTACATTCCTGGGGAAAAAGATCTCCCAACACTTGTGATGTTGCACGAGGGGTTGGGGTCTATATCCGCTTGGAAAGAATTTCCAAAACAAGTCTCAAACACTATCCACAACCCTATTCTATTATATTCACGGCATGGTTACGGCTCGTCTAGTTTCATAAAGCAGAAAATTTGCAGTTCCTATATGCATGATGAGGCTTTAAAAGTATTGCCAGCTTTAATCTCACGTCTAAAACTAAGCAGGATCATATTATATGGTCATAGTGATGGGGCATCGATAGCGGCTATATTTGCAGGCTCAGGGCCAACAACCACTATTGAAGGGGTTATCCTGGAAGCCCCGCATGTTTTCGTCGAAGAAATATCGATAGAAGGCATCAAAATGGCTAAACTTGCCTTTGAAAATGGTAATCTGAAGCGCGGCCTCAAAAAGCATCACGATGATCCTGACCGTACCTTTCAAAATTGGAGCGAAGCTTGGCTAGAACCAAACTTTTTAAATTGGAATATACAGAAATATGTGAGAAATATTTCGGCGCCTGTACTTTTGATACAGGGAGAAAATGATATTTATGGAAGCTTGAAACAATTAGATGCTATTGAGTCCGATCTAAAAGGTGATTGTTCGAGGCTTGTCCTCCAAAATACAGGTCATAGCCCTCATAAAGAACAACCATCAAGTGTGTTGCATGCATTAAAGATTTTTATCATAGACCGTTGATTCTCGGTGTTGTTTTGAGCATTCTAAATATCGAAAAGACACAACTTTACATTCGATAGGAAATTCTATGCAACCATTGACTGGGGTCCGGGTTTTAGCGGTTGAACAATATGGCGCTGGGCCCTTTGGCACGATGTATCTCGCCAATCAAGGCGCCGAAGTTATAAAGATAGAAAACCCTCGAGACGGCGGCGACATGTCGAGGGCAGTAGGCCCTTACTTTTTGGGACCAGAAGATAGTGAATTCTTTCATAGCTTCAACGCTAATAAACACAGTATGACGATTGACCTGCAAAAGGATGAAGGCCAACAATTATTTCATGAATTGGTAAAGACGGCAGATGCTGTATCCAATAATCTTAGAGGCGATGTACCAGAAAAATTAGGACTCGATTATGCTTCTCTTAAGTCAGTGAACCCAAAGATCGTTTGTGCTCACCTTACAGCATACGGAAGGACCGGCTCGCGAAGTAATTGGCCCGGCTTTGATTACCTAATGCAGGCGGAGGCCGGATGGTTTTCAGTAACTGGCGAACCAGGGACACCGCCTGCGCGGTTTGGTCTATCCGTGGTTGACATGATGACGGGGCTTGCAATGGCCTTTGGGTTGGTTTCGGCGGTTGTAGCAGCTCGCTCCAGCGGGACTGGCCGCGACATGGATGTATCACTTTTTGATCTTGCGCTTCACAATACAAATTATCTTGCCACTTGGTATTTGAATGAAGGAGTTGTTACCGAGAGATTACAAAGATCCGCACACCCTTCCCTTACGCCTTGTCAACTTTACAAAACAGCGAATGGCTGGATATTTATAATGTGTAACAAAGAAAAGTTTTGGCCAATTCTATGCCAAAAACTGGACCGTGAGGATTGGTTGAATGATGCAAGGTTCAAATTATTTAAGGATCGACTGCAACATAGGGATACTCTTCAGGAAATGCTCGACAATGAGTTGTCAAAAAAATCGACAGAAGATTGGTTGAATGTTTTTGCCGGAAGTGTTCCAGCTTCACCAATTAACGATATTCGAGAAGCAATGGAGAATCCATTTGTTAAAGAACGGGGCGCTATACACGAATTCGCCAACCCATCAAAACCTAATGAAACTTTCAGAATGGTTGCTCATCCAATACGGTCTGGTGGAGATGCTGCTCTGCGCAAGCCTGCTCCTAAACTTGGTGCAGATACAGAGCGTTTACTAGACGAACTTGGCTTAAGTAAAACTCGGATAAAAGAGCTTCGCGATCTTGAAATTATTTGAGTTATCACCAAGCTATCTTCGCAATAGCATTTAGCCTTCGAGCCGGCGTAACGACGATGCCATTATGATCGTTAAAATAACTGCGATTAATAACATTCCCGCAGAAGCATATAGCGCCGCTTGTAATCCACCTAATTGGTAAGTTATTCCAGACAAAAATGTGCCGATAAGCCTACCAGTTGCATTCGCACTGTAGTAAAACCCGACAGAAAGGGTCACCTTATCTACAGACGTAAAGCCTAGAATTAAGTATGAATGAATAGACGAGTTAATGGCAAAGCAAAGCCCAAAGGCGGCTAGGCCAAGCATAACAATCTTGCTTACATCGAAGCTGTAACCCAACGATAAAGCAAATATAGCTGTTATGAAAAAAAGCACGATTATCCAAAACTTAGCCGCTTTTACTTCATTAGATAAACCATCCTTAGAGCTTTTTATGAAGGTTGGCACACAGCTCTGCACCACACCGTAGCCAATCACCCATACGGCGAGGAAACTCCCAACTTCGGAAAATCCCCAGTTAAGTTGTTCATAAAGAAAAATTGGCAATGCAACCACAAACCACATATCTCTCGCACCAAAAAGAAAAACTCTGGCAGCAGACAACTTATTTATTGGCCCGTTGTTCGAAAATATATCGAAAGGCTTTGCCTTTCTATTCGTTTTAACGACCGAACTAGTAAAAAATAAAGCGCAGCCAACTGAAACCAAACCTAACGCACCAGCCATTATCCAGAGAGAGTAGATAAAGCCGAAACTTGCCAGCAGAAGGCCGCCTAGAAAGAAACCAGCGCCTTTGAGCGCATTTTTCGACCCTGTTAAAACAGAAACAAGCTTAAAAAGCATAGAAGGGTTGTCTTTGCTCGAAAATATTTTGACTGCACTTTTTGAACTCATTTTGCATAGGTCCTTAGCCACACCTGAAAGACCCTGCAGAACTAAAACATAACTTAGTGAGAATAATTCCGACCAATTATTGTCTAGTGCGGACAAGCCCATCAAGGCAATAATTTGTAAAATCAAACCAAGAAACAACGTGATTTTAATGCCAACCCTTGCTCCGATCCATCCTCCAAGCAAGTTGGTGATTATTCCCATTAACTCGTACAACAGGAACAAAGATGCCAACTGGAGAGGGGAATAACCAAGTGTGTGGAAATAAAGTAGCACAAGCATCCGGAGCGCGCCGTCGGTGAGCGTAAACCCCCAGTATGAGGCCGTTACAACTATATAACTTCGTATATCAGTCAATTAAGGTTCCCGGGGCAGGTCAATCTAGATCTTCAGCAACTTTTTCAACAAGCTCTACCAAGCGATGTGCATAACTCATTTCATTGTCATACCAAGCTAATACTTTAACTTGCGTATGATTAACAACCGTTGTAGATGGACCATCTACAATGCATGATCGAGGGTCTCCCACATAGTCTGTAGACACCAAGGGCATTGTTTCAAAGCCTAATATTCCTGCCAGACTTCCCTTGCTTGCTTCTAAAAAATAATTATTGATTTGTTCGACATCTACTGGCTTTTCTAGTTCTAAAACAGCATCTGTTAGGGAAGCATTCAATAGTGGCACGCGCACTGCGACCCCATTTAATTTACCCTCTAATTCAGGGAAAATTAATCCAATCGCTGATGCAGAACCAGTAGAGGTGGGTATTAAATTTAGTAATGAAGATCTAGCACGCCTCAAGTCTTTATGCGGTTTATCCACGACCGTTTGTGTGTTCGTAACATCATGAATTGTTGTAATTTGTCCATGCCGCACGCCAACCTTTGAATGTAATACTTTTATCAATGGCGCGAGGCAGTTTGTTGTACACGATGCAGCCGTTACTAAATCATGCTTTTTAGAGTCATAAAGATGGTCATTCACGCCCATAACAATATTAAACGCTCGATGATCCTTGACAGGGCACGCTACCACAACTTTTTTGGCGCCTAGATCGAAATAGGGTTGCAGATCACTAATAGTTTTAAACTGCCCGGTAGCATCAATTACAAGATCAATTTTTGACTCACCCCAGTCAAGCTCAGATGGTGTTGCCCTGCTACTGTACCCTATTTGGTTTTTTTCAACCTGAATTGCAGATTCATTAGAAGATATGTCGAAATGCCAACGACCATGAATACTGTCAAATTTCAGAAGATGGGCACTTGTTCGTACATCACCGTTAAGCTCGTTAATTTGCACTATTTTATATTTTTCAGGATTTTGCGCAATCAGAGAGGTTTGACTACTTTCAAAAGCACAACGAAGCGCCAGACGACCAATCCTTCCAAAGCCATTTATGCCAATTCTAACCAAAAGTCTTCATCTCCCGACGTAAAAAGCCACTAATTTTATCAATGATTCATTACAACTTTATTACAAATAAACTTTCGCCTTATAGTTTATTCCTCGAAGAGAAAAACTTGGCAACCAGTCGATCCCTCGCTTACGAAAATATAAATCCCTGGCTCTAATTCAATTCCAGCTTGGCGAGCAATATCGGTAGGTGTTGCAGCTGGATAAATTCTACCGCCAAATTCTGCCACACCGCCACCAAAACGACGCAATTTTCCATCGCGGCAAGCTTTACTTGCTACTCGATCAAGTGAAGCGGCTTTAAATAATGGTTGTGGGTTACTTGCTATCATACCTCTTTTGGGTGCTTCTATTATCCTAGTTCTATACTTTTTTCCTTGGGCCCCAAACATCCCCGGCTTTCCTTTGTTGGGACCCTGCCTATAATGCCTTTCATTGGTAGACCGTATCTCTGCCGCTTCAACATTAGCGATAAAATCGGGCCTCGACATAAAGCTAATGGGAATAATTGATACTAAAAACATTAATACTCTTAATCGTATGAAAATTCTTAAGGGATTTAAAACTTTTGAGAGAAAAGACATCAATTAATTCTTCTCATTTCTGCAGATTGCATCTTTTAAATCTTGTGGAGTAACGGGCTGTATTCCAACCCTCTCACAAGTAGCGCCGCCCCCATAGTTCGCTATGACCATTGCATCCTCTGGCGAGATCCCCGCCACCAGCGCAGATGCCATCACACTTATTACAGTGTCGCCAGCACCTGCAGGATCATTTACAACTCGAACAAAGGCTGGTCGCGTTACAGAGCGCTCATTTTCATCCATAAGAAGTATACCATCCTTACCCATCGTTACCATGACATATTGGGTTTTCAATTTTTTTCTGACAATGCTGGCTGCTTCTTCAACGTGCGCAACGTTGGAGATTTTGATAGATGTAGCCTCCGATAACTCCTTAATATTGGGTTTGAATAGAGTAACGCCCTCATATACGAAAAAGTTATCAAATTTTGGATCGACAAGTATTTTAAGATCAAATTTCTTTGCTATTTTTAAAATTTCCTTGATAAAAGATACCGTCAGCAGTCCCTTGTTGTAGTCCTCAATCACAATCGCGGAAATGTCATTTGCAAGACTAATTAATCCCGTTAGTAATTTTTCAATAGCTTCTTTTTTAATCTGTTCCCTGCTTTCAAAATCTGCTCTAGCGATTTGACGGTCCCGAGCGAAAGTTCTCATTTTAACTGTTGTTGGTCGATCATTTTCCTTAAAAATAAAATGTTCACCTTGGATCTCATCTTCAACTAATTTACTTAGGACTTCGCCATCCTCATCATCGCCAACCACACTGAATAGAATGGGTATATCCCCAAGCGCTCTAAGGTTATTTGCAACATTGGCGGCACCACCTAGCTGTTCTATCTTTGACTTAACATCGACAATTGGAATAGGTGCTTCAGCTGAAAACCTTTCCGTAACACCAAAAAGCGAGCGATCGAGCATGATATCGCCAATAACGGCTACTTTTTTTCCGCCAAAGCGGGCTATTAAATCCAAATAATGGTTCTGAGTGGACATGGCTTATGAAAGAACCCCACAACTACTTAACTAATTAAATTCCATTAAGTCGCTTAATCAAATTTTTCAAAGCCATAACTTATAGCGTTTTTTAACGGGATGCCAATATAGCTTCGACAAAAGTGAGCAGGTCACCCCCATCAAATAAAAAACCTCTAATATTAGCTGCTTCTGCGGCTTTAATGTCAGATTGTCTATCTCCAATTAAAAAGGATCGAAGGTTATCAACAGGCCACTTTTCCATAAGATCTAAAATCATTCCAGGGTTAGGCTTTCGCCAATCCTTAAAATTGGCATAGGTCTCATTCTCAAAATCTGGGTGGAAGGGGCTATAACGAAAATCATCAATAGAACTGCCTCCAGATCTGAACAACTCCCCATTCATCCAGGCATGCAGATGTTCAACCTCCTCTTCTGTATATAGACCTCTAGCGATCCCAGATTGGTTCGTTACCACAAAAACTAGATAACCTTGATTTTTAAGTAATGCCACAGCTTCTTTTGCCCCAGGGACCCAATTAATTTGGCTTGCTTTGTGAACATAGCCAATATCCTCGTTGAGAACACCGTCTCTGTCTAAAAAAACTGAAGGAATTTTTGATATTTTTGACATCAGAAAAAATTACCAAGATTCAGATTAGTCACCAAAACAGAATAACATCAGCATCCCAAATTTTTTCCTATTAACTTGCTTTTATTTTCAAATATCAAATCAAGGGTTACTTGGACCTAACACTAGGAAACGGTAGGCTTAAAAAGGTAAAGCGTGGATCTTTGGCCAAAAAGTAATATAACGATTTCAGAGCCAACAAATTTATTTTCGCTCTGCGGCAGTTTATTAAGCTATATTGCATGAAAAAGCCAATTGAAGTGGAAAACGGATGATAGAAGAAGCAGACCCGGTTCTTTTCGAAATATTTAAAAATTCGATGCACTCCATAGCTGATGAAATGGCCCTAACTGTTGTAAGAACCAGTTATTCAGGCGTTCTTAGAGATAATATGGATTTCGCAACAGCTTTTTGTGATGAAGAAGGCACTCTCGTGGCACAAGGCCTCACTCTCCCTGGGCACTTAGGGTCGGTTCCAACCGCTTTAGCAGCAGTTATGTCTAGATACCAAAATGACATTAATGAAGGTGACGTCTTCTGTCTTAATGATCCCTATGAGGGTGGCATGCATCTCCCTGACTTATTTGTAATAAAACCAATTTTTCACGAGGGCCACCGGGTAGCTTTTGCGTGTGTTTCATCACATCATGTGGATACAGGCGGCAGGGTTCCAGGGTCAAATGCGGCTGACTCAACCGAAATATACCAGGAAGGATTGCGGATCCCCCCAACTAAACTTTATGCGGAGGGGAAGCCAAATGACACTCTCTTCCGAATAATCGAGAAAAATGTAAGAGCACCCACCCTTTATTTTGGCGATCTTCGAGGCCAGCTGTCTGCTTGTCATACCGCTGAGACGCAGTTTTTGGAAGTAGTTAACAGGTATGGCCGCGAAATAACAATGAAACTTATGCGTGACTTAACTGACTATGCGGAAAGAGTTGCGCGCGCTGCAATTTCGAAGATACCCGATGGAAAAGTAAGCTTTGAAGATTGGATAGATGATGATGGGGTTGACCACGGAAGACCTATCCGACTTTTTGTAACAATTGAAAAAATTGGAGACACTTTCAAAGTTGATTGGGAGGGAACAGCCAAACAAGTCAAGGCAGCTATAAATAACACTTTATCCTTCACCAAAGCAGCTAGTTATGCTGCCATTAGGTGCATACTACAAGCTGACATTCCAACAAACGCAGGTTTTTTTCGCTGTATTGATGTGTCTGCGCCAAAGGGCACCATTGCCAATATGGAATTACCAGCTCCTTGCGCTGCCCGAGGGCTGACAGGTTTTCGAATGATCGACTGCCTTATGGGCGCACTTTCACAGTTGGTTCCTGATCGCGTTTTTGCGGCCTCTGATGGAGGTAATACTGGAATTTCTGTTGGGGGTTACGATGCCAACAGAAACCCCTTTATCTTTGTTGACTTTACATGTGGCACTTGGGGCGGCCGCCCTTGGGCTGATGGTCTCGATGGAAATTCAAATATTTACGCCAATATGGCAAGCCAACCCGTGGAAGTAATAGAAGCTGAGAACCCTCTGGAGATACTTGCTTATGAGTTTATTAAGGATCGCTGCGGGGCTGGTAAATTTCGCGGTGGCGCCCCTTACTGTCGTGAATATCGCTTTACTGAGACTGAGGGGGTTTTGCAAATCCGTGCAGATCGACAGCGATTTAAACCATACGGTTTGTATGGAGGCTATCCAGGCGAACCATCGGTAAATATTTGGGATCCAGATGGTAACTCGACTATCATGCCACCAAAATTTACGGAAACAGTTAAAAAAGGGGAGATTTTTAGGCATGAGGTAGCAGGCGCAGGCGGTTGGGGTGACCCATTAGAAAGAGACCCGGCAGCTGTTGCGAAGGATGTTCGCAACGAAATAGTGAGTAGACAAAGAGCATTTGAAGATTATGGGGTTGTTCTGCAGGCTGATAAGGTCGACGAGAAAGCTACACAGTTAAAACGTGCGGAAATAAAACGTCTTCGTGGATGGTCTAAATTACCTGCTGTACTTCGAGAAAAACCAAACATTGGAGCTTGAGTATGGATAGTTTGCGTGTAGGTGTCGATATTGGTGGGACTTTCACAGATATTGTTTTATGGGCTAGTAATGGCGAAGTTATCGTAAAAAAAGTATCCTCAAGCGTGGACGATTATGCCCGCGCTATAATAAATGGGCTGGACACAGTATTTGAAGAATACAAGCTTACGGCCTCAATGGTTAAGCAGGTTCGCCATGGTACCACAGTAGCTTCCAATGCCATACTTGAACGTAAGGGGGCCAAAACGGGACTTATTGGGTCAAAGGGTTTTCGAGATGTCTTAGAAATTCGGACCCTTCGGATGCCGAGATTATACGACCTCGCCTGGACTAAGCCCCCAGCCTTGGTCGAGCGGTTCCTTCGGGTCACGGTAGACGAGCGTGTGAATTCAGCTGGAGATGTTGTCAAGCCTCTAACAGTCAAGGAGGGAGAACGAGCTGTAAGGAAACTGATTGACGAAAAAGTTGAGTCTATTGCGGTTTGCTTGATCAATTCATATGCAAATCCTGAGCATGAATTTTTGTTAAAATCAGTTATTGAGCGACTTGCACCTGATCTCCCATTCTCGATAAGCGCAGAAGTATTACCGGAAATACGAGAATACGAGCGTACATCAACTACAACTATTAACGCTTATGTTAAGCCAATTGTATCGGAATATCTTGAGACTCTAGAAGCTGGTTTAATCGCGTCTGGAATTAACGCAGAACTTTTATTAATGCAATCGAACGGGGGCTTAACACCTGTAGAAACAGCAGCTGAACTGCCAATGAACATAATCGAGTCGGGGCCAGCAGGCGGTGTAGTTGGCGCACGTCTGCTGGCAGAAAAGGCCAAATTGGGGGACCTCATTACATTTGATATGGGTGGCACTACAGCGAAAGCATCGATGGTCGAGCGAGGGGAATATGCTCGCGCTGATGACTTCGAAGTTGGTGGTGGAATTCTAGCTGGCTCGAGGCTTCTTACTGGCGCAGGATACTTGTTGAAGACACAAGCTATTGATTTAGCTGAGGTTGGAGCGGGTGGAGGGTCATTAATATCCATCGATAGTGGCGGTGCTTTAGCTGTAGGACCCGAAAGCGCCGGAGCTTTCCCAGGACCAATTTGCTATGATTTGGGAGGCGATAAACCAACTGTTACCGATGCAAATTTAATTTTAGGTTACCTAAACCCCCACGCTATCGCTGGGGGGTCGGTCAAACTCAATTTTGAAAAGACAGTCACTGCATTTGAGCAAAAAGTTGCTGCACCCTTGGGCCTTACAGCTGAGCAGGCGGCTCTTGGCGCACGCAGAGTGGCTGCGTCAAATATGATCCGCGCCATTAAAGCTGTTTCAACAGAACGTGGCCGCGATCCCCGTCAATATACTCTTTGCGCATTCGGGGGAAATGGACCGATGTTCGCATCCGAGATGGCCCTGGAGCTAGGCATTAAAAAAATAATCATACCCCCCGCGCCGGGTGTGTTTTCAGCCTTCGGCCTTCTCTACGCAGATGTTGAGCATCATTATTCGAAAACATTGAGAGTTCTGCTGCGCGAAGTTGAACCAGAGCTGATCGGTAACGCTTGGAAAAAAATGGAAAGCAATGCTGCTGATCAATTAAAAAGGGATGGTTTTGAACCTAAAAATCAATCGCTCAGTAGAACCGCGAGTTTGCATTACAAGGGTCAGACATTTGAGTTAACCGTACCCGCCGAATCCGGCAGAGTAGATAACGCCTTATTATATCAGCTTGAACAATCTTTTCATTCTGAACATGAACTTGTATACGGACACCGAGCAAGTGATGACGAACCAGTTGAATTGGTTACTGTTCGACTTATTGCCAAAGGGCTCGACGCAAATGGAGATCAACTAACATTTCCGAAGTATGAGCCCAATAACGGCGAAACTGCAACCTCGCGGAAAGCCTACTTTGGTCAGTCTACTGGCTGGCAAGAAATCCGAGTTTTTTCGCGAAGTAGCCTAGTTAAACCCAGACAAGGACCATGTATAATAGAGGAATACGATGCTACTTGTGTGGTCCCGCCAGGGTCAGAGGCTGTTCTGAACGAAGACGGGTGTATCTGTTTAATCTTCAATGAATAAGGAATTCACTCGTGATTAGAACAGAAATAAAAGCCTTATATACTTCATTTATATAAACAAGCTGTAGTCTTCGTTTCTGAATATTCGAAACTCCAGTCATAATCAAAACCACTATAATTTAGTTTCGAACTTTGCTACGGAGGACTACCGGAAAAGCTATTAATATTAATCATGAAATATCTAGCTGTATGTTAGCTACTGCGACAGCATTTGCACCAAATCCGCTATAGACCGTTCCAACTAAATCAAAAAAAAATCGAGATGGCTTTCATTTCAAAGAACCGAGGGTAAATAACTTTACTTTCACCAAAGCATTACTTGCCAAATCGATAATAAAAATTTCAATATTAACGAAATATAACTCTTACTCTGGGGAACAAAATGGACTTAAATCTTCGCAACAAAACTGTGCTTATCACAGGTGGATCAAAGGGAATAGGATTGGCCTGTGCTAAAGAATTCGCAGCTGAAGGCTGTAATCTCCATTTAGTATCAAGAACCAAAGAAGATCTTGAAAATGCTAAAAAAGAAATTGAGGCAGAGCACGGTGTCCAAATAAAAATTCACAGTTTTGACTTATCAAATTCAATGCATGTAGATCAACTAGTTAAAAATTGTCCCACAATAGATATTCTGGTTAACAACGCAGGTGCCATCCCAGCGGGAGACATTCAAGCGGTAGAGGAAGAAAGGTGGCGAGCGGCATGGGATCTAAAAGTTTTTGGTTATATAAATATGACGCGCAGATACTATCCTTTAATGAGGGATGCAGGTGGAGGCGTAATTATGAACATCATCGGTTTAGCTGGCGTTAGGGTCGACAGAAATTACATTGCAGGGTCCGCTGGAAATGCATCAATTATCGGTTTCACGCATGCGATGGGAGCGCACGCCTTAGACGAGGGGATGAGAGTGTTGGGAGTGTGCCCAGGAGCCGTTCAGACCGAAAGGATAACGACAATGCTGAAAACACGAGCCAGAGACGAAAAAGGCGATGAAAACCGCTGGCAGGATTATTTTTCTGGGATGCCACTAAATCGCCCCGCATTAGTCGAAGAAATTGCTGATGTCGTCGTATTCCTGTGTTCAGAAAGAGCCTCTTGGCTAACTGGTACTACGATCAATCTTGATGGTGGCGTGGCAAACAGAGGAGGGTACTAATATTAAAATCGAGAACTAAAATGCGGAATGTTTTCTAACAAACAAGTTGTAGAAACATTTAATAACAAGAAAAAAGGTCAAGAAAATCCGAACAAGAAATTTTCCCCACGACAGGAGATGAATTAATGGATGACACCCGAACTACTGAAGGATTTATGTCGATGAAGGGTGGTGGCTATTATTCAAAAGCAACCATTGGTGCAAAGCACGTCATAGATAACGCCGCCCACTTAATTTTTGATTCTTTGGCAAGAATGAACCCTAAAGACGATGGAACCACTTTTACATTGGCCGACATGGGATGTGCCGATGGCGGCACGTCGATGTCAACTATAGGCGAAATTCTTAAGTTTATCAGGAAAAAGACCCCATCACGGCCAATCCAAATGGTTTATACGGACCTTCCAAAGAATGACTTTAGCCAAGTGTTTCAAAATGTACATGGCCAAACTGATATGAAGACTTACATCGAGGATATTGATGACCTATACGTTTTCTCTTCAGCAACCTCTTTCCATAAACCAATATTTCCAGCTGGATCATTAAACCTCGGCATTTCTGCAACTGCCTCTCATTATGTAAGCGAACAACCGTGTATAATTTCCGACCATATTCACATGGTAGGGTCTACAGGAGAAGAGCGTGCTGCCTATCAAGAACAAGGGCGCCTTGATTGGGAACGGATGCTTCTTAATAGGGCGAGGGATTTGGCTCCAACAGGAAGACTGGCATTATTCAATTTTGGCATTGATGAAAAAGGGAGATATCTGGGATCGACCGGTGGCGTAAATATGTTCGACACGTTTAATCTGTTGTGGAAATCGCTAATAAATGATGGAATAATTTTAGAGGAGGAGTATTTAAATACAAACTTCCCACAAAGTTACAGGACAGTAGAAGAATTTACGGCTCCTCTAGAGGACGAGAACAGTTGCGTTTACAAAGCAGGACTGCGTATTGAACATGTTGAGACCCGAGTCGTTACGTGCCCGTTTGCTGAGGATTTTAAAAGCCATGGTGATAGTGTCAAATTTGCTAGGGAATACATTCCTACATTAAGATCATGGAGCGAAGCGACATTCGCGAATGGTTTATCAGACCGGAGGTCACCAGACGAACAGCGAAAAATCCTGGATAATTTTTACGGAAAATATCAGTGCTTAGTGGAAGAATCGCCCGCGGGCCATGGTATGGATTACGTTCATTGTTATCTGATAATAAGAAAAGACTTTTAAAGATCAAACACCAAAAATATATTTCTCACGGAGCTGAAAATGTTGCCACAACAACCTCTGATAACCGGAAGACGTCATATGGTTGTGGCTGGTCATTATCTTGCGACTGAAGCTGGTTTGAAAATTTTGGAAGCTGGAGGTAATGCAGTAGACGCCGGCGTTGCTGCGGGCATAGCGCTTGGTGTTTTACATAGCGATCAGGTGCAGTTTTCGGGAGTAGCTCCCATGCTTATTTATATCAAAAAACTCAATAAAGTAATTAGTGTGGCTGGACTTGGACACTGGCCAAAAGCAGCTAACTTAGAGTTTTTCGAAAAAAAATATGAAGGGAAGATACCACTCGGCATCCTTAGAACCGTGGTGCCTGCTGCCCCAGATGCCTGGATCAAAGTATTATCTAATTTTGGGACAATGTCCTTTGGAGAGGTTGCGTCAAGCGCAATTAAATATGCTAGAGAGGGCTTTACCGTTCACCCAACTATGGCAAATTTTCTTTTTAGATATCGTGAAAACTACAAACTGTGGTCATCTAACCAAGCCATCTGGCATAAAGATGGGCAACCTCTAAAAGAAGGAGATCTGCTGGTTCAAACTGATCTTTCTAACAGCATACAATATATGGTGGATGAAGAAGCTGCAGCCTCATCTAAAGGCAGAGAAGCGGGATTGAAAGCCGCACGCGATGCCTTCTACCTTGGAGATATAGCCAAAAAGATAATTCGTTTTCACGAAGAAAATGATGGCCTTCTTACAGCTGAAGATCTCTCAAACTACTCCACACCCATAGAAGAACCACTTTCCATAAAATATAGAGATATAAATATTTATAGTTGCAAGCCCTGGTGCCAAGGACCTGTATTGCTCCAAATGCTCCGTATTTTAGAAGGATTTGATCTACCAAAGTTGAGACACAATAGCGTGGATTATATTCATACCATAGCGGAAACTATCAAATTAGCTTTTGCGGACCGTGAGACTTTTTATGGTGATCCAGATTTTGTTAATGTACCTATCGAACAATTACTTTCTGGTGATTTTGCGTCAAAGCGGCGCGCACTGATCAATCCCAAAAAAGCCTTTGCTGCTATGCCGGCCGCGGGTCACATAGACGGCTACGGATTTACGCCTTTTCCAGCTTCAGCAAATACAGCGGCATCATTTTCGGCCCCTGATACCTCCTACACTTGTTCGATCGATCAAGAAGGGAACGTTTGTTCTATAACTCCTTCTGATGTATCTTTTGAAAGTCCTGTAATTCCCGGACTTGGGTTCTGTCCGTCGGCAAGGGGTTCACAATCGTTTGCAATGGGAGGTCACGCCTCCGAGATAGCGCCGGGTAAGAGGCCACGACTTACACCCAATCCCGCAATGGCGTTTCAACCCAACCGCCTAATTATGCCCTTTGGCGCGCCCGGTGGCGACACACAACCTCAAGGCATGTTGCAAGTTCTCCTCAACCATCTCGTGTTTGGAATGGATATACAAACCGCTATTGAAGCGCCTCGCTTTAGCACCCATAGTCAACCAAATTCTTTTGAACCGCACGATTGTAAGCCTGGCCGATTATCGATAGAAAATGACATTGACCAAAATATAGGGAGAGAATTAGCCGAGCTTGGTCATGATATAGAGTGGCTCCCCTCAAGGTCGGATGCCGTAGCAGGTGTTTGTGCTATTAGTGCTAATCTAGAAACTGGCCTAATTTCCGGTGGTGCAGACCCAAGAAGGTCTGGCAGAGCAATGGGATGGTAATTTGAACATAATTTCCTTAATTTGAAGATAATATCCCAGATTTATATTCTCGTTTTATGGTCAATATGTTGCTGCAACTAAAGCGTCAACTTCATCACGGCTAGGAATTCCTTTACGCCCACCAAAGCGTGTGCATTTGATAGCGGCAGCTGAACATGCAAATTGTCCCGCTTTTTTTGTGGACATTCCTTCGCACAAACCCAAAGCAAACGCTCCATGAAAGACATCTCCAGCGGCTAACGTATCTACGGCCTCTATTTGAGGGGGTGAAATTTTATTTATTTTCCCATTCTCTACCCAAACAAAGCCTTCGTGCCCAAGGGTGACGCCGCATAACACTCCAAGTGATTGCGTGTATTCTAAAAGGTTTGCCTCCAAGTTGTCAGATCCCGAGAACAATCTAAAACCTGGCTTTGAAAAAATTGCGTGGGTAGAAAGTGGTGCGAGTTCCTTTAGGACTGACGGGTCAGCTACATCACCGTCAAAAACCGTCAACACCCCCCTCTTTTTTGCTTCTATCATGATAGATGAAGCGCCTTCTGGCCATCTTACATCCACTAAGATGCAATCTACATCATCGAGTTCATTCATAGGAAGCCAAGAAGTATCGGTGCCTAGCGATGTATCGAAATATGATACAACTAAACGTTGCCCCGTATCATCAACTAAGACTGAAGACATGGCAGTTCGAGCGCCTGGGACTCGCCTAATTGAACTTGTATCAATTCCCACGCTGAATAAGTCTTTTAGGAAAAAATCACCTAAAATATCGTCGCCAATCCGACCCCACAATTTTACAGAGCCACCCAGAGAAACAGTCGTAGCCGCTGCAGCTACTGCCATACCTGCCCCAATGACAGTACCATCCTGAGCCAGTATTTTCTCATCGCCTGTTGATATCATCGGGACTTTGAGAATTGTGTCAACCACGCATGCGCCTAAACTTATAAATTTCTTCGGGTTGTTTCTTTTAATTGTCATCGCACTAATAGTCCGGCCGAATGAATTTTTCTAAGTTATCTGCTGCAGTAATCCAAAAACCTGGGGAAATCTAAGACCATGCAATTCCTTTCTATCATAAGCACGCAAAAAATGATTCATCAAAAAACAAGTGTCAACGTTGTAGGACCATATCTCCTTCTGCTATCCTTTGTTTAGAAATTTTCTCTCATATACTCGGAACGTTATGCCTAGCCTATTACATTTACCTCTTGATCCTTTTTCTAGAAAAATAAGAATAGTATTGGGTGAAAAAAAAGTAACTGCATCACTCGCAGTTGAACCTATTTGGGAACGCCGACACGAGTTTCTCTCTATTAACCCTGCAGGAACGGTTCCAGTTTTCATAGAGGATGATGGCAATACGATTTCGACCTCACAAGCAATAGCTGAATATTTGGAAGAAACGTCAAAAGAGCCTGCTTTAATATTTGGTACAGCTCTACAGCGTGCTGAAATTCGACGCCTTTGTAATTGGTTTGATGTTAAATTCAATACTGAAGTGACCGAATATTTACTTGGTGAGAAAATAATGAAACGCTTCCTTGGTCTTGGCGAGCCAAGTAGTGAAACCATTAGAGCCGGTTATGCCAATATTGATACTCATCTTAGTTATATAGAGTATTTAGCTGAGCAACGAGCCTGGCTAGCAGGCGAGAATTTTTCATTGGCAGATATAACTGCCGCATCACACATTTCATGTATCGATTACTTAGGTGATATTGGTTGGGAAGACTACCAACAAGCAAAGCAATGGTATGCGCGGATTAAATCTAGACCTAGTTTTCGTCCGCTTCTACAGGATTTAATTCCAGGAACACAGCCTCCAGCCCACTATAAGAATTTAGATTTTTAGTTAATATCATGAAACGTATGGCATATACCCACTCCGGAAGCACTTTCTGGAAAATGGCTGCGTTCTATGCGACGTACTTTTTTGTTTTTGGTATTTACATGCCTTACTGGCCACTTTGGCTAAATGACATTGGTTTGACGCCCGTTGAAATTGGGTGGGTGCTTGCGGGAGCGTTTTGGATAAAAGTAGTTGTTCAGCCGATTGTAGCTCATGTTGCAGACACAACAGGGAGAACTAAAACTTTAACTGCCGTGCTTATGGGCATGAGTGCGATCGGTTTCCTCATACTATCTGATCTACAGAACTTCTGGCCTGTTTTCCTACTAGCAGTAATGACGGCTGCTTGTTATCAACCTGTTTTACCTATTATGGAAAGCGTCATTCTCAACTTTGCTAAGATAGGAAATTTGCGTTATGGACATATAAGGCTTTGGGGCTCTGTAACTTTCATCATTGCAACTTTAGGAGGTGGCTGGCTATTTGATGAAGGAAGAAGTGATCGTATTATATGGTTTTTAGTTGCAGGAATGACCTTGGTATCATTGTCTTGCCTACTTATTCCTAATCAGGCAAATGTTGAAAGAACGAAATCCAAAATAAAAAGCCATGCCAAACTATTTCTTTCACCCCTGTTTATCTTCTTCTTAATAACCACTGGGCTACTACATATCAGTCATTCAGTTTTATACGGTTTTGGGACATTGTATTGGCGCTCCCTTGGACATTCAGAGACAATAATAGGATTATTCTGGTCAGTTGGTGTATTAGCAGAAATTATATTATTCACGATTATTGGAAGACATGAAAAGCAAATAGGGTATTTGTTATTACTTCTATTGGCTTCAGCAGCTGCCGTCGTTCGCTGGCCATTACTTGCAATCTTTGATAGCCAAATCGCTATTATTGTATTGCAAACACTTCACGGTTTCACTTTTGGTGCTGCACATCTGGGCGCTATGGCTTTTTTAACCAAACACGTCCCTGCAGAGATTTCAGCGACTGGCCAAAGTTTGTATTATACTCTAATCGGGGGCATTTTCTCAGGCTGTATGTTACCACTTGCTGGCAAGCTATACAGTGATCTTTCTGGCAATGCTTTCTTCATAATGAGCTGCTGTGCCGGATGTTCTCTGATCAGTTTGCTTTTTTTAAGTCGAATAGCAAAGCAGGACGTCAAAGTTACTTAATTGTGAGTTGGTAAAACAACAAACATTTTTTCTCTTAAAACTGTTAATTCTCGCTTGGTGGACTATGACGACGTAACAGCGGGGTAATGATTATACCAAACACAAGAACTAATGCGGGTATTCCAAAAGCTTTGAAGGTTACCCATGTATCAGTTTCGAAAAGCCGCCAAACTATTTCATTAACTATCGCCAAGAAAAAAAACATCCCAATCCATAGTTTGGTAATTAGTACCCAGCCGGGATCGGTTAATTGAAGCATGCGACCAAGTAAAATCTTCAAAAAATTTTGCCGAAATGTCAGGCCAAGGATTAAAGCCGCGGCAAATAATGTATTAACGATAGTGGGTTTTATCTTTATGAAAATTTCATTGTCAAAATATAAAGTGAGACCGCCAAATACCATAATTAAAAGGCATGTAATAGCTGGCATAGGAGGGATGGACCTCTCCACCCAAAAAGTGATCATTATAACAGCTAGTGTTGCCGCCATCAAAGCCGCTGTTCCGATCATTATTCCATAAAAGTAATTGATGGCGAAAAATACCACAAGCGGGCCTAAATCTATCAGCGTCTTCTGGCCAGCTGTAAGGGTTCTTTCCGTCATGCTGCCTCACCTTGGATTTTTAACGAAGCAGCTTCGGAGACTGCGAAATAAGCTTGCCGGATTATTTCCGGTTCTGCATCAAGACCCCTGGCCTCTTCTGCAAGACGCTTTCTCCAGGCCTTAGCGCCAGGCTCTGCATGAAATAATCCTAACATATGCCGAGCTATTGATTTAACCGGTACACCCAAAGACTTTTGAGTAGCCGCATAGTCGACCATCATATCTATCACATCTTTTCTAGTCGTATTTTTTTCCGGCTCTCCATAGATTAAATTATCAACTATTGATAGAATCCAAGGTGTTTTGTAGGCGGCTCTGCCGAGCATTACACCGTCTAGTTTGGACAGGCGCTGTCTTACCTCTTCAAGCGTTTCTAAACCCCCATTCAAAATAATTTTTAATTTGGGCCATCTTGCCTTCATTTCTTCTACCAAAGCATAATTTAAAGGAGGAACTTCTCGGTTTTGAGCAGGGCTTAATCCGTTTAAGAATGCTTTACGAGCATGGATAATAAAAACTTCGCAACCCGCATTTGAAATCTTCTCTATGAATTCTGGAAGTGCCTCTTCAGGAACTTGATCGTCAATTCCAATGCGGCACTTAACAGTTATCGGCAATTTTACAACTCGGTTCATTTCCTCAAAACATTTTGCAACTACCTCTGGCTCTTTCATGAGACAAGCTCCAAAGTAGCCATTTTGAACGCGATCACTGGGACAACCCACATTTATATTTACTTCGTCGTATCCCCAATCCTCAGCTATCCGAGCGCATTCAGTCATCTGAAGCACTTCTGATCCACCTAACTGCAAAGCTATTGGGTGCTCTTGGACATTAAAGTCTAGAAGACGTTTTTTATCCCCAAAAAGAATGGCTTGCGGCGTAATCATTTCAGTATAGAGCCGTACCCGTTCAGAAATAAGTCTCAAAAAGTAGCGCGCGTGCCGGTCAGTCCAATCCATCATTGGTGCAACGCAAAACCTGTGACTATCTTTCTTTAGAGATTTCTTAGCGATCGACATTTCTCTCATTGAACTCTGGTTTTTTGGAATACTAATAACCAAGAAGAGGGTTTTAAGGAACCCCTAAAAAAATGCTGTCATAAGAATGCTAGCACCAGCACAACCAATTAAAGTGTAAATGGTTCCAAGTCGAAACCATAATATAAGGATCCCTGCTAAAACCGTAAGACCCAAACTGAAAAGATCAATGCTTGATATGGCTGGTAGTTTCAACGAAAAATTCCACCAAGTCACTTCGTTCAATTTCTTAAATGTAACGTGCATTCCAAACCATATCGCCAAGTTTAGAACAACACCTACAACGGCAGAGGTAATTCCCGACAAAGCCGCTGATATCCGGATATTTGTTCGCAATCTCTCGATGTATGGTGCACCAAGGAAGATCCATAAAAAACATGGTACGAACGTTACCCACAACGTTACAAGAGAGCCCAGCAAACCAAGGGTTACTGGAGATAGAGCCGCTTCAGACCTATAAGCACCTATAAATCCTACAAACTGGGTGACTAGGATAAGTGGGCCAGGGGTAGTCTCGGCCAACCCAAGACCATCAAGCATCTCATTTGGGGTAAGCCAGTTAAAAACCTCAACAGCTTGTTGAGCCATATAAGCGAGGACTGCGTATGCACCTCCAAATGTCACAATTGCAAGTTTACTAAAAAATATACTTTGCTGAAAAAATATATTTTCGGCTCCAAACAGCAACCAAATCAAAAATATTGGAAAAAGCCAGAGCGATAGCAGTATTGTGAAAACCTTAACCGATCGAGAGAAGGAAGGCTGGGTATGTGATAATTCGCCTGCTAGTTCCATTCTATCTATTACGGTTGCTACATCATCGTTTGTTTTTGTTTCTGAGGGCTTGTTATGGCTATCACTCAATCTAAGGTGTCCAACCACAACCCCCAAAATTCCTGCACAAATTATGATATAGGGGAAGGGTATTGAGAAAAAGAAGATAGCAAAAAAAGAGGCACTTGCTATCGCAAGCATATACCCAGACGTGATGGATCTTTTCCCTATTTTGATCACAGCATCAATAACCACAACTAATACTGCGGCTTTTATTCCTAAGAAAGCAGCCTCAATCAATGGCATGTCGCTAAATGCTACATAAACCCAGCTCAACGCAAAAATAACCAATGCGCCTGGTGAAATAAAAAGCAGACCTGCAACCAATCCACCTTTGGTTTTATGGAGTAGCCAACCAATATAAGTAGCTAATTGCTGAGCCTCTGGACCTGGTAAAAGCATGCAGTAATTTAATGCATGCAAAAACCTTTCTTCATCAAGCCACCGTTTCTCTTCCACAAGTATACGATACATCAAAGCAATTTGGCCGGCTGGACCTCCAAAACTTAAAATGCCGATTTTAAACCAAACAACTAAAGCTTCTATCGAATTCGGGGTATTTGATAATTTCAGGTCGGATTGGGCCATGTTGAAAATTGCAAATTTCTAAAAAATAGTAATAACTTCATACTACAAGTATAAAAGCCTACACTTCTATCTAATTCTTCTTGGTAGCCCAGTAGGTTATTCAAATGCAATAAACTTCTACAGATCATCTCGTGTGAAAGCTATTCGATAATGCAACGACCGATTATTATACAGTCCTTTCATGCCAGTCCTTGGCCAAAAGTTATCGAAATGGCAATCGAAAGTGTTGCTTCTTGGGCAAAAACACGGAATTACCGTTACATATTATTTGGAGACGAGGTGATGGATTTATTGCCGGACGGTTTTACCGTTAAATGCTCTAACCGAATACCAATGATGATCGACCTAGCAAGACTTCTAATAATTAGGCAACTTTTTGAAGAAGGCGCAGAACAGGTAATTTGGTTCGACGCTGATGTGCTAGTATTTTCGCCAGAGCACTTCGATGTGGACCTTTCACCCGAGCAATTGGTGGGTCGGGAAATTTGGGTTTCCAAAACAAAAGCTGGAAAGTGGAAAGCCAATAGACATGTGCACAACGCGGTACTCAGCTTTCGACGAACATCACCAATTTTAGATTTTCTTATTTTTGCCACGGAGCGTATTGGCGAACAGTTAAAGGCTCCAGCAAGCCCTCAATTGGTCGGTCCAAAATTATTTTCCCACATTCACAATTTAGTTAATCTCCACGTTTGGGAAGAGGCTGGCATGCTTAGTCCTGGAGTAATGTCAAACATTATTAATAGAGGGGGACCTGCGCTTCACTGCCATCTACGTAAACAGACTAAGCCTGCTTTAGCAGCAAACCTTTGCTACTCCCTTGTAAATAAAAAAGTAGACGACATTTTTGTTGATGAGGATTTTTTATTGGACGCCGCCAATCAGTTACTAAAGCGGTTTTATAAGTCCGGACTGACGCGCCTTTAAAAAAAGAAGGCCCAAAAGGGCCTTCTCGTGAGTGGACCTGTGGTGGGCCCAATTTCATAGCCTAAGCTAGCGGCGAAGGTTGCTCCGGTACCGTTGTAAGAAACCCTCTTGCACACCACACAGTCTTATGCTCACTAGACATCGGATCACCTCCTTTCGTTTGTTTCAGATATTTTTTTTTAACACGCTCAACTATACATTCAAACAGATTTTCAGCCTTTTAGCTCTTTTTAAGCCTTTTGATAGCAAATCTCTGTTTAGCCCTCCATTATGCCCGATATTGTAAAGCCTCCATCTGCCCCTATCACATGACCGGTGGTGAAACTACAACTTGGCGATGCTAAAAACGCTGCAACCTCTGCTATTTCTTCAGGGCGACCATAGCGAGCCAATGGCATACGGTTAGCCACACTCGGCCAAGGCTGGTCTGGTTGCTCATCCCTTGTTTTTGTGGGTCCAGGCGCTACTGCATTAACTAAAATATCATGTTCGGCTAACTCTATTGCCATAGTTTGTGTTAGATTGATGATGCCTGCCTTACTTGCACCATAAGCAGCTCTTCCACGGCCGCCAAAAATACCAGAGTTAGAGGCGACGTTAACTATCCTTCCTCCTTTACCCTGCTCAATCATCCTTCTTGCAACGATCTGGCCGCACTTAAAAACTCCACCGAGGTTTACCTCTAATACTCTATCCCAAAAGTCATCCTGCATATCAAGAAATGGGGCCCTATCCATAATACCTGCATTGCAAATTAATACATCGATATTTCCCATCTGGCTCGAAGCCTCAGCCAACATCCTTTCTATTGACGACCTAGATGAAACATCCACCTCTAGAGAAAAAACCATTCCAGTAGACTTTATTTTACCTGCTACAAGGTCAGCCGCCTCCTTGTCTTTATCTGCCAAACCAACACATAAGCCATCCATTGCTAGCTTTTCAGATATTGCGCGACCTATGCCGCGAGCCCCACCGGTCACGATTGCAGTTCTTTGGAATTCTGACATTATTGATCTTTCATTTTATTGTTACGGTTTCGATAAAACTAAAGAATGTTTAGTTTAGATTAATCATATCTTACAGGATCGTTTACGAAATTTGTCGTTATGTTATTAATGATTGTAAGCTATACAATAACGTTTATTAGTGTAAGCCTTCGGGAGTTTTTAAATGAATGGCATAAAAAATCTATTTAAGCCAGGTAAGCTTGTTACGGCACCTGGAATTTTTGACGGTATCTCCGCTCGTATCGCAGACCCTTTTAAGTTCGAACTACTATACATGACAGGTTATGGAACAGTCGCCTCGCATTTAGGCATGCCAGATGCAGGGATCGCTAGCTACACCGATATGGTGGGCCGGGTCCAGATGATATCTAATGTTATCAATACACCATTCATAGCAGATGGCGACACTGGCTATGGGGGTTTATTGAACATGCAACACACAATCAGAGGTTATGAACTTGCGGGCGCAGCAGGAATACAGGTTGAGGATCAAGAATTCCCAAAAAAATGTGGCCATACACCGGGTAGACGAGTGATTCCTGTTGAAGACATGGTGCAAAAGATAAGAGTTGCTGTAGAGACTCGGTCTTCTTCTGACTTTCTCATAGTTGCTAGAACAGATGCACGAACGAGCTATGGCTTGGACGAGGCACTGAGGCGGGGAGAGGCTTTTGCCAAAGCCGGTGCGGATATTTTGTTTATAGAATCACCCGAGTCAGTTGATGAAATGGAAAGGATTTGCGCTAGTTTTGATGCGCCACTTTTAGTGAACGTGGTGGATGGTGGAAGCACTCCTGTTCTTTCTAAACAAGAATATATAGACTTGGGTTATCAAGTAGCTATCTATCCAGGAACTGGTTTTTTAGCCTGCGCTCATGCTTTGAATTCAGTATATGGCACTATCAAAGAGACGGGCTCATCAGTTGATGTAGAAGTTCCATTGAGAGACTTCATGACAATGGCAAAAGATATGGGTTTTCAAGATGTTTGGGATTTTGATAAGCGTCACGAACAGATCTGATAAGGAAACGCTTCAATTAAAGATAACATTGGCAGGAAAATAGTGGAAGATTTTTTAGAAACATATAGAGGTGACGTGTCTCCATGGGAAGTTGATTCAACCGAGCATTTCACCGTAGCTTATTATTATGAAAAATTCGAAGCTGCAACCTTTCGTTTTCTCCGGCACCTCGGGTTAGACCCATCATTTGCCAAGACAAAAGCAGCGCTTACACATTACAAAACCGAGCTGCACAACCGGGATATTTATTATATAAAGAGCGCCCTAATATCGGCTGGCGACAACCCAATAATAGGACACAAATTATTTAAGGCCGACAGCGACATTTTATGCACAACAATGCAACAGACCTTGTCGGAAATCTCTATAGAAGGTAACGCAATCGAGTGGGATGGCGACAGTAAAGAAGATCGCCATCAACCAGGAGACGAAACATCTTGGGTGCAGTCCTTGAAAGACGTAGTCCAGCCAAATGAAATTAACTGGTCTGACGGTCTTTCTTTACCTGGATATATTCATCGGTTTTCGACTGCAAATAGTTTTATAATGGCAGCATTTGGACTAACTCCAGATTACCTGACGAAGTTTAGAATTGGACTTTCCACATTTGAGTTTCAACTTGAATTTCATAGTTCGGTTAAGTCTGGCGATTTAATTAATATTGAGAGTTGTATTGCCCAGTTGGGCCGTTCATCTGTGAGATTTTATCATCGCATGGCAAATGCTGAAACAGGCGAAGAGGTAGCAACCTTAAGTCAATACGGTGTTCACCTTGATCTTGATAGTCGCAGACCAAAACCCATCCCGAATGATCTCCGAAAAAGAGCAGAGCATCTACTCCCAAAAACTTAGGGCAATTAAATATTATTCATAGCGAAGGTCATATCTATCTACTAGGAAAAATTGATGCGCGCTGCAGTTCTCACTCGTAGAAGTTGGATAGAAATACTTGAGCATAAAATACCACCCGCCGATAAAGATGAAGTCAGGGTCAGGATAAAAGCAGGGGGTATTTGTGGCTCTGATATTCACTACTACCAACACTATAAAATGGGAGATTTCCCTGTCAGGGAACCATTTATCCTAGGTCATGAAGCGGCTGGCGTAGTTGAGACAGTTGGAGAAAATGTTAAAGACTTGCAAAATGGTGACTTAGTCGTAGTAAACCCAAGTCATCCTTGTAAAAACTGCAGCTATTGTTTCTCAGGAAGAGAACTCTTATGTGCCGACATGAGATTTTTAGGGAGTTCCAGAAAATTTCCCCATATCCAAGGAATGTTCTCCCAGATTTTTACTACAAAACGATCGCAGTGCTTTAAGCTACCTTCAAATCTCTCCCTACATCATGCCGCTTTCGCAGAACCACTTGCGGTTGCCATGCATGCTGTTCAGAATGCTGGAGCCTTAATTGGTGCCAATGTCTTGATTTCAGGGGCCGGACCAATTGGCTGTTTGATCCTAATGGTGACGAGGTTAGGGGGAGCGAATACTGTTACAATAACAGATATTAAAAAAGAGCCTCTTCGATTAGCGGAGAACATTGGCGCGACAAGAGCTCTTGATATTTCACAATCAGTAGACCAACTACCGTTGACAGGCGACCCGAGAGGAAGTTTTGATGTAGCTTTTGAAGCTTCAGGAAATAGCAATGCAGTAATGCAAGCAATAAAAAATCTCAAACCAGGAGGTACTTTTGTACAAGTAGGAACATTTCAGAATACGAACATTTCTATTCCTTCGGACGTAATCATGACAAAAGAATTAACTCTTAAAAGTTCGTTCAGGTTTGATAAGGAATTTTCTTGGGCTGCTGAGTATCTCGCGACCCAAAGAATCAATGTCGAACCACTATTGTCTCATGTTTTCCCTATGGAGGAGGCTAATGAAGCATTTCAACTTGCCCAGGATCGCACAAAGGCGATGAAAATTCATTTAGCTTTTTAAATTGAACTGAGAGGACTTTCACGCCTCTTGTATATTTTCAAAATTCTCGCTCAATGCAAAAGTCTATAACCGAGATCAGAGCTTTCTTAGCTTCGCAGTCGCTAAATAAATCCAATGAATCTCTAGCCAATGCAGCATAATGTCGGGCCCTGGTCATAGTATCTTCTAGAGTGGAATGCTGTTTAATTAAGGACTGAGCCCTATCTAGATCATCAGGGCGCTGTTCAAGTTCTTCCAAACAACGTTTCCAAAACTTCTTTTCTTTTTCATTGCCCCTTCGAAAGGCAAGAATGACAGGCAAAGTGATCTTTCCCTCGCTGAAGTCATCACCAATTGTTTTGCCCAATTCTGCTTGCCGCGCAGAGTAATCCAATGCGTCATCCACTAGCTGAAACGCTACACCTAAATTAGTTCCATAAGCGGCCAAAGCTTCTTCCTCGATTTTTGGTCGATCCGCTACAACCGCACCAATCCTAGCAGCAGCAGAAAAAAGCTCGGCGGTCTTAGATTGAATCACTTCCAAATAATCAGATTCGCTAGTCGTGGTGTCGTTGGTTGTTAGCAGTTGGTGGACTTCACCTTCTGCTATCACTGCTGAAGCGTTCGATAAAAGTTTTAGAACGTGAAGCGACCCATCACTGACCATCAGTTGAAAAGCTCGACTAAACAAAAAATCACCAACTAATACGCTAGGCTGATTTCCCCAGACTGAATTAGCCGTCAACTTTCCCCTTCGGAGCTCGCTCGCATCAACTACGTCATCATGTAACAATGTCGCCGTATGAATAAACTCTACACAAGCTGCTAACTTTATATGACGATCACCCGAATATTGACAAAGGGCAGCGGTTCCTAAGGTAAGCATTGGTCTGAGACGTTTACCTCCAGCTGCTATTAAGTGGCCAGCTAACTGGGGTATCAGGTGAACAGGACTTTGCATGTGCTCAAGTATTGTTGCATTGACCTTGTCGAGATCCTTGGTCACTAGTTTCATGAGTAAGTCTAGCGACGGCTTTTTAGCCAACTCTCCAGATGTTTTAAAATCTATAATAGTAGCCACACGATGACTCCGTAATTATCAATTTCCTGCAAACGCTTCTTGACTGACATATTTGTATACGATTGCATAGAAGTTTTAAACTGCGTCACCCCGTCACGCAAATCGCTTTGAAAATAATTGAGATTAAAATTGAAAGAGCTTATTAGAACCAATGACCTTGTTAAATTATCTTTCTTGCTGGCCCACCTGAAGTCAGTTGGAATTGAAGGTTATGTAATCGACAACCATATGAGCATAATGGAAGGAAGTGCCAATGCTATTCCTCGACGCCTAATGGTATCCTCTTCTGACTATACGAAAGCCGAAAAGCTACTTGAACAGCTTGGTGAAGAATAAAATGAAAATCGAAAAATTCACCATAGATAATTTTCTTGGGGGGAAACTGCAAATCAAACAACCTGCGAGAGGATATCGGATAGGGATAGATACTGTTTTATTAGCGAGCGCAACAAAACCGACGGCTGGTGCGAAAGTTCTGGACCTAGGTTGCGGCGTTGGTGGAATTTCGCTGTGCTTATTATCCAATCACCTCAGTATATCTGTCGTTGGAATGGACCTAGATAGAGATTTAATAGAAATTGCTAAAGAAAATAATCTAACTGGCGGCTTCGAAAAGCGGTTCAAACCTATAACGGGCTCTGTTTCGGATCCTCATAAAAGCCTTGTCCCAAATACATTCGATCTCGTCGTAACTAATCCCCCTTATCTAAAAAGCAATAGCTCTAATCCTTCTCCAGAAAAACGCAAGAATTCCGCCAATATTGAAACTGAAGTTGATCTAGCCAAATGGCTTAATTTTTCAGCAAAGTTTCTTAAGCCAGGAGGTAATATCTCACTTGTTCATCGTGCCGACCGGCTCGACCATATTCTGTCACTCATGAGATCAAAGTTTGGTGGCCTTCGTGTATATCCTTTATGGCCTAAAACAGGGCAGCCTGCCAAAAGAGTAATAGTTTCCGGTGCAAAAGGTAGCGCAAGTCCAATAAAAATCTTGCCGGGCGTTATTATACACAATGCCGATGGCTCTTACACAGCGCCTGTACAATCGGCTCTTGCAGGAGAGAAGTTACTCGCCGATCTACTTAACTAAATTATCTCGTCGTAACTACCTCTCGGTATTCTGCACGCGATCAAAGTAAACGTATCGCTAGTACCAAGCGCAATATTTACGGCATCCTCCAGTTGGGTTCTTGTTTGGACAACAAACCCTTTGCCGCCCGTGGCCAATGCGATGCTTTTGAAATCGGTTTCGTCCATATCAACACCCACATTCTTATATTGCATCTCTCTTTGTTTTTTTTCTATCAGCGCTAAAGAGGCGTCAACAAAAACAATCACAATTACGGGTAAACCCAAATCCCTTAGCGTTATAAGCTCGCCGAGTACCATTTCCAAACCACCGTCCCCCATAAACGCTACAACTACTCTTCCTGGATCGGCAAGTTTAGCACCAGTAGCAAGGGGTAGCGCGCACCCCATTGTACAGAATGCACTAGACTGGAGGGCAGATCGTGGAACATATGTACGCCATGCTTGGCTTATGAGAATTCTATGCGCCCCAGAATCCATTGTTATTACAGCATCTCTTGGGACAAGCCTTCTTACCGTTTCTGTAATAGCGCCCGGGCCCCATTCTTGCTTTTGACCGTAGATCTTCTTATGCTTGGTGCGCATTTCCATCAACTCACCATTTTTCCAGGTGGTTTTTTTCTTCAAGTCCTTTGAAAGCGCTTCAATACCCTCACTTATATCACAAACAAACTGTAGAGAAGATTTATGCATATAGGAATATTCAGGCTCTATTAGAAACTCAACAACTCTTGTTTTTGAGGAATCCCATAAATCTCTCCAACCACTTCTCATCTCAATTGGGTCGTAACCAAGAAGTAATATTAGGTCAGCAGCGTGAATGACTGGACGAATATTTTTGTCACCCAGCGGGGATAGACCGGCGGCCCCAAGACTTAATTCGTCATCATCGGGGATTATACCTTTCGCCTTGTACGTAGTGACAACGGGCACGCCAAATTTTTTACAAAAATCTATTATTGGGCTGCTTGCGTTTTGATGGACGGCATCTAAACCAACTATCATCACTGGATTTTGCGCTTCCAGTAACCACTTTCGGGCTTTGTTAAGCGATTCCCCATTCGCCGGCTTTATTGGTGCGGGTGTTGCTCTAGTAGGTATTTTGGTCACTGGATGAAGTTGGTTGGCTATTTTTATTGGTAAGTCAAGATGCACTGGACCCGGCCTACCTTCGGTAGCAATGGCTATCGCTTTATCTATAAGCTCCTCTACAAAGCCATCCGACACCCGAAGACTTGCTTTTGTTATAGGGGAGAAAACGGAGCAATGATCGAAAACTTGATGATTATAAGTCACCGACTCAGCAGGGTCCACGCATCCAGTAATTACGATAAGAGGCACCCGGTCCTGTAAAGCATTCACCGTAACATTAACGGCATTAGCTGCTCCTGGTCCAACAGTTGCAACCATTAATCCAGGGGCTTTCGTGACATGGTGAACGCCCTCCGCCATAAATCCAGCAGCGTTTTCATGTTTTGACAAAAGAAACTTGATACCAGCGTTTTCCAATGCGTCGATTATCGTAAGTACTTCACCGCCTGGTATACCGAAGGCAAACCTTACATCGGCCTCATAAAGACGCTTGGCTATAATATCAGCTGTTCTATGCTTTCGTGACGTCACAAATTTTCTATTCGGCTGCCTGCAAACCTTTTTTTGATGCTTCCCGTTCGGCCATCTGCAGAAATCCCTCGCGTGTTTGCGGCAACTTCATTCCAAGTATACGAGACGCAACGACGGTTCGCAGTATTTGCGCTGTCCCTCCTCCAATAGTGAACATCCTGGCGTCTCTAGCCAAACGCTCCATCGGATAGTTGCGTGAATAGCCACGCGCTCCAAACATCTGGAGGGCGTCATTTGTAACCTTTAGGGCCATTTCAGATGTGAAAATTTTCCCTTGCGCCGCTAGTGTTGGATCAGGAAAGGGACTGCCATTTTGCCCCGCACTTAGAGCCGCTTTATGTAATAAAGAACGGGCCGCTTCAATTTGAACTGACATATCGGCAAGCATCCACTGCAACCCCTGAAATTCTGCTATTGGCCGACCAAATTGCTCGCGTTCCTTAGCAAACTCTAAGGCGTTTCTGTACGCGCCAACAGCCAACCCTAGGGCCACAGTTCCTGCGCCTACCCTTTGTGAGTTATAGGCATTCATCAAATCAGCAAAGCCACGTTTAAAGCCAGAAGGCGGCATTAGAACCATATTTTCCGAGATTTCTAAATTCTCGAATAATAATTCTGTTTCTGGTATGCCCCGAAGTCCCATCGTTGGCTCTCGTGCTCCCAGCTTTAGTCCATCAGCTTCCCCGCGAATTGCTAAAAATCCACCGATACCTAACTCGACGTTATTTTCGTCATAAACCCTGGCAAAAATTAAATGAAGTTTAGAAACCCCACCTCCCGTTATCCAGTGCTTTTTTCCATTGATTACGTATTTATCCCCACGCTTGTCAGCCCGTGTTGTCATTTGCGAAGCCGCGCTTCCTGCATCTGGTTCTGTTATACAGATCGCAGGTTTATCACCAGCGAGCACCAATTCAGCTGCCAACCGTTTCTGAAAGTCTGTCCCGTAATGCATGACCGCGGATATCGCACCCATGTTTGCTTCTACAGCAATCCTTCCGGTTGGACCGCAGTAGGCAGCCATTTCTTCAACAACTAGGTTGGCCTCAAGAAAACTTCTACCTGGGCCGCCATACTCTTTAGGAATGGTCATACCAACAAAACCAGCATCAGTAAGTGCTTTTACGTTATCCCATGGATACTGCTCACTTTTATCAACCTCCACGGCGTTTCCCGCGACAAGAGTAGACGCGATTTCACGAGCACGCTGTTGAATTTCGATTTGATCCTTAGTTAAATTAAATGTCATGTGTGTTTCCATCGTTCATTAGTTCATCGCTTAACGGCACCTGCTGACAATATTAACTAAAATACGTTCGTTAATCTACCCGTTCTCCAATAAAACAGATGTTTTCCAAAGATTCGCCGTCAGCAAGGCGTGTTAAGTTTGCGGCGACAAACTCCCATCGTCTATTTGACATTGCGAGTGTCCACGCTGAGTTGTGGGGAGACATTATCACATTATCAAGTTTTTCTATTGGAAATCGGGATGGCCATGGGTTTGGATTTGATGCGCTTGGATAATTATACCAAACGTCGATTATAGCGCCTCTTATTCTTTTAGAAGCCAAGGCTTCGTAAAGAGCAGCCTCGTGTATTACCTCCCCTCGACCTACATTAGCAATTACCGCTTGCGGTTTCATCATTCTAAAACAGCTATGATTAATAAAACTTTTCGTTTGCTTTCCTCCCGGCAAAGTAACAATTATAAAATCACTTTCTTTGAATAATTTCTCAATTTCATCAAACTGACCAAACCAGTCAACAAAACTCTCCGGGTCTTTTCGGCTTCGTGAAACAGCCATTACCTTCATACCGAATATTTTACTTCGTTTCGCTACTTCCACCCCAATACGACCAAGACCAATAATGCCAACCGTACTTCCCATCATTTCAAGATGGTGAGGCCCTTTATTTATGCTTCGATTATTGAATGAATTGGATCGCATATCTTTATCAGTATCGCGCATCAACCCTGTTTGCCATTCAATCATAGCTCCCAAAAGGTGCTCGGCAATAGTGGTTTCATGTTCATACGTGTTACATAAAGGCACCCCTACCGGAAGATCTGCTGGATTTATCCAGTCAACGCCAGTGAATGGAACCTGATATAATTTGAGATTACCCTTTTTAGGAATATCAATTCCAATCCTACCTCCAACTATTACATCGTAGCTAGGTAAAGCATCCGAAATTTTTTCTTTGTCCTCCTTTATACTCAGGACGTCTACATTCCAGCATTTTGGCAGTTTAGACTTTAGCGAATCATTATTATTCATACCCGTGTCTCGCAAAACCAATGCCGAAAAAATCTTGCTCATAGAATTTTACCTGCCTCTCGAATAAGTTTGTTAGACCCTAGTGTTGTCAGTATGAATTGCTTTTTGACACTTTAACTAGTTAGACTCAGTGTCGTAAAGGTAAGAGTAAGAGCGGATGAAAAGAAATTGATTACATCACAAACTAGCCGAATGTCACTTGGAGCCGCTGCTTCTGCAAACCCCGCCGGTGCAGAAGCTGCTATATCTATGCTGCGCTTGGGAGGAAATGCCGTAGACGCAGCTTTAGCAGCGGCACATGTGATGGGAGTAGTGGAACCACTAGATTGTGGAATTGGCGCAGGCGGGTTCATGGTAATATACCTCGCCTCTACTAACAGCTCTGAGGTAATTGACTTTATGTGCACGGCTCCCAACTGCGCAGAATATCAGCTCTACTCTACGAATGACGATGATGGCAGGTTTGTGGTACGTGTCGAAGGGCAACATAATCAGCTTGGGCACCGGTCTATAGCAACTCCTGGTGCGCTCCGAGGATTTGAAATGGCACACAACCGTTACGGGAAACTGCCTATGAAAACCTTACTTGAACCAGCAATTGATAAAGCTAAACGTGGTTTTCCCGTCTCCTATAAAGGCGCACTCAGAATGGCGCGAACCGCTAAAATTCTCTCTACGACGGATGCTTGCAAAACTCTTTATCTCAAACCCGAGGGTAATCCCTTTAAAGAAGGGGAAATTATAAAAAATGCTG